>CAZHXN010000016.1:0-56122 GCA_964536415.1 uncultured bacterium
GGTCGGATCGAGATCCAAGCCTTAACGGTGTACTGAGTAAATTAGGTAAAGGCTGCATCTTCTAACCAGATATTCTCTAATAAGAAAGGGTTGTCTCCATTGGACTCGGCATTCCTAGCACTTCTTTGAATAAGACTTCCCAATCCCTAGCGAAGTTCACTGCATCAAACACCTGACTTCGTTGCAGAGCTAACTGAGCAAATTTCTCATGTAACTTTGGATTACACAACAATTGTTTAATTTCCTCTGCCAGAGATTCGGGACTTTCTGGCTTTGCCAAGAGACCGTACTTACCACCATCCAATATTTCTTCAGGCCCAGAGGGGCAATTGAATGAGACAACAGGCGTACCACAGGCCATAGCCTCAGCAAGGGCTAGTCCGAAACCTTCAAATCGAGAGGGTAGGGCAAAAACCGTAGCTCTCTTCATAAAGGGATAAGGGTTAGTGTGAAAACCGACAAAGTGAACAGAATCAGTGACACCCAAACTCGCAGCCTGTTGCTGTAGTTCAGGTAGCAACCCACCTTGTCCCACAATTACCAAGTTATGAGGTATCCTTTCGCGCAAAAGTTGCGCATGGGCCGAAATCAAATACTCATGTCCCTTTTGATAGTCTAACCGACCGACAGTCACCACCGTCGGTCGGTCATAAATTTTTCCAAGGGGATCGGGTAGAGGCTCATCTGCTAACTTGCGGATGCTGTCGGTTGGGATACCGTTGTATATCATTCTAAGATTAGATATCCTGCCGACCAACTCCATGATACTTCCAGCCGCACCTTCAGAGCAGATGACAACCTTGTCAGATAAGATACACGCAATTTTTAAGGCTAATACACCTCGCCAGGTATTTACATCCTTAAAATAAGTCCAGTTATTGTGAACCCAGGCGATGAAAGGCTTACGCACAATTTTAGCCGCAAGCAGTCCAATAAAGGTTGCTCGACCTTCATTGGCTCCCACAACGATATCTGATCGCGAAGCCTCTTGAATAGTAACAAACAAAGATCGTAGGAGATCAAGACGACGATAGGGTCAATTATTAATAAAGGAAATATTCAGATCATCGATATCTTCAAGCCAGCTTCCAATTTTTCTTGAGCTAAGATTTTAATCTCAAATTGCTGTTTTCATTTAAATGCCCGACAAATTTGTATCGTTATCTTTTCAGCACCGCCACCACTTAAATTCGGAATTTTTAATAAAACACGAATCTTATTTGCCTGTACCATCTGTACAAACTCTCCATAGTGCTTTATTGGAAAAGGGACGATCTAAAATGTCAATCGCTAGAGATACAGCGGTTCTGATTGGACTGAGGGACAAGATGACGGCTAGAACCCCTGCTATGTAAGACATAATCGTACTTCACTGGAGCGGGAACCGCTGTCACCCTACTGATTAATAAGAAGTTTATCGATGCCACTACCTTACAATAAACCCTCAAGACGCCACAACCCAGGTATCCTTACTGCCCCCCCCTTGGGAAGAATTCACCACCAGCGATCCCCGACGCAGTGCCACGCGGGTTAGTCCGCCGGGATTCACATAAATCTGCTTACCATAGAGAATATAGGGCCGCAAATCCACATGACAGCCTTCAAAATCCCCACCCAATAAGGTGGGTACCCGCGATAAACAAAGGGTCGGTTGGGCAATATATCCCCTGGGATTGGCCAGAATCCGCTGGGCAAATTCTTCCCGTTGTGCTGGGGTCGCCTGGGCACCCATTAACATCCCATAGCCACCGGATTCATTGGCAGCCTTAACCACCAGTTGATCCAGGTGCTCCAGCACATAGGCTCGCTGCTGCTCCTCCCAGCACAGATAGGTGGGAACATTCTGTAAGATCGCGTCTTCGTCCAGGTAGTAGCGAATCATCTGGGGCACGTAGGCGTAGATCACCTTGTCATCGGCCACCCCGGTTCCTAGCGCATTCGCGATCGCCAAGCGGCCAGAGCGATACACCTCCATAATGCCGGGAATCCCCAAGAGGGAATCGGGCCGGAAAACCAGCGGATCAATAAAATCATCATCAATCCGACGGTAGATCACATCTACCCGCTGCAAGCCCTTCGTCGTCCGCATTTGCAGATAGCCATCCTCCACCACCAGATCACGCCCTTCGACCAACTCTACCCCCATTTGCTGGGCGAGGAAAGAATGTTCAAAATAGGCCGAATTGTAGATCCCTGGTGTTAGGACCACGACCGTTGGATCATCCAGATGGGGTGGGGCTAAATTTAGCAGGGTTTCAAGTAGATGGCTGGAGTAGTCCTCAACGGGTTTGATCGCGAGGGTCTGGAAGACCTGTGGGAAGGTGCCCTTCATAATGCGGCGATTTTCCAGCACATAGGAAACTCCAGAGGGACACCGTAAATTGTCCTCTAGGACATACCACGGGCCGTCCCGGTCGCGAGTCAAATCCGTCCCCGTAAGATGGCACCAGATCTTCCCCGGCGGCTTCAGTCCGATACACGGCTTGAGAAAACCTTGAGAAGATTCAATGATCTCCCTGGAGATCACCCCATCTTGAATAATTTTTTGGTCGTGATAGACATCATCAATGAATAAATTGAGAGCCTCAATGCGCTGCTTCAAGCCCCGCTCCAGGTAATCCCATTCCGGCGCAGCCACAATCCGAGGAATAATATCAAACGGCAGAATACGCTCCGTTCCCTGGTTGTCGCTATAGACATTAAAGGTTGCTCCCAGGCTAAATAGGGCATTCTGGGCCGCTTGTTGCCGCTGCTTGATCTCCTCTAGAGAGAGAGAACTCAGACGTTGCACCAACAACTGGGCTTCGGGGCGCGGTTTGCCCTTGGCCTCAAAGAGTTCATCGTAGAAGTCCCCCGGTTCGTAGGTATCAAGTGCCACAGTGATTAGGATTGGGTGCGATCGACAACAATGTTCTTAAGAACCTATCACAGATACTTTGAAAACTCGCTGAAAGGCCAGGGATTCTTAATACCTGTAATACGTTAGATTGATCCATTAGCAAATTTTCGTCGATCAGGCAGTGCTCTAAGTTACTATTAGTCCAGGATTGGCCCCAAGCGTCTGGTGGGGGCGGATTGTGTCTAGATCTCTCCTGACAACCAGTCGCTGTTGTGAACCCGTCCATCACCCAGGTATTCGGTAGGGATAGGTTGTGTTTAGATCTTGCCCGATAACCGATTGCCGCTACGCAACCCGCCCATCATCGCCCGTAGGGTGCCCTCTAGGCGCGATAGTCACCCCCATGTTGCCGGTTATATTCTTCCCGGATACGAGCTTCCGCTTCGCCGTACAAGAACGAAGTCAATGCAAAGCGATTCCCTTGTTCGATATCCGTAACTTCGTGCAAGATTGAGCAGGAGAAAATGACCGCACATCCCGTTTCCGGGCGATACAGGTGGGGGGCATATTCCGGGAAACGCAGATAGCCCCCCTCGTACTCTTCCGTATTGAGGTTAATCGACATCGCCCACCGCCGATGGGCCGTTGCATCCGTCGTGTTGTCTCGATGGGGCCGGAAATACCCCCCCCGCTCTGACTCGTAGCAAATAATCCGAAAATCTTCAAACCGGGTTACTTCGTATTGAAATGCCTTGTGGATTTCGGGAGAAACGCGGTCAGAAATGAGAGTTTTGAGTTGAGCAATCAGGTTGCGATCTTTAATAAAGTGATCTTTACGGATTTTACGATCGTAATTATAAACACCAATCGTCTTACCGTCGCGTTGCACCATTGACCCAGAATCCTCGTGGCCTTGGGTGTGCCAAACGTGGATCAGATGGCGGCAAAAGTCGCGATCGAACACATCTGGAATGATTAACACCGGCGCTTGCATGGGAATATAGCGGGGCGGTTCAAAACGAATATGGGTTTGGATATCTGCGAGCACTTGGGGGACAAACTGATCAGGGACGATCGGGTCATAAACCTTGAGTACCCGATAACTGGGCCGGAACAACACAGCCTTGCTCGCAATCCCGCCTGGACCAATGCCAAAATAGTGCAGCATCTTGTCCCGCTCTAGGGATAACAAGGTGAAGGGGATGGCCTCTTGTTGAGCAAATTGGGCATTGTCCGCGATCGTGTGGCTGTTGATAGCGGTAACCGTAATTTTACGGTTTGACAATTCGGAATAATGATCCCGGAGCGTGTGAAGAATGCTCACGGCGTGGGGATCATCATGGCGATCGTACAGGAAGAATAGGAGGGGCTTGCCGATAAAATCAGCCGTTTTCAGGGTTTCCTGGGACTGCGATTGCAGGGCGAAGATGGGTCCCGTATCACCGATACGAAAACTGATCCTTGGACGTACCGCAGTTGCCTGCATATCAAACCTCCTCTAAACAGCGTAACGACTTGAGTACTACATCAGGGTTGTCTCTAGTGCGCGGAATGCGCGTCTCTGAAGGGAAACACGCTCATTCGGCTGAATTCCTGTGATTAAGCTCATAAAAACGACCCAATCGTGAGAGGGAACGGCGATCGTCGTGAGCTAAGCACTTGGGGAATTCAAGCGGAAACCCCACCCAAACGGGTGCTTGGATACTTCCTCAACGCTCCGATGAAACCGGAGACGCTGATAGCGCTCGTAAATTCATCAAACGAGTGCCATTATCTGATCTCACCCCTGCGAGATCAACCCTCCAAGGTTCCTCAGGCGGGATCGGGCCTCACGCTATAGATCGTTTGTGTGACGAGTTGGGGCCACCATGCAGGGAGTAGTTGCTGGGGCGTTAAGGTTTGACGATTGATCTGAACCCCCAGACTGGTCATGGGGTCAGCCCCCGTCGCCAGCATAAACTCTAGCTTTTGGACCTGGGGCCAGGTAGTTAATTGGGTCAGTACCGCCGCGATCGCCTGGGCATAAGGATGGTCACTTTGTTGGTACCAATCTGGCGTGGCGACGTTCTCCTGATCAAAGCCCAAATGGACAATAAGGGGGGGAGCCGGGTTGGCCCGTCCAGGATCAAACAGGGCGATCGCCAGCGATCGGGTTTCCTCCTGGAGAAGTAAATCATGGGGTTGGATCAAATACCGGAGCTTTTCCAGGCGTTCGTAGCGCACCTTCAGCGGGAGAGGTTCATCGCGCCAGTGCACAGCCAGGAGCAGCAAATGGGTTTGCAGGAGGAGGTGGCCCAATTTTTTGGCTTTGGTCGTCAGGTAACCGACGTTATAGGACGTGGCCTCGATAATCAATGGGACGCGATCGACCACCTCCAACCCATAGCCCTTGAGGCCCGCAATTTTACGGGGATTATTGGTAATGAGCCGGATCTGTTTAACCCCCAGATCATTCAGAATCTGAGCACCGACCCCATAGTTGCGCAGATCGGCGGGAAACCCTAGGCGCTCATTGGCTTCCACCGTATCCAGACCCATGTCTTGCAACGCATACGCTTTCAACTTATTAATTAACCCAATCCCTCGGCCCTCCTGACGCAGGTAGACCACCACCCCCTGCCCCGCGCTGTCGATCATCTTAAGCGCAGCCTGTAACTGCATCTGGCAGTCGCAGCGCAAAGACCCCAGGGCATCCCCCGTCAAGCATTCCGAGTGCATCCGCACCATGATCGGGCGATCGGCGAAGGTGGCGGGGTCCCCCTTGACGATCGCGACGTGTTCTCCGTGGTTCAGGGTATCCCGATAGGCGTAGATGCGAAAGTTGCCAAACTGGGTGGGCAGATTCGCCACCGTTTCCCGGCAGATGAAGCGCTCGTGCTGCAGCCGATAGCTAATCAGGTCAGCAATACTAATCAACCGCAAATGGTGGTAGTTGGCATACTCGATCAACTGGGGCAGACGTGCCATTGAGCCATCGGGATTTTGGATCTCGCAGATCACCCCAGCTGGATACAGGCCCGCTAAGCGGGCCAGGTCTACCGCCGCTTCCGTGTGTCCCGCTCGCTTTAGCACCCCGCCCTCGCGGCTCCGCAGCGGGAAAATATGGCCTGGACGCCGCAGGTCGTGGGGACGGGTCATGGGGTTGATAGCAACCTGGATCGTGCGGGCACGGTCCTCGGCGGAAATCCCCGTGGAAACCCCCAGATGGGGCGCAGCATCAATGCTGACCGTAAACGCTGTCTGGTTGCTATCCGTGTTGCTGCTCACCATGAGGGGAATGTCTAACTCATCCAACCGTTCCCCAGTCATGGCTAGACAGATCAGCCCCCGTGCTTCCACAGCCATGAAATTGATCATATCTGGGGTAGCAAATTGGGCCGCACCGATCAGATCCCCCTCATTCTCGCGGCTCTCATCGTCCACAACGACAATCACCTTGCCCGCTTTCAAATCCTGAAGGGCCTGCTCGATCGAGTCAAATTCCGGTGAAACCAGGGGAAGTTGCGTTACCACAGATGCTCTCTTATCCAAACGTTCAGCTAAAACGCATTGATCTCGCAGTCACCTGCGCTCTCCCTAAATTCTAGCGAGATCAGGCCCAGTGCCTAGGTCTAATCCTTTAGCGCCTTGTGGGCAATGGCCTTCACGACGACAATTTGGCAACAGTGACTGGGTGAAGATAGCCCCTAGCCAATTACTTTGCTAGATTACAGTAGCGTCGTTTGCAAAGGTCAATGGTCATGGGTGACTCAGGACGTGTGCCGGTAGGGATTGTCGGGGCTTCCGGCTACGGGGGTGTCCAATTAATGCGGCTGCTGCTGGCCCATCCCCAGGTAGAGGTGGTGTATTTAGGGGGTGAGGGCAGTGCCGGTAAGGCGTTCGCGGAACTCTATCCCCACTTCAGTCAAGCGACAGATTTAGTGATTGAGCCGGTGGATGCGGCAGTGATCGCCCAACGGTGTCAGGCGGTTTTCCTGTCCCTCCCCAATGGCATTGCCTATCAGTTGGCCCCCACGCTGCTGGCTAAGGGCTGTAAAGTTTTGGATCTGTCGGCAGACTATCGGTTTAATAACCTCGACACCTACCGGGCCTGGTACGGGGGCGATCGGGACGATGTCGCCGTGGCGGAAACGGCTGTCTATGGTCTGCCGGAACTGTATCGCGATCGCATCCGGGGCGCGAATCTCATCGGCTGTCCGGGCTGCTATCCCACGGCGAGCCTGCTTGCCCTGGCCCCCTTGCTCAAACAGGGCTTGGTGGTACCGGAGAGCGTCATTATCGATGCTAAGTCAGGCACCTCTGGCGGTGGACGGCAGGCTAAAACCCATTTACTGTTGGCAGAAGCCGATAGTTCCGTTGCGGCTTATGGGGTCGTTCGTCACCGCCACACCCCAGAGATTGAGCAAATTTGCCGTGACCTAACCGGCAGTGACATGACCGTCCAGTTCACGCCCCACCTGATGCCAATGGTGCGGGGAATTCTGGCCACCGTCTATGCCACCCTGCGTGATCCGGGCCTAGTGCGGGAGGATCTGCTCACGATTTATCGCGCTGTGTATCGCACCTCTCCCTGGGTAAAGGTGCTGCCGGGGGGGACCTATCCCCAAACCAAGTGGGCCTGTGGCAGTAATCTTTGCTATATCGGAATTGAAACGGATGAGCGGACCGATCGCGTCATTATTATGTCGGCGATCGATAATCTGATCAAGGGACAGGCGGGACAGGCGGTGCAATGCCTCAACCTGATGATGGATTGGGACGAAACCCTGGGATTGCCACAATTGGGCTTCTATCCTTAGGTAGGATAAGTGCCATCAAACGATTTCCGGCTAAAGCCTGGGATGATTTATATCAATGGCTACCTATTATAGCTAAGGATCGATAGTTTTCGGACTAGGTGGGCGTCTAACTCGGTTTGACAGCAAGGATTTAGGGGGCGATCGCGAATTTTATATCGACTTCTGTATCAATTTCCAGGTCCTGATCGCCCAACTGCTAAACTAGGAACAGGACGAGTCAGTGTTAGAAAATGCGACCGTCGCCATTGTCACAGCCAGGATAGCCCACCTTAACATCGACTCACTACCCAGAAAATTTGCCCAAATCTTACCGATTATCAGGTTGTGAAGGTGCCTCTAGCTAGGCTAAGCCGCTGGCTAGGCAATGGGATCACCCAGGGTGCGATTCGCCGCTGGCGTCGCGCAGCTATCGCACGGCCAATGCCCATCACGACACCCAGCAGTTATCGACCTCAGCCCATCTAGGAGCATGACTGCGTATGAAACCTTCCACCGGGTTACGATCGGCTTTCCCTCTGATCCTGAGCCTCACCTTAGGGCTTAACGTCCCCATTGCCTTAGCCCAAACTGATAGCAGCGGGGTAGTTCCTGCGCCAACTTTACTGAGTTCTCATTTCCAAACGAATAGTCGCCCCCGACAAACCGCAGGTGGGGCTAAGCGCGGTATTAGCGAACCCAGTGCCCCTCCTTGTTCGGTTAACCCAGGGGAAGCGGGGACTGCCGCCCTACCGCCAGAGGGGTTGCTCATGCTGCTGATCCCCCCACCGTTACCCGGTACCGCAGCCACCCCAGAAGTGACGATCGCAGAACGACCGACTTTACTCCTACACGTGCCCGATCAGGGGGGCTATATCGTCGATGTGAGTCTGACGCTCGATATAGCGGTGATCTATCAGGGAACGTTTACCCTCCCGTCAACGGCTGGGATTGTGCAGCTACGGTTACCTGATTCCGTGCCTGCCCTCGCGATCGGTAAACCCTACGATTTGGCCTTAACCATTTTTTGTGATCAGCGAGATTTGAAAACAGTCCGCACGCTCAGTTACCCCATCACCCGGGTAGCGGTGCCGTCAACGGTTCATCCGCAGGCCACGGGTGACCCCTTGCAATTTGCCAACGACCTGGCGGCGGCAGGGATTTGGTTTGATGCCGTATCCTCCCTCGCTGCCTTGCGACAAGCCCAGCCCCAAAGCCCGGTTATCCAAACGGAATGGCGCGAACTCCTACAATCGGTGGCCCTCGATGGCCTCGCCGATCAACCCCTGCTCGACTGTTGCCAACTGCCGGAGCCATCCCCACGCTAATGCGGTCATGTGGCAAAAGTTCTACGCCAGCCTACTTGCCCATCTACACCGCAAATTCACCGCCAACCCCACGGCCTGGCGAGGGTTCTGGCTGGTCATCCCAACCGTTAGCGGTGTGATCTGGGGGCTGCGGTTCCTGGGATTGTTGCAGATGTTGGAATGGGCCGCCTTTGATCAATTGTTTCGCCTCCGTCCCCAGGAGGGGATTGACTCTCGGATTGTCATTGTAGCGATCGATGAAGGGACGATTCAGCAAGTGGGCTGGCCAGTCCCGGACGCCACCTTAGCAACGGTGTTAGAGCAGATCCGGCAGCAACAACCACGGGCGATCGGGCTGGATATCTACCGCGAGCTACCGGTCGAACCGGGTCATCAGGATCTGGTCGCGATCTTTCGCTCAACCCCCAATCTGATCGGTGTCGAAAAAGGGGTCGGGGCGGCAGCGGGACCAGCCGTCAATGCGTCCCCTATCCTGAAAGCACAACAGCAGGTAGCGGCTGCTGATGTTGTCATTGATGCAGATGGCAAGGTCCGCCGGGGCCTATTGGCACTCACCACCTCGGCGGGAGAACTGCTAGAGGGCTTAGGGGCAGCCCTCGCCTTACGTTATCTAGAACCAGAAGGGATTGTCCCGATCGCGATCAACCACTGGCCTCAATCGTCACCGAGCTATCGACTGGGGAAAGCCGTGATCACGCCCTTCCAAGCCAATCAGGGGAGTTATGTGCGGGCAGATGCCGGGGGCTACCAGATTTTGATCAATTTTCGTGGCACGACCGATCGCTTTCTGCAGGTATCGATGGCGGATATTCTAACGGGTCAAGTCCCCCAGAATTGGGCACACGATCGCCTCGTCTTGATTGGCATTACTGCCGAGAGTATTAAGGAGTTCTTCTTTACTCCCTATAGCAGTACCCTATCCCAGTTTCCGGACCCGATGCCGGGTGTCGTCCTTCATGCCAATATGGCCAGTCAACTGCTGAGTGCCGCCCTGGAGGGGCGGCCCTTGCTGCGGGTTTGGCATCCCCTGGGGGAATGGCTATGGATTGTGACCTGGGCCAGCCTGGGGGCGCTGTTGGGTTGGCAACTCCGATCGCAGAAACTCACCCAGCCCTACCCCAGCAGTTACCGCATCCTTGTCGGACTGGCGATTGGTACCCTCAGCTTGGCAAGCACTGCCTACGTCGCGTTTTTACACGGTTGGTGGATTCCCACCGTGCCACCACTCCTGGCCCTGGGGGGGGCCACCGTCGCGATGACGGGGTATGTGGCCAGCTTAGAACGGGCCGATCGCCAAACGATGATGCAATTATTCGGTCGCCACGTTACTCCCAAAATTGCCGAGGTGATCTGGCTGTCTCGCTATCAACTCTTACGCAACGGCCAACTGGTGGGTCACAAACTGATTGCGACTGTCCTGTTCTCAGACCTGCGCGGGTTCAGTACCCTCGCCGAGCACATGGACCCGGCAGACCTCATGGTCTGGCTGAATGAATATATGCAGGCGATGGCCCAAATCGTGCTGGATCACGATGGTATCGTCGATAAGTTTATTGGCGATTCAGTGATGGCAGTCTTTGGGGTCCCGATCCGGCGCACCACTGCCGCCGCGATCGCCGCCGATGCCAAGCAAGCCGTGACCTGTGCCCTGGCCATGGCCGAACGGTTGCGATCGCTCAACCAGGCGTGGCAGCGATCGGGCCGCCCTACGGTTACCATGCGCATTGGCATTGCCACGGGACCCGTCGTCACAGGCAGTCTCGGCAGTGCCCAACGGTTGGACTACACCACCCTCGGTGATACCGTCAACGTCGCCGCCCGCCTCGAAAGCTACGATAAAACTTTTGGGATGGGGTTGTGTCGCATTTTGATTAGCGAGGCAACCTATCAATACACCCAGGGCCAATTCCCTACAACTTGCATTGGTAACGTACACCTGCGCGGGCGGGAGCAACCCCTCCGGGTCTATCAGGTGCAGGTGGGCACTGCTAGCAACCCCACTTAACCGCTCCCGCGAGGCCTCCCCAGATTAAAAGCGATTGGTTTCACGCGGGGGCGGCGCAATCCCCCCACTTCCCGGCTGATTGAGGAAGAGATTTTCCGCTGCCTTATTCTGGTACACACAGTCAATTTCGGGCGATCGCTCCAACTCACCCACGAAGCCAAAGGTATTCATCCGCTGGCGGCAATTCCGCGATTCCTCTGCTGTAATTAAATTGCGCTGCTCCAGAATGCTCCAGTTGGCACTCCGCAACACACAGGCCGGTTGTAACTTGGGTTGGGTGACATAGGCGTTGAAGGGGTTCAGCGTGATAAACATCCGCACATCCATTGCCATGGCACTGGCACCAAATTGGGCACACAGTTCCGGATTGGGGGCACTTTGATCAATAAATTCCCTGGAAGCGACATTTTCCGGGCTGAAGGTCGCGGTGGAGCTAAAGGCAATGCCAATCCCAACGCCCAACACGAAAACTCCCCCCAGAATGGCTAGGGAGGTGTAGTTAAAGGGTAGGGCATTGCCTGGAGTGGTTGATCTGCTACGCCGTTTCATAGTTGTCTTGTTAGAATTCTTGCCAACATCACACCGCGATCGACGGACCCCCTCGCAGCCCCGGCGACCGATCGCGGGATTACCTACTCACCCGATCGGTCAACCCTTCTCTCTAGTATGCCGAATCCACAACCTTTATGGGTGGCGATAGTTGGCAATGGGTGGCGATGGGTAGCTGGCTAGGGCTAGCTGGTAGACCCAACCCTAGGCCATGACCATGCCCCCATCGATATTGATCACCTGCCCCGTCATGTAGGCCGCCGCCGGATCAGCCGCCAGGAAACGCACCAACCCCGCCACCTCCTCCGGTTCGCCATAGCGTCCTAGGGGAATAAATTGCAAAATCTCGTCTGCCTTGAGGTCACGGGTCATATCGGTGGCGATGAAGCCCGGTGCCACAGCATTCACGGTAATTCCCCGGCTAGCCAGTTCCTTAGCCACCGACTTCGTAAAGCCAATCACCCCCGCCTTAGCCGCACTGTAGTTGGCCTGCCCTGGATTCCCCATGCGAGCGACCACCGAGGTCACGTTGACAATCCGGCCTGATTTCTGTTTCAGCATAATCTTACTGACGGCACGGGTGCAGAGGAAAACCCCCGTCAGATTGAGGTCAATCACACTTTGCCAGTCCTCTGGCTTCATGCGCAGCAGCAGGGTATCGCGGGTAATACCGGCATTGTTGACCAGAATATCGATCCGGCCCCATTGCTCCATCACCGTTTTCACCAGATCATCAACGGCCTCCACCTGGGAGACATCTGCCTTGATCGCGATCGCCTCGCTGCCCAAGTGCGCAATATCGGCCACGACCTGATCCGCTGCACCACCGGCACTGGCATAGTTGACGGCTACTTTGGCTCCTTCCGTTGCTAGGGCTAGGGCGATCGCCCGACCAATGCCGCGCGATGCCCCAGTCACGATCGCCACCTGCCCCTGGAGTCGTTGTGCCGCTGCCATGCCGCTCTTCCCTTCACAAAAACTGCTCAATTATCTTACGGCGATTTGGGATCAGGGACGGGCCAAACCAACTGGAAAGATCGCCCTAGCAGGCTTGGGCAACTAGGTCTGATTGACTGACAGAACTCGAACCACCCTCACCCCCACCCCGCTCCCAGACCGGGGGAGGCACTTATCAATCTAGGGTTGTGGGTTCAAGTCCCTTCACCCCTTGTGGGCGAAGGGATTTAGGGATGAGGGGCAAAGATTGGTCAGTCAACTAGGCAACTAGGCTTAGATCAGGGGTGCAAGGTGTCCCCATTCTGGTTAGGATCAAGCGTAGGCGTAACGACGATCGATGTAGTGTAGACACCCGGTGTCAAGGTAGGTCTAACCCTATGGCAATCAAAAAGGAATTTAGCAACTTTCAGGAAATCCTGGATACAGTGGAGGGGCCTCTCTTGGTGGATTTTTATGCTCCCTGGTGTGGGCCTTGTCAGCTAATGGCTCCGATTTTGGAAAAGGTGAGTAAGCAGATGCAACAAAGACTGAAGATCGTCAAGATCAATACGGACACCTATCCCCAATTGGCCAGTCAATACCAGGTCCATGCACTGCCCACATTTGTCCTCTTCAAGCAAGGGCAAGTCGTCAACCGGATCGAAGGAGCGCTACCAGCGGATCAACTGCTGCGGTGGCTGGAACCCCAAGTCTAGGCCCACTGGCCAGAAGCATAGGCTATAGTTGGGTGATGGCATCGATGACTGAGACGATGGCGCGATCGGCAAATTCTGCCCCTGGCAAGTTGTGCTATAACTGATCATCTTCCATCACATCCCTTGCGCAATAGATTTCGTGATTATTCTATGACCTAAACTCATAAAACGCTTACACAATCAAGCCGTTCTTAGGCGCTAGTACACCGTCAAACTTAATTTGGACAGGTTAAATTCGACGCTGTACAACCCAATCGATGAGCACGTTGAGCCTCACTATCTCCATGCCAGCCTACACATGTACTTTGTTAGCCAGGCAAGTGTGCATTGCAACTGAATAAAGCCCGTTGAGTGGTATCTATCAGTGGTATCTAGTTGAGTGGCATTGAGTTGAGTAGGGCACGGGATTGAGCTAGCTCCCTAATGAGCGGCTGTGCTCTGGGCTTTTATACAAGCTTTTTCAGAGTATCCTCTTATTCAGAAAATAAACAACATAGGTTTTTTTATGGCTAATTCGCTCAGCCGTCTGTCTATTTTCGTGGACGGTAATAATATGTTCTACGCTCAGCAGAAAAATGGTTGGTTTTTCGACCCAAAACGGGTTTTAACCTATTTCAAAAATGAAATAGCGGGGATAGAACTGGTCAATGCCTTCTGGTATACAGGGATCAAAGATGCTCAGGATCAACGGGGGTTTCGCGATGCCCTGATTAGTCTGGGCTATACAGTGCGCACGAAAATTCTCAAGGAATACTACGATGACACTTCGGGTCGCCTGTCCCAAAAGGCGAATCTGGATATTGAAATTGTCATCGATATGTTCAATACGGTTGAACAGTACGATCGCGTAGTCCTCTTTAGCGGGGATGGTGATTTTGAACGGGCGATCGAACTCTTGCGATCGAAGAATACACATATTACGGTGGTTTCCACCGAGGGGATGATTGCCAGGGAGTTGCGCAATGCCACCGATCGCTATATTGATCTCAATGACATTCGCTCGGAGATAGAAAAGCTCGATTACTAGGTTTCGGAACTTGAGCCCTGGGGAATTGCTAGATACTATGAACGTCCCGGAGAACGTCCCGGAAACTGGTCTCAGCCCCCGGCTGCGAGTCGGCGAGGGGGAAACCTCAGATGCCCGATCGCTGACCTCTCTCTGGATAACTGGCCCCACGCGCAGTGGCAAGACAACGGGCTTATTAACGGAACTGCGCCGTTGGGTGGAACAGGACTGGCCAGAGGCCCTGCGTCAACCTCACTGGCCATCTGCCAATCCCCATCCTGCCGGAACCCGATCGGCGTGGGCACCGACAACCCTGCCTATTCTGGGGTCAGAAACTGCTAAGCGCCAATACCGGGCCGGCAAGGTTCTGGTGCTGGCTGCCAATCGGGACAATCGCCTGGATCTGAGCGATCGCCTGGATGCCGTGACGGGGGGGCAATATCCCATTCGCCTGACGACGCCTGTGGGGTTTTTCCAGGATGAGGTTTTCCTCTTCTGGCCCCTGCTGATCCAAACGCTCCACTTACGGGCGCAGTTTCCTATCCGTTTGCGTCCGGAAAATGAACAGGAACTCGCTACCCGTCTCTGGCGATCGCGGCTGTTGTCGACTCACCTGATGCCCGGTAGCCCGAACGAGGCCCGCCAAGTCCGCTATTTGCTGGATCTGTTGCAACTTGCGGCCCTCAGTGGCACGCCGATCGAAGAAATTCCTACCCGCCTGAGTCGGGGGTTGGTACCGGGGGGGGAAGATCAACTGGTGGTTTCCTGGTCTGAGGTCGGGGAACTGCTTCAGGCATGGCGCACTTGGTGCTTGGCACGAGGACTATTGAGCTATGGCCTGATCTGCGAACTGTATGGGCGGTATCTGTTGCCCCTACCGGCCTATCGCGATCATTTGCGCCGTCGGTATCGGGTGGTGCTGGCGGATGATGTGGATGAGTACCCGGCGATCGCTGCCCAGTTATTCCAGGTCTTGCAGGAACAGGGGGCGGTGGGGGTGTTTACCTTTAATCCAGAGGGAGCGGTGCGCCTGGGGCTGGGGGCTGATCCCGATGCGTTTGCGGCGGTGAGGTCTCGGTGTGAGGAAGTCCGATTGACACAACCCGTCGTGCCCTGTTTGGGACAGGCTTGGGCAGCGCCGATCCTCCAGATGGTAACGGACCCCAGCACAGCGGTGTCTTTACCGGAATCTGTGCAGGCATTGCAAACGGTGGCGCGATCGCAGCTCCTGCGTCAAACGGCAGCAATCATTATCCAGGCGGTGCAGGCAGGCGACGTGGCCCCCCAGGAGATTGCAGTGATTGGGCCGGGGATGGACGCGATCGCCCGCTACACCCTAACCGAAATTCTGACGAAACAGGGGATTGCGGTGGAATCGCTGAAGGAGCAGCGCCCCCTGGCGAGTTTACCAATGATTCGGACCTTGCTCACCCTATTGGCTCTGGTGTATCCAGGTCTGGGGCGACTGGTCGATCGCGATGGGGTGGCGGAGATGCTGGTAGTGCTGGGGCAGGGACGGGGGGCGGGCAATGGTTGCCACATTGATCCGGTGCGGGCCGGTTTAATTACCGACCATTGTTTTGAACCCCATCCCGAAACCCCTCGCTTACGCCCTGTGCAGGCATTCCCCCGTTGGGACCGCTTGGGGTATGCGGCCACGACAGCGTATGAAGCCATCCGCGCGTGGGTGACGGAACAACAGGCTCAGCAGGCCCAACGGTTGCTGGCCAGCCCGATCGTGCTGCTCGATCGCGCGATCCAGACGTTCCTTTGGCCGGGGCGGGAGCAACCCTATGCCCAGGTAGCTGCTCTGCGGGAATTGATGGAAACGGCGCAACACTACTGGGAGGTGGCCGCCCGCCTCCAGGCCGATACAGCGCTTCTTACCCCGATGCCCGCTGCTCGCCTGCCGCTGCCCGATGCTGTGCAAGTGTTGGGTAACTTTATCCAGCTTCTGCGCAGTGGCGCAGTGACGGCCAATCCCTATCCCGTGCGGCAGGGGGGGCTGGCTCAGGGGGCGGTTACCCTGGCAAATGTGTTTCAATATCGTTCCAGTCGGCGATCGCACCGCTGGCAATTCTGGTTAGATGCAGGGTCGCCGCGCTGGCTGACGGGTTCGGATGCCCTCTATGCCGCACCTCTCTTTCTGAGCGCCTGGTCAGGGGAGACCTGGACGACGGCGGATCAGTTAGCTCTGTATGAGCAGCGCCTCCAGCGAATTTTGCGGGATTTACTAAGTCGGACGGGGGAACGCCTGTTCCTCTGTCACAGTGATTTAGCAACCAACGGTCAGGAACAGATGGGGCCATTGTTAACGTTGGTCAATGCGGCGTTACCAGTGACCGTGTTGCAGCCCACACCCTAGGTCGGTGGGTGTGATGACACTGAAACCCCTCATCCCTTCTGCCAAGCTGGGAGCAAGGGAACCAGAAGTGATTTCTCCCCTCTCCCCCCTTGGGAGAGGGGCCGGGGGTGAGGGCGATCGCAGATTCCTGGTTCAGGCTTAGACATTCCCCCGTGAATCGATTACCGTAGACAGCGACGTTCTAGTCAGTCTCTTTTTCAGCCCTTAACGACTAGCAACCGATCACTTCCCCTGATTGTGGGTGATGCTTATGCGCCAGTATCTATGGTTTCGATCAGCTCTCTTGGCCCTGGGGTGCCTGGCCAGTCTCGGAAGCTTAGCGGCCCAGGCCGAGGTTAAGTTTGAAGTGGTGACGCCTGGGGTCCTGGAGGTGGTTTCAGGCCAGAGCAATATGTTACGCACGGTCACACCGGCCACACTCAAAATCCACACGGATACTCCCCTCCAGTTCCGGATCGAGCCACCCTCATTGGTATCAGGGGCTTCACCCGAAGCCGCCGATACCCGCAAACGTGCCACCGTGAAATTTAACGGGGGAGTGGTAGCCAGTGATGATCCAGACCCACAGTTCCGGCTGCCCCAAGGTACCAGCGAATTAGTGGTCGAGATGGCGATCGAGCGCCCCACCCTCTTTCATGCCGGGTCTTACCTTTATCAGATTAATCTTTTTACTATTCCCTAAACAGCGACAAAAGCGATCGTTAGGGCTGAAAAACCGAACAATATATTTGGATAATGTATAAAGACGATGCCTCCGGTTATCGTCCCAAACACTGATGATTCTGCGATAAGGACTGTTGTGATAGGGTCAGTGGCCATCGCTATCCAGAAGTTATCAGATTGAAGAATTGTAAATAGGTGACAAGTCGTTTTGACCCATGTTAGGCTAGATCCCGAATGAGTAGCTTATTAGAATACAGTCTCCAATCCGTTAAGCCTACTTCGGCTTGGTCTAGGGACATGAAAGCGCGAAACCCATCCCTAGTAGATCGAAAAACACGGGTGAGGCAGGTATCCTGTCTACCATTAAGATAGCGAGGGCGGCGATCGCCCGTTCAAGAGCGCCGAGGCAGCTATCCGACGTTGGATTTTTGATCTACTTCCTGAGATAGATTTCTATGCCGTCAGGTTCGTGCTAGACTTAAGCTTGAAAACCCTCAACTTAGATCCACTAGAACTGATTAGCCACCGATTGCCAAGCATTCGATTCTAGCTCGGTAAAGGGTAACAGGGTTTGAAGATTCTGGCAAGGGTTCTTTATCCTAGTTTTCTCAGGTTGCTGTGATTCTATCTGCTCAACAACGTTGAAACAGTGTTGAAGGAGAGCTGGTATGCTGCATCGGATTCTTGGTATTTCGGCCTTAGTTGCCTTTGGGGGACTTGTTTTTAGTCCAATGGCCACCTCGCAACAACCCTTTGCGATACCGTTTAGCGGTAACGTGGAGGCTAACTGCACACAAAACACTCCTACTCCAGGGGCATTAACGGCCAATACGGCTGGCAACCGTATTGATGGGAGCAACGGTCTAATTACTATCACCTGTACCGTAGGCGGTAGCTATCAGATCACTGCTGTTGAACGTACATCTTGGCCTAGTGGAGATACTGGGGATGCAACAGGCACTGCCAAGAGTGCAACAATTGAGAATGCAGCAAATGTAACAGACAATTCAGCGAATTGGAGTAGTGATGGTCCCAGTGATCCTGGTGATATTCTTGCAGGTGAGAATGCTCTGACCGCCAGTATGTCTGTTGATCGCAGTAACGTTTCTGCACCTGGTCTTAATTACTTCCCACCGGGTAACTATACCTATGAGGTTCGCTTCACTGTGACGCCATTTAACTAACTAGCATTTAACCAGCTAGAGAGAAAGGCGATTGGTTGTATTGAGGCAATGGTTGTATTGAGGCAAAAAGTAGAGTCCAGAATACTCCTGTTGGAGCAACTCGAGCTTTTTGCCTTGTGGAATCGTTCCTAAATTGTACGATTCCACAAAATCTTCAAAATCTTCTCACAGCAACTCGTTTGTTAAGGTTTAATATCCTTACCCTAGAGGTAGGGCATATCTGCCTGTGCAATGGCAGGTACGTGTTGTGAGTTGAAGTTTGAGGGGATAATGCTGATTAAGCACCAACTGTTTTCCTTGGCTGTGGGGGTGTTACTATCGGGTATTAGCTTTTGGCCTAAGATCGCGTCGGCCCAGATGACTGTTTCACCCGTGTTCATCGAAACCCAGGCAAAACGCAGTCAGGCCCAAGGAGTTATCAGTGTTACTAACATTGGTGATACAGTTCTTCGGGCCAGGGTTTACGCTGAACCTTTTACCTACACAGATACAGGAGTTCAATTTTTGGAGCCAGGACAAGGGGGTAGTGATCTTATCCCCTATCTTCAGTTTTCACCAACAGAGTTGGTTATACCGCCAGGCGCAACTCGTCGGATTCGACTGATCTCCCGGTTCCCACCCAATCTGCCGGATGGTGAGTATCGGGCTATGATCTTCACGGAGAGACTACTCGATTCTCAGGAAGTTCCTGGCGATAGCAATGGGAATAGTGATGCTCCTGTCATTAAAATCAATGCCCGGATTGGCTCTGCGTTTTATGTGCGGCAAGGGAATATTACTAGCAACTTAAGTGTTGTTGGGGCTAGTTGGAATTCAAACCAGCAGAGGTTCCAACTCTTGCTAGAAAATGCAGGCTCTGCATCGGAACACGTTAGAGTAGACTGGCAGCTTAAACGGGGAGAAGCTCCTATCATGAGCGGCAGCCTACCTACCTCCACCGTCGTTGCCCAGAGCCAACGTCACCTGCAACTGAGGCCGGCGAACCCTGATACTACGTCCTTACCTGCTGGGGATTACCAACTGGTGGGGGAAGTCTCTTGGGAGGCAGCCGATCGGCCCCAACGGCTACCCTTTAATCTGACGGTGACGATTCCTAGCTATAGCTCACCCTAACCCAATTGTCTGGTTATTTTTCAGAAGGGCAGTTAACATGAAGGTAATTCTGAGTGATTGAGAGCAACAACACGCTGACCTTGAGCGATCGTGGTCTAGTGCAACTCGCCATGAATGATGTAAGGTCTGTAGTACTGGCTCTAGCCTGCAACGACTAAAGTCGTTACTACGAACAGGGCTAAAGTTTATGTTTGCTGTACTAGCCAGATCCTTTGGGGTTCAGACACATCAGGTTAATCTACTAACATTAATCTATTAACAGGTTCCAAGTAAAACTAAATACCCTCAAGCAGCACAAACACCGAATTTTGCTAACTAGCAAGGTCCATTTGATGATTTGATGTGAGGAGAGATCGTTGTGAGAAGATGGAGCTGCTTCCTGGCCCTGTGCATGGGTTATCCGTTTGGGTTGGCAATGGAAGCAACCGCCCAACCAACCCTATTGGGGAATCCTGTATCCCCGGCGCACCCGCTTGTGCCAACGGCGGTTGAACTACCATCGCTAACGGCAGATAGGGTGGCTGAAACGCTAGTCACGCCGTCTATTAAACCGCCGTCGCGTGAGCAGTTTAGCACGTTTCCCGTAGGTGTCAACTTAGGTGCCCGTAATCGGGTTCCCAGCACCTTTGTGCGGGGGGTAGAAGTCAAAAATGAAGTGGTGGATTTTGGGCAATGGTTGTTGCCATTTGACGTTGTGGTTACCGCATTACAGTTGCGGGTAACCCCCTCAGAAGATGGGCAATTAGAACTCCGATCGCCCGGTTTGGTCGTGCGCCTCAATCCTAATGAACTGGCGATCGATCCGGAACTGGGTCAGGTTATGTCGATCCAGGAGATTCAAGATCGCTTCGGGGTGCCCAGCGAATTTGATGTGAATGAATATGCGATCGTCTTCAACCCACCCTGGTTAGGGATGGGGGGGCGAGGGGGGCCTCGTCCTGGCGACCAGCTCATTGAGTTGGAGGGTCTCCCAGAAGTCACCGCCGCCCCCTTTGCCCTTGGCACCGTCAGTCAAGAGGTGGCTATCAGTGGTACGCGATGGGAGTCGGATTTTCCGCCTGATTCCACCGATTATCGGGGCAATTTGCGGGCTGTGGGGACCCTGCTCGGCGGGAGTTGGTTTGTGCGCACCCAGCAAAATGAATTAGATAGCACCGCCACTTGGAAACTCAGTGAGTTCCAGTACTTTCGTCCTTCAGCCACAACCGACTATATTGTGGCCACCCAACCCCGCTTTTGGGTTAATTCTGAGCAAAAACAATACTGGGGTGTGACCACAATTCAACGCTGGGGCTTTACCCCACCACCCGCGCTTACCTCAGGAGGTGGGTTTAGTCCCAGTCAACGGTTGCAGGCAAATGTGATCGACCGCACGATCGGGGGGGAAGCCGCCCCCGGTACCCTCGTGCAATTGATTCAGGGATTCCGAGGTAATGTGATTGCAGAAACGATCGTTGATGCCTCCGGGATTTATCGCTTTGATAACATTCCCACCGGACGGGGAGGGAGTAATCACTATCGCGTCCTGTTATACCCAGAGGGTCGGCTCACCGCCACCCCCCAGGAGAAAGAAGCCCGATTTCTTTCGGTAGTGGGTCAATTACCCCATCGTGCCTCGGCCCTGATTGTCTCCGCTGGGGCCAATCGGAGCCTGACCCAACCGGATGATTTCTTGGGAGAATTCACCGAATTTCAGGGCGGTATTGCCTATCGTTACGGGGTTTCTGAATCCTTAACAGTGGGGTTAGGGACCGTCTATCAGGAAACACCCAGGGTTTTAGGAGAACTCTTTTATCAACCTAATAATTTTCCACTACAGGTCTCGGTTTCCGCCCTTTCTAACGAAGATCACGATGATGTTAATATCAATAGCAGCATTTCCCTTCAACCCTTTTCAGGATTAAGTTTAAATTTCAGTAGTGATTACTTTTCCGAACGCTTTAATCTGAATTGGCAAGTACGCCCCAACCTCAGTCTGGTAGCTGATGCCGATAGCCGCACGGATCTCGTGAACGCAGGTGTTCAATTCTCCCTCAATAGCCCTGACTTTTTTACCCTGGCCCGATTAACTGCTAATACCGACAACCAATGGCGTTGGAATTGGGATACCCGTTTCCAACGATTTAAGCTGGGCACCTATGGCAATCCGACTGCCTCCAGTTCACGCCTCAGTTATAACTTATCGAATGCCAATCCCAGCCGCGTTAACTTAGATATTGGGCATTCCCTAGCCGTTGATTATGCCACCAACGATAATTCTGACGATCATAATTACCTGGCCACGATCGGCTGGCGCTACCGCTCCCCAAAACAACTGACTGATGGGCGTTATCTGTGGGATGTGGGCGTAGAGTATGGGACCGGTTCCCAGGGGGATGGGTTAATTGCCTCAGCTTCAACCGGCATTGTACCGGGGCTGGCCCTACGCGCCAGATATCAACAGATTTCACCCACCTCCAACGAGGATAGTTTTCGGATTGAAGTTGCGCCGATTTTAAACTTCCAACAGGGGATTCACCCGGATGATACCCGCTTTACCGATTTGCGTAATCTAGGGGGTCTCTTAATTCAACCCTTCTTAGATGAGAATAGTAATGGCGATCGCGATCCGGGCGAGAAACTGTATCTAGATAATCCTGAATTACTCATTGTGTTGAACAACAAACCTGTGAATACCTTCCGTCCGGAAACCCGCCGCAATGGCGTCTATGTGCGCCTCTCACCCGACACCTATCGCCTCGATCTTGATCCAGCAGGCTACCCCCTAGATTGGAAGCCCGTGGAAACCGCCTATGCGGTCAAAGTAGTTCCCGGTAGCTATACGCCTGTTCAAATTCCACTCATCCTGTCCTATAGCGTGTCCGGCGTTTTGACGGATAGTGCAGGGGCGGCGATCGGCGGCGCTAGGGTCGAAGCGGTTCCCAGCGGCGGTGGGTTAAGGAGACTGTCGGTGACCAATGGAGCCGGGGTATTCTTCCTGGAGAACCTAAGCCAAGGCACCTATGACCTCCTGGTTAATGGCAACCCGGCCCAACCTAACACCTTCACGATCACCCCCGAAACTCCCGCCTTCCAAGAGTTCAACATCCGTCCAGCCACGCCGTAAAGGGGCTGGGGAGGGGACCATAGACTACAGCCTGTGTCGCCTCAGTGAGGGGCAGACAATTGGCTTGAGCCAATTGTTCATCAGGTACTTCTGTCCTTCAGAGACTTGGGAAACGCGGTATTATTTAGACCGATTATCTAGACTATGATGCTGAAAACAACGGGTTGTAGGGTGGTGTCGAGCCTGCAAGACCTAACACGCTAACTTGGTTGGGTTGCCCTACGTGTGACCCAACCTACCTCCATTAAGCTGGACAGCATCCTAACCAATGGCCAAAAACGAAGGTAAAGAATCCTCAGCAATTACCGTAGGCATCAACCTGGGCTGGAAAGTCTGGTTAGCCCTGCTCATTGCCTATTGGTTGTTACTGCGATTACCCCTGCGCCTGAGTTTAGTCCTGAGCTTGTTGGGGGGCGTATGTAGTGGCCTGATTGCGGCCTGGTGGCAGTCTAGCGAAACGAGTCAGCCGAATCGTTCAGCACCCGCAACCCCGCCTGCCGGAGCCAACACTCCGAAGAAAAAACCGTAACGTTCTCCCCTCGCTGAGGACATCCCCCCGCAAACTCCCCAACTGAATTGACCGATCGCCACCGATCGCCGGGGGTACCCTGAGATCCGAGAGTGTCAAAAAGCGTTATTAAGTCGTCCTGAAGCCGAAGCTGTCCTCTATCCTAGAAGTGTGTATCCCCGCGATCGGGATGCATAATGGCTCCTCTCCCTGGTTGCAAACGCCCTTTCTAACGCTATTGATTCGGAATTTATTAGGGAAGATCTATGGTTGCCTCTGCTTCGACCCCTATGCGTTGGTCCAGTGCCCTATCCACGCGCCCCTCCCTGGAGGCGGCGATCGCGGACGTGGTGACGCGGGCCAAGCAGGATCTGGCAGGCGCTAGCCCTGATTTAGGCATCCTCTTCATTTCCGCTGCCTTCACCAGCGAATTCCCACGGGTCCTCCCCCTGTTACACGACTACCTGGACCTCCCCGCCCTGATCGGCTGTGCGGGGGGGGGCATTATTGGTCGGGCCACGACGGGCAAAACCCAAGAGATTGAGTCCGCCCCGGCCCTCGCCCTCACCCTGGCCCATCTGCCGGGGGTCAAAATTAACACCTTCCATATCGAAGCGGCGGCACTGCCCGACCTCGACAGTCCACCCAACACCTGGGTGGATTTAACGGGGATCGACCCTGCCGATCGCCCCCAATTCATTCTCCTGGCTGATCCCGGTTCGGCGCGGGTGACTGATTTACTGCAAGGGTTGGACTTTGCTTATCCCCAGTCGGTGAAGTTGGGGGGGTTAGCCAGTGGCGGGGGCATGCTGGTGGAGGGGAGCGGCTTATTTTGCGATCGTCGCCTGTATACCGAAGGCACCGTGGGCGTTGCCCTCAGTGGCGCGATCCAGGTCGATGCGATCGTGGCTCAGGGCTGTCGTCCGATCGGCCACCTGTACCGGGTGACCGAGGGACGGCGCAATATCCTGCTCGAACTACAAGGACTGGATCAAATGGGTGAGCAGGCAGTCACGGCGGCGCAGTCACCCCTAGCCGCCCTGCAATCGGTGGTGCAAGCGTTGGACGAAGCCGATCGCCAATTGGCCCAGCATTCCCTCTTTATTGGGGTCGCACGGAATGAGTTTCAAACTACCCTGGAGCATGGGGATTTTCTCATTCGGAATCTGCTGGGGGTTGATCCGCGAGTGGGGGCGATCGCCATCGGCGATCGGGTGCGTCCTGGTCAGCGCGTTCAGTTTCATCTACGGGATGCCCACACTTCGGCTGAAGATCTGGAAGTTTTGCTACAACGCTACCTGCGTAATAGCGAGGGCCAAAGTCAACCGGTCGGTGCCCTGATGTTTGCCTGTCTGGGCCGGGGCGAAGGGCTTTATCAACAACCTAACTTTGACTCGCAACTGTTCCGGCGTTACTTAGGTGATATTCCCCTGAGCGGCTTCTTCTGCAATGGCGAGATCGGCCCGATCGGAGATAGCACCTTCCTGCATGGCTATACCTCTGTCTTCGGTATCTTTCGTCAACCCTAGCCTATGACCCGCGATCGCTCCACACCCCCGCAGGCCAATCGTTCCCAGACAAGCCCTACCCCACGGCGCAAGCTCCCCTCGGCCTCGCTCGGCTTTCTGGTCCTGACTTATAGCGTGTTGGGATGGACAATCGCTGATTTTGGACAACC
The DNA here is from genome assembly GCA_964536415.1 of uncultured bacterium. Taxonomy (GTDB): domain Bacteria; phylum Cyanobacteriota; class Cyanobacteriia; order B231; family B231; genus Trichothermofontia. Next base: position 24,772 of record CAZHXN010000016.1, read on the forward strand.
GGCCTGGTTGTGGTGGCTCCTCTCAATCCTGTTGGGCCTTGGCCTATCGCTTCTCCTTAGCCTCCCTCTCTCCTACTGGCGCGTACCCATGCGCTGGTTTCGGTCAGAGATGGTCTCCTTTCTTTCTGTATTTGTGGGAGCCTTTACCGTCGTCTTGCTCCTCGCCTGGATTCATGTTTTGATGGTTGTCCTGCTGCTATTATCGGCCATGACCCTAGCCCGCCTGGATTTACTCACCGCCCGCTTCCCCCGCTGGCAGTCGGGCCTCATTTTGGCAGCAACGTCGCAAATCGGGTTGGCATCCGGCTGGATGCTCCACTGGCTGATGCTGATTTAACGAATCCCCCTTTGTTCACTCCGCAAGCGAATGTATTCGGCTACAAACGCAATGACACCGGAGGCTAAAATCAGCAGCACACTCAGGGCGTTGATATCCGGCTTTACCCCCGTACGGATGCGGCTGAAAATCTCCATCGGTAGTGTAACTGCGCCTCCCCCCGCCGTGAAGCTGGCAATCAAAAAATCATCCATACTCAACACAAAGGCCAGCAAACAGCCAGACACGATCGCAGGGGTTAACTGGGGCAACAACACCCGCAGGAACGATTGCAGCGGCGTCGCCCCCAGATCCTGGGCCGCTTCCTCCAGGTGCGGATCAAGTCCCGTCAAACGGGTGGAAATGATAATGCCAATATAGGCAAGGCAAAACACGATATGGGCGCTGATAATTGTTCCCAGGCTCAGGGGTAAACTGACCACCGCGAGAAAGACGAGGGTAGATACGGCGATCGTAATATCCGGCACAATCAGCGGCAGATAGGTCACCCCCAAATACACCCCCTTACCGGGGAAACGATACCGGGCCAACCCCACCGCCATCAGGGTGCCAATCACTGCCGAAATCAGCACAGCCGCACAGGCAACAATCAGACTGGTGCCCAAAGCGTTGAGAATCCGGGCATCATTAAACAGGCGGCGGTACCAATCAAGGGTAAACCCAGTCCAGTTGGCCGTAAAGCGCGATTCATTAAAGCTATAAACCCCCAACACCAGGATAGGGATATACATGAACCCAAACATCAGGCCCGTAAACAACAGTTGCCAGGGCAAGCGTTGCCATAAGACTAGGCCAGATGCTATCCGGGAAGTATGGCGACGGGCATCACGGGCCATCATGGGAACCTCCATTGGCGTTTTTCAGTTGGCAGGGTTTCGGGGTTGAATGCACCTGTGTTTTGGTGACTGAACACCGAAGCACCCCCGTTCCCATCCCTAAACCGGCTTCTGCGCAATCAGGGTGCGATGGCGCGGATCGCTGGCGACGGTAATCCGGTGGCGGAAGCCAACGGTTTCGAGCAAACCCTCCAGATCCAGCGTGTAGTATTCATCGCTCCAGGGTTCGGTACTTTTCATCAACGTGAACAGGACCGGAGGCAGGTTTTGAATGACAGGGGATTGGGGATTATTATCCACGATCGCGAGATATCCCCCCACCCGCAACAGCCGGAATGCCTCCTGCAGGATGGCCTGGGTCGCGGTATGGGGCAATTCGTGGGTGAGGAATTGCAGGGTAATCAGATCAAAACTAGCGGCGGGAAGGCCCGTGTTTTCTGCCTGGGCATGGAGCCAGGTATCAATTTCGTTGTGGGTATCCCGCACCTTGGCGACAGCCAGCATATAGGGCGACAGATCCAGACCAACGGTGCGCACGGGGACCGTTTGGCGCTGGGCATAAAACCGATGGAGCGCCAGGGTAGAAATGCCGATTGAACACCCCACATCCAGAATATCGTGAACTTCAGCAGGACCATGCGCCGCCAACACCTGGTGGAAGCTCGATCGCAGCCGGTCCTGGGCCGCCTGCCAGGTGAGCGACTCCTGGGGCCACACGCGCAGGGCCATCGCATAGGTGGCGGGTTCGGCCTCAAAAGCGGCTTCCCAGCAGAGATTCCCGCGATCGTAGGCGTGGAAAGGAACCTGGTAATAGTCAGGGTAGGTCACATCCGGATTAGTCATCGTGGGTAAAAGGGACGGGGCTGCGGAGGCTTCTAGGTCCTGATAGGTTTGCCGCCAGGAAATCCCATTCTTTTCCGCCGTCTTGATGAGTACCTGACGGGCCTGCTGTTTCATTAGCCTGTAGAGAGGCTTCGTCTGAATCAGCACATTCACAAACCGAGATAAGAGATCTCCCCCGGCCCAGTCCGGCTTTGTCTTTGTATGCATATAGTCGCAAATAGTGATGAAAGCGCTGCTGCCTATTGTAGACTGATCAAGCAACCCAGGGAGCAGGGGTTAGGGGATGGGGGTGAGGGCAATTCTCCTGCGGAGACGCTGCGCGAACGGCGATACTTCGGTTTAATTAGCTTGGGCTACTTAGACAGTCATACCTAAAAGGATAGGTTGTCAGTTGGTGTCCAACCTGTGAGACCCAACACCCTGTGAGGCTCAACATGCTCACTGGGTTAGGTCGCCCTGCATTTGCCCCAACCGACCCCCATTAAGTTTGACAGAGCGCTACCCTAAAACGACGCCAGACTGAACAATGGGCCATACAAGAGAGATATCATGGAGCTGGTCAGGTTATGCTGGGACCTTCGTATTGTACCAGAAAACTGGGAGACAAGAATCAAGGGGAGAAAGTGCTGCCAGAGTAGGCTAACCTTATTCAATTAGAAGAATACGAATATTTCCCAAGTGTATTCCTAAACGCCTTAACTGGATTAACTCTAGTCTGGAATTAGTCAAAATAAATCATACAATCCTCAAACTATAAAATCTGTAAAAGAGAGTACCACAATTAGCAACCGATCGTGAAGACTCTAAAAATGTCTGTAGTCACTGATACGATATTTCGACAGTATGAACGCATTGTCTCAGCTATTTCTGACTGTGTAGCGCTCATCGATCGTAACTATATTTATCAAGCCATCAACCAGACCTACGCAGACTGGAACAATAGAAGTCAAGCAGAGATCATTGGCCATCCGGTGAGCGATGTGTTCGGTGAGGCTATGTTTCAATCGGTCCTGAAACCTCACTTCGATCGAGCACTGGCAGGGCAATCCAACTATTTACAAGACTGGGTACATTATGCCGACGGTCGCGATCGCTATGTTAGGGCCAATTTTTCTCCTTACGTGGAACTGGACAATGCCATTACCGGCGTTGTGATTTTTGTTCATGACCTCACCGAGCTGAAGCGAACTGAAATTGCGTTAGCAGAAGCCGAAGAACGCCAACGCCTGATCCTGAGTCTTAATCATGTGGGGACTTGGGATTGGGATATTGTGCAGGATCGCATGACCTGGAATGAGGAGCTATTTACACTACTGGGGGTTGATCCCAAAACAACCGCTAGCTATCAAGTCTTTCGGGATGCGGTCCACCCGGATGATCTTGGCCCCTTAGAGGCGAAGTTGGAAGCCGCTCTGCATACGAGAACCTACTTGGAACACGAGTATCGCGTCCCTTTATCGGATGGCACAGTACGGTGGTTGGTGGCCAAGGCCCAGTGTTTTCACCACAATGGTCAAACAGTGCGGATGGCTGGAATTTTGCTAGATATTAGCGATCGCAAGGTAGCAGAAATCGCTCTTCACAAGCAAAAGCAATTTACAGAACAAATTGCTGAATCAACCCTAGCTCTCCTGTATATTTACGATCTGGTTGAAAACCGCAATGTTTACATTAATTCGCAGGTTGAAACGATTTTAGGCTATACCCCAGCCGAAATTCAGGCGATGGGCAGTACCCTGTTTCCCACACTAATCCATCCCGATGATCTGGTCAGACAGATGGATAATTATCAACGCTGTTTTAACCTGGCAGATGGGGAAATCCTTGAGACCGAGTATCGGATGCGGCATAAAAACGGGGATTACCATTGGTTGTTGAGTCGCGATCAGGTCCTTAAGCGTACCGAAACGGGCGCACCGCGTCAAATACTGGGGGTAGCGACGGATATTACCCGCTTAAAACAGGCAGAAATAACCCTTTATCAACAGACTCGCCATGAGCAATTAGTGGCGACCATTACGAATCGGATTCGGCAATCGTTGGATGTTGAGGAGATTTTAGCCACTACGGTTCAGGCGGTACAGCAAGTGCTCCAGGCCGATCGTGTCTTAATTTTTCAACTCCACCAGGATGGTTCAGGCATTGTCGTCGCCGAGGCCGTGGTGCCCGACTACCCCATGACCGAAAAGATGCGCTGGCTCGATGAATGCTTCCCCGATGCCTGCTACGAATTCTATCGCCAGGGACAACCCCGAATCGTCCCCAATGTTGCCACAGATGAGTGGGCCAGTTGTTTAGTCGAGTTTATGCAGGAGGTGGGCGTCAAGTCAAAGATAGTCGCCCCGATCGTCCAGACCCAGGGAGAAGGTCTCACACGGCCACGGGTGTGGGGGTTGCTGATTACCCATGCCTGTACCCATTACCGGGACTGGCAACCCAATGAAAGCGATTTACTGCGCCGCATTGCGGATAACCTAGCGATCGCCATTCAACAAGCAGCCCTCTACCAACAATCTCAACAGGAACTGGCAGAACGACACCGGGCAGAAATCGCCTTGCAAACCTTGAATCAAGAGTTGGAGCAGCGGGTGCAGGAACGGACCCAGGCCCTCCAGCAACAGGCGGAACAGGAACGCCTGTTGCGCGTGATCATCCAGAATATTCACCGTTCCCTTGAGTTGGATGAAGTATTAACAAGCGTGCTGGCTGAAACCCGCCAAACCCTTCAGGTGGATCGGGTTGCCGTGTACCAATTTAATCCCGACTGGACTGGCACCTTTATTGCTGAATCTGTAGGGCCAGGGTGGGTCCCGCTGGTGGGACCCGATGTGCGACCAATTTGGGAAGATACCTACCTTCAGAAAACCCAAGGCGGACGCTACCAAAATAATGAAACCTTGGCCGTCAATGATATCTATCAGGCAGGCCATCAACCGTGTCATATCACCCTCTTAGAGCAATTCCAGGCGCGATCCTATGCGATCGTGCCCATTTTTGTCCAAGATCAGTTGTGGGGATTACTGGCCGCCTATCAAAATAGTGGCCCGCGCGTGTGGCAAGACTGGGAGGTAAAATTGCTGCGCCAGATCGGGATGCAAACGGCGATCGCCCTGCGCCAATCGCAACTCTATCAGGCTGCCCAAACCCAAGTGAAAGAACTAGAACGCCTGAGCCAGCTTAAGGATGATTTCCTCAGTACGGTTTCCCATGAGTTACGATCGCCGATGGCTAACATCAAAATGGCCACGCAAATGCTGGAGTTACAATTAGTGCGGCAGGGGGTACTTGACATTGCAGAAAATACACCTTGCAGCCGTTACTTCCGGATTCTAGGTGAGGAATGTCAGCGGGAAATTAGCCTCATTAATGACTTACTCGATTTAACCCGTCTGGATGCCAATCCCGATCCTCTGCACCTCACTCCCCTGCTCCTCAGCCCCTGGATGCATCGTCTGGTTGCCACCTTTACCGAGCGAACCCGTCAGCAACAACAGCATCTCACCATCGATATTCCCGATAACCTGGTTCTACAAACAGAAGTCACCTCCCTAGCAAGAATTATCGTTGAGTTATTAAACAACGCGTGCAAATATACGCCTGCGGGTGAGGCTATTCATGTTGCTGCCCAAATTTTACCTTCCCAAGTCCCGTCCCAATCGTCACCTTCTCCTAATCAACCCGTTGCCAAAATTCAACTCTGTATTAGCAATTCTGGGGTGGAGATTCCGCAGCAGGAATGCGATCGCATTTTCGATAAGTTCTACCGTATTCCCAATCATGATCCTTGGAAACACGGAGGGACTGGCCTAGGATTAGCCCTAGTTAAAAAACTCACCGAGCGCCTGGGGGGAACCATTCAGGTTAATAGCTACGCCAATTGGACAACTTTTCTTTTAGAATTTACGACTTAGTTCTGGGCCACTGGGGGTAGGGTGGGGTCTAATACCCCCCAAAAGGGCAAAAATCCCTGTACAGTGACAACAGATCTGATGCGTAGGGGGACGCGGTGCTGACAACCGTTTTTTCCATAGAGGCCACGCCTGGGGTTTGGGTGCAGATCGGGGCTGTCATCGCCTGGTTAGGGGCGATCGGTCTGATCGCGATGGCTCTGAGTTATGGTGCCCAAGCCGAGCCGGAACTGGTCCGCAAGACCGTCCATATCGGCACGGGTAATATCATTTTGCTAGCTTGGTGGTTGCAGGTGCCTGTCTGGATGGGCATTGGGGCCGCGATCGTCTTTAGCCTACTGGCCTTTTTCTCCTCCCGTTATCCCCTGCTGCCCGGTCTGGATACCATCGGGCGTAAGAGCCTGGGGACGGTATTTTATGCCATCAGCATTGGTGTCCTGATCGCTGGTTTCTGGCGATCGGCTCCCCATTTTGCGGTACTGGGCGTGCTGGTTATGACTTGGGGGGACGGGTTAGCTGGCTTGTGCGGGCAACGTTTTGGTAAACATCGGTATACCGTTTGGGGAATGCAAAAAAGTTGGGAGGGGTCACTCACAATGGCGATCGTGAGTGGGCTGGTGAGTGGGCTGGTGCTGTTGGGCGTGATGGGTAACGGTTGGCAAATCTGGGTGAGTGCCATTGCGATTGCCCTAACGGCGACGGGCCTAGAAAGCTTCTCAAAGTGGGGGATTGATAATTTAACTGTCCCGATCGGCAGTGCGATGATGGCCTGGTTTTTGTGTCTTTTGTTCTAAGATAAAAACAGATTGCTCGGAATAATTGGCCAAAGAGACTGATTATATTTTGTACATAGAATCATGGCTAAAAGAAAGAAAAAGAAGCAAAAAAATCCGTACCTGCGATTTACAGCCCTCACTTACAATCGCATTATTGCCCTTATTGCCTTATTGAATTTGGGCATTGTGCTATTCGACATGAGCTATATTCCCTGGCGCAGCTTTTATTTCTACTATGTTCCCCGTCTGACAGCTCTTTACGATCCCATCAAAGGGATTGAACCCCATCGCGATACGGAACGGTATATCCAGGCGTTCGAGCAACTCAAGGTGAATATTGCCCAATCCGGCTTGCAATCTCCAGAAACCGCTAGCGATTTACAAACCCTGCGGGAATTGAGTGCCCAAATGATTCGGGAAAACCCCTTCCAGTTGGTTAACAAGACTGGCACGTTGGAACAAATCAAGAATCGAATGCGCGAGCGAGTGGGGAATGATTCGGCTACCCAGTCTTTCTATATTTTTTGGAGTGAAGAATATTTATTAAAACGTGGAGCCTTGGGAGAAATCAGTTTCTTTGAAACCCAGGTGCGTCCCCTCATTGCCAGTAACTACTTTCGGCGATTTGGGGAAGATGGTAATTTTGTTGATAATTTTTGGTGGATCGATCGCTGGTTTATTTTAATTTTCGTCATTGACATTACCGGTCGAACACTATTGATCTATCGTCGCTTTAATAGTCTCAGCATTCTCGACGCCTTGCTCTGGCGTTGGTATGACATTTTCTTAATTTTGCCGCTCTGGCGTTGGTTACGCATCATTCCGGTAACCATTCGTCTCGATGCATCGGAACTGATTGAACTGGAACCCATCCGTGCCCAGGTGAGCCGTGGGTTTGTTGCTACGATCGGTAATGAGTTAACCGAAGTGATCGTGGTCCAGGTAATCAGTCAACTTCAGAATGTGGTTGAAGAAGGTACGGTCATTCGTGATTTTTTCCGACAGGCATCTCAAGCTTATATTTCGGTAAATGACGTTAACGAGATAGAGGAGATCAGTAAACGCCTGGTACAGATTACAGCCTGTCAGGTCTTGCCGCAAGTGCGGCCCGATCTGGAAGCCTGGATGAAGCATAATGTCACAATGGCGTTACAGCGCTCCCCGCTCTATCAAAGTCTGGGGAATGTCCCAGGGATCAATAACCTATCCCAACAACTAGCAGAACAACTGGCAACCCAGTTGACCATTTGGATTGCTGAAGGTCCCCAGTCAGCCTATCATGCTGTCACTTCCCTGCCAGATGATCCCCAGGGTAGTGAATTATTTGATCAATTGATGCGCAGTATTGGCCAACAGTTTGGTATCGGCATCCAAGAAAAACAAATGTTTGCTGATTTGCGAATGCTTGTGCGAGATTTTCTAGAGGAGTTCAAGTTAAATTATGTTCAAAAATTAGCCGAAACGGACTTCGATAATCTCCTGGAAGAAAGTAAGCAAATTCAACAACGTCAATATAAAAGCCAATATAAGAAGTCAACCTAAGAATAAAATCACTCAGAAAATAATTCTATGACTTGCTCTTCTGCAACTGATCGTACTATTTACGATCGCTTATTTGAGGTCATTGCAACCCTGGTTTTGCACCACTCTCCTAGTGGCCAAGAAGGGGAGGTTGATCAGGTCATTGTTGATAAACTGACGGCTCTAAATGTCCACTTCTGGGAAGACGAGGCGGGCAATATTATCGCCAAACTGCCCGGTCAAAATCCCGATCGGGCGATCGCGATTACGGCTCACAAGGATGAAATTGGCATGATTGTCAAAACCGTCAAACCGGATGGACGGGTGGAAGTGCGCAAGCTAGGGGGATCGTTTCCCTGGATCTATGGCGAAGGCGTTGTTGATCTGCTGGGCGATCGGGAAACTATTAGCGGGATTCTCAGTTTCGGTTCGCGCCACGTTTCCCACGAATCCCCCCAAAATGTGCATCAGGATAAGAAACCCCTGCGCTGGGAAAATGCCTGGGTAGAAACGAAGCGATCGGCGGCTGAATTAGCAGAACTGGGCATTCGTCCTGGCACCCGTGTGGTGGTGGGTAAACATCGGAAACAGCCCCTCCGGCTCCAGGATTATATTGCCAGTTATACACTAGATAACAAGGCATCGGTGGCGATTCTACTGGCATTAGCAGAGCAGATCAAAACCCCCACCGTTGATGTTTACTTAGTGGCCTCAGCTAAAGAAGAAGTTGGCGCGATCGGTGCCCTCTATTTCAGTCAGCGCCAGCGGCTTAATGCCCTAATTGCCCTGGAAATTTGCCCCCTCGCCCCCGAATATCCCATCGAAGAGGGGGCGGCTCCCGTCTTACTTTCCCAGGATGGCTATGGTCTCTATGACGAAGCCCTGAACAACCAGATCCGTCAGGCGGCAGCAACGCTAGATATTCCGCTGCAATTAGCCGCCATCTCTGGCTTTGGGAGTGATGGTTCGATCGCCATGAAATTCGGTCATGTCCCCCGTGCAGCCTGCCTCAGTTTTCCAACCCAAAATACCCACGGGTATGAAATTGCCCATTTAGGCGCGATCGCCAACTGTATTCATATCCTTAAACAGTTCTGCACTCAAAACCCAGCAGGCTCTCCTGAGATTTTGGTGTAACAGTGCAAAAAGCTACAAATTAAAGAACTAAAATGCTGGGTTTATGGTGGGAGCGCTACGCGCCCCACCATAAACCCAGAAGAACCACCCAGCAGATGAGGAGTCATAGTTTTTGAACGGCATCAACTTAGATAAATGGCCTGTACCTATGATTTTGGCGATGATTTGATGTACACTGTATAACAGTCAATCGATTCAGCCCTTATACGGTAAGAGTTTTAGAGTCGCGGAACTGGTAGACGCACTACACTCAAAATGTAGCGACTTCGGTCATGCGAGTTCGAGCCTCGCCCCGCTCATGTAAACCGCAAGATTTACATTTGTCTATAGCCTCAAAGGAGGTCTCAGTCCATGTCTCGACAATTGAAGCGGTGGGAGTCGCCCCGGCAGGAAGGGCGCAACCACAAAGGACGCGGTGGCTCGGCCCGCCAACGTCAGCACCGCAAGCAAATGCAACACCTGCGCCAAAAACTCAAGAATAACCAAAACCACGGGGAGGGATCACACGATGCCTCCCTTTATTTATTGTTGTCTTCTACTCTGCTTGAGATCCCAGGACTGAGATGCCAGGACTAATCGGCATGGGGTTGCAAGGGCAACGTGTTACGGAGGGTGATGAGTTCATCCCGGTGGGCAACGATCGTCACTGCACTTTGCTGACCCGGTGAGGATGCTGCCAGGGATTCAACTCGAACCTGCACCTGCTCCAGACGACCGGCTTTTTGCCAATAGAACCAACCCGCGATCGGGGCCAACAGCACCAACCCCCACCACAGGGGACCGACCTGGGGCAGCACCATCGACAGTACTAGGGCCAGACAGAGAATCCCGATCGCCGCCAGCAGGGACAAAAAGATCGCCAACCCCAGGCTAGGGGCAACAACACCGCTGAAGGTGACCTGCTTTTTGTCTGGGTCCAGTTGGACAATGCGATAGGCTCGTGTGGTGAAATATTGCTCTAGCTGGGTGAGGAGGGCATCTTCCGGTTGTGCCGACAACAGGGTTTCAGACTCCGTGCGATCCTTGACCGATGCCCGGATGAAGAACAAGAGGCCGATCGCCATCAGCAGGGTTAGAAACAAGGTCGAAGCCAGGGGGGTAATCGTCATATTGCCGAGGGGTACTCCGTCAGGTGTGCCATCAATGTCCCTAGTTGCATCCTATAATTAGTTGCAAATCTTTACAAATGTTGGTCTGACCTTAGAGGCTGAGGGGTAACTGTGATGGGCCGTGAAAAAGTGGTGGCGATCGTGACGGGGGTGATTTCGGTCGGGTTAGCGATCGCCTATCTGGTATTGGTGCAATTATTGGACCTACGGGGGGAAATGCTACCGGCTCCCGTCGAATCGTTGGGTATTTTGCTGAGCAACATCAGCTAAACTCAACTGAAGCTTGAGGATGTTAGGTGACGCTCTACTTGACCCCACTAGGGCAATCCGACACAATCCGGAAGGTCAGTCTGAACAGACCCCTTGCCGTCTAAATAATCCCGTAGCCACAGCCAACAGGAGACACCCGGATGCAACTGACCCCCCAGGAAAAGGATAAATTACTCATTTTCACCGCTGGATTGCTGGCAGAACGGCGGAAAGCGCGAGGGCTGAAGTTGAACTACCCAGAGGCGGTAGCCTATCTGTCAGCGGCGATTCTGGAGGGGGCACGGGAGGGGCGATCGGTTGCCGATCTGATGAGCTATGGCACCACCCTCCTGACCAGGGATGACGTGATGGACGGGATTGCGGAAATGCTGCCGGAAGTGCAGGTGGAGGCCACGTTCCCCGACGGCACCAAGCTCGTCACGGTTCACAATCCCATCCGCTAGCGTGTGTGCTCTTTACGCCTTCTTCAGCCAGCTAAACATTGCTCGCAGATCCTTACCCACTTCTTCGATCGGGTGTTCGGCTTCCTGGCGACGCATGGCGGTGAAACCGGGCTTACCGGCCTGGTTTTCCAGGACAAACTCACGGGCGAATTGACCAGATTGGATTTCGCTGAGGATCTTGCGCATTTCGGCACGGGTTTCGTCGGTGACAATGCGGGGACCACGGGTGTAGTCGCCGTATTCCGCCGTGTTGGAGATGCTGTCGCGCATTTTGGCGAGGCCACCTTCGACGATCAGGTCAACAATCAGCTTCACTTCATGCAGGCATTCAAAGTAGGCCAATTCCGGTTGATAACCCGCATTGACCAGGGTTTCAAAGCCGGACTTAATCAGGGCGCTCAATCCCCCACAGAGGACGACTTGTTCGCCAAACAGGTCGGTTTCGGTTTCTTCGCGGAAGCTGGTTTCCAAGATCCCGGCGCGGGTACCGCCGATCCCCTTGGCATAGGCCATTGCCCGATCGCGGGCTTGTCCAGAAGCGTCCTGGTACACGGCAAACAGACAGGGGACGCCTTCCCCTTGTTCATAGGTGCGGCGCACGAGATGGCCGGGTCCCTTAGGCGCAACCATGATCACGTCTACCTCTGGGGGGGGCACGATTTGGCCAAAGTGAATATTAAAACCGTGGGCAAAGGCCAGGGTCTTGCCCGCACTCAGATGGGGTTCAATTTCCGCCTTATACACCACCTTCTGGACCTCATCCGGCATCAGGATCATCATCAGGTCGGCGGCTTTGGCAGCGTCGGCGACGCTGTGCACCTTAAGGCCGGCGGCTTCGGCCTTAGCGGCTGATTGACTACCCGCATACAGACCGACGATGACGTTACAGCCACTATCCTTGAGGTTGAGGGCATGGGCATGTCCTTGGGAACCATAGCCGATGATGGCGATCGTTTTGCCGTTAAGTAGGTCTAGGTTCGCATCGGTGTCATAGTACATACGAGCCATAGCACGTCTCCTGTTTGCGGGGGGTTGTCTAGTGTGTCTAAATGGATTGCAGTTTACTGCAAGTCTTCCATCCTACCCTACTTTGGCTGACGCCAGACTGAAGGCAATATACCTAGGCCATCAGCCTGAGCCATCCGTTTTAAGCCGCAACGGGTGCTTAGTTCGTGAACCCCTGGTTGACCCCCTCATGGGGGGCCGGGAATCAATCACTGCGCCCCCGTTGGGGGGGCTGTCGTAACCCGTCAACTGTCCAGGCACTGCTAGAGTAACCGACAGGTACCCAAAGCTTAGTCGGATTTGACGCTTCCCCAGGCAGCCATTACCCTGTGGGGGCGTCACGTTACCCTGGCCAGTTTCTCGTTCAGAGCGGGCGGTACTTGGGGGGGTGGCGCTAGTGGGTGCCCCGATCAGGTCGGAGCGACTGGGTTCGCCAATTGGTTTAAGTTGTCACCGTTTACCCTGCGAAATGGTGTGATGAAGGGAGTGAATGGTTAGCGTTGCAACGTATCCTGCTCAGACGGTTGATCCCCTCACAGAGTGTTGCGAAGCGATCGCAGCCCTACTCTGTCAAATTGAGATACGTCTTTATCAAGATTTAAGGCAAGCTATCCCGGTTGCCCAATTACAGCACCAGTATTGCCAAACCTATGGGATTAGTGGGCGGCAATTTCAGGCGTTGTATACCACCCTGCAACAAAAGTACGATCGGGCACGGCACCAGCACCAACGTTCTCAGCAACACCTCAAACAGCAAATTCAGGCATTAGAACGATCAATTGCCCAACAGCAATCCCGTTTACCTGCCCAGCAGTGGGGGCAGCCGCGCCTGTCCTTTGCCCAACGGGCCTTAGTCCATCAACTCTATCAACAACGACGCCAACTTCGCGAACTAAAACATGCCTTGCAAATCCCACCACCTCTAACGTTGGGGGTTCCCCAAGCCTTACCGATCGTCCTAGAGGCGTCCTATCAGCAACCCGCTTTTGTCGCTAACCCGGCGGCCCAGATAGCTAGCCTACACGAATGGTTGGTATACCTCCATGTTCCCGGTTTTTTACACCCCCATTTTGGTCCCTATTTAGCCGTTTCTGACCTCCAGTTTCCCCAGGGGGAACGGGGCGTGTTAGCCCAACTGCGACGCCAGCAGCCTCTGGAATTTCGCTGCATCTATCAAGCGCATCGTTGGCAGGTCCTTTGCCTAGTACCCACTGCCGAGGGAAGCACGCCCCAATGGGTTGCCCCCGCCCCAACTCCCCACCGATGGCAGCGGTTGAGCCGAATCTTATTAAATCTACTGGTCTTAGCGATCGGGGTACGCATTGGTCTGGCCTTTACGGGGGTGCCATTGCATCTGTTATCCCTTGGCTCTTCCCTGGCCAGCGAACGCTTAGACCCGGAAGGGGTGGCCCAACAGCGGTGGGAACGTGCCCAGGACCTCGCTGCTCAGGCCGATGCAATTGCGGCGGATGGGGATCGATCGCCAGAAACTTTAAAAATCGTCTATCGCCTCCGTCAACAAGCCGTAGAAACCCTGCAAGCGATTCCGGCTAAAACCACAGTTGAACTGCTCGCTGCCGAAACCCTCCCCATCTATCAGCAAGCCCTAGCTACGGCGAAACAGGAACTCGATGCGGTCCAATCCGTCTTTCTGCAACAAATTGCCCAAACCCTGGCGGCTCCGGAGCAGGTGATGATTTCAGTGTGCCATCTGGAAAGGGACTGCCGACATTTCCAGGGCGATCGTCCCCCGGCTAGTCCCGCGAGTCTCATTAAACTGCCGGTCGCAATGGCCCTCATGTATAAGGCCAAAACTGAACGTGTCAATCTGAAAACGGTCGTTGAGGTATCAGATGGCAACTATACCGAAGAAGGATCAGCGATTCGGGTCGATCGCAAATACACCTTGGAACAACTGCTCAAGGTCATGATTGATCACAGCAGTAATATTGCCACCAACCAGCTTATTGACTACCTCAGTCGCGATTACATTAACCAGGTACTCCGAGATCAGGGCTATAGCGTCACCCAGGTTCACTCAAAACTCGTTGGCCAAAAGACCTATCCCAGCAACATTGGGAAACAACCCAATCGCATCACAGCCAATGAACTCACCCACATGATGCGCCAAATTTATAACCGTAAATATCCCGGTTCAGATATATTGATTAAGGCATTGCAAGATCAGCACGATCGTGTCCTTGGTTATGCTGCCCTCCAGGGTTCGGGGGCGACCTGGATGGGGGAAAAAACCGGCCAGAATTCACGGATGCTGGGCACCACGTTGGCTATGAAAATCAAGGGAGAAATTTATGTGATGACCCTGATGTTAAATGCCAGTGGCGATGAAGCGGCGATTCGTCGGGGAGTGCGGGCTGTGGCCGATCATTTAGTCAATGAGGGATTGTAGGGAGTAAGCACAGCTAACGGGGGTGTTAAGTCGCACGGCGTTGACTTCAACTGACCCCATAGCTGAAGCAGCGATGGGTTGATACCAAGGTATCTGGACTGTAGGAGTGAGGATAGAGGAGTGAGAAGTGAGGGAAACTGAGCGACTATCTCCGTTCTCTTTCGTCTCTTCTCTCTCCTCACGTGAGGGGAAAAAATTTGTCAGTCAACCAAGGTATCCGGGTCAACTCCTAATTCTCGTAATCGGGCGGCTAAGCGATCGGCCCGTTGGCGTTCTTGCTCTGCCCGTTCTTCACCCGTTAAGAGCAAATTGCCCGCCGCATCCCACCAACGCAACCACGGCAGTACCATCCCTTCATATTCCCCCTCCCATATTCCCAATTCAACTTGCATTAGGGGAATGGGGTAGTGACCGCGATCGTTCGCTGGGACGCTTTGATAGCGCCCCTCCACTAACTGATAGAGTTCGATGCTAGCTTTTCTGACATCATAAATACCGTAGTAAGGAATTCGTATCGCTTGCTCGTAGACCCAAAATTTACCGGGCTTCTGAGTTGTGCCCATGACGGCGGAGGGGGGCGTCGTATCCCGTTCTTCTGAGCCATCTCCAGAGACAAACTCCAGGGCAATTAGCGGGGCCACGTATTCCTGCCACAGGACGTAGGAGCGGCGCACTTGACCGTTGAGCAGGGGGGGGACATTCGGCACATAAAACCAATCGGGACATTCAGCCCCTTTTTCGGGGGGATCGGTTAAGCGCCAGTAGATGCCACAATCCTGGCCAATACAAAATTGTTGGTCAGGATGCCGCTGGTTCAAGATGGGCAGGATGGAACTGGTGAGAATAATACTTTGGGGATGTTCCTGAAAGTTTTTCACAAATGTCCCATCCGATTCCGGCAGTTGGGTGTGATCGGGTAGCGCTAGCGTTGGGTGAGTGGTCTGATTAGCGGTCTGATTAGTGGTCTGAATTAAAGGCGTTGTCACGATCGCACACCAAACAGAATTCGTCTGATCGTTGGTTCGATTATAACGGCTTTCTGTGACTGGCCTGAGCAAGTCGTGTGCCTGGGATCAGGTTACTGTCGAACCGCTTGACCCTCCAGCTAGCTGTAACCTTTATCTTCTAAGAAGACCACCAGGGCTGTTAGGAAGGAGTGCGCCAATGACCAGCCAGCTTTTACGCCTTAAGGGTATGGGGTGTGCCGCCTGTGCCGATGCGATCGATCGCGTCCTGCGTAAAACCCCCGGCGTTGTCACCTGTAGCGTTAACTTTGGGGCCGAACAGGCCAGCGTGGAATACGACGAACAGCAGGTGGATTTGGCCACCTTGCAACAAGCGATCGCCCAAGCGGGTTACGAAGCAATTCCCCTGGATACGGTTGCCGCCTCAACCCCAGAGGCTGAGGCGGATACGGTTGCAATCCAGGAAGCTACTCAATTCCGGCGCAAGCTGATCCTGGGCGGTGTCGTCAGTGCGATTTTGGTGATTGGGGGCCTGCCGATGATGACGGGGCTGCACCTGCCCTTCCTTCCCCACTGGTTACACCATCCCTACCTGCAACTGATCCTGGCGACGCCAGTACAATTCTGGTGTGGCCGATCGTTCTACATCGGTGCCTGGAGAGCACTTAAACGGGGCAGTGCTGATATGAATACCCTCGTCGTGCTGGGAACCAGTACCGCCTACTTCTACTCGCTCCTGCCCACCTTTTTCCCCGCTTTTTTCCAAGCACAAGGACTTCCCACGGCGGTGTACTACGAAGCAGCGGCGGTGGTGATTACGTTAATCCTCTTGGGACGAATGTTGGAAAGTCAGGCACGGCGCAAAACCTCGGCGGCGATCCGGAAGCTCATGGGCTTGCAACCGAAAACAGCACGGGTGTTGCGGGATGGGCGGGGAGTGGAAATCCCGATCGCCCAGGTCCAGGTGGGTGACCTGATTCGGGTTCGCCCTGGGGAGAAAATCCCGGTCGATGGTGAGGTGGTTAGCGGTCATTCCACGGTGGATGAGTCAATGGTGACCGGGGAAAGCTTGCCCGTGACGAAGACAGTCGGCGATGAGGTGATCGGAGCGACGATTAACAAAACCGGGTCCTTCCAATTTCGCGCCACCCGTGTGGGGGAGGCAACCGTGTTGGCCCAGATCGTGCAACTGGTGCAGGCCGCCCAGGCGGCTAAGGCTCCCATCCAGGGTCTGGCCGATCGCGTCATCAGTTGGTTTGTTCCGGCGGTTCTGGGAGTGGCGATCGTTACGTTCTGCGTGTGGTTTTTCCTGGCAGGGAATTTAACCCTGGCCTTGTTGACGACGGTGAGTGTGTTGATCATTGCCTGTCCCTGCGCCCTGGGACTGGCTACACCCACCTCGATCATGGTGGGCACAGGGAAGGGAGCCGAGCAGGGCATCTTAATCAAGGGTGGTGATAGCCTGGAACTGGCCCATCAAATCCAAACGATCGTCCTCGATAAAACCGGCACCCTGACGGTGGGCAAACCCACTGTCACCCAATTTGTCACCTACCAGGGGACAGCCAATCGTCAGGAACTCAAACTGCTACGCCTGGTCGCTGCGGTTGAATACCACTCCGAGCATCCCCTCGCCGAGGCGATCGTCCGGTATGCCGAAACCCAGGGGATTGCCACCCGTGAAGCCGATCTCCCCCCCGTAACCCAGTTCTCGGCATTGGCAGGACGGGGCGTTCAGGCCACCGTCTCAGATCATTGGGTGCAAATTGGGACCCAGCGCTGGCTCGCTGAACAAGAGATTGCGGTCAAGGTGGAACCCCTCTATGGCCGATCGCTGGCCTGGGAAGCGCAGCAGCAAACGGTGGTGTGGATCGCGATCAATGGCCAGGTTGAGGCGGTGATGGCGATCGCCGATGCCCTGAAGCCAACGGCAACGGCAGCGGTGCGTGCGCTGAAACGATTGGGCCTCGACGTGGTGATGCTCACGGGCGATAACCGCGCGACTGCCGAGGCGATCGCGCAACAAGTGGGCATTCAAACGGTGTTTGCCGAAGTCCGCCCCGATCAAAAGGCCGCTGTTATTCAATCCCTGCAACATTCAACATTCAACATTCAACATTCCAAGCCGTCTCGAACGATCGTGGCAATGGTAGGGGATGGCATTAATGATGCGCCCGCGTTAGCTCAGGCGGATGTGGGGATTGCGATCGGGACCGGGACCGATGTAGCGATCGCGGCCAGTGATATTACACTAATTTCCGGAGATTTGTGGGGGATTGTGACGGCGATTCAACTTAGTCGGGCGACAATGGCCAATATTCGCCAAAATTTGTTTTTTGCATTTATTTATAATGTGCTGGGGATTCCGATCGCAGCAGGTATTCTCTATCCCCTGTTCGGCTGGTTGCTCAATCCAATTCTGGCGGGTGCTGCAATGGCATTTAGCTCAGTTTCAGTGGTTATGAATGCGCTGCGATTACGGCGGTTTCAACCCCGACATTCTTTATAATAGGGACTAACTAAGGGACTTGCTAACACCCAGGAGATTGCAGCCATGATTGCTCCCCACCTTCTCTCTGGCTTGCCCTCAACCGAAGAGTTACCCTGCTCTGACGATACGCCTGTGGATAACGAAGACCAGAACCTATTGCCCAACCTGCTGTTGTTTGGGTTGCTCAGCATTTGGGCCGATCGCTGGGATTGGTATTTTGGGGTAGACATGGCGGTATACCACACAACGGGGGAAAATCCACGCGTGCCGGTGGTGCCAGATGCGTTTTTAAGTTTGGGGGTAGAGCGGCGCAAAGGGGGACGCTCACGCCGAAGTTATGCCACCTGGGAAGAGAATGGGGTAGTCCCGATCCTGGTGTTGGAAATGGTTTCCCACAAACCAGGAGGAGAATACAGCAGCAAGCTGGAAATTTACCGCAAGTTGGGCGTGCGGTATTACGTGATTTACAACCCGGAATTTTGGCGGCGTGATCAGCATCAACCGTTGGAGGTTTACCAGTTAGTAGCTGACCAGTATCAGCTTGTGTTTAGGACTGTGCAGGCAGATACCCCCTATTGGTTTGCGGAGATTGGGTTGGGGTTGGGCTTTGGTCAACGCAGCTTGGGGGGGAGCGATCAAGAAGTTCTGATCTGGTATGATGCGCAGGGGAATGCCTATCCCACCCCTGAGGATATCCGAGTCCAGTTACGACAGCAGCAACGCGAACTGGAGGCTGAACGTCAACGCGCAGAACAAGCCGATCGACGCGCAGAACAGGCAGACCAACGCGCAGAACAGTTAGCTCAGTATTTGCGATCGCTCGGCATTGATCCCGATCATTTGCCAGAATAATTGGCCATAAACCAGAAAGCGCCTATCTTCAAAATCGCGACTAACCTCGACATGACCTACGTCTTAAAAGTTAAACGGCTCAATTCCCAGGGCCGCGTCCCCGCCTACGCTCACACTGGGGATGCCGGCCTCGATCTGTTCGCCAGCGCCGAAGTCGTGCTTCAGCCCGGTGACAGTGCCTTAGTGCCAACGGGAATTAGTATTCAACTTCCCCCTGGTACCGAAGCCCAGGTGCGTCCCCGGAGTGGCCTTGCCCTCCAACACCAGATCACCGTCCTCAATTCACCCGGCACGATCGACGAAGGGTATCGCGGCGAGATTGGCGTCATCCTGATCAACCACGGTCGCCATCCTTTTAAAGTAGACATTGGCATGAAAATTGCCCAGATGGTGGTTCAACCCGTATTGCGGGTTAACGTCGAGACCAGCGAGGAACTGAGTAACACCACGAGAGGAGAGAAAGGCTTTGGTTCAACCGGCTTACAATAGGCCCACCTGGGACGAGTATTTTTTAATGCTGGCCAAACTCGCCGCCACCCGATCGACCTGTTTAGCTTTTCCCGTCGGTGCCGTAATTGTTAAAAACAAACAGGTCCTTGCCACGGGATATAATGGTCCCCCTTCCGGTTCAGAACACTGTATCTCCCAGGGCTTTTGTTATCCAGGTCTGCCCAGTTGCGATGCCAGCAAAGACTTGCCCTCAAGAGCCGTTCATGCCGAAGCCAATGCAATCGCCCAGGCCAGCAAATATGGCATTGCCACCGACGGGGCCAGTATCTATGTCACCTTAGAACCCTGCCTTTCCTGTTTGAAACTGGTGATGTCCGCAGGGATTCGGGAAGTCTACTACGAAACCCCGTATGTGAGTAAAACGAGCGCCCAAGTTCGAGACCTATTTATCCAGGAAAAACTCATTCACATTAAACAGATTCATCTCTCACCCGCGATCGCCGAAAAAGCCGCCCTCTTCCTCCTTAAACCCACCTCAGTTGTAGAAGCCAAAACCTGAGGCATTAACCACTCGAAAGTACAACTTAGCCACGAATTCTCTAGCAACCTTAAGTAGGTGGGGTCAAGCACAGCGCGACCCAACACTGTTCAACCCAACACTGTTCATTAGTTAGCTATTCATCAGCCTGTTGGGTCTCGTAAACTCGCCGCCAACCTACGATCCCTAATTTTAGGGGTTAGAAAGCACTACGCACAAAGACTACGACGAATTTCCGTAATCTGATCCGCAACCTCTAGCAACGCCGTCGAAACACTCGGACCCGTCAAAATAATATCCACCTGGCTAGGTCGATCGCTTAACAGGGCCAAAACCTCATCCTCTGGCACCAGCCCCAGGTTAATCGCCAAACTTAACTCATCCAGAACGACAAGCGCATACTTACCCGATCGCACAACCCGTTGCGTATGTTGCCAGAGATCCTGAATCGCCTCAGCTTCAGTCGGCTCAATCGCGGCATTGTCAATACAGCGGGGTAAATCACAGCGAATCCAGTCGAGATTTTGCCCCAACTGCACTGGACGATCGTAGCCTTGGCCAATCCCCCCCTTGAGGAACTGTACCACCAGCACAGGGGTCCCCTGGCCCGCAATCTGCAACGCTTGGGCCATCACATTTGTAAAGAAATTCCGCTGACTGGAAGTAAAAATCTGTACCAATCCAGATACCGTATGCGCCGAGGGGCGATCGGGGCCAAGGGCTGCAACTTTTAGCTGAGAAACCATGAGAAACCAGTACCGCTAGCAATGGAGAGAATTGAAACACCGATGGCAGACGCCAGGACGAAAACCGAAGCCCATTGAGAATACAGGGCGAGTTTAGAATACAGCGTTAGAATGACAGCTTTAAAATCTAACTGACGTTTAAAAAACTAATTAAAAAACTAATTGAGTTGAAATTGAGTTGAAAAAGGCTAAACCCATGTATCAACAACGATTCCCTGGGCAGGTCGCCAAAGCAACCGGGTATGGTGCCGGAGACACCCCCCTTGATTGTATAAATATAGTGTTTTCTGGACAAGGATTCCCCAATAAAACACTAGATATGTACAGTTCGTCAATAGCGATCGTGTTCCAAAATGTAACAGCGTTCCCCGTAGGAGTGAGCAGACCATGAGGATTGTCATGCTAGGGGGTCCAGGGGCAGGGAAGGGAACCCAGGCGCAACGCCTATCCCACCAATTTCAAATCCCGTGGTTGTCCACTGGCGACATCCTGCGCCACGAAATTGTGCTCCAGAGCCAGTTGGGCCAACAAGCCCAGCCCTATGTGGAACAGGGTGAACTAGTCCCCGATGAACTGATGATTGCGTTTATCCGCCAGCGGCTCCTGCAACCGGATACTGCCCAGGGTTGGATTCTGGATGGCTATCCCCGCACCGCCTTTCAAGCTGAAGAGCTAGATTTCTTGCTGGACGACCTAGAGCAACACCTCACCTGGGCAGTGCTGCTGGAGGTGGAAGAGAGCATCTTAATGCAACGATCGCTGGCCCGATCGCGCCTAGATGACGGACCCAGCATTATTCAACGCCGGATTCAGACTCTATTTGAGCAAACTTTGCCCATGTTGGACTATTACGAGCAGCGAGGCCACCTCCTCCGCATCGATGGCAGCCTGACTCCCGATCAGGTGGAACAGCAACTGCTCACAATGATGCTCTCTGACCGCCAACGCTTTCCTGACGGTGGTCAGGCAGTTGGGACAGGTTTGGCTAGTACCGTTGGGGTTGACTTTAGCAAAGTACACCCCCCGTTTCCAACACACCCACTCCAACACAGACAAAAACTGCCCAAATCCAGCATCAATACAATCTTTTCGCAACAATCCTTTCGCAGCATTCCTCCCGAAACCGTCAAGAATCGCTCCAATCCCAGGTCAATGCCAATCGCCCGACCATGAACCGGCGCATCGGCAACCAACACCGCCGACTCGATAGTCATGACGACATACCATTGCGTACCCCGTACCTTGGACAAAACCCTCACCTGCTTGACCTTGAATCCGTCAGGAATCGGGCGATGCAGCTTGATAGGCACTTCCCCAATCTTCGGTAGCTTGATCGTGCTGCCCTTGATGGGATTATTCTTGAACTGAGGAAACACAAAGGACTTGAATTGACCGAGCGGGACTGATCGCTCCCCGAACCCCTCATTAGTTAAAACATTAGTTAAAAATTTAATAGATGCGGACTGGGTTATTCGATACGCTAGAGGTAACGAAACTGGTACTGCTGCAATGCCCTTCCCCCCTCTGCATGACGCGCCCTTGTGCCTGGGACTAACTGCGGTTGCACTCACTCTACTCCCTACTTCCGTCCTTCGGGTTATGATCCCAGCAGGGATGGCCCAAGTGCCTGCCGATCGCTTAGGATACCCCGTTGTCTCCGAGAGCGAAGCCGATCGCCTAGTCTGCTATATGCGGACCGCAAGTGGCGAACTGGTGGATCTCGGCGTTTTCTGCGTTTCCGATACCCCTGTAGCTGCTAGTCCCGACGAGCCAGTGCTGGGAACCGGGGATGTGCAAACCACCCTCCGCTGGGCCACGATCGACGATCTTGATCTGGCCGTTACCGATCCCCAGGGCCAAACCGTTTCCTATATGAACCGCAGTGTTCCCTCCGGTGGCACCCTGGATGTGGATGCCAATGCAGGCTGCTCGGAACAGCGGCCTAGCCCCGTCGAGAACGTTTTCTGGCCTCCCAATGGCGGCGTTCCTGGTAACTACGTGGCCAAGGTCAACCTCTTCACCCGCTGTCGGCCCGAACGCGGTCCGATTCCCTTCCGGTTAAGAATTTTAGTCAAGGGCCAAGTGCAAGATCTAGAAGGCAGTGTCGATGACGGGAACGAAACGATGAGTTTCCCGTTCTCCCTGCAATAGGACAGGGTGATCGCACTACTCCGGTTGTGATGCCTGGGCAGGCACCGATCGCTGATTACCCCATTGGTGCAGATACCACTGTCCACCTAAGGAACCCACCAGGAAAGCCAGGATAAATAACACCGGGTTCGCCATTCCTAACACTAACGCCGTGATCCCTGGACCTGGACAATAGCCTGCAATTCCCCAGACTACTCCAAAAATGGCCGCACCTACCACGAGGGGCCAATCAATATCGCTCCTAGTTGGGATATAGAAACGATCGGCTAACCAGGGACGCGGTAACGGCACAATAAACCGAAAAGTGACCACTGTCACGGCCACAGCCCCCAGCAACACAAATAGCAATGTGGGGTCCCAAACCCCAGTGATATCGAGAAAGCCGAGGACGCGATCGCGATCGATCATTTGGGACAGCCCTAAACCAAAGCCAAAAAGTATCTCACTCAGCAGGATCATTAGGTTTGCTGTTACGTTGATCTTCATGGTCATCTCGCCTCACTAATCCTTAAAATTGACTACTTAGATGACTGCTTAAAGGTCTGAAAGAAAGGCTGAAGCGTCTCAAAGACTCAATAGCAGAACATGACGCACCATAAAAACAGTAATCATGGCCGTGGCCAGAAAGGTCAAAACCGCGACCAGCGATCGCAGCGATAACCGTCCCAGACCACAAACCCCATGCCCACTGGTACACCCATTCCCTAGGCGCGTTCCAAACCCAACTAAAATCCCACCAACCAGCATGGCCCAGGGGGGAAATGGCGAGTGTGGTGTGGGTTGGGGGGCCAGTCCATATTCATACAGTGCTCCCCCAAGCAACATACCCAGCAGAAACAACCACCGCCAAGCTTCATCCTTAGCAAGGGTGATTGCCCCATTAATCATGCCGCTAATGCCCGCAATACGACCATTAAAAGCAGGTAGAAGGGTAGCACTCACCCCAATCAACCCACCGCCCATTCCCCAATCAACCCACCGCCCATTAAGGCTGTCATCCAATTAAATGTTGTCATTGTTCACCTCGCTGTTATTTCTCCCAGCCAGTCGTTCTCCCTAATGTCCTGAGTAAACCAAATATGGCGATGGATGGCTATGCCCTCCACAATACCCGGCAACTACCCAATGCGCACGGCCCCTCAATTCCCATCCAGGGTCGCATATCCAGCGATCGCCCTCGCTCGGTTTAGGTTTTTTTGTATTCTAGAACACATTCTTGTCGGGGGTCAGGACGTAATCTGGCTTTGATTCTGGCGTGTCATTGGGTTGGGCAATCGGTGGGTTCAGGATTCGCAATCGACTCTGTAGGCTTGGTTGCAAGCGGTCATAGAGAATTGCGTCATGAACTGGGTCCCCCCGCACAACGGTGTGCATCCCACCCAGATATAAGCAACAGGATCACTGCCGATCGTCTTCTCAGACATTAGGGTTGGGGGGAGGCTCATCGACCGAAAACGGACATCTACAGGATTGCTGTGGGTGTCGCTGCATGAACCCAACGGCAACTGTTCAGTTGATTATCAGTGGATAAGGATCACGGTGTTAGCATGACAATGC
Organism: uncultured bacterium; assembly: GCA_964536415.1. Taxonomy (GTDB): domain Bacteria; phylum Cyanobacteriota; class Cyanobacteriia; order B231; family B231; genus Trichothermofontia. Next base: position 49,117 of record CAZHXN010000016.1, read on the forward strand.
GCTTCGATCGACGGAAATTCTTGGTATACGGCTCAGCGACCCTGGGCACGAGCCTGTTGCTCAAAGCTTGTGGCGGGGGAACTGAACCCGTGAGTAGCCCCAGCCCCAGTCCGGAAGCAGCTTCAAGCATCCCCAGTTGCTGCCGGAGGCGGGGACACCATCAAGGTCGGCATTTTGCACTCCCTCAGTGGCACGATGGCCATCAGTGAGACGACGGTCGTCGAGGCGGAGAAACTCGCAATCAAGGAGATCAACGAAGCCGGGGGTGTCCTGGGTAAACAAATCGAAGCGGTAGTCGAGGATGGCGCTTCGGATTGGCCCACCTTCGCGGAAAAGGCTACCAAGTTGATTGACCAGGACAAGGTGGTGACGGTCTTTGGCTGCTGGACCTCGGCTAGCCGCAAGGCGGTGTTGCCGGTTTTCGAGTCCAAGAACCACATGCTCTGGTATCCGGTCCAGTACGAAGGTCAGGAATGCTCGAAGAATATCTTCTACACTGGGGCCGCCCCCAACCAGCAGATCGAACCAGCGGTGAAATGGCTGCTCGACAACAAGGGCAAGCAATTCTTCCTGGTGGGGTCTGACTACGTGTTCCCGCGCACGGCAAACACCATCATTAAGGAACAACTCAAGGCCCTCGGCGGCGAAACGGTGGGTGAAGACTACCTGCCCCTCGGCAACACGGAAGTCACGCCGATCATCACCAAGATCAAGGCGGCGCTGCCCGATGGCGGTGTGATCTTCAACAGTCTGAACGGGGACAGCAACGTGGCCTTCTTCAAGCAATTGCAAGGGGCGGGCCTGGGACCTGACAAGTACCCGGTCATGTCGGTTAGTATTGCTGAGGAAGAAGTCCGTCAGATCGGTAAAGAATTCCTCATCGGTCACTATGCGGCCTGGAACTACTTCCAAACCGTTGATACGCCAGAGAACAAGGTCTGGGTGGAAGCCTTCCGCAAGGAATACGGGGCCGATCGCGTCACCAATGACCCGATGGAAGCCGCTTACATCATGGTGTACCTGTGGAAGCAGGCCGTTGAGAAGGCGGGGACTGCCGATGATCTGGAGAAAGTCCGGGCAGCGGCAATCGGTCAGGAGATGAAGGCACCGGAAGGGCCGGTGAAGATGCAGCCGAATCACCATATCTCGAAGACGGTGCGGATTGGCCAGGTCCGGGATGATGGTCTGTTTGATATCGTTTGGGCGACGGATGGTCCTGTTGATCCCCAGCCCTGGAACCAGTTTGTTCCCGATACCAAGGGCTTTGCCTGCGACTGGACTGATCCCAACAAGGGTGAAAAGTTCAAGGTGTGAAGTCTAGGAGGGCGATCGCGACTCACGTAGCCTTGATGTACGCCTGAGCTTGATTGATGTCGGTTGGGTCAAACATAGTGTGACCCAACGCCTCCCATGAGTTATTAGGTCTCGCAAACTCGACACTAACCTACGCAAATCTTTTGGGGTTAATGGCGTGAGAGCAAGCACAGGGTAACCCAATCATTCTTGCCCGTTGTTGGGTTTCCTAACCTTGACACCAACCTACACAAATATTCAGCCTTGCTAGGCAAGTAGCTACCTTTCAAGTTTCTGGTGACAACGTATTATGTCAACGCTTTCCGAGCACTGAATTGGTTAATACATCTCGATATCATTGCCTCACGGCTTTTTCCCCTTGACGAAGGCAGCAGCTTTTGGATATCACACCCACGGTTGGGAACATTGAGGTTGGTTCGTTAATTGACTTTGTGACTGAACTTATTAACGTGTATTTAATGTTGCTCCTGTTTAATTGAATTGAGTCATTGCTGGCAATCATTTGTCTTTTGGCCAGTCACTTAAACTGAGCTAAATTGAGAATCATATATCGCTTACTTTCTGAGTATTTAGGGTTATTTAATTCCACGATCGCTAACTTCAGAAAATGCTCACGATATTTTTTGATTTTGATTTTGGCTTTGGTGGCTTTGATTTTGACTTTAAGTTAAGTATTTAGTTAAGTATTTATGCTGGGTTCTGGATCGAGGCAGGCACGTGCAACCGATATTGCAGGGATTGTTCGACGGGATTTTTAATGGGGTGAGTATTGGGTCGGTCTTATTACTAGCCGCCTTGGGACTCGCGATCGTCTTTGGCTTGATGGGGGTCATTAACCTGGCCCACGGGGAATTGATGATGCTGGGGGCCTACACGACCTTTGTGGTCCAAAACGTGGCGAAAGCCTGGTTACCCGCCTATAAACCCTCGGCAGAAGCGGGGGCGATCGGGAACATCTTCAAATTCCTCATCAGCCAGGAAATGTATATCTTCTATGCCCTGATTGCGGCATTTATCGTGGCAGCCCTGGTGGGGTTAGCCCTGGAGCGGGGGGTGATTCGCTTTCTCTATGGCCGTCCCCTAGAAACCTTGTTAGCTACCTGGGGGGTGAGCCTGATCCTGCGCCAGTTTGTCCGCAGTGCCAATATGCTGTTGACGATCGCGATCGCCCTGTTCTGCCTGCTATTCCTCGGCGGCTGGTGGTGGTTGTCCCGTCGCCTTGACTGGGAGCGGATTCGCGGTTGGGCGCTGACAATTCTCTTTGTCCTATCTATGGGCATTGTGATCACGGCAGGACTCCTGATGGCGCGGGTGCCTAAACTGACCCAACTCTGGTTTGGGACGCGCAATATTGACGTAACCGCTCCGGCCTGGTTACGGGGCGGGATTCCCGTGGGTACCCTGCAACTGCCCTATGCGCGGCTGTTCATCATGGCCCTGACGGTTTTGTGTCTGGTGGGCATTTACGCATTCCTGCAACGGTCAACCTGGGGCCTCAAGATTCGGGCCGTCACCCAGAACCGGAATATGAGTGCCTGTTTGGGGATTCCCACCTCAGTGGTGGATGCCCTCACCTTTGCCCTGGGGTCGGGGCTAGCGGGGATTGCCGGGTGTGCCGTGACGCTGCTGGGGTCGGTGGGACCCAACCTGGGGGCCAACTATATTGTGGATGCCTTTATGGTGGTGGTCGTGGGCGGCGTGGGCAAGATGATTGGTACGGTGGTGGCGTCGTTGATCATTGGTACCGTGACTTACCTGCTCGGGTCGGGCACGATCGCGCTGATTTTGACCAATCTCCAGATGGCAGCGCTGCAACCACTGGTGGACTTTTTCACCTTCTTTGCCACCACCAGCATGGCGAAGGTGATGGTGTTCGCCTTGATTATTGCCTTCTTACAATTCCGTCCGGCGGGGTTATTCCCGCAAAAGGGACGCACGGTGGATGCTTAGGGTCAGGATGCTGAGGTTAACGCTGAGGAAGCAGATATGGCTGTGGTAGATGCGGCGATCGCGAACCTGGGGGTCAAGCGCAATCCCAGGCATGCCCTAGCGATCGAAGCGGCGATCGTCTTGGCGATCGCCCTAGTGTTGGTGTTGATTCTGCCGTTGCTCTTGTCGGGATTTCGGCTGAAGTTGTTGGGGCGCTTTCTGTCGCTGGCGATCGTCGCTCTGGGGATTGACTTAATTTGGGGCTATACGGGCCTGCTGAGTTTGGGACACGGCATTTTCTTTGCCCTGGGGGGCTATGCCCTGGCCATGTACCTGCAATTGCAACTGCCGACTGGCCGGATTCCGGAATTTTTCAGCCTCTATGGGGTGCAAGACCTCCCCTGGTTTTGGAAACCGTTCTATTCCTTCCCGTTTACCCTGTTGGCGATCGTCCTGATCCCCATGTTGGTGGCAGGTTTGCTGGGATACCTGGTGTTTCGGAATCGCATCCGAGGCGTCTATTTCTCGATCCTGACCCAGGCAGCGCTGGTCGTCTTTTTCAACTTCTTCAACGGTCAGCAAAAACTGATCAACGGCACCAACGGCCTTAAGACCGATACCGCCACCCTCTTTGGCTTCCAGGTGGGGACGCCCCAAGTGCAATTTGTGTTCTATGTGCTGACGGTGGTCTTCCTGGTATTGATCTATGCCCTCTGCCGGTGGCTCACCAGTGGTCGTTTTGGACGGATGTTAATCGCCATTCGGGATGACGAAAGTCGGGTGCGTTTCTCTGGTTATAACCCCACCAACTTTAAGGTCCTGGTCTTTGCCGTGTCCGGGGCGATCGCGGGCATTGCCGGCGCACTCTACACCGTCCAGTCGGGGATTGTCTCGCCCCAGTATATGGACATTGCCTTCTCGATCGAAATGGTGATCTGGGTGGCCGTGGGCGGGCGGGCGACGCTGGCAGGAGCCGTGCTGGGGGCCGTGGCCGTTAACTTTGCCCGGACCTTACTGAGTGAAAAATTCCCAGAAATCTGGTTGTTCTTCCAGGGTGCCCTCTTCCTGTTGGTGGTGACGGCGCTACCGGATGGGGTGATGGGCTGGGCACGCTATCGCGCAATGGATCAACTGCGATCGCTCCTCCGGCGTCCCCCCAAAGTCAGCACCTATCCCAGTTTGGCCACAGACCCCACTGTTAAGGAAGAAGAGGCCAGTCTGGAGGAGTCGCAAACCCCCAAGTCGTCTTGAAATCCATACCCAGAGGGAGCAGAGGCGTGAATAGCCATATTCTGGAAATCGAGAATCTGACGGTGAGCTTTGATGGGTTTAAGGCCCTCAATCAGCTTAATTTTGCAATGGAAACCGGCGAACTGCGGGTGATCATCGGTCCCAATGGCGCGGGTAAGACGACCTTCCTCGATGTCATTACCGGCAAGGTGCAACCGACGATCGGTCAGGTCCGGTTCAAGGGGCGCAATCTCCGCTCCATCTCGGAACATGAGATTGCCCGTCTGGGCATTGGCCGCAAGTTTCAGACACCCAGAGTTTACCTGAACCTCACCCCCCGTGAGAACCTAGAACTGTCTGGGAGTCGGAATAAAAATGTGTTTGCCACCCTATTCCAGCAGCCCTCCAAAGCCGAACGGTTAACTGTAGCGGGTTTGCTGGAGACGATCGGTCTGACGGCCAAAGCCGATATGCCCGCTGCCCTACTCTCCCACGGGGAGAAGCAATGGTTAGAGATTGGAATGTTAGTGGCCCAAGCCCCCGATCTGTTGTTGGTGGATGAACCAGTGGCGGGCCTCACCGATGAGGAAACGCAGCGGACTGGCGAGTTGCTGCTGTCCCTAGCCGAAAGCCATTCGATTATTGTGATCGAACACGACATGGAATTTGTGCGCCAGATCGCCCGTAAGGTGACGGTGCTGCATGAGGGGACCGTCCTCTGTGAAGGCACGATCGAACAGGTGCAGAATGATCCCCGCGTGATCGAGGTTTATCTGGGTCAGGAACCGTCGATTACGCCTCACCAGATGAAACTGCTGCGGGTGGTGGCGGCGATGGCCTGGGTCGATGGCAACTTAGCCCCGGCGGAAGTCGAGGTAATCCTGTCTCGCCTCAGCCAGTTGTTTGCGGAAAGTGAAGCCGATCAGCAAAAACTGCGCGAGGAACTGCGCGCCTATGTCGTTCAGGAAGTCCCGATCGATGAAACGGTGCAGGAAATTACCAGCCCAGAAGAACGGAAACTCGTCCTCAAACTGGCCTATGACGTGATCCAGGCCAGCACAGCCCCAGGAGAAACCGAGTTGATTAGCCCCGTAGAAGCAACCGCCTACCAAAAGTTAGCTGAATTTTTTGGGTTACCGGCTGATGCCATCGATCGGGTCGCGTCTCCCCCAGAAAATTAGGATTGGGTAGGTTATCAGGGTCCCTCCCTTATGCCCTCCTTTTTGGGCAAACCCGTTCCTACCGGTCAATATTCAACGTAATGGAGCGGGTTATTGGTTCCTTTCTCTTAAGTCCACACCGCTTTGGTGCAACCCGCCCCTACCAGTCAACATTAAAATTGTCTCTGTTTTCTGTTCCCTTTTCCCTTTTCTTCCCATGCCCCAAACCCTTCCTGCCCCACCCACTGATACTACGACCCATGCCATGCTGCAAATTACGGGTCTGAATGTTTACTATGGCGAAAGCCATATCCTGCGCGATGTGGATCTCACGGTGCCCCAGGGGAAAATGGTTTGCCTGATTGGCCGCAATGGCGTCGGCAAGACGACCCTGCTCAAGTCGGTGATCGGGCTACTGAAGCCGCGATCGGGCCGGATTCTCTTTGATCAAGAACTGATTACGGCCAAATCCCCGGATCAGCGAGCACGCATGGGCATTGGCTATGTACCCCAAGGCCGTGAAATTATTCCTCGATTGACTGTGAAGGAAAATTTATTGCTAGGTTTGGAAGCCCGCCCCCAACGTGCCCGTCAGCAAGCTATTCCCCCAGAGATTTTTCAACTCTTCCCCGTGCTGGAAACCATGCTCAGTCGGATGGGGGGGGACCTCAGTGGTGGCCAGCAGCAGCAGTTGGCGATCGCCCGTGCCCTCATGGGCAATCCCCGGCTATTAGTTCTGGACGAACCCACAGAGGGGATTCAACCGTCGATTATTTTGGAAATTGAAGCAGCAGTGCGGCGCATTATTGAAACTACCGGCATCTCCGTGCTCCTAGTGGAGCAACACCTGCACTTCGTCCGGCAGGCCGATTGGTACTACGCCATGCAAAAAGGGGGCATCGTCGCCTCCGGCACCACCGACCGCCTCAGCCAAGAAGTGATCCAGAAATTCCTAGCAGTGTAAGACTGGCCGACGGCATAGTCGGTCTTGGCGCACTGTTTCCCTAGAATCCCAACAATTTCTTGAATTTTTGCCAATTTTGCTCCCTTTACCCCAACACTAGAAAGCGAGGGGTTGAGATGGAGCCTTAAACCATGAGTGATTTTCAAGACTTTCTCAAACGCCAGTTTGCCCATGTTGCGGTGGGCGAGTTCAAGCCCGGTAAGTTTGCCGAAGCCCAGCAGTTATACGAAGAGGCGATCGCCACCTACAAGGGCGGCTTCAAGGGGGCTTACCTGTTGCGGGAACCCGGCAGCGATCGCGGCCTCTCGGTCGTCTTCTGGGAAAGCGTCGAAGATATGGATGCCAGCGAAACCGAGGCAGTCCATCAGGCCATTCTCAAAAAAAATGGCTCCCCTGTTTACCCAAGCTC
>CAZHXN010000017.1:0-56102 GCA_964536415.1 uncultured bacterium
ACAGGCTGGAACCCCCAGTTTGCCGTGGCTGACTCCATTAGAATGCACAACTACCCAACCTCGAACTCACCTCTGTTGGTAATCTTTGCTTCCCAGTCACTATCGACTTGTTCCCATTGACTCGTCGTACTTTCCTCCAATGCGTGAATTGGGTTTACGAAGAACTTTCTCAAGCTCTCGTTTTTAGGTTGCCCAAATTTGCAGGCTAACGTTCCTGGTCAGCGGCAGCAGGTCACGCTTGCTTCACAACCAGGAGCTTTATACCATCCGCTGCACCAGGGATGAAACCTGTTCTGGAGGACAGTACTCATGAACGGAACCATCTGGTCGCAAAGGGTTATTGGGTTGACGTTTCCAATCGCCTTTAATTAAAGAAACACGAAATATTTTGGCTGTAATTGGATCTAATGCTTCTGTGCTGTCTTAACTTTGAGTTAGAAGTTGATGCAATTGTTTAATGTAGGAAGTTGATAATGTCCTCTGCCCGCCTACAAAATCAAATAATCCTTCGAGCGCAGCTTCTTGGTCTTTAATAAGGGAAACCACCTGTTGACCGGACGATCTGTAGCTCCATGAGGAATTAGTGCTTCATTAATCCCCTGCTCAATCAGCAAACGAGTGATACCTCGATCTATTGTATACAATCGCTCAATTATTCCAGTTTCAATTGCTATTTCTCTACGTAGCTTCTCACTAAAAGTTTGAAACTCGCCAGATTGACGCAGACGATCAGCTTGCTCATTCCAAACGGTTACAAGCGGGGGCAACTCGGAACTTGCCAAATTTTGCCAGTCTAACGGTAAATCTTCTATAAGTTGCCACAACATAAACGCTTGCTTATACCAACACTCAGAAAGCATTGTAGCAATACTGAATACAGACCGTCCTTCTTTGGCTGCGGCTTTGCCCATTTAGAAGATTTTTAATGCTGAGGAGAGTTTTTACGGTCATGCACCCACCAGCCATCTAGCCGCACAACTATGTATTCAACTATGCATTCAACGTCAGATCTGACGGGTAAGTCCCAATCCTGGGATCTTATCATACAAAATGTGTGATAAGACCTAGACTTAGGGTTTTATCACGAAAACTTAACATTTAAGCCCGGGATTCTGGGGAATTATTCATACCGCCACCCCACCTGCTGGATCAGGTCAGGCAAGCCATTCGCCTTAAGTCAGCTTAAAAACCGAGAAGTCCTACGTTTACTACATCAGCGACTTCCTGTTTCACGACAAATGCCATCCCAAAGAGGTAGTTGTGCATTCTAATAGAGTCAGCCACGGCAACCTGGGGGTTCCAGCCTGTGATGACCATTCCTTACCGCTCTCTGCTTACGATAGGTGCGCTGCTGACAAACCAACACAATGTCGAAATTGTCCCCAGAGAAACCGAAGCGGTTCAAGATGATTTGCTCGTACAAGCGATCAGACCAAGGATAGACATTGACTCGGAGACACCCACAAATATCCTCTAATCCCTGTGGGTAACTGTATTTAGATATTTAGATCAGCATTTAGGATAGAACATAGAGAAATGCTCCTAGGTGCTTCTGTCACTATGTCTGCAACCTCGTCTGCAACCTCGTCTGCACCTCCGTCTGCTGCGAGTGATCCACCCCCTATTCATAAACCCCTAGCCATGCAGTATGCCCCCGCAACCCTGGCACGGGCCGCCCGCGCAGTCGTGTGTTCCCCCTTCTCCCTGGCCTTCTTCACCACGCTACTTGACCAAAGTGTCCCCCTTCTGGCGATCGCGGGCGATCAGGGTGTGCAAGCTGGCTATAGCCGTCAACCCCTCTCTGAGTTAGCCACGGATCACGAACTCCTTTGGTTGATTCAAGTGGGGGTACTACGCCGGGAAGTTGATGGTCAAGGCTTAACCGACAGTTTTCGCCTGACACCATTGGGATATCAGTTAGTGGCCCAGTGGCAGGCTACGGCCTCTGACCTACCACGACCGACGTGGCGCGATCGCCTCCAGAATGCGATCGTCCGCTGGTTCCGGTTTCCCCTCTAGCGAGCCACGATCCCATGAAAGCCATCATGATTGTTGGGACCACCTCCCACGCTGGCAAGTCACTCCTAACGGCGGCCCTCTGCCGGATTCTCTTCCGCCAAGGCTGGCGCGTGACCCCCTTTAAGGGCCAAAATATGTCCCTCAATGCCTATGCCGTACTGCGTGGAGGCGAAATGAGCTATGCCCAAGCCGTGCAAGCTTGGGCCGCCGAGGTGGAACCCCGCGTTGAGATGAACCCAGTCCTGCTCAAACCCCAAGGAGATATGACCTCCCAGGTCATTCTGCGCGGCAAGGTGGCAGGTCGGGTCAGTGCCGCAGAGTATTACGAACAGTTTTTTGACGCTGGCTGGCAGGCGATTACTGAATCCCTAGAGAAGCTGAAGCAGGAATACGAACTCATTATCTGTGAGGGAGCCGGGAGTCCAGCGGAGATTAATCTTAAACATCGCGATCTGACCAATATGCGAGTGGCCAAATATCTCAATGCGCCAACGATTCTGGTTGTGGATATTGATCGCGGCGGGGCCTTTGCCCATGTGATTGGCACCCTGGAGTTACTAGAGCCAGAAGAACGCGCCCTCGTCAAGGGAATTGTGATTAACAAATTCCGAGGCCAACGGGCATTACTCCAATCCGGGATTGACTGGCTAGAAAATCGCACGGGCATTCCAGTCATTGGCGTAATTCCCTGGATTGATCAGATCTTCCCCGCCGAAGACTCCCTAGATTTACTGGAGCACCAACCCCAATCCCGGCGTAAACCAGAGGTGACCATTAGTGTAGTGCGCTTCCCCCGCATTTCCAACTTCACCGATTTTGATCCCCTTGTGGCAGAGCCAACAGTAGCAGTGAAATACCTGGACCTCAAGGATCGGCTGGGTCATCCCGATGCAGTGATTTTACCCGGCTCTAAGACAACCGTTTCAGATCTGGAAGCTCTGCGCAAAGCTGGCATGGCTCAGGCCATTCAGAACTATGCCGCTGCGGGGGGAACCGTCCTTGGGATCTGCGGTGGGTTCCAAATGCTGGGAGAACACATTATTGATACAGCAGCGAATGAAGGCTGGTCCGGCACATTTCCCGGTTTAGGGTTATTGCCGATTCGTACCTTAATCACCGATCAGAAAATCGCCCGCCGTCGCATCACGAGTTCAGCCTTTCCCCAGGCAGGCTTACCCGTTATGGGGTATGAAATTCACCAGGGCCGCAGCCAGATTATCGAACCAGAGATCTCCCCCCCCACGCCCGCCTATTACCCCCTTTTTGAAGACACTAGTCTGGGAATTGTGGATGCGAATCAAGGGGTTTGGGGGACCTATTTGCATGGGCTGTTTGACAATGGTCCCTGGCGACGCACCTGGCTCAATCACCTGCGACGGCAACGGGGGTTGGGCACCTTACCCACCGGAATTGCCAACTATCAGGAGCAACGCAATGCCATGTTTGATGCCCTGGCGGATACGGTGGCAGCACATCTGGATTTAACGCCGATTCTGGAGACAACGGGTTAGGAGGGTACTTGACACGCTGGCAGTCAGACACCTACCCCACCCAATGAACGAGGGGGAACAGGTGCGGTAGGGTAAAACCGAGGCTCAGGCATACCCCACTCCAAAAATGAAGCTTAACCGCAATAAATTTGCAATTTTTGACCTGTTCCGGCTGATCGTGATATTGACCCACGTGTTGACACAGGTGACAGGCGATCGGCACACTCAAGCCACTTAAAAGAGTCCATACAGGCAAGATCTGGGCCATAACAGCTAAACCGATCAGGCCATAGCCCAGGCCGCAAATCCAGGGTAACAACTGGGCCGATCGCTGCGTCCCCAGCCGAGCCACAGGCGATCGCTTACCGGCAGCCAGATCATCCTCAACCTGATGAAAATGGGAGCAAAATAGAATCAAACTAGTCACAATCCCGACAAAGAGGGAGGCCATCAGCAGGGGGAGCCATTGCCCCAGTTCAGAGGGCCAAGTTCGGGTCTGGCTATAGTAGGCAGCGGAAACTGCCAAGGGGCCAAAAGTCACCAGGCAAATCCACTCACCCAATCCCTGATACCCCAGCCGAAAGGGCGGTCCCTGGTAGCTGTACCCAAGGGCACAGGCGATCGCAATCAGTGCCAGGATCGTCCAATCCTGTTGCTGCCACACCACCGTCCCCAGCCCGAAAAAACCAGCAGCGAGGCAACCATTGGCCACCCCAAACACCAGGGACTTATTCCCAGTTAAGTTCACCACCGAATGGGCTTTGTTCACATCAATCCCCGTTTCGGAGTCAAAGACATCATTACTGAGGTTGAGCCAAGCCACTATTAAAATAGCGGCAATTAAACAGGTGATAAAAATACCCATGTGGATCTGCTGAGATTGCCAAAAGGCGATCGCCGTACCCACCATAATGGGAACAACGGCCACACTATACATGGGGGGCTTAATCGCAGCTATCTTGTGTTTTCGGCGATACCCTTCTGGCGTCGCGCCGCGATCGGGCTGGGGCGATTGCGCAGGGGAACCGGAAACGATTCTCCTGCGGAGACGCTGTGCGAACGGGGTAGTCATTCCAGGAAATTACTGAGACCAACATTATTATTCCCCCAGTCTACCAAGGGAGGCGTCTCCGACTCGACCCCTCACTGCTTCAAAGATTAGCATTGTCGTGCGGATCGGCATGGTGATGATGACTGTGATGATAGGCCCCTAGGGTGGGGGTAAAGGGCGCAACTTCCTGTAGGACGCTCACCCCCAGTTGAACCAGCATCGCCTGCAAGACCGGATCGGGGGCCAGCCGCAGATAGTGGGGGGTGATTTCGAGGGGCACATGGCGATTGCCTAAATGGTAGGCCGCCTGTAGCAGGGACAGGGGTGTACTGGCAGTCACGGTGAGGACCGGCTCAGGCTTCGCCATCACCTGGACATACTGGACTGCTGGCGCATCGTTGGGCATGGAGTTAGCTGAGGCTGTTGGGGGCATCGCCGACGGGTAATCATCGCCGACGGGCACGGCAGTCACCGTTCCCCCATCCGTCGTCATCGTCGCCTCGGTATAAAGCCAATCCCCATGCTGCAAAACCGTTCCCCTAGGCAGCCGCAGATAAACGATCGTCCCGTCCTCCGTGGTAAAGCGGTGGCGGCTGCGGGTGCGCTCCTCCGCTGTGAGGGCGAGGATAAGGGGCCATTGGGGCAACATGGGCAAGTGCCCCCCCGCTGGTAAACGATGGGTGAGGACCAGCATAACTCCCGACTTAACGGTTGCACTTTAACGGTTGCACTTCCCAGGATCAAATTCGCAGATCTTACGCAAAACCCGTTGATATAGGTCTGGATCTGCCGGTGGATTACCACGGGTGCGCCGGTAGATGTCGTTAAACCGCTGACGGCCACTCGGATCAGAACCGAAGAACGTGGTCACAACCTCACTCGATTTATTACAGTAATTGATGGCCACGGCCCGGTGTTCACGCGGTAAGGCGTCAAAGCTATTGCTGTCGGAGCAAACAATCCCCGTGGCACTGGAGCCAATTTCCCGAATCGCCTGCTGACGCACGGGTTCGATCGCCAGAAATGCACGAGCATAGTTAGCCACATCAGCATCACTATAGGACTGGGCCTGGGCCGCAGTCTCAAACACCAGTCGAGGGGTCCAGTTCGACCAATCAGCAGAAATTCCCGATAGGACCCCCAGGGTGGTGAGGGTCGCCAACATTAGCCCACGGGCCAGGGGCATCCGCAAGGGAGAGCACCAGAACCTGGCGGCTTCTCCTGCGGAGACGCTGTGCGAACGACCCGTATCAATCCGCTGACTAGGAGGGGGCGAAGGACGATCCGCCCCAGGATGCAGGGAGCTACGATAAGCGGCATGTGTCATGGTAGCGTTAAATCAGGCGTAGAAAATAAAGGGTTCACCTGCTTTGAACTATTTTACGGACTGGAAGTTCCAGGTCCGCTCAGTTTTTAGGGGGGACGCGGAAACCCCCAAGTAACAACTAGCACATCTGGGTCGATCGATCCAAGGTTGAGTAACCACGGGGGTAGATGTGGGTGTCATGCCGCCGCAGGCGACACCTTTATCTCCTGTCTTCCCTAAAAACGCACAAACTTTTCCAGATCCTCAATTTGCGGATCGGGGAACTGGGCGAGAATGCGCCATAGCACCGTATAGCTGCCATCGGGCCGTTGCCGCACGGGCTGAAATGCGACCAGTAAGTCCCGACTTTGCAGTTCCATTGCTAAGGGAAGGGCGCGGCGCTCGGTTTCGGGGACCGCCCGGCCAGTTCGCACGGGTTCCGGTACGTCGAATTGGACTGTCCGCAGGAGGTAGGTGTGATTCGCCTGGATGGGTGCAGTAGTTGCGATCGCATCGGGCACCCCAGACGCCCTGCCTTCGCCCAGCAGGAAACGGCGACGATCGACCTGGAGCGCCTCTAGGGTGGTAGGGGGACGGTAGGCTAGAAAAAAGTGTCGTGCTTGGGGCGAAAGGGTCAACTGACGATGGGAGAGGTCCGCATCCAGAGCCTCCAGGGGCACAGGACCCACATCGGCCAGGAAGCCATAGTCCAGATCCTTTTGCACCAGTTCGACGCGATCGGGTAGGGTTTCCCCAGGCGAATCGTTGACCAAGTGCAGCGTTAAACGAGGGACAAAGGCTGCCGTCTCACGAGCCGGGAGGTTCATAAAGCCATAACGTTGGGCCTCCTGGGGAGCCAGACGCGGCAACCAGGACGGGTCCATCTGTGGCGGGGGATTGGTGGCGGAAATAATCAGGGGGGCAAAGGGGAATTTTTCAGCAACCGTGGGTAGGCGACGGTTATGCAATACGTTAGGGTCCTGTCGGTAGACTGCCGCCGGGAGCACCCGTGCCATCCCCGTATTCGGATTACTCAGGAATTGGGTGTAGACTTGCTGTTCCTGGGGATAGAAGCCATAAGCATTGGTATCCATGATCTGAGCCATCTCTGCTGGCTCGGTGAAGCGGACCTGGGGTGGAAACAGGTCCCGACTGTCGGTGGTGAGAGCCGTCAGAATGCGCAGGGACTCGGCAATATCCGGGGGGACCGTTAGGGCTGGCGGAAAGGGCGGTCTGTAGTCAGCCAGGATGGGTTTGGCGTCGCGGCCCACGATCGGCGGTTTCGGATCGGGCAGATCCGGGGCTGGGGCATAGCGAGGACGCGCAGGCTCGCGCAGACTCCCCCGCTCAAACACCGGTGCACCAATGACATTCAAGCGTGTTTCCCCACTCACCAAGGCCAATGGCTTCAGTTCCGCTTGGTTAGCCAACATGCGTAGGCGGCGGTTGAACTTGGGTTGCAGGCCCCAAAGTTCCTGGGTAGCAAGGTAGAGATTGCAGTAGACCTGTCGTTGGGGCGGCGTGAGGGCCACGTCCTCAGTCCGATTCTCTAAACACAGCCCGTCCGGATCAGCAGCATGACGGCGGAGAAAGCGCTCGATCGTGCCAATATGCACGACCAGTTGGCCACGGGCAACCCGAACGCGATTGGGATCAGGGCTTTCAGCCGCTGCTTCCGTGAGGGCGATAAAGTTAATTTGATCCTGGGTGAGGGATTGGGCCTGTCGCCAGAAATCAGCTTCAGGAGCCGGGGGGGCGGCCAAAACGGTGTCACGAGTACCGGGACTGATGCAGAGGGGGATAGCCACAATCGCAACCCCCAGCCCCATACCCATCACATGCGATCTCACCTGGGCAGCCAACCGCCGCCATGCTTGACACTGCATACCAATACTCCCTTCTCACTCACATCACCGGTAGGGCATCCCTGGTAAGGCATCCCGATGCAGAACTCGCCAGTACAGACGACCGCATGGGCAGCTAACAACATGGGCAACTCAACAACATGGGCAACTCAATAGACAGCACCGATCAAAACCTTTGGGAATGCCCCCTATTCTTGATTATCCCCTGACTCACCAGAATCGGATCGTTAATGTTGTGGCAAGCGCCAATTTTTTGGGGCGATCTTTAGGGGGCACGTTAACAACAGTTGGCGATCGCGGCGCAAGGCTGCTTTCCCCGTCCTACCGATCAGAAGGTTCCTGAGAACAGCAATCGCATCAGGGAAAGGGACTGGGATGTGTACGCGGCGGCGGCGATCGCACGCCCCCTGGGGACCGCCGAAAGGGCAGTGATATCATGAAAGCGGATTTAACCGACTGCGTGACCCATTGCCTTATCCCATCCACCGGCCTGCGCCGTAGCAATGTCCCATTGATAAGTCCCATTGACAATAACAGACCATTGTTGAGATCGATCATGATCACGACGCCAAGATATTTCACCCTTGAAGCGTATCTAGCCTATGACGACGATACCGAAACCCACTATGAACTGGAAGGCGGCGAGTTAGTCCCTATGCCCCCAGAACAGTGGATTAACGATCGCATCGCAATGGTGATTCTGCGGGCATTCCTGGTACTGCTGCCCCCCTCTCGGCTCAGTTGTCAAGGCACCAAAATTGAGGTAACTGGCCTGCGGCCTACCGTGCGCCTTCCTGACTTGCTGGTGCTAACAGAGGAATTAGTACCCATTTTGGCAAGTCAAAGTCGGGCACTGATTCGCCCGGATATGCCTCCGCCCCAGTTAGTGGTAGAAGTGGTGTCACCGGGTAAGCGATCGGAAGACCGGGATTATCGCTACAAACGCTCCGAGTATGGGGCGCGGGGGATTCCCGAATACTGGATCGTTGATCCCCTACGGGAGCAGGTTTTAGTCTTAATCCTGGTGGATGGTTTCTATGAAGAAGCGGTGTATAAACGGGGTGATATGGTGCAGTCCCCCACGCTGCCGAATTTATCGTTGACAGTTGACGCGATCTTGGCCTAACGCCCCCTACTCATCCATCCCCTATGTTCAATCTTGCTGAGTTCAACCTTGCTGAATTCAAACCCTGGCGCATCCCGCAGTATTGGCTTTTGGGGATTGGGGCGGGCCTACTGGCCTTAAATCTCACCTTCTTGCAACGGGCTGATAATCCTGAGTTATGGGCGACGATGGGCCTGTTGTGGCTGGCGATCGGCATGCTGCTCTGGGAAAAGCACCCACACCTCAATCTGGACAGCAGCCCTGGGGCAACGATCGTCGGAGCCAGCCTGATTGCACTCGTTTTGGTACGGAGTCTGGCACCCGATGGCTATCATTTACAGGTGTCTCCCTTTATTGCCTACCTCGGATTAGCCCTCATGGCTTCTGGGTTTCGAGGCATACAGCAGTTCTGGAAAGAATTATTGATTTTGGGCCTGTTGCTCGTATCACCGATCGTTGTGGGATTCCTGCAATTGATTAACTTGACCCTATTGACGGCTAAAGCGGCAGCATTCATGCTCTGGTATAGCGGTTTTGAGGTCGTCCGGCAAGGAGCCTTTATTGTCCTACCCACGGGACGGGTAGAGGTGTATGGGGCCTGCTCTGGGGTGAATAGTGTCTTGCAAATGCTTTTGATTGCAGTCCTATTTCTGCTCATTGTCCCCCTGCGCTGGTCACAACGGGTGGGGTGTGTGGTCATAGCCCTGCTCATTGGCTTTTTGGTGAATGCGGCGCGGGTGGCTTTGCTGGCAGTCCTTGTGGCTAGTCATCACCGGGATTGGTTTGACTACTGGCATACGGGAGACGGTTCGTTGCTCTTCGCCGCGATCGCCGTGTTGCTGTTTGGCGCATTTTGTTGGCTGGCTTTCCTGCGCCATCCGGCTAATCCCCAGGGAGCCGATCGATGTTAACCACATGGGGACAGCGTTTGCCGTGGCGGACGGCGCTCTTGGCCCTCACCTTTACAGCAGTCTGGCTGGTCTTGGGCAAGGTCTGGGTGATCGATTCCCGCCCCTCCGAAATGGCCGCAGCCCCCGTTGCCCTGCCGGAGGCCCCCCCCTTACCCGGATGGCAGTTGATCCAAAGCCTCCCGATCACACCCAAGCTGGAAGACAACAGTCGCGGCTCCCATGTCTACCAATTTCAACGGGAGGGCCAGGTCCTCTACATTGATGTCCACTACCTGGCCCCGTGGACGGATGGCAACATTAGCCGCCTGTTGTTTGTTAATACTGCCCTGCGAGCAGCCAATGCCCAGTTACAAGAACGCTATCACCCCGAAACCGGCTTTTACGGGGTCCTGACGCACCAGGGACGGGCCTACCTAACCGCCTGCATCAATCCCCAAGGACAAAGTACGCTGACGGAGCAACAGGCGACCCAAAATCGCTACACCACCGGTCTCCGTCCTTGGCGGGTGCTCCGCTGGCTCCTAGGGCAGGAGAATTTGTGGGATGGGCGTTGTCTGTGGACCTTGATGGCCATCCAGCTTACCCCAGACCCGCCAGAGCTGTCAGATCAGGGAGAGACGAAAGGCCCGACCGGGCCGGTTTCACCGGAAGCGGCCTACCCGATCCTGGTGTCGGCTTGGGTGCCGTGGCATCGCTGGTGGCAGGTCCACTTTCCTCCCCCTATCCCTGAAACTGCCCTCCCCAGGCAGCGGTCATGAATCCGGGGTTTCCCTGGTCCCTGGATACTCCTAAAAGTTCCTGGCTGCCTTGACTTACGTTGTTTGTTGTTAACTTCATCGATCGCCATTGACCCATGACTGATTCTCCTGCCACTAATCCAACGATTCCCCCGCCCGCCTCCCCTGATCAGGTTAGCGATGAGGCACGATCGATCTATCGGCTGCGTTGGGTTGGCTATGGCCTCCTGTTGTTTTTTGGGATCGAGGTGGGGCAAATTCTGATTCCCCCGCGCTTCCTGAATCCCGTTTGGGAATTAGAGGCGATCGGAGCGATCGTTGAGCGAGTTGTGGTTCCCCTTTTGGGCATGGGCCTCATTTTTTTCGGGGAACACTATGGTCGTCGTCGTCCTGAAAAACTGCTGTTGCGCGGGATTTCCTGGCTAGCAGGTCTGATGGCTCTGGGCTTTTTGCTCATGGTCCCCTTGGGCGTGGTGAACACCGTGCGGATTACCACACAAACCCATCAAACCCTTACGACCCAGGCTGGCCAACAACTCGAACAACTGCAACAATTACAAAGTCGGGTCGAAGCCAGTACTCCGGAAACCCTGCAATCGTTAGTAGAGCAGTTGAACCGAGCCGGTGTGATGCTGGAACGGAACGATCCGGCTACACTCAAGGCGGAGGTTGCCACGCGTCTTGAGGGCATCCAGGCCCAGATCGCACAGCAGGTGATGATGACCCAAAAAGCGCAGTTTCGGCGGCTGCTGAAGAATTCGGTGAAATGGAACCTGGGTGCCATGATTGCCAGTGCTTTATTCCTGATGATTTGGAGAACGACCCAATGGGCACGCTAATGGCCTCCTATCTTCGAGCCGTGCGTCCCCGCCAGTGGACCAAAAACTTGATCGTGTTCGCGGCTCCACTGTTTGCGTTCCAGTTATCTCCCCTAACCCTGCTGAATGCCAGCGTTGCCTTTGTCCTATTTTGCTGTGCCTCCAGCAGTTTTTATCTATTCAATGATTTGGCCGATGTGGAGGCCGATCGCCAACACCCGGTCAAGTGTAAACGCCCGATCGCGGCGGGGTTAATCCCCATCCCAACCGCGATCGCCCTTGCTGTCTTTTTGATTGGGATCGCCCTGATTGGGGGCTGGCTGAAGGCCCCCGGTCTGGGATTGGCCATTCTTGCCTATGCCCTTTTGCAAGTGGCCTATAACCTGATCCTGAAGCACAAGGTCATTGTCGATGTGGTGGCGATCGCGGCAGGGTTCGTACTACGCGCCTATGGCGGTGCAGCGGCAACGGGGGTGGTGCTGTCCCCGTGGTTTCTGCTCTGTACAGCGATGTTGGCCCTGTTCCTGGGGGTGGAAAAGCGCAAGGCGGAACTGCGGCTGATGGAGGTGGGGGTGGGCAAAACTCGCCTCGTCCTCCACCGCTATTCCCATTTGTTACTGTCACGCATGGAAAATACGGTCACCACCAGTGCATTTTTAGCCTATGCCCTGTGGAGTTCGGGGCCGAAGGTGGGGGGGGCGACGACGCCGTGGATGATGCTGACCTTACCCTTTGTCCTCTATGGGATTTTCCGCTACCAACTCCTGAGCGATCCCAAGGAAATTGCCCGTCGGGGTGCTCAGGACAGTACGGGTGGGCAAACGGAGCGTCCAGAGGAAGTCCTCCTGCGCGATCGACCGATCCTCGCTACCGTGATTGGGTGGATCTTAACCAGCTTTGTTATTCTGCTGTTGAAGCGCCAGGGCTTGATTCAATGAACCATTACCTACCCACTCTTCCCCAACAACCCTTAGCAGGCTGGGGCCGCTATCCGGTCTGCCCCTGCACCCTCCAGCGTCCGGAAAAAATGGGCGACCTCACGGCAGCGCTGTCCATCCCAACGCCCTCCCTGCTCTTGCGGGGGTGGGGGCGCAGCTATGGCGACGCGGCGATCAACCCCAGTGGGCAGACGATTCTGACGGAACGCCTCAACCGCCTGCTGGCCTTTGATGAACAGATGGGGGTGCTCCGGTGTGAAGCAGGAGTGACGTTTGAGGATTTGCTGCGGGTGTTTGTGCCCCGTGGTTGGTTTCCTGCGGTGACGCCGGGGACCAAGTTTGTCACGATGGGGGGGGCGATCGCCTTTGATGTGCATGGGAAAAATCACCACATTGACGGCTCTTTTGCCCACCATGTCCGCAGTTTTAACCTGATCCTGGCGTCAGGCGAAACGGTAACCTGTTCCCGCACGGAAAATAGTGATCTCTTCTGGGCGACGGTGGGTGGGATGGGCCTTACGGGTATGATTACCGATGTGGAGATCACTCTGCGTCGTATCCCCACGGCCTACATCAAGGGGCACTATATCAAGGCCAAAAATGTTGAGGAAGCGATCGCGTTGTTTGAGCAGTACGAAAGTGCCTATCAATATTCAGTGGCCTGGATTGATTGTTTAGCATCTGGTGCGGCCCTAGGGCGGAGTATTTTAATGTTTGGCAACCATGCCCAGGTAGAGGATTTGGCCCCAGCCCAGCGATCGCAGCCCTTATCAGTGCAGCCCCATCGACGCTTCCAGGTGTTTTTTGATCCGCCTAATACCCTGTTGAACCACACCACCGTTAGCCTGTTTAACAGCCTGTACTTTAATCGCCAGCGTAGCCGGGAAGTTCACAAAATTATTGACTACGACACCTTCTTCTATCCCCTAGATTTCCTGTGGGATTGGAATCGGTTGTATGGTAAGCGAGGCTTTGTGCAGTATCAGTGTGTGATTCCCCAAGCGGTGAGTCGAGAGGCGTTGACCGAAATGCTAACGCTCTACAGTCAAAAGGGGTGGGGGTCTTTCCTGGCGGTGCTGAAACGTTTGGGCGAAAAAGAAAATGGTTGGTTATCGTTCCCGATCGCCGGTTACACGCTGGCGCTGGATATGCCGATTCAGCCAGGATTGTGGGAATTTCTGGCGGAGTTAGATGCTCTGGTGGTGCGCTACGGCGGGCGGGTGTATCTGGCGAAGGATGCATGTCTGAGTGCAGCGGCGTTTCGATCGATGTATCCGGATTTCCCCCGATGGTTAGCAGTTAAGTCGGCGATTGATCCGGAGAATCGCTTTACGTCGGCACTGGCAGAGCGATTGGAAATTCGATCGGAAGCCTGTGTTTGATGTTTAGGAAAAGGCAAGAGGTAAAAGGGTATTTTTGTTAAGGAGGATGTCTACCCTACGGAGAATTCACAATGAAAATTCAAAATTGTTATTTCTGATCGGTGGGACGACCATTTCACGGGAAATTCAAAATTCTGGAGGGGCAGGTTTTTATGTCTCTTCTGACTGAAGCAGTAAATTTTGATTAAACCCGCCCCTACGAAACCTCTCTTCTCTCTCCTCTTTTCTATTCCCTATTCCCTATGTACGACAAAACAGTTCTGATTATTGGCGCAACCTCTAGCATTGCAAAGGCGATCGCGGTGCAATTGGCCCAGCAGGGTAAGGCGCTGCATTTGGCGGGACGGGATGCGGAGGAGGTAGAGCGCACGGCCCAGGATCTGGCAATTCGCTATCAGGCTCCGGTGTCCTGGAGTCAGTTTGAGGCGACGGCCTATCACACCCATGCAGATTTTTTTGAAAAGGCGATCGCCCAAATGGGCCAACTGGAGGGCGTGATTGTCTCTTTGGGGGAATTGGGAGACCAAGGGCAGGCCCAGACAGATTTCAGTCAAGCGCAGCGAATTATTGAGTCTAACTACACCGGGGTGGTCTCGATTTTGACCTATGTCGCCAACTATTTAGAACAGCAACGTCAAGGGTATATTATTAGTATTTCTTCAGTAGCGGGCGATCGCGGGCGGCAGAGTAATTACATTTACGGCTCGGCGAAGGGAGCGCTCAGTTTGTTTTTGCAAGGCTTGCGCAGCCGTCTGGCGAAGGTGGGGGTGCAGGTGTTGACAGTAAAGCCAGGGTTTGTGGATACGAAGATGACGTTTGGGAAATCGGGGATGTTTCTAGTTGCCCAGCCAGAGCAGGTGGCTAAGGCGATTCTCCGTGCCCGCGATCGTCGCAAAAATATTGTCTATGTGCCCTGGTTCTGGTTCTGGATTATGTTGATTATTCGATCCATCCCCGAACCTATTTTTAAGAAGTTAAAGCTATAGCGATCGACAGGGATTGGGTCTGGTTGACCGACCAATCTTTTCCCCTCATCCCTAAATCCCTTCGCCCACAAGGGGGAAGGGACTTTAACCTCAACCCCTGGCTCGAAGCCCCCTTCCAGAGTGGGAGAGGGGTGAGGGCAGCCCGAGTTTTGTCAGTCGATCAGGAGGATGTGTGGATCAAATTGTAAAGTTATGGATCACGATCGTGTAAATACTCTAAATATTCGAAATATTTCAAATAGGTGGACACGCTCTATCTGAACATCGCTAATAATCAATTAATTGCGTTCACGAGCAGAGATATTATGAGTGTTATTTACGACCTAGAGCATATCACCACTTACCAATACCGCAAACCCGTTACCTTTGGTGAGCATCGGGCGATTTTCCTCTGATCCGGATGGCAGTGTGGCCGCGTGGGCCAAAGCGTTTGTGGCGGGGGATCAGGATGCAACTCTCGACGTATTACAGCGCATGATGGATACCATTTGGCGTACCTTAACCTACCAGGCACGGGAAGCGGAAGGGACCCAATCGCCAGCGGAAACACTCCGTTTGGGCGGTGGCACCTGTCGAGATTATGCCTGGTTAATGATCGAGGCGTTGCGACGGTTGGGGTTTGCTTGCCGCTTTGTGAGTGGTTATCTCTACGATGAAGCGCTAGATGGAGGTGAAGTAGGAATGGTGGGGTCAGGTGCAACCCATGCCTGGTTACAAGTTTATTTACCGGGGGCAGGTTGGCAGACCTATGATCCCACCAATCGCTTAACCGGCGGCTACGATTTAGTCCGCGTGGCGATCGCACGACATCCGGGGCAGGTCCTTCCCTTGTCAGGGTCCTGGTTTGGCGAGGCACAGGATTATTTGGGAATGAATGTATCAGTATCGCTAATGAATGTATCAGTATCGCTGTGGAAACTGGGGACGCTGCCTGAGTTTGAGGATTAGCCAAAACGGGAGGGGATTGGGGGACTCAGGCAGTGGCTAGCCATTCAAACATCAAATCGAGTTGTTCGAGCGACACCAGGCCATATCGCCAGAGGGTGACCGGTAAAAGATGCACATCGTTATTGCAGTAGCGCAGGGCCATCTTGATCGCTGCTGCTGAAATGAGCAGTTCTTCCTGGAGAAACCGAAGGAACCGGCTGTCCAACTTTTGGGCTATTTTGGGGGTTGGCATGGGGTTTACCTCAGGCAATGAACCGTGAGTGATGAGGTGAGGCAAGGACAGCGCGATTTTCACGTTCTAAGGAGGAAAATCCCACCGCAACTACCCCGGATCGCCCCCTAACCGAAACCGGCTGGGTATGCAGGTGCGATGGCGACTGACTAAACCCACGCATCCTAAACCTACAAGTGTTACCAGGATTGTCGAGTATCGTTAAGCATGGGATGACTGTAATGCATGGCAATACAGGGTAATACCTAGATGCCAGGTAGGACCGTAGGTTAGCATACTGGGCGATTGAGCTTGATAGTTTGTGATTAATCGAAATCTATTGACATAAGAACATACATAATTAGGAGTAAATGCTCTCTCTTGCCCATCAGCCTAATGCCCCCTAGCCGCAACCCACATCAGACGAACGGAGAAGACGAATGACGATGCGCTTTCAAGATCAAACGATCGTGATCACGGGGGCTTCGATGGGCATTGGCCGTGCCTTAGCGATCGCCCTGGCTGCCCGTGGAGCCAAGTTAGCCCTGGCCGCCCGCAGTGCCGAGGCGTTGGCGGAAACGGTTCAGTTGTGTGAAGCAGCCGGGGGAACCGCGATCGCCGTGCCGACGGATATCACCGAGCCAACGGCCTGTCAGGCCCTGATCCAGCAAACCATCCAGACCTTTGGTCGGCTTGACTGCCTTGTCAATAATGCAGCCCTGTCGATGATCGCCCCTTTTGAGCAGGTGCAAGACCTGTCAGCGTTTGAACAAGTGATGCGGGTGAATTACCTGGGGGCAGTGGCCTGCACCTATTACGCTTTACCCCATCTGAAGGCCAGTCAGGGATTAGCCGTGGCGATCTCCTCCCTGTGTGGAAAGACAGGTATCCCAACGCGATCGGCCTATGTGGCCAGTAAACACGCTCTGCAAGGTTTTTTTGATACCCTCCGTATCGAATTGCGGGGAACCGGGGTGGCAGTATTAGTGGTATCGCCCGGGTTTGTAGCTACGGGTATCCGGCAACGGGCACTGAATAGTCAGGGGCAGCCCTGGGGGGACAGCCCCCGTGATGAAAGCCGCAATACCCAATCGATCGCCGCCTGTGTGAGCCAGATTGTCTGTGGGATGGAGCGTCGCCAGCGGGAGGTCATTATGACCCCAAAAGGGAAACTACTCCCCTGGGGGAAATTGGTAGCACCAGGTCTGGTGGATTGGCTAGCGGTCCGGGCTACCCAGTTCCGCCCCATGCCGTCCCCGGCAGATACGCAGTCCCCTGGCACCGAGGATTAGTGAAGTGGATATAACGTGTCTCAAGGTTTGAGAGTAACAACTTGAGTCGTTGCAGGCATTAATCATGGGCTGTGCTAGGGAGTGATTTTTTGCGGCCATGCACTGCTGAATCACGGGAGGGTCACCACGAAGCATACTTTTCACCAGACAGTTTGGGTAAATTTTCTGACCGGATTCAGTTTGTTAATAAATGTAGAAGAATTGTTGCATTTCACTAACCTGCGGCAGCAAACCTACAATTGTGATCAGGCAAATGGGCATCTTAAAGGTATCGATATCTAACCGATATCCATTAGAGATGGCAAATATCAACAGATATTGACGGATATCGACAGGTATCAACCGGAACCTGCAACCCAGTGGAGGTGACCTGATTACTAAAATGATTAACCTACCTGCCTCAAAAGACGCGCGGATAGCCCCCCCTTCGCCTCAAGGCAGTTCTTTGGCGGCTGCTAACAGCTTTCCTGATCCTTATGTCCCTACCCCGGCCTTCTCGATAGGTACATCCTTGGCTCCTGATTCCTCCTCCTCTGTCGAACAACTGATTCATCTGAGTGCCACCATCAGTACGCTCTTGGTGCAACCTGATCCCCTTTTAGTACGTCTTGATCAGGTGGCTCAAACTTTATTGGCAACCTTTGAGGATAGCCGCATCTACATCTGGGCTTTTGATACCCAAAGCAATTTCCTGGAGCTTCAGGCGATCGCGGGCAAACATGAACAACTCAACTACTTTGCCAGCCAAATTCCCCTGGGCATTTCCCTCATTGGTCGCATTGCCCAAACGGGTCAGCCCTACTTCAGTCACGATGTCGCCCACGATATTTGTATTAACTTTTCCCCAGATGCCCTAGAGCCACACCTGAAAGCTTTTGTCGGCTATCCCCTACTGGTGAACGATCGCCTAGTGGGGGTCATGGCCTTGTTATTACCCTGTCCCCTGACGACGAGTATCCAAATCACCCTACAAGGGGTAGCAGCTTGTTTAGCCCTCGCGATCGAGGGTGCCCGCACCCAGGAAGAACTCCTGGATCGGCGCGAAATCTTGCTCTTCCGTCTCGCTAACCAAATTCGCAACTCCCTGGATATCGATACGATTTTGGATGTGGCCGTCCACGAAATTCGCCAATTGTTGGGCATCGATCGCTGTCACTTCCTGTGGTGTTGGACAACCCCGGATGCGAACCCCGGAGCCACCACCCCCCAAGCCCTCCTGGCGATTACCCATGAAGATAAACGGGAAGAACTGGCTAGCCTCATTGGGGAGTGTTCCCCGGAACAACTGGCGATTTTGTGGCCCTATATTGCCAATTTCCAGATTTTACAGGTGGAAGATATCGAGCAGGAAACGGGCCTTGATGCCAACCTCCAAGCGCTTTTGCTGGCCTGGGGCATGACCGCCCAACTGTTGCTCCCAGTGGAAACCCGATCGGGGCAAATGGGGGCGATCGTCTGTAGCCAGAGTAGTGGTCCCCGGGCGTGGCGGGACAGTGAAATACAACTGCTACAGGCAGTGACCACCCAACTGGCGATCGCGATCGATCAGGCCGAACTGTATGCCCAAACCCGTGCGGCAGCAACAGCCGCCCAAACCCAGGCCCAGCAATTATCGGAAGCATTGGGCTACCTGCGTAAAACCCAATCCCAACTGATCCAAAGTGAAAAAATGTCCAGCTTGGGGCATCTAGTTGCCGGGATTGCCCATGAAATTAATAATCCAGTGAACTTTATTAGTGGGAACCTGACCCATGCCAGTGATTATTTCCAAGATCTACAACACCTGATCGAACTCTATCAGGAGTACTATCCAGACCCGGTACCAGAAATCCAAGCCTATGCTGAAGAAATCGACCTAGAATTTTTGCTAGAAGACCTATCCAAATTACTCAGTTCCATGCATGTGGGTACGGAACGTATTCGCCAAATTGTCCTATCGTTGCGCAACTTCTCTCGCCTGGATGAAGCTGAAGTGAAACCGGTGAATCTGCACGATGGCATCGACAGCACGCTGTTGATTTTACAGGGGCGTCTTAAGGCCAAAGGAGCCTGGTCTGGCATTGAAGTCCAACGATGCTACGGCGATTTACCACTGATTGAATGCTATGCGAGCCAGCTTAATCAGGTTTTTATGAATCTGTTGAGCAATGCGATCGATGCCCTGATAGATCGACCGGAACCACGACGCATTAAGATTACAACTGACGTGGGGGTCGCTGAGGCTGATCCGATGACGAAAGTTGCCAAGATCCTCATTGAGGATAACGGCTTCGGGATGCCTGAAACGGTACGCCAGCAAATCTTTGATCCCTTTTTTACCACCAAGCCAGTGGGCCAAGGGACCGGCTTAGGACTCTCCATTAGCTATCAAATTGTGGTCGAAAAACACCACGGGTGGATTCACTGCACCTCGGCACCGGGGAAAGGTACCACGTTCACGATCGAGATCCCCGTGCGGCGTCCTTGAGTCCTGCCTGCGATCGGGTATAGAGCGCATTGAACTTTCTGGACACCACCGCAGTCTGAAAGAGTGATGTGACTCAAGATGAGGTGAGAACCGATGCGTCCACGTTACCTGACCGCTGCAATCGCCGCACTCGTCCTAACCCTTGCGCCTGGTTTTGCCGGGGCCAGCTATGCCCAAGCCGGTCCCCAGGCCGGTCCCCAGGCCGGTCCAGGACAAGCGGGTCAATGGCGATCGCCCGCCAAACCCCGGATGAACTTCACGGAAGCGCAACAGCAACAATTCCAGGCCATCCGCCAGCGGACCCGTGAGCAAATCAATGCCGTGCTAACCCCACAACAACGTGCCCAAATCGAATCACGGAAACGGGGAGAACCCATCAATTTGAATCTGACGGAGGCACAACAAAGTCAGATTCATGCCATTCGGACCCAAGCTCGCCAGGAGATGGATGCCCTGCTCACACCAGAGCAACGCCAGCTACGGGATGAAATGCAGCAGAACTGGGAACAACACCGGGGCCAGCGGGGGATGGGACCGGGTATGGGCCGAGGCATGGGATCGGGTGTAGGACTGGGAACACAATCCCCTCGATAAACTTCAGCCCCGCAGCGGGGGAGAGGCAGAGGTGAAGGTCATCAGCGTCATGCCCGTCAACCTGCCCCATCACAATTGGCAGACCACCCGGAAGCCAATATCGTTGCGCCGATCGAGGGGCGAGAGACCATCCCGCACCCACGATCGACACAACCCCGCATAACCTTGGGGAGCAGCGACGCTATTGGGGGAGGCCCGATGGGAACGCTGGGAACGTTTGCGATTAGGCGTGGCAAGAACCTTGAGATCCCGTAAGACCTCACTGGCCAAGGCATAGCGATCGTCCAGGGAGCGGGCCAACAGACGATCAAGAATCTGTGCTAATGCGGGGCTGATGGGCTGGGGCAATGCCGCCTGCCAAACCCAGCGATCGGCAGCCAAATCATACAGTTCCAGGGGCGATCGGCCCGTGAGCAGATGAATACAGGTAGCCCCCAGGCCATAGAGATCAGCCGCAAACCCCACCTGACCGCCATTGAGTTGTTCCGGAGCCGCGTAGCCCAGACTGCCTACCACCGTGCCGGGACGGCGGCTGTTATGCGTCAATTGACGAGAAGCCCCAAAGTCCAGGAGGACCAATTGGCCCGTCTTAGCCCCCGTCCGCTGCGGGCCAAACTGCCCTGAAATTGTGCGTCGGACAATGTTCTCTGGCTTGATATCGCGATGGATCACCTGATGATTGTGAATAAATTGCAACAGCGGTAAAAGATCCGCCAACAGTTCCTGGATTTTAGCCGCCGAGAACACCCCCCCTTGCGCCAATTCCGCCTGGAGGTTTTGGCCCTCAATATATTCCTGGACCAAATAGAATATTCCTGGACCAAATAGAGGGCATGATCGGGCGGCGGGGCGTGCAGCGCCGACTGACCAGCAGACGGACAGGGGGGCTGGGTCGCCGTGGGTGGGACCAGGGTTTGATCAAAATGGGCCAACAGGCGGGGAATTTGTGGTGACTCCTCCAACTGGTGCAGACGTTGGGCTTCCTCGTTAAACAACCGCACTGCCGTTTGCATGAGCTTGGGATTATGCTGAATCTCCGGAGCCGGTGAAAATTGCTTAATCACACAAACGGCCTGACAGCGGTCTTCATCGATCGCCAGGAAAGTCCGACCAAACCCCCCCTCCCCCAACTGCCGCACGGCCCGATAGCGATCGCGCAACAAAAGTTTAGAACCACAGGTTTGGCAAAACCGAACGTCCTTTAAATTCTGCGGTTGCCGGCATTTGGGGTTGAGACAATAACTCATACCAGGGGCACGCTAGGGAACTTGACACACGGAAAACCGAATACTGAAAACCGAATTAGGACGCGATTGAGACACGAATCCGCTATAAAGGGAAATCAAGGACAACCCCTTTCTACGCGCTCTCTTCTGTGGTGAGATCACCCTTCCGGATTTGGCCAATCGTGGCAGAGTGCGTACAGTGGTAGAAACGGGTCCCTGTCACTCTGGTAGATCTGCGGATCAAGCACCTGCCCCCTTGACAACCGGGGAAATTTTGCTAACGCTGACTCTAACACCGAATCTACGCATTCAACGCCGACTGCTTCACTCCTTGCCGTTCTCCCCCTAGGTCCCATGTCCACGCTCGTTATTGTTGAATCTCCCACCAAAGCTCGCACCATTCGCAACTTCCTGCCCCAGGGTTATCGGGTGGAAGCGTCAATGGGGCATGTCCGTGATTTGCCCGAATCGGCTAGTGATGTCCCTGCTAGTGTCAAGGGTGAGAAATGGGCACAGCTAGGGGTCAATGTCGAGGCCAACTTTGATCCGCTCTATGTGGTGCCCAAGGACAAGCAAAAGGTGGTCAAGGCGCTAAAGGAAGCCCTGAAGGAAGCGGATGAACTGCTCCTCGCCACCGATGAAGACCGGGAGGGGGAAAGCATTAGCTGGCACCTATTGGAGGTATTGAAGCCCAAGGTTCCGGTTCGTCGCATGGTGTTCCACGAAATTACGGAGGAAGCGATCGATCAAGCCCTCCACAACTGCCGCGCGATCGACGATCAACTGGTCCACGCCCAAGAAACTCGACGGATTCTCGATCGTCTCGTGGGGTATACCCTCTCCCCTCTGCTCTGGAAAAAGATTGCCTTTGGCCTATCGGCGGGGCGGGTGCAGTCCGTCTCGGTCCGCTTGTTGGTACAACGGGAGCGGGCACGGCGAGCCTTCCGCCAGGGGAGCTACTGGGATCTCAAAGCAACCCTGGTGGCTGAAACGGCATCCGGTCCAGTTCCCTTTGAAGCACGGATGGTCACCTTGGGCGGGCGTCGGTTAGCCACCGGGAGTGACTTTGATGAACACACGGGACAGATTGCCGCCGGTCGCGATGTCGTCCTGTTGAATGAGGCCGAAGCCACGGTCCTGCGCGATCGCCTCCAGGATCAGCCCTGGCTGGTCACCTCCCTGGAGGAACGCCCCTCAACCCGTAAACCCTCGGCCCCCTTTACCACATCAACCCTGCAACAGGAGGCCAACCGCAAGCTGCGCCTGTCTGCCCGCGAAACCATGCGGACAGCCCAAAGCCTCTACGAACAGGGCTATATCACCTATATGCGGACGGACTCAGTGCATCTCTCCGCCCAAGCGATCGCGGCGGCTCGGTCCTGTGTAGAGCAGATGTATGGGCCAGCGTACCTCAGCCCGAAACCGCGCAAATTCACAACCAAGAGCAAAAACGCCCAGGAAGCTCACGAAGCGATTCGACCCGCCGGCCATACCTTCCGGACACCGCAGGAGACGGGTCTCAGTGGCCGTGAGTTTGCCCTGTATGACCTGATCTGGAAGCGCACGGTAGCGACGCAAATGGCCGATGCGCGGCAAACCCATGTCACCGTTAAACTACAGGTAGGGGATGCGGGCTTCCGGGCAGCGGGTAAGCGCATTGATTTCCCCGGTTTTTTCCGGGCCTATGTGGAAGGCTCCGATGATCCAGAGGCTGCCCTGGAGGATCAAGAGGTGATCCTACCGCCCCTGCGCCAGGGAGACCAGCCGACCTGCACAGAATTGGCAGTGGTCGGGCACCAAACCCAACCCCCAGCCCGCTATACAGAAGCCCTGCTGGTCAAAACCTTGGAACAGGAAGGCATTGGCCGCCCCAGTACCTACGCCACCATTATCGGCACGATCATCGATCGCGGCTATGCTCAGATGGTGAATGACACGCTGGTGCCCACCTTTACGGCCTTTGCGGTGACGGCCCTCTTGGAAAAACACTTCCCGGATCTGGTTGATCCCGGCTTTACAGCCCGCATGGAGCAAACCCTGGATGAAATTTCGACGGGGGAAGCCGATTGGTTACCCTATCTACAAGCATTTTATCTGGGGGAATCGGGGCTGGAAAACCAGGTGCGGGAGCGGGAAAACCAGATTGATCCCAGTGAAGCCCGCACAGTGGCACTCCAGGATTTGGCGGCGAAGGTGCGCATTGGTCGCTTTGGTCCCTACTTAGAGGTGGAAGAGGGGGATGAGGTGGTAACGGCCTCGATTCCGAAGGATGTGATGCCCGCAGACCTGAACCAGGAACAGGTGCAACTGTTGCTGCGCCAGAAAACCGAGGGGCCGGACAAGTTGGGGCTGCACCCGGAGACGGGCGAGCCGATCTACCGGCTGGTGGGCACCTATGGTCCCTATGTGCAGTTGGGGGATATCAGCGATGACAATCCTAAGCCCAAGCGGGCCTCACTCCCCAAAGGCATCACGTTGGAGCAGGTCACCCTAGAGCAGGCGATCGGTTTGCTCTCCCTCCCGCGCCTATTGGGTGTCCACCCAGAGACTGGCGCAAAGATTCAGGCTAGCTTAGGGCGGTTTGGTCCCTATGTGGTTCACGATCAGGGGAAGGAAGGGAAGGATTATCGATCGCTCAAGGCAGGGGATGATGTGCTGACCATTACCCTCGATCGCGCCCTAGAGTTACTCGCCGAACCCAAAAGCCAACGGGGACGGCGGGCCGCCAGCAGCAAGCCCCCCCTCCGGGAACTGGGTGCCCATCCCGACGATGGTGAGCCGATCACCGTCCAGGAGGGTCCCTATGGCCTCTATGTCAAGCATGGCAAAACCAATGCGGGTCTTCCCGAAGGTGAAACCGTGGAAAGCTTAACGCTGGAGAAAGGGCTAGCCCTCCTGGCGGAAAAGAAGGGGAAGAAAAAGACACGGACAACCACAAAGGCAGCAGGCAAGACGACAGCCACAAAGACGGTGAGTAAATCGGCAGCGGGCAAGTCCACCCAAACCACCAAAGGCAAGACCACAAAATCGACGAAGGCGAAAAGTACGCGCCAAAAAGCAACAACCTGATGCCGCTGAGAGCCTCCTCGCGGGGGGACTCCCTACGGTTAAGAGGGGCCTTGAGGTGGGGGTGAGGGCCTACGGCTGGTCTAGATCATGGACGATCGTCCGGGCAAGGGCGCACAGGGTATCGTGGGCATGGCCATTGGTTGCTAGGATTGCTCCCCATTGGCTCACGTCTCCCTGGTTGTACCGCAGGGGGGAGCCATCAATCCGGCTGACCTGCCCGCCCGCTTCGGTCAAAATCAACTCCGGTGCTGCTAAATCCCAATCCTTAGGGGCCGATTTCCCAGACAAAATCGGGTACAAATCGGCCTGTTGTTCAACAATGGCGCTGATCTTGCAGCCCACACTGCCAACATAGTGGCGGTTAGCACAGGGGAGACGGTCTAAAAATTGATTAAAGCGATCGTCCCGATGGGTGCGGCTGACGACGATCGTTAAGTCCGCTGGCTGCAATCGAGGGGATACCGAGAGCCGCCGAGCCGGTTCCAACTGCCCCAGGGTTTGCACATAACTTCCCCCACCCAAGGTGGCATAGTACAGCTTCTCCTTCTCTGGACAGGCAACAACCGCGAGGACGGGACGCCCCCGATAGGTCAAGGCAATATGCAGGGCGTATTCCCCGGTGCGATCAATAAAATCACGGGTTCCATCCAGGGGATCGACAATCCAGACCCACTCCTGGGGCAAGGGTTCGGGGTTAGCTGCCGCCTTGTAGGTTTCTTCGCTCAGGTAACCATGCTCAAAACCCTGGGTGATCGCCTGTAGCTGTTCTAGGATGAAATGGTTAGCAGCGATGTCCGCAGCGGTGACCGGACCCTCCTGTTTCTCTTGCACCCCCAGGTTGGTGTGCCCCGGTTCGCCTCGGTAGTAGCTACGCAGGATCTCAGCCGCCCCCCAGCCCACCTGACATACCTGTGGCAAGAGGTCATGTAATAGTTGTTGTGCCTGGTTGTTCAAGACCAGCAGATCCGTTTGCATGGGCGGCAACTCACCTTAAAACTTCCCATTCACTGTATAAAAAAATGGCACGTTCAGTCATGTTTCAGCACCTCAATGGAAAGGTTAGGCCACATCAGTCCTAGCCTCACCCGCATAGGTTTCAAAGGTGCGGATATTTTTGGGGTTAAGGAAGACCGTTTGTTGGGATTGCAGATTTAAGGTCTTGAACTGTTCACGATTGATGTGGGCAATGATGGGATGGCGGTTGGCCAACAGCAGCTCAACCCGGATAGTCCAGCCGTCTCTAAATCTCTAGCCATCGCTCTAATATAGACGAATCAAAATCCGAGTACAAGCCAGATTTGTCTCATTCCTGTATAAATTTCAATTTTATTGCACTTGTTTTACAATTTATTTCGAGTGTCACATGCTACGCTCTAACCAGGCAAGTGCACCAAGACCGATGGCAGGACGAGAGGTTAACGTATCCAACGTGGGCAACCTATCCAGCATGGTGAATACATCCCACGTGGACACCCCCTGGGTGAGCCGTTCAAGTGCGCAAGTTACTGTCTTAGAACTCTCGCGCCAGTTTGGACATCCACCCACCGACTTCAAGCGGCGCAGTTTTCTCCCGGCATCCCAAGGGCAGTTCTGGCTGATTCAGTCAGGATTTGTCCGCACCCTCAGCTACCAGGAAGATGGGGTGGTGGTCGCGATCGGGGTTTGGGGGCCGGGTGACGTAGTGGGGAGGCCCCTCTCCAAAGCCGATCCCTATTTCATTAGTGACTCCTGTCCAGGCTGTCCCCATTGCCGCCGCCGATTGGCATCCCCCTACCCAGGTGGTGTTGAGCTATCTACAAGAAACTGAAGCGCTGATGCTGGCCCGTGCGAGTTATCGGGTGGACATGGCGCTGTTGGGTGTCTTTAAGACATAACAGGATTTCAAGCCTTTCCCCTCGACTTTATCCCCCTCGACTAACTGATTTCGATAACTGATTAAGTACAGGTTGCAATGACGCAATTTCCACAAACGACTGATGCCCAAGCCGATCGCGATGGAGCCAGTGCCGAACCCCAACCCACGACCCTGACACCAGAGGTTCAGCCAGCGGCCCAACCAGGGGGCCAGCCAGCCGTCAAACCCGTTTTCAAAACGAAACCGGGATCTCGCACCCGTGATCACCTGGCGAATGAACGCACCTACCTGGCCTGGATGCGGACGGCGATCGCCCTGATTGGGTTTGGTGTCCTGATTGCCTGTTTGCGCTACCTGTTTGCGCCGGATGTACCGGGGACCGGGCAGGGATGGGCGTTGGGGTTATTTCTGGCCTGTATTGGGTTGTTAACGGTGTTTCTGTCTACCTGGCACTATTTTCTGGTGTTGAATGCGATCGAAGATAATGATTATGAACCGAATCGCCGCTGGGTAATTTTGTTCAGTGCGCCTAGACTGAGCGCAATGACCACCAGGCAGTCTTATCGCGGGTGGCTCCCTCAGTAGATCACAAGTTGAACGTGCTCACCCCCCCTGCGGTCGATCGTGCCCCGTCATCCCGTCCGCCTTTGTCCGTTTGGTTTGACCGATCGCTCACCCGCCGATCGCTGTTATTGGTGATGGGGACTGGCTTGAGCGTCGCGATCGCCGCTTGCGGCGGTGGGACAACGGGGACAACCGCCAGCCCAGAAGCCGGATCAGCCACAAACGTAACCGCCAATCAACCCGAAACCGTTGCAGTCACCCTGGTGTCCTTTGCCGTCACCAAGGCCGCCCACGATCGCATCATTCCCAAATTTGTCGAGCATTGGCCTCTGGATAAAACATCAACGCGGCTCCCCGTCGCATATCCCCACAAATAATCTCAATATTACCTAGCAATATTACCTAGTTGCCCCGCATTGCCCCGGACCGATACCCGCTGATGTGCCATCAATCCTGCAGCTTCAACATCGGCTGGATTCATCAAAATACAGGCCCGGTGGGGCATCCCCCGGTACTTGTCCCCATCACGGTAAACCACCGTATTGTGCTGACTATAGCTACGTCCGGTCATGAGCGCCACGACTAAACCCTTCACAGGTGCCGCCACGCCAAAGTCACTCATACTAGGCAAGGTCAGACTCGGTAGCGGCGTTACCTGCATTTGGGCCTTACTCGATGGGGTGGGAAATTGGGGTTCGATCAAAATGCGACCGGCGATCGTAAATTCCTCCTGGGTGGCATCGATCGCGCCAATTTTTTCATAACCGGGGATGGTTTGGGCGATGAGTTGGCGGACATAGCGGGGGTCGCGTAATCGCAGCCAGTCGATCGGGTCTTGACCGAGCAAGCGATCGGCCAATTGGGTTAAAAAATCAATTTCCGCGATCAATTCGGCGTTGACCAAATGGGTTTTGTCCGGATCATTCAAGCGCACAAAATTATTGCCCGATTCTGTTGTGGTGCGGTGGGGATTTTCAAAGCGGTTATAGACCGGGAGAATCAGTGTATTTTGGCGAGCCAGCCCGTGGAAATGGCCCAGGTTAGGTTTCGTCGCCAAGTAGACGATCGTGTCAATCTGACCCAACGCCCGTTTCGCCTGGGTTAAATCCGGATTCGCCGCATACAAATTCCCCCCCAAACAGAGCAGCGTCTCCACCTGACCCGCATCCGCCGCCTCGATCAAGGCACGGGCATCATACCCCGGCTCCCGACTCAGCGAACGGCCCAGCAGTTGCTCCAGCGCTGCCTGGATTTCCGGCTTTAGGCGCGTTGTCACCCCCATCGAGCCAAACCCCTGGACATTGGAATGCCCGCGAATTGGCATCAAGCCTGCCCCCGGTTTTCCCACATTTCCCGTCAGCAAGGCCGTATTAGCCAGACTAAAAATGTTGTCCACACTGTTCGCCTGTTGGGTAATCCCCATCGCCCAGGCAAACACCACCCGTTCCGCTGCACCGATCAGGGCGGCTGCCGCCTCAATTTCGGCCTGAGAAACTCCACAGGTCGCGATAATGTTCTCCCAGCCTGTGGTTTCCGCTTGGGTGAGCACCGCTTCCCAATTGTCCGTATACGCCTGGAGAAACTCCCGATTGACCCGACCCGCCGCGATCAGGGCTTTCTGTATCCCCACAAACAAGGCCACGTCACTCCCCGGAATCGGTTGCAAGTACAGGGACGCAATCTCGGCTCCACCTAACACCGTTTGCACCAGAAACGCCGGAGAGCCATATTTGACTAACCCAATTTCCCGCATGGGGTTGATCACAATGACCGTCCCCCCTCGGTCCCGGATCTGGATCAACTCATTCATTAACCGGGGATGGTTTGCTGGCGCATTGGAGCCGACTAGGACGACGCAATCCGTCTGTTTAAGCCCCTCCAGACTGACCATTGAGGTTCCTGCCTATTCCGATCGCTGCACAGCATCGTTAAAACGGCGCATCACCTCACTGCGACGGCCATACACCCCAGCAATTTGTTGCCGACAGCACACGATCGCAAAGTCAGCCAACGCCTCAGGCCGAATCCCATACATTGCCTGGAACGTAGTGGCCTCAACACGGCAAAAACGGGGCCGATCAGCATAGATACGGCATTGTCGCGTGTCAGCGTTAAAGTGAATACACCAGCCATCTTCCCCCACCAACGCCAAGTACTGGACTAACTCCACCGGGGTCAAATAAGACTTTAACCCCGGGCGCGCTGCTGGGTCCAAATGACAACAGGCCCCACACCGCTCAATACATCGCCAAGTTGCCATCGCATCTACCCCTCTGTGCAAAACTTATACTTTTGTAAACTTCCTTAAAAGAGAGATCAAACAAATCGATAAGATTGAATGCGAATCAATTTGCCCTCATCCCGGCTCAGTTCATTCAGGAGGAAACATGGAAATTGTGTCTCAGCTTGCAGCAATTAACGTTTTCGGTTTCAACATCGAGCCGATTCTGCAACTGACCTTTGTTACCCTGATTATGCTGGCAGGCCCAGCGGTGATTTTCCTCCTAGCGGCGCGGGGCGGCGACCTCTAAGGCCACTGTTCTCCCAATCCTTGGCTGCCCCCTAATCCCCCGATCGTTGCCTTGAGATCGGGGGATCACATTGGGTGATCGCTGGGGGTGTCTCGTGTTTGGAGGGTTGCGAGGCTTCTCGTCGCCAGGGTTAAGGGTATCGCTGTTATTACGGTCCAGCCTGGGTTGCCTGTTGAGGTTGGCTGTATGGTCATTGTTACTGTCCATCGTGGCTATTCTGCTAATGGCTATCCCGCCAATTGCTGCCCCGCTAATGTTACAGCACAAACTAAGCCCAAACTAATGTTGCAGTACAAAGTCGAGCAGCCGATGGGCAAACTCTAGCTTGCTACAGGGTTCGACGGCCTGTTGCCGACCGTGGCGATCGATCAACACGGCCTGGTTAGTATCACTGCCAAAGCCTGCCCCTGGCTGATCGATCGGGTTAGCGGCGATCGCATCGAGATTTTTTTGCGTTAACTTGCCCAAGGCGGGAGCCACCACATTCCCCGTCTGGGCGGCAAAGCCCACCAGATATTGATGGGAGCGTTTTTGCTGACCGAGTGTCGCTGCGATGTCTGGGACCTGTGTCAGGGGCAAGGGGTTCGGGAGGTCCCGCTTGGCCAGTTTCTGGGGGTGGTAGGTGGCGGGTTTGCAATCTGCCACTGCGGCTGCTAGGAAGATCAGATCCGCCATTGGGAAATAGCTAAGCATGGCCTGTTGCATCTCCTCAGCCGTGGTGGTGGCTACCGTCTTCACCCCCACCAGCATGGCTGGATCGATTCCCGGCAGGGGACCATGCACAAGGGTAACCTGGGCACCCCGGTGTTGAGCCGCTTGGGCTAGGGCGACCCCCATCTTGCCTGTGGACGGATTCCCCAGATAGCGCACCGGGTCGAGGTATTCCTGGGTGCCGCCCGCATTGACCAGGACCTCTTTCCCCTGAAGATCGCGTTGCCCCTGGGTGTAGAGGAGGGATTGCAGATGGGCCAATAGGGTTGCCGGTTCAGCCATGCGGCCTGCCCCCACGCGATCGCAGGCGAGGCGGCCTGATCCTAGCTCAGCCCAGTGGTAGCGAGGGTTGGCGGTCAGGTGTTGCCAGTTTTGTTGCACGATCGCCTGCTCCCACATATCCGTATTCATCGCAGGGGCCAAGAGGATAGGGCAGCGTGACGCCAGAACGGTATTCATGAGCAAATTATCCGCCAGCCCATAGGTAAGTTTAGCCAGGGTATTGGCGGTGAGGGGAGCCAACAACAGGACTTCGGCCCATTCCCCCAGTTCGATATGCAGGGGGCGATACCTTAGCGACGCCTCCGACCGGTCAGGGATTGCCTGCCAAAAGTCCGCATCCGTATAGGCCCGGTGGCGACAGAGCGTAGCAAAGGTCAGAGGGGTGACAAAGGCTTGGGCTTTTTCAGTTAAAATGGCGCGGACTTCTGCCCCCGCCTGTGCCAGGGTAGAGGCCACGGTACACAGTTTGTAGGCTGCAATTCCCCCCCCGATTCCCAGCAAAATGCGACGATTGGTGAGCATGGTGGGCTAATGGGTGGGGCTACATTTCATTCCTATGCTGCATGCCTACGCTTCATCATAGGCTTCCATATCGAGCAGGTAGATATACGGTTCCACCAACTCAGGCCGCTGAAAAGCAATGCTGCGGAGCAGATGCCAATCCTCCAACCCCGCAAAGGCATTGGTATAGTCGTCTTGCTCCAGGCGGCTGGCTAATTCAGCCACATCGGCGGCAGTGAGAGCCGCTACATTATATTTTTCGGGATATTTTCCGGAATGGTGATCCGTCGCTGGGTGGGTGGTGGTTTCGGCGCTGTGGGTCTGCATAAGGCACATCTCCCAAGGGCATCTCTCCCTAAGCTTAGGTCAGTAATGGGCAAATGACCGGGGCTGATCCAAGATTCTTCGGTTTCTTCCAGGGTTTGCAGGGCAGATCAGGTCAAATAAAAATTGTAACGCAGAGACGCCCCCTAGCCATCGCTACGCACTCCCGTTACCATCAAGGAAATCTTATCTTCATTCACTTTCATTGGATAGCCCGGGATTGCCCATGCGTCTTTTTACTCCCCCTTCGGCTGCCTGTCCGCCCGCAGCGCTAGCTTCCCTGCGCCGACGGTTCCTTTGCGTGACCCTGGGCCTAACGGCACTATGGGCTGGGGTTGCCACACCCGTGCAAGCGGAAACCCCAAACACCGCTCCTGACCCGCTGAAGGCGCTCCTGACGGAAATTGATGCCGCTGCCAACCGCCAGGATCTCCAGGCCGTTATGCAGCACTACAGCCCAGAATTTTCCAATTCCGATGGGGTCGTCTATACCACCCTGGAAACGGATTTGAAAAAACTTTGGCAACGGTATCCCCAACTCAGCTACCATACCGAACTGTTGTCCTGGGAGCAGGCGGGTGACACGCTGACGGCAGAAACCCTGACCACCATTACGGGAACCCAAACCCTGTCTAACCGGGAGGTCAAGCTAGCAGCCCAGTTACGATCGCGCCAAGCGATCGATGCGGGCAAAATTGTGCGGCAGGAGATTCTCGCTGAGCACAGCCAACTCACCACGGGCGCATCTCCGCCCACCGTCACGATCAAGTTGCCAGAAAGTGTCAAAGTGGGCCAGACCTTCAGCTTTGATGCCATTGTGGAGGAACCGCTGGGGGATAGTTTGCTCTTGGGGGCAGTTCAGGAAAAACCCGTGCGGTCCAGCGACTTTTTTGAACCCGTGCCGACGAATCTGGAGTTGCTATCCGCCGGGGGAATTTTTAAGCTGGGGCGAGCACCGATTCTGCCCGATAACCGCTGGATTACCGTCACCCTGATCCGCCCAGAAGGTATGACGTTTGTCACTCAACGGCTGCGGGTGGTAGAGCGGTCAGCCCCCTAACGCTGCCCTACCGTACTGTGAAGCACATCCATGTCTCCCTGCCGACTTATTACCCTGTTGACGGACTTTGGTCTTCAGGATAGTTACGTTGCGGTGATGAAAGGGGTGATAGCGGGGATTAATCCCCAAATCCCAGTGATTGATCTAACGCATCAGATTCCCCCCCAGGCGATCGCCCTGGCCCGCTTTCATCTCCTCACAGCTTTTCCCTACTTTCCCCCTGGCACAGTTCACGTTGGGGTTGTTGATCCGGGGGTGGGTAGCCAACGGCGGGCGATCGCCGTCGAACTGGTCGAGGGCAGTGTGTTGGTAGGGCCTGATAACGGGGTTTTCGGTGGGGTGATCCAGCAGTATCCCGTTAAAGCAGCCGTGACACTCACGAATCCAGCCTATTGGCGGGTTGCCGCGCCGAGTGCGACCTTCCACGGGCGGGACATCTTTGCCCCCGTTGCCGCCCATTTAGCCAGTGGGGTGCCGTTGGCGGCGT
Organism: uncultured bacterium; assembly: GCA_964536415.1. Classification (GTDB taxonomy): domain Bacteria; phylum Cyanobacteriota; class Cyanobacteriia; order B231; family B231; genus Trichothermofontia. The sequence continues at coordinate 32,731 of CAZHXN010000017.1, forward strand.
TGGGGGAACCGATCGCGGCCCAACGCCTGATCGATCTCGATCTACCCGACTGGCAAGCCACCCCCACAGGAGTCACAGGAGTGGTGCAGGCGATCGATCAGTTCGGCAATCTCATCACCAATATTCCCGCGATCGCGCTTGAGGGGCAATCCTGGCAAGTGCTCTGGCGCGATCAGATTATCCCCAGGGCTACGACCTACAGCGACGTACCCCCTGGCTGCTGGGTGGCCTTAATTGGGAGCCACGGCTGGCTGGAGATCGCCTGTCATCGGGGGAATGCCGCACGGCAGTTAAAGGCCGTTTGGGGCGATCCGATCACGGTCACTTGGCAGACCTCTGGCTAGGGTTATACAAATACCTCGGGTGTAAAACTACCGTGTAGACCAAAGGGAATATGGTGGCGTAAATGGAGACGGGCGATCGGCCCCTGACTTAAATCCTGCGCCGCGAAGACCAGCACATCGGAACGGTGATGGCGACTGTCATAGGCGATCGCCATCACCCACCCATCATCCGCCGCTGTTCCCCCGGGTCGGGGCACAAATAGGGGTTCACCCGCAAAGCCCCTAGGAGCCGCACTCCACACCTGCTGCTCCCCGGTTTGCAGATCTAACTTCAGGAACGCTTGCAACGGCGCATTCCCCGTGGGGGCATGGGCGGCCCCCAGATAGAGATAGCGATAGGGACGCCCCACCTGGGCCGGATGCAGACTGGGAAACTCACAGCAGCGTTCCAGCAACACCTCATGGGTAACTTTCCCAGTTTTCAGATTGATGTGGAAGCGCCAGAGTTGGCCCGGTGGCAGGGCACTAAAGTCCACCTGACGGAAATCCGTCCCCGGTTGCAACGACGGAAATGTGGCATAGCAAATGGAATCTACCCAAAGGTCATCCCCCTGCTCAAACGCATTGGCATGGTGGAAAACAAAGCAGGGGTCAGTTTCCAGGACGATCGGCTGGGCAGCGGCGGGCATCGCCCCAGGCCGGGGTAGGAGGATTACCCGCGTCGGGCGATCGGGTTGAAAGCGAATACATTCGACCGGCGATCGTAGGCCCAACAGATAGGGCAACCCTTGCATCGTCGTTGGTGTTTGGAAAAAGATCCCGTAGCTAGGCGTAATCGCAAAGTCATGCATGAACGCAAAGCCAGAAATGGGATAGGTCGTTTGCCGCACAATCCGCGCCGACTGATCTAACTCATAGAGCTTCAACGTCGTCGATAACCCGCTGGCTACGGCAAAATTCACCAGACAGGGCTGACCGCCATCTGCTGGGGAAGCCGGATCAAGGTGGGGATGGGCAGCGAAGACAGGCGGCGTTAGTTGCCCGTCAAAGGTTTCTACTCCCAGAGTTTCCAGGGTAGCCGGATCGAGCCGGTGGGGTTCCCCCCCCACAGGGCCAGCAATTTACCCCCCCAATAGATCACATGGGTATTGGCAATGTTTTTAAACCGCAGATCAAAGGCATTGGCCAACCACCCCCCCGGTTTACGAGTCCCAAAAACCCCCCGGTAGAGAATTTTCCCGGCGGCTTGCTCCTGGCAAAACCCAGCCGTGTGCACATAGCGGTTACGGTAGTGAACCCCGTCTCCCGTAAAACTAATCGCCGAAATCATGCCATCGCCATCAAAGGGATGGTGCAACGGTTGACCGTTCACCGCCAGCAGACCAGGGCCATTGCGGAAAAAGGTGCCGCGGAGATCGGGGGGCAGTTCTCCTTCAATCTCCTCAATCCAATAGTCAAACTCCTGAGGTTGAGATTCGTAGCCCCGGAGCCAGTCTTCGTGGCGATAGGATGGGTTCGTCTGATGGGGAGTCGCGGTCTGGATCATAACCAATGGTTAATTTAGTTGTTGAATTTTGAATTGAAAGTTTGAATTTTGCCGCCGGGATATCCAGCCTGGGCAACCGGTAACGATGCTTATCATTCCTAAGCAGGAACGTCCTTGGTCCCCTATCAGTCCGTCATCATCAGTTCCGCAGTTGGGGAAGCAGCGGGAGACGCGCTGGGGCGATCCAGTGGCGAGGAGCTACCTTCACTCAGGGCGGTGGTCGATGATGCCTCCCCGATCGCCGATGTAGGGGGTGAAGCCGGGGCAGTATGGATTTGGGCATTGGCAGCGGGTAACCAGCGCAAAAACGGCAGGGGCAAGAGGGTACTGAGGTTGGCAATCACCACCAAAAGCCAGAGGCGATCGAAATTATGCTCCGAAATCCCCAACCCCTGCATCAACAGCGCCCCCGTTTCATAGGAGAGGACCGAGGCTAGGTTCGTCACCGACATCAGCAGGGCAAAGAGAGTAGCTTCAATTCCTGGGGGACATAATCGGGCGGCCAGGACGAGGACCGGCATATAGGCGATCTGGCCCATGACCGTTAGGACTAAGCTGTCGCCAAGACTGAACCAGCGATCGTCGATCCCCAGCGCCCGATTGGTGTGGGTTACCAGGATCAACATCGTCATCCCCAACACCGCTGATAACACCGTAGACCACCCAAAAATCACCCGAAAGGGAACAGTTCTCAGGAACCGCTGGAAGATCCAGACCCCAATTAGGGCTGCAATACTGGTGACTAGACGGACCCGGCCCAGGAACTCCGGCTCAAATCCCAGATCGTTGGTACTGAAGAAGAAAAAGGCCGCATCGGCGGTGGGTGTCGCCTGCCAAATAAAGAGAAACGCTGTGGGCAGCCAGATGCTCGGTTGGGTCACGGCTTCCCGAAGCTGGCTCACCTGCTGACGAATACGACTGAAGCTAGCTGTTTCCAGGGTGGGTGCCTCCTGGATCAACCCCGCAATTAAGGACACCAGCAGGGGAAATGAGGCAGTAATCAGGAAAACCGTTTGGGTAGTCAGGTGCTCCAGCAGCCAACCACTAAGGTAGGCGGTGGTCAGTCCACCCAACGCCGTTGTGCCCCAGCAGAGAGATTGCAGCGATCCTACCTGGGCGATCGCCTCCCGGCGTGCCCGTTCAACCACCAGTGAATCGGCAATCACATCACTGATTGCGATCGATAATGAAGCCAGGGCGATCGCCAGCATGGCCGTGGTCGCTGTCTGCACGATCGTGGCCATTGCCACCCAGGCCAGGGCACCCAAGATCCCGGAGAGCAGCAGGTACGATCGGCGACGATAGCCAAACAGGGGCAAGCCATCCGACACAAACCCCAGCAATGGTTTGACCATCCAGGGCAAGGCTGCTACCCCCATCAGGGCTGACACTTGGGCCGGTCCCAGGCCCAAATCATCCTTGAGGAAAAAACTCACAGCCAGACGGGCCAGACCCAAAATCCCCTGGACGAAGTAGACCACCAGGATCGCCATCAGTTCCAGGCTGGGCTGGTTGCCCAATAACAGCCGTTTCACCAGATGATTACGGCTATCTCGCCATTGCTGCGATGTTGTGGGTAAAAGAAGCACAGACTTGCTTAACAAAAATCAACATGCATCCTATCATAGCGTGCCCTACTGGCTAGGGGTCGCTGCCCCAAGGGCCGATGGCTGCTGCCAGTGTGTTGGCGGCAAGCAGTCCTCAACCTCGCAGACATTGGCGTTGGTCGAATTTTAAGCCAGCTAACCACTGGATGTAAGCGGAGACTTGTTACCGTTCTGGCTCTGATTCTAGCTGATGCACCCGTTGGGCAATTTGGGTTAGCCACTGCTCTGGATCAGGGCGGTTTACCAGAACCGCAAACGGTAATAGGGGCGGATCGGCCAGTAGAGGGCGAGGGTCTTGCTCCCAAAGACAGAGCACCCGATAGGGATGGACGGTTCCCTCAAAAGCAAAGCGAGTGTCGATCACCGTATCTTCTGGCGGGGGCAACAGCAAAACCACCACCTGGGTGACGGGCAGCCGATAGCGGCGGTACAGGCGCACCCAATAGTCCAGCATCCGCAGGGGCAGGGGTGGGTCAGACTTAAGCAGGGTTTGGAACTCTAGGTGCAAAATCCGGTTTCGGGTGCGGAGGAACACCACGGCGTCAGCCCGGAGGGGTTCGGTACTGAGTTCGGTTTTGAGGATGCTTACGGGTTGGGGGGCCTCGCCGAGAATCCACGCCGCGATGCGATCGGGATATTTTTCCGCGAGGAGTTTACAGAGGTTGTCAAAGCAGAGGTTGTCAAAGGACATGCTAAGACGGGCGACAGAATGTGCCCTAGTCTAGTCCAACTGTGTATTGCTGTGTATTGGACACGGGATTTACACGGGGGGCCTACGCCGGGTGCAGCGCCGATCGAAACCCATATCGAAACCTATAATGAGTTCACCGATCAGTTTGCAACTCAGCGTTCCAGGACATTGGCATTCGCCCTAGCCTGTTCCTGGCTTTTCCCTGCTTACCCCGCTTTGCCACCGTTTCCTCCCCGACTTACCCATGCCCTGTTCTTCTAACCCAGCCTCCCCCTTACGCGTTTTCATCAGTACGGGGGAGGTGTCGGGTGACCTCCAGGGTGCCCTGTTGGTAGCAGCGCTTCAACGTCAGGCGGCGGCTCAGGGACAGGCGATCGCGATCCAGGCGATGGGAGGGGAACGGATGGCGCAGGCAGGGGCAACGCTGTTGGCCGATACCAGCGCGATCGGGTCCGTTGGCATTTTGGAATCCTTGCCCTTTGTCCTACCCACGATTCGCGTTCAACGGCGGGTTTTGGCAGCGCTCAAGGAATGCCCTCCCGATGTGGTGGTCTTGATTGACTACTTGGGGCCGAATTTGGGGATGGGGCGGGCGATCCGGCAACGCTTCCCGGACGTACCCATCGTCTACTACATTGCTCCCCAGGAGTGGGTCTGGTCCCTGGGGGAGAGCAACACTAAGGCGATCGTGAAGTTCACCGATCGCCTCTTGGCCGTCTTTCCCGAAGAGGCTCGCTACTACGCACGCAAGGGCGCTAACGTCACCTGGGTGGGGCATCCCCTCCTCGATCGCCTGTCCAGTTTTCCCAGCCGGGCCGCCGCCCGGGCTGAACTGGGGGTTCCCGACGATCAGCCGCTGATCACACTCCTGCCCGCCTCCCGCCCCCAGGAAGTGCGCTACCTATTACCCGTCATGTTTGCTGCCGCCCAACAAGTGCAAGCAGCCCTAGCACAGCGGCAAGGACAGTTTTCGGCTCCCCTCCCCACCGATTTCCCCCAATTCTGGATTCCCCTTTCCCTAGAACGCTACCGTCCCGCCATTGAAGCCGCGATCGGCCAGTATGGTCTGCGGGCCACCGTGCGATCGGGCCAAACGGAAGCGATTCTGGCGGCGGCTGACTTGGCCATTACTAAATCGGGAACGGTCAACCTGGAATTGGCCCTGCTGGGGGTGCCCCAGGTTGTGTTGTATCGAGTCAGCCCCGTGACGGCGTGGGTGGCCCGTCATTTGTTACATTTTTCGATTCCCTTTATGTCACCACCGAATCTGGTCGAGATGAAACCGATCGTGCCGGAACTGCTCCAGGATCAGGCTACCCCCGACGCGATTGCCCAGGTGAGCTTAGATTTACTGCTAAACCCGGAACGGCGGCAACGGATGCAGGCCGACTATCGACGAATGCGAGCAGCCCTAGGGGAAGTGGGGGTGTGCGATCGGGCAGCTCAGGCCATTTGGGCGTTAGCCACCACGGGTCGAGATGCACCCAAGAGGTGTCAAGCTAGGGGCTAAACCGATGACCGTAGACTTCCACACAGCGAACAAACATCTCCACACCCACGCTCAACACACTTTCATCAAAGTCAAAACGGGGATGGTGGTGAGGATAGGCCAACCCCTGCTCCAAATTGGCTGATCCCAAGAAAAAGTAGCAACCAGGGACGGCTTGCAGGAAAAAGGCCATATCCTCCGCTGCCATGGTTTGACACTCCGGGACCACCCCAGCGGGGGTTTCCACCACCTGTTCAGCCACCGATCGCACCAGATCCACCATTTGCGCATTATTAACCAGCGGCGGATACTGCTCCCAGTAATTCAGGTCATAGCTGGCCCCGTGACATTGACAGACCCCCTTAATAAGGCTGTCAATCCGCTGATGAAAAAAGCCCTCAAAGGCGGGGTTAAAGTACCGAATGGTGCCGCTGAGGTAGGCAGAATCGGCAATCACGTTGTGGGCACTCCCGGCATGAAATTCGCCGATCGTCACTACGGCAGACTCCAGTGGGTTCACATTGCGAGCCACAATGGTTTGCAGGGCATTAACAATTTGGGCACCGACGACGATTGCATCGATTGTCTGGTGGGGGATGGCCCCATGTCCCCCCTTGCCCTTAAGGGTGCAGTGGAAGGTTTCAACCCCGGCCATCTGGGCACCAGAGCGTACCCCCACGGTTCCCAAGGGCAGGTTATTCCACAGATGCAGACCGATAATATTGTCCACCTGGGGATTTTCCAGAACCCCGGCTTCAATCATCGGCTTTGCACCACCCGGCCCCTCCTCAGCAGGTTGGAACAGGATCTTAACGGTGCCGGCAAAGTCGGCACGATGCTGTGACAGGTAATAGGCCGTTCCCAGGGCGATCGCCACATGACCATCATGGCCACAGGCGTGCATCACCCCTGCCCGTTGGGAGCGATAGGGAACCTCATTGAGTTCCTGGATAGGCAGACCGTCCATATCGGCCCGAATAGCCAGGACCGGTCCGGATCGGGTACCCGCGATCGTCGCGACAATCCCCGTTTTGGCAATGCCTGTTTGGTAGTCAATCCCCCAGGATTCCAGGCAGCGGGTAATCAATGCAGCGGTTTGTTCTTCCCGAAACCCCAGTTCTGGATTTTGGTGCAGTTGCCGACGCCAGGTGACCAGTTGCGGCTGCAACTCTTGGATCTCAGGCCGGATCTGGGCCGCCACTTTAGGTGCGATTTGCGTAGCACTCCCCGTCGGAATCGGTGTAGCAGATAAAAGCATAGTCGTGTGGTCGCGTTTGATTGATGAATAGCCCTGGCACGGGTCCTACCCCGTGCCCACCCTCGTGTTTTCCCTGATTCCTATCTTCTTCATTGTTCGGGGTAGATCGCAACTGGACAATAGGGCTTAAGGCAAAAGTTTTTCCGACCCCCCATTTTTCCCATTTTCCTTTCTCCTTTTTCCTTTGCTATGGTGATGAGGGACTTAGACGAATAGCAAACCTGTGACGGACGCTGAACTCGCACAACGCCTCAAGGGCATTAACCTATACTTGATTGGGATGATGGGAGCCGGGAAAAGTACGGTTGGCCACCTGCTGGCCCAGCGTTTGGAATACCGTTTTTTTGATACGGATATTTTGATCGAGCGGGTCAAACAACAGCCGATCACGGAAATTTTCCAGCAAGAAGGGGAAGCTAGCTTCCGGGCGCTAGAGACGCAGGTGCTGTCTCAGTTAAGCGCCTACACGCGATCGGTGATTGCGACGGGGGGCGGCATTGTCCTGGCTCGGCACAACTGGAGCTATCTCCAAGAGGGGTTGGTGATCTGGCTGGATGTGCCCGTGTCGGAGTTGGCCCAACGCTTGCAAGCGGATACAACCCGACCCCTACTGGCCAATGGTACCGACCCGATCGCCCGGTTGCAAACCCTGTTGGATCAACGATCGCACCTCTATGCCCAGGCCAATCTCCGCGTTGCCGTCGCCCCCGCTGCCACCCCGGACGCGATCGCGGCCCAACTCTTGGGCCAAATTCCCCATGTCTTGAAACCGGCTAGTGATAGCAAGCGTAGCCCTGCGCTGGAAGGGTGATTGTTAACGGTAATAACCATAAACGGTGAGATTAAATGCTGATCCGACGGGAAACGCCTTCAGACATTGACACGATCGCGGCAGTGACGATCGCAGCCTTCCGGACCCTGGCGATCAGTCAACACACCGAGCAATTTATTCTCAATGCCCTGCGTCGGGCAGGCGCACTAACCCTCTCGCTGGTTGCGGAAATGCACGAACAGGTTGTGGGTCATGTGGCCTTTTCACCCGTAACGATTGCGGACGGCTCCCAGCACTGGTATGGTCTTGGCCCGATTTCCGTGTTGCCAGATTATCAAAAACAAGGCATCGGGAAAGCCTTAATTCAGGCGGGACTAGCGGAGTTAAAACAATTGGGTGCCCAGGGGTGTTGTCTGGTCGGTGATCCGAATTACTACACCCGATTTGGGTTTCAAAATTATCCAGACCTGGTTCATGAGGATGTCCCAGCGTCCGTGTTCCTGGCGTTGCCATTTACCGAAGCCGTGCCCAAGGGAATTGTAACCTTCCATGAAGGGTTTGGGGCCAATGACTGACCGCAAGCTGGTAGGGGAAGAGCAATGATTACCCCCTTTGATACTGCCCTGATGCACCGTTGCCTACAACTGGCCCAACAGGCCGCCGGTCAGACAGCCCCCAATCCGATGGTCGGCGCGGTTGTGGTCCAGGCGGGGCAGATCGTGGGAGAGGGGTTTCACCCCGCGGCGGGGCAACCCCATGCGGAAGTCTTTGCCCTCCGGGCGGCAGGCGATCGCGCCCAGGGGGCTACCCTCTACGTCAACCTGGAACCCTGTAGTCACTATGGGCGCACCCCACCCTGTGCCGATGCTGTCATTGCAGCGGGGATTCAACGGGTGGTGATTGGGATGGCAGATCCCAATCCGCTAGTTGCAGGCCAGGGAATTGCCAAACTGCGGGCCGCAGGGTTAACCGTGATCGTGGGAGTAGAGACGGCAGCCTGTCTGCGGCTGAATGAAGCCTTTGTGCATCGCATACGTTACCAGCGTCCGTTTGGGATTTTTAAGTATGCGATGACCCTGGATGGCAAGATAGCAGCGAGTAGTGGCCATAGCCAATGGGTGACGGGTCCTGATGCGCGAGCCTGGGTCCATCAATTGCGATCGCGCTGCGATGCCATCATTGTCGGCGGCAATACGGTCCGTCGGGATAATCCTCACCTGACCCCCCACGGCCACAGTTCCCATCCCCCTAGACGGGTGGTCTTGAGTCGAAACCTGGACCTACCCACCACAGCCCATCTCTGGCAAACGGACATCGCCCCCACCCTGGTCTATACCCAACCCACGGCTCCAGCCGAGCGCCAAGCCGCGTTAAGATCGCAGGGGGTCGATGTTATCCCCCTTGCTCCCGTTACACCGGATGCGGTGATGGCGGATCTTTACGATCGCGGGTGCCTGTCGGTGTTGTGGGAATGTGGGGGGCAACTAGCGGCCCAGGCGATCGCCCAAGGAGCCATCCAAAAGGTTTATGCTTTCGTGGCCCCTAAGTTGATTGGCGGTCTGACAGCACCCACTCCGATCGGTGAGCTGGGGTTTACTCAAATGACCCAGGCATTGACGTTGCATGATCTTCAGGTGCAATCGCTCGGACCCGATACCTTGATCGAGGGGTATTTATCTCCACCCGAAGTATCAAGGTAGTGGGCGTATGTTATTTCGAGTCGGGTGTGCGGTTTGGTCCTATCCGGATTGGGTGGGCAGTTTTTACCCAGCGAAGAGTCGATCGCGTGATTTTTTGCGGCTCTACGGTCAACGCTTTACCACCGTTGAGGGGAATACGACCTTCTACGCCATACCCGATCGCGCCACCCTACGCCGTTGGGCGACGGCAACGCCATCTGGTTTTGAATTTTGTCTGAAACTCCCGCGTGCTTTCAGCCATCAAGGCCCGTTGCTCCCCCACTTAGCCGCAGCGTGTGCGTTTTTGGAATCAACCCAAACCCTGGGTGATCGCCTGGGTCCTACGTTTATCCAACTGCCGCCTAGCTACGGACCCGATCACTGGGACGATCTGACGGCTTTTTTAAAGGGGGTGACGGCGATCGGGGTACCCTTAGCCCTGGAAGTGCGCCATCGCGATTGGTTTATGGCTCCCCAGGCTGATTGCCTCAATGCGTTCCTGCACAATCTGGGCATGGGGCGGGTGCTGCTGGACAGCCGTCCCATCTACGACTGTCCCGATAATCCCCAACTTCATTCGGAGCGCCGCAAACCCCAACTGCCCCTCCAACCCGTCCTCACGGCTCCCTTTACCCTGATCCGTTTGATCAGTCACCCCACTACCGACTGGAATCAACCCTACCTAGCGGAATGGGTCAACCAGGTTGCCGCTTGGCTCCAACAGGGTACCCAGATCTACTGCTTTGTCCACTGTCCCCAAGAGGCGCGATCGCCCCATACGGCTCGTCAGTTTCAACACGCCCTAGAATGCCAAGGGGTCCCCGTACCACCGCTCCCGTGGGATCAATTAGCGCCAGAACCCAGTCAACTCAGCTTGTTTTAAGCGAAGCCATCACCAGCTTCTTGTCGCCCCAGAATGGCTGCGCCACACATGGGAAAATGGCGATCGTGAGGATTCCCAACTTTGGGCGAGGGGTTCAATCACTGCCCCAATCTAGGACTCAAGTGAGATAACAATGGCATCGGAACGGGCGTTGGAGCAGCAATCTGCCATCATGGGTACCACAGCAGCGATACACCTGGGGCATCACGCAGCGATCGATCTTTTAATCCTGTCCAATGGGCCGGGGGAATTAGCCACCTGGGTGCGGCCTGTGGTGCAGGAACTACGGCAACAACTGGGACACAATCGCGATCACGTCAGAATTTCAGTGGTGTTATCGCCATGCCCCAATGCCAGTGGCCGGGAAGCTGAAATCGCCCGGTCCTATCCAGAGGTCGATCGCGTCCAAGGACCGGCGGCATTTTTTAACTTTTTACTGTGGGGGAAAACGGCAGAGAATTGGGATTGGCGCGATCGCGGTGTCGTCCTATTTTTGGGTGGCGATCAATTCTTTGCGGTGGTCATCAGTCGCCGTTTGGGCTATCGCAGCGTGATCTATGCCGAGTGGGAAGCCCGCTGGCTACGGTGGGTCGATCGCGTCGCAGTGATGAACACCCAACTCTTAGAAAAGATTCCGCCCCAGTATGCAGCCAAGTGTACAGTTGTCGGTGACCTGATGGCTGATGTGGGTCAGGTTAATGGTTTATCTGCCGAGGTGACGCCCGCCCCTGCATCGATCAAAATTGGCTTATTACCGGGATCAAAGCCAGCTAAGTTAGCGATCGGAGTGCCCTTGTGTTTGGCGATCGCCGAGCACATTTACCACAGCCGCCCTGAGATTGAATTTTTCATCCCCGTTGCCCCCGCCCTCGCCGTTGAAACCCTGGCCCGCTTTGCTGATCCCGGCCAGAATCCCGTCATTGCCAAATTTGGCAACGTCACCGCTACGCTGTTGGCTTCAGGGCCAAATGCCCCTGCTCTACAAACCCCCACTGGCTTAATCGTCCCCCTCGATACCAAGTTTCCCGCCTATGTACGACTGGCCCAATGTGCCCTGTGTTTAACGACGATCGGGGCCAATACGGCGGAATTGGGTGCCCTGGCAGTGCCCATGATCGTCCTGCTGCCCACTCAACAGTTAGACGCCATGCGGGCCTGGGATGGCCTACCGGGGATTTTGGCGAATTTACCGGGGGTGGGTTCTTGCTTCGCTAGGGCGGTGAACTGGCTGGCGCTGCGCCAGTTACAGGGACCCCAGCGGCGGTTATTGGCATGGCCCAATATTTGGGCGGGAGCAGAGATTGTCCCGGAGTTGGTCGGTCCGCTGCAACCTCAAGCGGTTGCGGCTCAGGTGTTAGCCCTGCTTGATCAACCGGAGCAATTGGCCCAAATGCGCGATCGTCTCCGTCAGGTGCGGGGGCAACGGGGGGCAGTGGGTAAGTTGGTGGAAATTGTTAGGGAAGAGATGACAGGGAGTAGGGAGTAGTCTTTAGTATTAAGTGCTTAGTTTTGCCATGTAACTGCTAAGCATTTACTACGGTCTCCATTCAAAATGCAAAATCGAAAAGTTCAAATATGGTTGCTTTGACAACTAAAGTTGTTACTACAACTAAGGGCCAGATATGAGTGGTTCGACGACTAAGGTTGTTACTACAACTAAGGGCTAGATATAAGCCTTTGACGACTAAAGTCGTTACTACAAACTGGGAGGAGCTTGTCGAACGGTTAGAGAATTGTTGTTCGTAGTCGCGGTTTTAATCGCGATCGCCGCTGGATCGCCATGCGGGAAAGGGGTGTACAAACTGATCGAGGGTGAGTAAGTGAAGCTGATTCCCTGCTGGCGACGCTGTGTTAACGGTTGGCTGGGCCAGTGCACGCTCAGTCGCGGTGTTATAACCCCAGGCAGCTAAAAACAGTTCGATGTTGGCGAGATCCGGTTGTTGCTGGACGTTCTGGAGGGTTTTAAGGCGATCTTCCACAAACCAGATCGATGCTGATGGGTTCTGCTGCTGTAGCTCTCTTAGAATCTCCCGCTTGGGGCGTTGCTGTTCGCGGCCAAAAATCTGGGGGAGGGGCTGGGAGACCCCGGCTTCTTGGAGGAGTTGGGTAACGAAGCGACTTTCCTTGGTGGTAATAATGACCACGGTCACCCCTGCGGCGATCGTGGCTTGCACACGGGCGATCGTGCCGGGATAAAACTCATGGAGATGCAACCAACCGGCTAGGTCGGCCTTAATCCACGCATCCCGCTCACTGTCGAGGGCGGTTTGGAGTTGGGGTTGAGTTAAACGTTCGGTGGCGAGTAATTGCGGCGCGATCGTGGCCCAGTCTTGCAGCAAACGCTCTTCAGGGTAGGCCAAGATCAAGGCCTGCAGGAGGAGGGGCATTTCCCACCCGGTTTCAACCACGGGGCGCAGGCGATAAAACGGGTCTTCCAGGGAGGCTGGGGGGTGTTGCTCCGCAGCAGGCCAGATCTGGCGATAGGCTCGCCATGCGGACTGGAAATATTCGCGACGGCCATCACAGAGGACACCATCAAAGTCAAGGGCTAATAGGGTGGGCGATGAAGACAGCATTAGAGTTGGGGTGGAGTGGGGGAGGTGATGGGAAATAGCAGGTGCAAGGGGAGCGTCAGGGTAAAGGTGGTAATGTCATTCGCACTGCTGGCCTGGATACTGCCCCCCAGATGTTCCGCTAATCCCTTGACAAGGGTTAACCCTAAGCCTGTCCCCCCATGCTGCCAGCGATTGGTGCTGGGAATGCGGTAAAACTTATCAAAAATACGCGGCAATTCCTCCGGTGGGATTTCGACTCCATCATTACTCACACTTAACTGCACCTCAGCCTGTTGCTGCTCAACTGCAATAGTGATCGTGCCTCCAGCCGGCGTGTACTTACACGCATTATTCAGTAACTCCGTTAGGATTCGGCCTAAACTGGACAGATCAGAAACGAGATCGGGCAAATTGGGGGCGAGGGTGATCAGAAGGGTTTGTTGATTTTGCTGAGTGCGGAGGTAAAAGGGTTCAACAACGTGGGGAATCCAGTCCTGTAAGCGAATCAGGGTTAGCGAGGGGGGCCGGTTGCCGGCCTCTAGTCGGGTGAGATCCAGGAGATCGTTAATGAGGTTCATCTCCCGTTCGCACTCATCGTTGAGGATTTTAAGATAACGGCCCGCCTTATCCGGGGTGAGGGAGCCATTGGCCATGAACATATCCAGCACTTCCGCCGACATTTTGATATTGGCGATCGGCGATCGCAATTCATGGGAAACCCGACTAAGAAAATCATCCTTCAGGCGATCAAGACGCTCCAGTTCATGGACTTGGGCTTGGGCCGCTTGATGGAGACGTGACTGCCGCAGGGCGATCGCACACTGATTGGCCACCTGGCGCACCAATTGCACCTTGGTCTCAGAAAACCCGTTCGTATCTTGCTGATACAACCAGAGATCGCCCAGAATTTTGGCCTCATCTGCGATCGGACAGGCTAGCACCGCAGTCCGAGCGGGGATGGGGCGTTTTCCACCTAATTCCAATGTACAAAATTGCAAGATTTGACCTTGCAATAGCTGCGAATAAAGGTCACCCAAATCAGCTTTTTGCGTGGTGCGATTGCGGGCAGAGGGGAAATCAGGCGCATACTCATAGCAAATCGTTAATTCAGTCTGATTAGCATCAAACATGGCCACATCACAACAGTCTACCGCCAGGACCTGCCCCAGTTCCTGCACCACCGTTTGTAGAATATGGTCCTCGTCCAGACTTTCTCGAATTTTGGCCGTGATCCGTTGCAGCGTCTGCTGAAAGTTGAGGGCCATTTGTAATTGAACCGTCCGTTCCTGCACCTGCTGCTCCAGGCTAGCCGCCAGGCGATTCACCTGTTGAAACAATTCCGCATGTTTGATGGCAACCCCCACCTGCTCCGCTAACTGTTTGAGCAGATTAATTTCCAGCACTTCCCACCCCCTGGGCGCATCACACTGGTGGGCAATGAGTAACCCCCAGAGGCGCTGCCCCTGCAAAATCGGGACCACCAGGTTGGCCTGTACCTGAAATTGGCGCAGGAGTTCAGCATGACAGGGTTTCACTATCCCTGCTTCCACGTTTTCAATCACCGACACCCGCCCATGACGGTAGGCGACAGCTTGGGCAGCCCCAAAACAGGGATCATGGATGAGTTGATTTAGCAGGGGTGTCCAGCGGGAATCTACCGATTCCACCACAACCCGGCCACTCCAATTCGGCTCAAATTGATAGAGCACGACCCGATCGCTGCGTAAAAACTGCCGAACTTCAGTAACGGTCGTATTGAGAATCGTCTCTAAATCAAGATCCTGGCGCAGGCGGCGGGCGATCGCCACAATCAAGCGTTCCCGTTCAATCTGCTGTTGAAGGGTCAAGTCTCCGTGCATACTCTCGCGATCGTCCACAGGCGTATCTTATATCTGAAGGATTCTCTTTTGGGGACTTCGAGCATTCACCACTGCATCAACCCACACGATGAGCTAGATAGCGGTCTGGGACGCTGAACTATCTTCGATCAGGTTGCCCCGTTTAACAGCCGCAGTTGCAGTGATGGCCGAGCAGCGGGACCCCTTCCACAACGGTGTCAACATCTGTTCAATAGACAGCGGTTTTTATTATTCAACTATGAATTCAGTGTAGCAAGGGGAAAACCCGTATTTCTATGGGGAATGCCGCTCCTATCTTCGTCAAATCAGGATTGACATCCTCCGCATAAATACGGGGTCACTACAGGTCAGGGCTGATCTGCCTAGGAGAATAGCGATTAGTACCCACAAAACTACGGAAGAACTACGGAGTTGCTACGGGCTGAGGTTGGTCTTCCTTGTGGGTAAACTGGAGGCCGTGGCCATCGGGGGCATCGACGACGATCGTGTCGCCTTCCTCAAAGGTACTTTCCAGAAGTTTCATCGCTAGGACATTTTCCAGTTCCCGTTGCAGGGCACGCTTGAGGGGACGGGCACCGTAGACTGGATCGTAGCCCACATCGGCGATATAGGTGAGGGCCGCCTCAGTCAGTTCCAGGCTAATTTTCTGATCAGTAAGCAACCGTTCAATGCGGCGCACCTGGATATTGACTATCTGGCGGAGTTCCTGCTTGGACAGGGTATGGAAGTGGATGATATCATCCACGCGATTAAGGAATTCGGGACGGAAGTGGCTGCGCAGGGCATCGGTAACCCGGTGTTGCAGGTAGGTGAGGAACTCAGCCAAAAGCGCCTCGCCAGAGAGGGATTCCAGCTTGATGGTGCGCAGGATTTGGTCACGGAAGCGTTGGGCTATTCGTTTCTCCACAATCCGGGCTAACCAATCAAAGGCCACTTCTCCAGACACCTCTGCCAGGGTTAAGCCTTCGTTGCGTAGGGCGGCGTTAAGCTGGTTGGGTACCTCGACCATATCCAGCACATACTGGGAGCCGATGTTGCTAGTCATGACGATGACGGTATTACGGAAGTCGATCGTCCGGCCCTGGGAATCGGTAATGCGCCCATCATCCAGCACTTGCAGCAGGATATTAAACACGTCCGGGTGGGCTTTTTCGACTTCATCTAGCAGGACCACGGCGTAGGGATGCCGTCGAATCGCCTCCGAGAGTTGCCCGCCTTCGTCATAGCCGACATAGCCCGGTGGGGCACCGATCAGCCGTGAGATCGCATGTTTTTCCATGTACTCGGACATATCGATCCGCACGAGGGAGTCTTCGGTGTCAAAGAGGGCCTGGGCCAGTGCCCGTGCTAGTTCGGTTTTCCCAACGCCCGTCGGTCCCATAAATAGGAAGGAACCGATCGGACGACCGGGATCTTTCATCCCCGATCGCGCCCGGCGAATGGCCGCGGCCACGGCGGCAACCGCCTCCTCTTGCCCAATGACCCGCTGGTGCAGGTACGCCTCCAATTGCAGGAGTTTTTGGCGTTCCGATTGCAGCAGGCGGCTCACGGGAATCCCGGTCCATTTCTCGACAATTTCGGCAATATCGGCCTCAGTCACCTGTTCCCGTAACAGGCTGGTGCCCTGGGTTTGCAAGTCCTTTAATTGGCTCTCCTTGGCTTCGCGATCGCGCTGAATCGTTTCCAGTTGGCCATATTTCAACTGGGCAGCCTTATTCAGGTCGTAATCCCGTTCCGCCTGCTCAATTTGGACTTTTAATTGATCCTCTTGCTTTTTCAGTTGGTTAATGTCTTCCAGCAGGTGTTTTTCACTTTCCCACTGGGCATTGAGTTTCTGCTGTCGGGTTTGCAGTTCGGCAATTTCCTGATCGATCTTTTCTAACCGATCTTGGGAGGTCCCAAAGGTCCGCGCCACACCGGCTTGTTCCCCTTCTAGCGATCGCTTTTCCATTTCCAATTGCATCAGGCGGCGATCCAGGGTTTCCAACTCCGTGGGCTTGGAGGTGATCTCCATTTTGAGCTTGGCAGCGGCTTCATCAACGAGATCAATCGCCTTATCAGGGAGAAAGCGATCGGAAATATAGCGGTTGGACAGGGTAGCGGCACTCACCAGTGCCGAGTCGGTAATTTTTACGCCGTGGTGTACTTCATAGCGATCCTTCAACCCCCGCAGGATGGAAATGGTATCCTCAACGCTGGGCTGGTTCACCATCACCTGTTGGAAACGCCGTTCCAGCGCGGCATCTTTTTCAATATATTTGCGGTACTCATCCAGGGTGCTGGCCCCAATACACCGCAACTCGCCCCGCGCCAGGATCGGTTTCAGTAAATTCCCGGCATCCATTGTGCCCTGGGCAGCCCCGGCTCCGACAACCGTATGCAGTTCATCGATAAACAGGACAATTTGACCGTCCGAGTGGGTAACTTCGTGCAGTACCGCTCGCAGCCGATCCTCGAATTCACCCCGGTACTTCGCCCCGGCAATTAATGATCCCATATCCAGCGAGATGAGCAACCGCCCCTTGAGGGATTCGGGCACATCCCCATTGACGATGCGTTGGGCCAACCCTTCCGCGATCGCCGTCTTCCCCACCCCCGGTTCGCCAATCAAGACGGGATTATTCTTCGTGCGCCGGGAGAGGACCTGCACCACCCGCCGGATTTCCTCATCACGGCCAATCACCGGGTCTAGCTTCCCGGCCCGTGCCAGTTCCGTCAGATCCCGCCCGTATTTTTCCAGGGCGGCGTAGCGGTTTTCGGGACTTTGGTCAGTGACCTTCTGGCTGCCCCGTAGACCCCGAATCGCCAGTTCCAGAGGCTTTTGTTCAAGATTAAAGGTTTTGAAGAGGCGACGACCGATGCGATCGTCTTCCCCTAGGGCCAGCAGCAGGTGTTCAACGGAAATATATTCATCCTGGAGGGCCTTGCGGGCCAGTTCCGCGCGATCGAGCAACACATCCAGCCCGCGCCCCAAATACAGTTCCGTTGTTTCCCCCATTACCTTAGGTTGGCGTTGGGCAAAGGCTTCCAGTTGTTGCTGCCACTTGGCGGTTTCCTGCTCAGCCTTGACTAGAATTTTGTCGGCCAACCCATCTTCTTGATCCAGGAGTGCGAGGATCAAATGCTCGACCTCTAGCTGGCGTTGACGGTAATGGCGGGCGACATCCTGGGATTGGACGATCGCTTCCCAGGCTTTATCGGTAAATTTGTTGGGGTCAGTGGGTTGCATAGGGGCGATAGGTCGTCAGCCAGCGGCGGTGATACAGTATGGAATACCTGCGTTTTTAGTGTAATACCATTCTTGTGGCTCATTTCAGAAGTCGCAGGGCCGAGCATCTGGCTGGCTGGGGCCAGTTTGAGGACATGGGCGATACTGGATTTGAACCAGTGGCATCCTGCTTGTAAGGCAGGCGCTCTACCGCTGAGCTAATCGCCCGCTTGCGTAACGTCGCTTGCGCTAAGCCATTTTAGCAAACCTTAGCACCCGAATCATACCGCAATTCAAAAAGTTGGCGTTATGATAGCGGCAGCAAATTGCCGAGTGTTCCTATGCCCCTAGGTCAAACCCACGATCGCATTACCCTCTGGAGTTTGCCGTTCATCGTCGGCTTCACCCTGGGGGCCACCCGCAGTGGAAACTTGACCCTCCTGGTTGCTGGGGGATTCCTCTTCAGTGGCCTCATGTTTGGCCCCGATCTGGATACGCGATCGCGCCAGTATAAACGTTGGGGCTGGCTGCGGTGGCTCTGGTTGCCGTATCAAAAAAGTCTGCGCCATCGAGCCATTTGGACCCACGGTTTCCTGATTGGTACCCTCCTGCGGTTGGCCTATCTCATGGGCTGCGTGGCCATTATGGGGCTAGTGGGTCTCACCCTGTGGGCGATCGCCTATCAATACTTTATCGGCACCCAATACTGGCAAGCCCTGATCCGGCAACAATTGGCCGATATTACCCATGCTTACCTGACGACGCTGCAACAGCATCCCCTAGAAGCGATCGCGCTGTTCATTGGTTTAGAGATCGGAGCCATGAGCCATAGCTTGAGTGATTGGCTGGGTTCCGCCTATAAGCGCCTAAAAAAAAATAAAGCCCATCCTCGTTCACTCCCTAAAACTGCCCGCCCCCCAGCACAGCGCCTCTCTCCCCATAAGTTTCTGGCCTTGCCACCCGCCGCCTACGAGACCCGAACCCCCATCGCTCGGCATAGCTTGTAAAGTTACAGCCTTTACCTTTAATCATCGTCATCATCACTACCAGCAAAATTTAATAGACGGTAGATAATATATAGTGAAGGTACTAGAATTAGCGCGACACTAATAAAAATTATACTGGCCCGAATAAATAAGATAACAATTGGGAAGATAAACGCTAATGCAAAAACGTTCAGAAATATACCTAAAAAAATGGCATTACTTTTTTTAGGCAGTATCTTCAAGTATTCCATTGTTAATGGTAGGATATAGTAACAAATCAACCAAATTAGTAATGGGAATATAGAAAAAATAAGTAATCCAATTTCCAGATTATTACTACTATTACTATCAACACCTCTTACAAACTTAGATATACTTAACAGCAGTGCAAAAATAAACCATAAAATCATGGGTATTGAAGTTGGCACTGGCTCAAACCGTGTTAACCAACTGACAAAAAGATCAGGACCATAGTTTTCGACAATCAGATATGTCCTTACCCGATGATAAGAGGTGACGCAAAATCGCCTATAATCAGACTTGCCGCCGCGTACAATTGGAAAAAGCTCAATTCCAATAAAATTCTGACTTGTTGAATCAACTAAATGCGCATCTGTCAGTTTAACAATTCGACAGTCAGTTTTTTCATATTCTCCGAGCTTTAGAAGCTTGTCTTCTATACCCGCTAATATCTTGCTCGAAGATTCTTGGAATTTTGGTAGAACATAGCCATCAAAATCTAAAAAAGAATTACCAGATTTTTCAGGATTATATCCTTGAAAATACCGAACCCAAGGAGTATTCCGAAAGCCAGTAGTCATTGATCCCCAAATGACTAGCCTCAAAATCGGGTTTTTAGTTGAATTAACTTGTTTTTTGACAAACTGTCGCCAACTCAAGATTTTAGAAGAGACATTTGAGTTTCTGGATTTAGCACGATTAGTGGTGCTTGGGAATGGTACCTTTCTGGAAGATCTTTCCTGCTCATAGGCATTTTCATGAAAAGTTTGTTGATTATTAGCAGCACTGGGTTGATAAATAGGCGGCTCAGCAGGAAATTGTCCTGAATTGGTACCCAATGGGGGTGGAAGCGAGGAAGATGAAGATAATGCGGGGGTTGGGTTAACCACCCTGCTTGTCCATGCCCACGAGAGTTCCTATCCTCCTCCAGATCCCAATGCAGTTGTGGTCCCGACCTATCCCTCAACGGTGATCCTGACTCCGAAGGTCCCTGATTTACACCCAAAGGAAGCGTACCATTACCTGCCTCCCTCGCCGTTGCAAGGAGTTCATCAGATTGCCGAGCAAATTACGGTCAAGGTTAGGGTGGGGGAAAGCTGGGGGTCGGGAATTATCCTGAGTCGTGCGGGCGATACCTATATTGTGGCCACGAATGAGCACGTGACTCGCCATGCGGACAGCTATCAGATCGAGACGGGGGATGGTCAGCTTTATGCTGCGACCCTGTTGCCAGATACCCAGTTTGGCAATAACGATCTGGCCTTATTAAGCTTTCAATCTAACCAGACCTATCGGTTGGCGAATCTTGGCCATGCCGCCGGTCTGTTGGTGGGCGATACCCTGGTGGCCGCTGGTTTTCCCTTTAGCCAAGCCCCTCAACCACAAGTGGTTGTTAATGCCCAGGGTTTAACGCTGACGGAGGGCCGGGTTGCCCTGATCAATCGTCAGGTGTTGGATGGGGGCTACAGCCTTGCCTATACCAACTCTATTGCTAAGGGGATGAGTGGTGGTCCTGTGTTGAACTTGGCGGGGGAAGTGGTGGGGGTTAATGGGATGCACGCTTTTCCGCTCTGGGGTGATCCCTATGTCTATCAAGATGGCAGTCGGCCTTGTCCGGCGATGCATCACCTGATGGAGCAGTCGAGTTGGGCAATCCCGATCGAAACCTTGCAGACTTTGGCTCCCAAAAACCTGAAATTTCAGATGGCGGCTAGTCCTGGAGGGAATCCTGCCTATGCCTCAGCCCCGATCCATCCCCACCATTTTCTGAGTGTGTTGAACCCAGAGATCTTGGCCCTTCAGCAAAAAGCTGAGGCGGCCCAACGTTGTCTATCTTATCCATAACGGAGGTTAAATGTGATGCGTTTGTCTCTTAAGTCCTTGACTCGGCCCCTGGCTACGGTGTTGCTGGTGAGCGGTGCCGCGATCGCCCTGGGGAGTCAACCCAGCCGTGCGCAGCAAAACACCTTTGTGTGTGCGGTCTCCCCAAGGGGTGCCGACAACTGCTGCCCGGACCCCACGCGGAGATATTCCCGTTATCCAGTGGACTTCTAATTGGGCCAGTGCTTCAAGCTGGACACCTGAACGGCGATGTCAGGAAGTTTCTAGCAAATTCTCAACGTTTCATGCCAATGGCTCCCTCCGGTATCTCACCACAGGTAGGCGTAATGGTTATAACATTGTCTGCACAGCAACAAGAGCTGGGGGGGGATGCGGTGAACAATTGTTCACGATCCAACCAGGTCGAAATCCAGCAACTACCTTACAAGATCTATTAGCCGTTAGAGATAGAGCTAGGGGACCCCTGAATGAATCCTCGGAGCGAGATCCCATTGAAAATGTTGGTGGGGTTGATTACCTGAACCTTGATGTTTTCTTGAATACTACGGCTCCGTTAAGTGAACCAGGTGTCACTCCAGAAGTACCCAGACGGGGGCATGAACCATCGCTCTGGTAATAGATGACAGTTTTATTTTGGGGGAATACCCGACTATGAGTTGCCTGCTACGATCGCTGAGCCTTACCCTGGGATTTCTGCTTCTCAGTACCTCCTCTGCTTGGGCACAGGTTGGCAGTCCTGGATATCGGGCTAGCGCGATCCAGGGTGGAGTGGGGTTCCCCCAATCGGAATGGTCACAGTTACGATTATCCCGGCATCCGATCCTGCTCCTACAGGGTGAATTGTTGCTTGATCTGGGACGTTATGCCGAAGCCCTCGATCGGGTGAGTCAGGTATTGGCAGAGGATGCCGAAAATGTCGATGCCTGGAGATTACGCGGCTTGATTTTGCATCGATCGGGCCGTCATTCAGAGGTATTTGCGGCCTATAACCAGGCAATCCAGATCCTGGATCGGCGTTATCAGCAGATGAACGCTCTAGCGCAATTACGCATCTCCCAAACCTACTTGGATCACGATCGCCGCTCGCCAGCGCAAATTTGTCGCGATCGTACTCGCTACTTAACCTCCGCTGAAGCCGTATTCTGTGCTCGTTTTAATGATCTCCCTCCCCAAATCCCACTCATTCCAAATCCTACCATCAATCACAACGTGTTAGAACCCCTCTGGTAGCGGGGTATCCTGAGAGTAGATTGTGACTATATAGAACACATCATGAGTAGCTTCAGGAAGAAAATTTCTTATTACCTAGGGAGTGTAGCATTAGGAATTATCTTGTTTGCTGCTGCCCCAATTGTGATTAATCCACAGGCGTTAGCAATTTTTCTCCAGAACAGAAGCCAGAGTAGTATTAGTGACAAAGCAAAAAGATTGACAGTTCTAATTGATTGTCGCTCACCGGGATCAGGTATTATTTACGATCGCAATGGTAACACGTATCGAGTATTAACCGCATGGCACGTGGTTCAATATGGTGATGACTGGTGCCATACGATCCAAACCCCGGATGGTCAGCAGCATTCCTTTAATCAACGATCGGTCCAACAAATTGCAGGGCTGGATGTTGCGATCCTGGAGTTTCAAAGCAGCTATTCCTACCCAACTGCCCGTGCTGAGTTTGGCAACTCTGACCAAGTGCGGGAAAGTTCGAGAGTTTATGTGGCGGGTTACCCTGAACCCAGCCCCGGCGTACCCACCTTTTATAGTTTCACTGTTGGTGAGGTTGTGGGGCGGTTGTCAAGGCCACTAGAGGGGGGATATTCACTTTTTTCCTCTTTTCTCTAATTTTCTCTAACGCCCTTGCAGATAGTTAAGAATCCCACGGGCGATCGCCACCGCCATCCGACTGCGGAAATTGGGGTCGGCCAAGCGGGGGGCATCCTCAGCCCCCGTCACAAAACCCGTTTCCACCAACACGGCAGGCATCGACGTGCGGCGGAGGACGTAGAATCGTGCCTGCCGCACCCCGCGATCGCGCATCCCCAATCCACTTTGCAAAATACTGCTATGAATTGCCTGGGCCAACCCCAAACCCGACACGTAGTAATAGGTCTCCAGCCCATTCACCTCTGGACGGCTCATGCTAATCGCATTGGCATGGATGCTGACAAATG
Source organism: uncultured bacterium (assembly GCA_964536415.1). Lineage (GTDB taxonomy): Bacteria > Cyanobacteriota > Cyanobacteriia > B231 > B231 > Trichothermofontia. The sequence continues at coordinate 55,801 of CAZHXN010000017.1, forward strand.
CGGTGGCATTGGCTTGTTCAGCAATCTGGACGCGGGGTTCGAGATCTAAATCCCGATCGTCCGATCGCGTCATGACCACCTGTGCCCCCTGCTGTTGCAGAATCGAGGCCACCTGGCGGGAGATATCCAGCACAATGTTTTTCTCATAAATATTGCCAATCCCAACCGCACCCGGATCAGGCCCCCCATGCCCTGGATCAATCACCACGATCACCCGACCACTGGGAACGCGGGGTAGAGGTCCCGTAGGGGGCAAAGCCGTGGGTGGGTTAACAGGGATAGGGATATTCGTCGTGGGGGGA
>CAZHXN010000018.1:0-16553 GCA_964536415.1 uncultured bacterium
AACATAAAGGGACTATCGTGATCATCGCGCTGGGACATGGGTTTATGAGCGATCGTTATGGGTATCCAGAACTTGATTAACTTTCAAGCAGCGATCGCTCATAAATACGATAGGTTTTATATCGTTGTCCCCCACTAGCCTCGATCAACTTACGTGACGCATAATTATCTTCCCAAACCCAGGATAATTCCGCCCAGGTATAGGGCTTTCGCTTCTGAATTGCACCTTGCATCCCCAGGTAAATAAGGGCTAGGGGCACGAGCTTACGGCGGTATTCTGGCAGGGAGCAAATCACTAAGATGCGGCCGCGATCGATCTGACGACGGTACCATAGGAATTTTAAGATTCCCCACCAGTCCAACTTGCCATTCACATGCTTCAGAGCCAGATTATAATCTGGCAAACCCATAAAGAATCCCACCATTTCACCGGCAACTTCAGCCACCGGAAAAATATCGGCATCGACCAACTGTTGTAAATCTTTGGCATCTTCCAAAAATTCCGCTTCGGTGCGAGGAGAGGAACTCCAATTATTCGCAAAGGCGCGATTAAACAAATCGTACAAACTTTTACAATCTTGCTTAAAGCCCTCTCCCTTCGTGTGAATGGGACGAAACGTAACCCCCGATCGACAGGCAATGCGATAGGCCCGTTCAAACTCTGGCGATAAAGGTTTATCTAAAGGCAATTCGTAGGCATAGGCATCTTTGGCTTTCACCCAGCCCGCCCGCTCTATCAAAGCCGGATAGTAGGGCGGATTGTAGGGCATCCTGATCACGGGTGGGGAATCAAACCCTTTGACCAAAAAAAGACAATCATTATGGGTAGAAAGATTGATCGGCCCCCGTACCCGTATCATTCCCCGCGCTTTTAACCAATCACTCGCAGCCAGAAAGAGGGCTTGCGCCACCTCGTCCTGATTCACGCATTCAAAATAGCCAAACACCCCGATCGCTGTTCCCTCTGCTGCCACCAGTCGTTGATTGACCGCAGCCACAATGCGTCCGAGGAGGGTGGACTGTTCCCCGATCGCGACAAAGGCTTGCAGTTCCCCATATTGGCGAAAGGGGGCCTGGGGGGACAGTTGGGCCGCAATACTTTTGCGCAGGGGAGGGACCCAATTGTGATCGCCGTGATAAATTTTGGTCGGCACATCGAGGAACTGTTCCATTTGCACCGCCGTTGTCACGGGTAAAACCTGAAAAGCCATGAGTGAACACCCTCCAGATCGGGGAATCTTTAAGATTTAGCATGATTTGATTCAGACTGGGATGCGCCACATAATGCACACAATTCTTCAGTGGCGACACTACGCGCAGGGCAATGTAAACCAAAACACGGCTCCTGCCTGGGGTTGACTGGTAACACCAATCTCACCGCCGTGGGCCTGGATAATTTGCCGACAGAGGTAGAGTCCCAGCCCCACACCCGTAAATTGCCGGGTTTGGGGACCCTGTTCGTAAAGGTCAAACAGGCGATCGCACTGTTCTGGAGTGAGGCCAATCCCATCATCGGCAATCTCGCAGCGTACCCAACCAGATGCAGGTGCCTGCGTTGTTGCAGCGGTAGTCATTGCCGCCATTTCTAAACCAGTAGTTGCTAAACCAGCAGTTGCTAAACCAGAGGTGACTGCAACTGGAAACGCGCTGATCGTTAGGTGGAGACCGGGGGGGTTATGTTTAAGTGCGTTGGTGATCAAGTTCTCAAACACTCGCCAGAGTTGGGCTGGGTCTGCGTTGACAGCGGGCAGATCCGTCGGAATTTGCAGGGTTAACGTGGCACGGTTTGCAGTTAATAGGGGATCAAGATCCGTCTGTAGCCTGGGTAGGCTGGTGGCTAAGGAGAGTGATTGTCGCTGCAAGGGAATCCCCCGCACATGCCCTCCGTGGGTTTCCAACAATAGATTCAATAAATTTAATTGCCGCTCATTACTCTCGACCATTCGTTCTACGATTGCCCGATTCAAGGACAGGCTATCGTCAGGTTTCTTGAGCATATTTTTCAGGAGCATCAGCCAGCCCATCACGGGGGTGCGTAAATCATGGGTTACGGTATGCAGAAACACATCCTTTTGCCGATCGAGTTCCTGAAGTTCCTCCATTTTCTGTTGCAATTCCGCCGTGCGTTGCTCCACCTGCTGTTCCAAACTGGCATTGAGATCCGCCAGTTGTTTGTACAATTCGGCCTGTTGGATCGCGATCGCCAACTGGGTAGCCAACCGCTCCAGCAAATCCACCTCATGGGGTTGCCAGTCCCGCTGATCACAGCATTGCTGCACCACCAGAACGCCAATCGGACGCCCTACTAGGGCGATCGGCACCGTAATACTGGCCCGGATCGGATGGCCCGGTAAATACCCCGCCGAGATAGCATCCGTAATCACACGGGCAGTCCCCGCCGTAAAAAGGGCCTGGTTAACCTCCGTCAGATGCAAAGACCAACCCAACAACGACCCCCACCCCTCGGTCACCGCCTCGGCCACCACCTGCACCTGCAAGTTGACATCCAACCGGCCAATAAACACCCGACTCACCTGCAAAAACTGATGCACCTCCGTGACCGCTGTGGACAGGATTTGGCCCAAATCCAGGGATTGGCGAATCCGCAACGCAATGTCTGCCAACAGGCGATCGCACTGGGCCGTCGCTTTGATCTGGGCTTCGGCCCGTACCCGTTCCGTAATATCACGCGCCAGGGACGCAATCCCAATGACGTTTCCAGCCGTGTCAATCAAGGGCGAGTTATACCACTCACAGATGATGACGCGCCCATCCTTGGTTAAGTTGGCGTGGGTACAGCCAACCCGTTGGGTGTGGACGACTAAATCCAGCCAAATCTTTTCAATCTCCGCTTTATTCGCCGCTGGCACCAGAAAATCAACCGCCTTCTGACCGAGAACTTCCGCTTTTTGATAGCCAAAAACCGCCTCGGCTGCCGGATTCCACTCCACCACCTCCATATCAAGGTTCCACTCGATCACCACCAGTTGAGTTTGTTGGATCAGCAGGGATAGCCGTTGCTCTGAGGCCCGTAGCTCCGCCTCCGCCCGCTTGCGATCGGTAATATCCCGCACAATCACCAACACCTCATCCCGGCCACTCACACCAATACGCGCCTCGTAGTCCCGCACCTCAACGCGATCCAGTGGGGAGGGCTGGGGCATCGGCAGTTGATATTCAAAAATCTGCATTTCCCCAGTTACCAGGGTTTGCTCAATATAGTGCAGCCGTTGGGCTGCTGCCGCTGGGGGCAGGACCTGGCGCACATTTTTGCCAATGATATCGGTGGGAGAGGCCAGAATCATGGCATCCTTCGCCGCCTTGCAATCCAGGTAGGTCCCATCGCGGTGAATCCGGAACATAATATCGGGGAGGGCATCCACGAGGGCACGGTGACGAGCTTCACTGCGGCGTAGGGCTTCCTCGGCTTGCTTCCGCTCGGTAATATCGCGAATCCCGACCACCCGTGCTTCCCGTCCCTGGTAATGGATAGATTTACCAATCACCTCAGCAATAAATTGGCTACCATCCTGGCGCAGCCCGATCGCCTCGAAGGGGTCCCGGTAGCTGGGATGACGCAGGCGTTGACGCAGCATTTCATGGACGGTCGAGGGGGCGAGATCAAAAACCGTCATCGTTTGCATTTGGGCCGTGGTGTAACCAAACAGGACCTCAGCGGCCCGATTCACATCAAGGATACGGCCTTGTTCATGGATGAGTACCGCTTCAAAGGTGGTATCGAAAAAATGCTGGAGGCGCTCTTCACTGGCCCGCAACGCCAGTTCCGCCTGCTTCCGCTCGGTAATATCCCGCACCAGCACGAGCACTTCCCGATCGCCACTCGGCACCAGGCGGGCTTCATAGTTGCAGCGATCGCCCGCCAAATTCGGCAATTCATATTCAAGAATCGTTAACTGACGAGTGGCCAGGGTGTGGGTGATCGCCTGTAAGCACCGTGCAGCTAAGTCCGGCGGCAACAATTGCCACACGGTTTTGCCCACGATCGTGGGTCCCAAATCGGGGGGATCGGTACTGTCGCCTTTAAAGTCCAGGTAAGTACCGTCTGGATCAAGGCGAAACATCCGATCAGGAATAGCACTGAGGATGGCATCGTAACGGACCCGCTGCTGCTCCTGCCGACAGTGCTCGATCAGGGTTGTTAAAAAACCTTGTAACTGTTCAAAGGCATCGTCATCCCGGCAATACCGCCGCAGGATTTGCAGTTGCTCAGCTTCTAGCGCCATACGCCCGTGTCCACACCATGCCTGCAAGGATTTGTTGTCTTCACCCCCTATGCTACTTTTTTCTCCCTATTGCTGCCGCACTGCTGCCAGACAGCCCCCCACGCCGCTCTCAACACCCCCCTTACCCTCAAAAAAGCTTGAAGAGTGCTTTTCAAGTGTCGTACTATTTTAAAAAGGATTTTAGGAAAGGCGAGATAGGAAAACGAGAGCAGTCACGAGCGTCCACGATCGTCAATTGGGGTTGTGCTGGAACCCAACTCTCCTGCCAGGAGTCTTAGTTAATCAACTAGGAAATTTTCACAGATCCTTAGCAGCAGACACCCTTATTAAGTAACTTCGTGGCCGATAGGACGCTATGTTAACCAGCCATCGTACAACAGCAGTGGGGGGGATAATCTTTCTCTCCTTACTGCTCCCACCCGGAACCATCAAGACCGCCTTACACTTATAGATAGATGTTGAGGAGAGTAATTCACCATGTCTCATTATAAACCGTGGCAATCAGGGACGGCTGTGTTTGCGGCGCTAGGGTTAATCGCTGGGGCAGCAGCTCCGATGCTTATGCCAGCCCCAGCCGTTGCCCAAATGAGCAGCTTCCCCGATGTGCCTGCTGGCTATTGGGCCGCCCCCTTTATTGATGCGCTGAACCAGCGCGGGATCATTGTGGGCTTTCCGGATGGGAGCTACCGCCCTGAACAATCCGTCACCCGGGCTGAATTTGCGGCGATCGTCCGTCGTGCCTTGCCCAATGCACCGCTGGAGCGGCCTTCCGTCCGCTTTCGGGATGTGCCCCCCAGTTTCTGGGCCTATGAGGCGATCGATTTTGCCCAGCGCATTGGTTTCATGGCCGGCTATCCCGATGGGACCTTCCGCCCCCAACTCCAAATTCCCCGCGAGCAAATTATCACGGCGATCAATAATGGCTTGAAATTTGTGCCCAGTCGGCCTGTGGAGGATGTCTTAAGTTTCTACTCCGACGCCAATGCCATTAGTACGTTTGCCCGACTCCCGATCGCCGCTGGCACAGAACGGCGCTTGGTGGTCAACTACCCCAACCTCAATGTGTTGAATCCGCTGCGGCCTGCGACCCGTGCGGAAACGGCTGCATTTATCTATCAGGGCTTGGTGGCACTGGGGCGGGTGCCCGTGATCAACTCTCCCTACATTGTGGGTGGGGCTGGGCAGTTAGTCATCCCGGCAGGGACGCAAATCCCAACCCGTTATGAAAATGCCCGGATCGTGGTCACCCCGGATGAGCGGGTTCCCCTAACGTTGACCGTGCCGCAAAATATTGTTTCGCGATCGGGCGAGATCTTGATTCCGGCAGGAAGTCAGGTGGTGGGTGAACTGCGTCCGGTTTCGGGGGGCACCCAATTTTACTCGAGTGAATTGGTCTTCCCCAACGGAACCCGCCTACCCATTGATGCCACCTCCCAAGTGATCAGCCGAACTACAGAAGTCCGGCGGGGGGGCGCTTATCCCATCCTGCGGGGAGCGGCCTTTGGCGCAGCGGCAGCGGCAGCCGTGGCAGCGGTCACGGGCGATCGCGCCATTGCTACGGAAGAAGTCCTGGGTGGGGCAGCGATCGGTGGCTTGATTGGCATTTTCACGGGTCGCAATAGTGTCAATTTGATTGTGATCGATACCAATTCCGATTTGACGTTGACCCTCCTCAGTGATCTTGAAATCCCCCGCTAGGGCACTGCCAGGGCGCAGCGCCAGTTTGCCTTGACGGTTCTAGGTGAGTCGGGGGCATTAAACCGAAGACCCTCATCCCCTAACCCCTTCTCCCAAGCTCGGAGAAGGGGAAACTGAATCTCCCCTGGCCCGCCGTTTGCAGGAGGTCAGGGGGATCGGAGTGAGTGACCAGCCTACGCGATCGGTAACCAAACCACAGCAGTCGTGCCCGGCGAGGATGTACCTACCGGGGCCAGAGTGGGGGGCGTTCCCAGGGGCGGTAGGGCTGGGCTGATAATTTCAATGTCACCCTGCATCCGTTGGAGCAAGTCCCGCACGATCGCCAACCCTAGGCCCGTGCCCGGAATTTCCGACTGGGCTTGAACACCGCGATAATGGCGCTCGAACAAATGAGCCTGATCGCTGGCAGGAATTCCCGGTCCCGTATCCGTAATGCTTAGCCGCAGTGAAGTGTGAGTTCTTCCTGAAACCCCAGGGCCTGCCTCTGGCTGGTGCACATGGGCATTGGAATCATCTAAATCATTGGATGAAGCATTGGAAGCATCGGTATTGTTATCTGGATAGAAATGGTCCTGAACCGACCCCTCTACCCAGATGTGTCCTCCAGCAGGTGTATATTTCAGGGCGTTATCCAGGAGGTTACTGAAGACCTCTCGTAGGGCGATCGGGTTAGTCCACACGCAGGGCACGGGATCAGGCAGACTGACAGTCAGATGGAGATCCCGGTCTTGGGCGATCGCCTGGGCGGAGTCGAGCGGGGGGGACAGGAGGCGATCGAGGGCACAGGCTTCTAGGGCTAGGGGGGCCGTGCTGGTGAGGCTAGTTGCCGGTAGCAATTCCGGCGTCTTGACCGGGGCTGCCGCTAACTGGGGCAGGGGGGACGGCGCAAACCGCCCGTCATGGTTAGGGTGGGAAGGTTCTGGTGCGGCGGACAGGCTGAGATGGGGGACTGGGATGGTCACCGCCTCACTCAGTTGTTGGGCCAATTCTTGCAGGCGATCGCTTTCCCGCACAATACTTTGGGCGATCGTCCGATTCGGGTCCTCCGGTTGCAAACGGCGCAGCAGCAGCTTGCCAAAAGTCCGCAGGGCAGTGAGGGGATTCCGAAACTGGTGTAGCAGCGTGTCCGTGGTTTCCTTCTGCAGCAATAACTGTTGCTGGCGGCGCTGATATTGCTCCTGTAACCAGGCATAACGTTGATTGAGGACACAGGCGATCGCAATCGTTTCCGTAATCGGGGCCATCTGAGCCTGCTCCCGACCCGACCAAGGCCGATCGTCACGTCCGGTGACCAACAGTCCCAACACGATGCCCTCATAGACCAGGGGCAGCACCAGTTGTTCCGGTGGCAAGGGGTGCTCTTGGCCGAGGGGGGCATCCGGCAGGGGATCGGGGTCCTCCCAGGCAACCGTAGGGGGTGGAGGTAGGGAAACGAGCGATCGCAGGGGTGCCTCAAGGCCCTCTGGCGTGAGGATCGGCAACGACCTGTCTAGAGGGAGGTCTAGGGGCAGGGGGGCGGTATCGGGATAGACCACGATCGGGACCAATTTGGCCACCCCAGCGTCCACGTGCTCCGTCAGATACACCGCACTCACCGCTGCGCCAAATTGCTCCGCCAGGATCGCCAACTGCGCCTGACAGAGGTGGAGAAAGTCGGTGTTGACGGGGCGCAGATCGATCATTTAGCCAGCGATCTCTGAACATTTACGCATCAGTTTGCCACGCAGCAGCCCCTAATCGGCAGCAGTGGCTGAAGGGACACATTCGCCCAGGGGCGCGGGCAGGCCATCAATGCTGACTCGATTCTTCCGCTGTTGATACTGGGCTAACCCCGTCTCACCTTGCTTTTCTGCCCATTGAAGCAAGGTATCGCGCTGACCCACAGGTGCCAAGAGGGGAACCGCAAAACCACAGGTCGCAACAAAAAACAGGGGTTGGGCAGCCATGAAGGCCCGCAAGGGGTCTGTAATCTCTGCATATACCTGCGCCATGCCCGTCTCCTTCCTTCCATGCGGTGCGATCAATCTGTTCCCAGTGTGCAACCTGGGGCGGGTTTACGTCCAACCCTAACTCGCTGTCAGACGGCTGCGACAGTTGAGCGATTTGCCCGTCAGTTGTTGCTCAGTGCGGCACTGTTCATAAGCAATTTGGCGGGCGGGAGCCGGCAGGAGTTGTTCCCGCTTATCAAGCGCCTTTTGGAACCAGGTCAAGCTTTCTGCGTACTTGGATTGTAGGCGGAGAATTTGGGCCTTCAGGTAGAAAAGATCGGGATTGTCGGGGGTGAGTTCTAGTGCCCGATTGACAGCTTCCAGCGCCCGATCGCCCTTACCGAGGTCACGATAGCCCAGCGCAACGCCCCGTTGCACCAGATACGCGGGGGCGGCCTTTTCCTGAAGGCGATTGATGGCCCGTTCGGGGTTGGTGAAGGGCAAATTCACCGCCAGCATCAGATCCATATAGCCACGGATGAGATTTAATTCTGGGTCATCGGGATTGATTTTTTCAGCCGCATCGAGTGCCCGGATGACTAATTGCAACTGGCCAAGGGCGCGGGGGGCACCGTTAACAGCCCCTTCCTTACTGATAAGGTAGGCCCCTTCTAAAAAATGTCCCACGGCCACATAAAGGTTGCCGCGTAGGGGATGGCTGGCAATCAGACGATTACCAGCTTCACGGGTTTTCTTCGCATAGTTCTGAAGGTCAGTCAGGGCCTGCGCCTTCGGGGCCTCTTGGGTGGCGGCTTGCCAGTTGTTATAGGCGAGGGAAGCCTGGAGGGCATAGAGCAGCGGTTCGTCTGGCTCCTGGCTCAAGGCTAACGGCAATTGGGTTGCCGCCGATCGATAATCGCCCCGTTCAAAAATTGCCCGAAAGGCGGCTTCTGTCTGGGGACCAATCGGCGCTGGGTTAGCGGTCCGGAAGGGGTCGCCGGCGCGGACGGGGGTACCGAGGTACAGGGCGATCGCCCAAGCCCCGATCGCACCGACAATTAGACGTTGGGGTAAGCAACGGCCCGATAGTCGGGTGTGGATTTGATAGGTGTAAGGGTTCATGATGGCTAACGGGAGTAACGGGGGGCGATGACGAGTCCTGACCTTACCAGTTGTGCCAGCCTGGTTAGCCAGTCTGGTTAGTCGGTTGTCGATATCGTTGCCGCATCGTTGCCGCAAGCGGTCAACTGTACGTTATTGAGACGGCAATCACTCAGTTAAATTCCATTCTAGTCGCTAACTTAATCACTCAAAGACCATACAGCCATACAATCAAGAGCGGCGTTAGGAAGACATAGAGGCAGGTTAACGGTGCCCCCACACGGGTAAAGTCCAGGAAACGATAGCCCCCCGGACCATACACCATCGTATTGGTTTGATAGCCGATCGGGGTCATATAGCTATTCGAGGCGGCAAAGGTGACGGCAAACATAAAGGCAAACGGATTAAGACCTAAAACCTTAGCCACTTCAACAGCGACTGGGATCATTAAAACCACCGTTGCATTATTGGAAAGAATTTCCGTCAGGAGGGCGGTTACCAGGTAGAAGAACACGAGAATCCAATATCCCGATAAATGCCCTCCGATCGCCACTAATTGCTCCGCTAACCAGACAGTCGCGCCGGATTTTTCCATTGCAATTCCCAGGGGAATTAAACCCGCCAGCAGGAAAATCACATCCCAGCGGACAGCCCCGTAGACCTCTCCCGGTTTAATGCAGCCGGTTATGATCATCAGCACAACCCCAACCCAGGCCGTCACAAGAATGGGTGCCCACTCCAGAGCTGCACCCAGGATGACGAAGAGTAAAATTGCGATCGTGATCCAGGCTTTATTCTGTCGATAGGTCGTGGCATCCCGTTGCTCAATGACTAGCATTTCACGAGTTGTTTGTAATCCTAAAAAGCTTTGTCGAGGACCTTGAACCAGAAGGACATCACCAAAACGCAGGGGAATGCGACCGAGTCGTTCATAGACCAGTTCCTCGCCGCGTCGGATGGCCAGGACAGTGGCATTATAACGCTCACGAAAGCGCAACTCCCGCAGGGTAGACCCATTGAGGCGGGAGTTGGACAGCAGCAGGACTTCCGCAATTTCCTCTTCCCCCGTCTGGAGACTGGATTCAACGCCATTACTCTGAAACTTGACATCGGGGACAATATCGAGACCATTTTCTTCGCGAATTTGTAAGAGATTGTCGCGACTGCCCCGCACAACGAGAATATCTCCTGCCTCCAGCACCTTATCGGCTAGGGGTTGGGTAAACCGGGTCTGCCCCCGAATGAGTTCCAACACGCCAATATCAAATTTTTTCTGAAGTTCGCTAAAGCGCACCGTTTTGCCAATTAAGGGCGATCGCGGGGTAACCACAACCTCACTGATGTAGTCCTTGAGACCATAGTCTTCCTCAAAACTTCCCGTTGAAGATTTGCGGGCTGGCAGAAGGTAAGGAGCAATAAAGGTGAGATAGAGTAACCCGATCGTAAAGGTAATAATGCCAAGCTGGGTAAACTCAAATAAATGAAATTCTCGAAAACCTAAGCGTTGGGATGTACCACTGGCCAGAATGTTCGTCGAGGTTCCCAGTAAGGTCATCATTCCCCCCATCACCGTGGCGTAGGACAGGGGAATCATCAGTTTTGATGGTGAAATTTTCTGCTGTTTACACCAATCTTCAAGCAGGGGTAGGAAAATTGCCACGATCGCTGTGTTATTGATAAAAGCACTCACGGGGCCAATAATCGCCCCCATTGTAAAAATCTGCCGCTCCAGGGACTCGCCCCCCCAACTGAGGAGAAACCGTTTCAGAATTTGGATCACTCCCGTTTTACTGATCCCTGCACTTAAGATAAACATCGCCATCACGGTGAGGGTGGCATTGTTGCCAAAACCAGAAATGCCCTCCTCCGGGGTCACCAACTCCAAGACCATGAGCAGCACCGTAACCGTAATGGCCGTCAGGTCAACGGGGAGCCATTCAAAAATGAAACTGATGAGCGCCGCTACCAGAATCAGTAGGGTCAGGACAATGGGATTGATCGGTAGAGACAACATGGCAGGAATGATGATGAAGGGCAAATTTGGCCAATTTGATCATTGGCAAGATTGACAGCAAAACGGGCAAGCCACTATGGATCCAACCTAGGCTAGCTGCCAACCCCGTTAAACTCACCGCTTGCCGCAACTAGGAAGACGGTTGGAGACTTCAAAAGCAGGGATCTTCGGGCTTTAAATCGCGCTCCATCAGGGCTGCTAGGGCTGCCTGGGGTGTAATTTCGCCCTGGAGCAGACGATACACCTCCCGGGCGACGGGAATCGGAATTTGCTCGCGATCGGCGATTGCTATCAATACCCTGGCGGTATTAATCCCCTCTGCGGTTCCCTTGAGGCTCGCGAGCACATCATTCAGACTGCGCCCCTGGGCTAGGCCATAGCCCACCTGGTAGTTGCGGCTCAGCGGGCTGTTACAGGTCGCCAAAAGATCCCCTAACCCGGAAAGACCAAAAAACGTGTCAGCCTTTGCCCCCAACCGGGTCCCAATGCGGATCATCTCCGGGAGCGCCCGGGTCAGGAGGGCTGATTTGGCATTCGTCCCCAGGCACAGCCCATCACAAACCCCCGCCGCGATCGCCATCACATTTTTCAAGGTACCGCCTAACTCAGTCCCCAGGATATCCGTATTGGTATAGACCCGAAAACGGGGCGAGGCGAAGACCTGCTGTATCTGGGTGGCGGTTGCCAAATCCCGGCTGGCCACCACCGTCGCGGCGGGCAGCCCCTGTTCAATTTCCTGGGAAAGATTCGGCCCCGACAGGACAGCGATCGCTCGATGCGGTAGGGCCGCTTGCCACACCTGGGAGGGCGTGCGAGTAGTCACGGGATCTAACCCTTTTGTCGCACTCACCAGGATCAGGTTGGAGGGGAGGGACAACGCTTGCAGGCGATCGGCCATTGGCGTAACCCCCGCCATCGAAACAGCAGAGACAATTATCTCCGTCCCCGCGATCGCCGTTGCGAGTGGCTCTTCCAATCGGCGTGACCACAGCCGCACCGAGTGACCAGCCCGACGGGCCAGTTCAGCTAGGGCAAGCCCCCACGCCCCGGCTCCGAGAATCGTCACAGTTATTGCTGACATCAATCGACCTCCGGCATGGCAGCCTCCGGTATGGCACCGCGATCAAGCAGGTAAAATCTTACCAATCCCTATCCCTTCTCTAACCTATCCCTAACCTGAAAATTTCGCTCTGAAACCTTGATTTTGCCTATGCAAGCATCAGCGGTTGGCCGATCTGCAAAACATGCCCTGGAGCTTTGTCAAGATTACAGCCTTTACCTACTTGACTCAGTACACCATTAAGGATTGGAGCTTGATTCTGACCGGCAGCCCTCATCCCCCAACCCCTTCGCTCCTTTTAGGCGAAGCGGAGCCGCTGGCTAGTCTGATAGCTTAGGGGGACCATTCTACCGTCAGGTTACCTAAAGAGGCCAGAATCAAGCTGAGAAGCCTAGGGAAAGGAGCTTCTTAGCAGACACAGCCGGCCATTCGGTGGGGAGGGGGGGATGCTATGATGGCGATGAATCTATTCAGCTAGAAGAGCACCCTTGGTTATGATGCAAGCCCCGATTGCACCACTGGTATTGATCATTTTAGATGGGTGGGGCTACCGCCAAGAGACTGACGGTAATGCGATTCGTGCTGCCAAGACCCCGATCATGGATAGTCTCGTTCAGGTCTATCCCCAAACGCTGTTGCAGGCATCGGGCAAGGCTGTCGGTCTCCCAGAGGGACAAATGGGTAACTCAGAGGTGGGGCATCTGAATATCGGGGCCGGACGGGTCGTCCCCCAGGAATTGGTTAGAATTTCGGACGCGATCGAAGACGGCTCAATTCGGCAAAATCCGGCCCTCGTGCAGGTCTGCCGCGATGTCTGTCAACGCCAAAGTCGGCTGCACTTAGTCGGGCTGTGTTCGGACGGCGGGGTGCACTCCCATCTAGATCACCTCATTGGCCTGATTGAGATGGCTAAGCTGGAAGCCGTCCCCGATGTCTGTATTCATGTGATTACGGATGGCCGTGATACGCTGCCTACGGAGGGGCAGGCGGTAATGGAAAAGCTGCAAGCGGCGATCGCTCGCATTGGGGCTGGCCGCATTGTGACCATCAGTGGTCGCTATTACAGTATGGACCGCGATCGCCGTTGGGAGCGGACCCGACGGGCCTATGAAGTCATGACCCAAGCGGGGGAGGTGGATGGCCGCTCCCCCCTGGACATTGTGCTGGATTCCTATGCCGCTGGCATTACCGATGAATTTATTGAACCAGTTCGAGTGGCACCAGGGGTGATTGCGCCAGGGGATGGGGTGATTTTCTTCAACTTCCGGCCCGATCGGGCGCGGCAACTGACCAGTGCCCTGACGGTCTCCGAATTTGATGGGTTCAAGCGGGAACTTATTCACCCCCTGAGCTTTGTCACCCTTACCCAATACGACCCTTCTTTACCGGTGGCCGTTGCCTTTGAACCCCAAAACCTGAGTAATATTCTGGGGGAGGTGTTGGCCCAGCACCATCTCAAACAGTTACGGACCGCTGAGACAGAGAAATATGCCCATGTTACCTACTTCTTTAACGGGGGCCTGGAGGAGCCGTTTGAAGGGGAAGACCGGGAACTCGTGATGAGTCCGATGGTCTCGACCTATGACAAGGCCCCGGCGATGTCGGCAGATCCCGTAACCGATGGGGTGATTGCAGCGATCGAGAAGGGCATTTATTCCCTAATTGTCGTCAACTACGCTAACCCAGATATGGTTGGCCATACGGGTAATTATGAGGCAGCGGTGCAGGCGATCGAGACGGTCGATCGGTGCGTGGGGCGGGTGTTGGCGTGCGTCAGCCAAGCCAGCGGCACGGTGTTAATCACCGCCGATCATGGGAATGCGGAACTGATGTGGGATGAGCAGGGGAATCCCTGGACGGCCCATACCACTAACCGGGTACCCTTTATCCTGGTGGAGGGCGAAAGGCTCAAAATTCGAGGACATGGGGCGGCGGTGAACCTGCGATCGGATGGTAAGTTGTGTGACATTGCCCCGACGATTCTGGAGATTTTGGGATTGCCGCAACCCCCAGAGATGACGGGCCGCTCCCTCCTGGTGAAGTCGCCAATCGAGGTGTGCTTACGGGAAGGTGATCGTCCGGATGAATTGCTTCAGGGAGCGGATGACCAATCGGTACGGATGCCTGTCAAAATTTAAGCTTGAGCCTTTTCGGAGTTATCGCATGAGTGTGATCAAAATTGTGGAAACTGTTTGGGCAATTTCGGCTGTCTGCCTGGTTGTCCTGGTCTTGCTGCACAGCCCCAAGGGGGATGGTCTTGGTTCCTTTAGTGGCCAAGCCCAATTGTTTACCAGCACCAAGAGCGCGGAAACGACCCTGAATCGGGTGACTTGGGTACTGGCTGTGATCTTTATGGGGACGACGGTGCTGTTGAGTGCTAACTGGCTCACCCCCTAAGCCGCTGGGGCAGGTTTTACTTTGTTGGCTTTGATCCATCAACTCTGGTTACGACACGCTTGGTTACGATACGGCCGCTGGCTAGTGCTGGGGGGGCTTGTCGTCTTGATCGTGGTTCTAACCCAGCGACCTACACTGGGCTGTTTGGATGGGGGGAGCGCCGCGATCGTTCCCGCGTGTCAGCGGCCAATCGGCTCTGGCCATTTCCCCACCTAGCCCACGTCCTAGTCCAGCGCCACTGCCTAGTCCCCGGCCCCATCCTTTGCCCAGTTTCCTGGCCCAGTGGCACGACTCCCAAGCGCGGGGTGATTATTTTGACCAGATTGAACCGTCGGAGTGGGGATATTTGGTGTGGTCACAGTTTCCTGTTTCAGTGTATATCGACTCGCCGAAACCTCACTCAGGGAGCTTTGCGGCAGCCCAGGCGGCCACTTGGCAGCAGGCGATCGAACAGGCGATCGCGGCATGGCATCCCTATATACCGCTGAGTGTGGTGGAGACGGCAGCAGTCGCCGATATCCGCGTTTGGCGATCGGCCCCTCCCATTCAGCGAAACCCAGACGGCAGTTTAGCCCGTATTCGAGCCGCAGAAACCCGCTATAACCTCTACACCCAACCCCAAGCAGACGGCAGAACGCTCCTGCGCCATCGTTTTGATATTTATCTCAGTCCCCACCAACCCGCCGCTTATACCCAGGCAACCGCCCGCCACGAATTGGGTCACGCCTTAGGCATTTGGGGTCACAGTCCTGATCCGGAGGATGTGCTTTACTATGCCCAGGCGCGCCAGCCGCCGCCCATTTCCCCTAGAGATCTCAATACGCTAAAACGGATTTATGAACAACCCACGCGTTTGGGTTGGCCAATCAACTAAGTATTTCGATTCGGATCAACGTCAATCGCTCAAAGCAAAATTGGGGTAATGACTATGTTAGCGATTGTCTCTTGTTAGCGATTGTCTCTCCTGAAAAAATTTGCTTATCACCTGGAACCGTTGTGCGATCGCTGGCCACTTGGCAGGAGTACCAACAGTTATGTCAACAACGAGGCGATGCTTCAATTCCGCGCATCAAATATCGAGATGGGGAAGTGTTATTAATGTCACCCTTACCGAAACATGGTCGCGACGCTCACTTCATTGCTCAAGTGATTACAACCTTACTAGATCATATTGGGCAAGAGTACGATGCATTTACACCTGTCACCATGGAACTGCCAGAAGCAAGTAGCATTGAACCTGATTACTGCTTTTATATTGATAACTGGCCAGCCATTTCTGGGAAGGATCATATTGATTGGCAACATGATCCCCCACCCGATTTGGTACTCGAAATTGATGTCACCAGCGATTCCGATGTGTGGGATTACCTTCCCTACCAAGTTCCGGAAGTATGGTTATTTCACAAGAAGCAACTCTTGATTTATCAGTTACAGAAAAATGAATATATCGTGACGAATCAAAGTCGTTATTTTCTAGAGATGAATCTCCCAGCGATGGTTACGGAATGTCTACAAGTTGCCTACGATCGTAACACCAGTGCTGCCATTCGCCATCTCAAGAATAATTGGAAAATTTTCGATGATGCCAAACCTATGGCCGTGCCTAAAAAGGATGACCATAACCCGTAAGCGCCAGTATTTCCTGATAAGTACTCGATCGTTCAAAAGCCTCAAGAACTTTAGGAGCTACTAGCGATCGTGGTCTACGCTTAATCGCGGCTTCCGTAGTCTCTTGAGTGGTAAGAACAGTAGGCGTGTCTCCTGTAACCTTTCTATATTGGCTCCACTTACTTTCCCACGCTGGGTCATAGGGAATGTCTAGCATTTTCACGATTTTACGCAAAGTGGCATCAGGAGCATCAACAAAATCTTCATATTTAACCAGTTGCTCCACAGATGCCGACTTAATATAGGATAGATAGCCGTATAAATATTCCCCTAAATTGTACTGAACACGTATGGCTTTTGCGCAGGAAATCAACTGATCTATCGGATGTCGAATGAGATAAACTTTATTCAATAAAAACTTCTGTGTCAAGATCTGATTAAGATGATTCACATAGGTTGGCTTACAAAAAGGGATACCTATGTAGTCCAAATAACACCAGTCAC
>CAZHXN010000018.1:16563-55843 GCA_964536415.1 uncultured bacterium
GATAACCAGAAACTGCTGATTAGCTTTGACAGAATCGTAAATCTCTTCATCAATGTACGAGAGGAACTCCTCATCTTGAGGCATTAGTTGAATCTTAGATTTGCCTGTATTGAAGCGAATACCATGCCACTCCTTAGCCTGGATGATCGGGTGAAAAAGCAGTGCCAGGTTAGCGTGGGATTGACCATAATAATTCCAAATGACCGCTGGGCCTTTAGGATGGATTTCACTCAACAAGACGATATCATCCATACAACCCACAACTTTAGCCACTAAAGTGCCGCCTGACCTGCCTAAATTATGGATTACCGCTAGTTTTTTCAAAAAGGCTTACCTCACGAAATAGACGTTTGAAATGAATATAAATACAGACTCTGAAGAAGCCATTCCTATGTAATTATAGCATAACCAGAATAAGAATATTATATGGGCACCTCAAATAATTGACTTATTGCAAAAATCAGCCACAGCATACCAGACTATTCTCAATAAGTCTTCCTAATCACCGATGTCTCTTATTATTACTGTGCTCATCAGGTTATGACCACTTCAATAAATTGTCTTATGGCGAGAATCAGCCTCGGTATACTGAGTCGTTCTCAGTAAGAATCCCTATTTTTGAAATAAGTTGGTATAGCCTGTGTCGCCTCAATGAGGGTCAGGCAATTGGCTTGAGCCAATTGTTCATCACGTGCTTCTGTCCTTCAGAGACTTGGGAAACGCTGTAGCAGTCTTTGCCGAAAGACGAAACCCATTTCCCCAGGTTAAATATACGCATAGTAGCCATTGACCGTAGGGATGTCTAACTTTAATGTAATGCATTTTCTTCTCAAAACAGAAAAAGGGAGGCCAATGACCTCCGCATTCACAAGCAAATTGAGAGTAACTGGAAGAACAATGGGGCTTAGTAAGCCAACCCCATGCTGCGGGTGGTTTCGGCACCCAGATACACCCGAATGCTCAAGAAGTCTGTGGGACAAGCCGTCTCGCAACGCTTGCAGCCAACACAGTCCTCTGTGCGGGGCGAGGCAGCAATTTGACCAGCTTTGCAGCCATCCCAGGGGACCATTTCCAGGACATCAAGCGGGCAAGCACGAACGCATTGGGTACAGCCAATGCAGGTATCGTAAATTTTAACTGAATGAGACATCGAATTAATAACTCCCGATTCGTTTTCAGTGACGTTACAACGTTGGCCAGCAGAGGACTCAGCCGTTAAGCGTTATGATTGCAGCTTCAAAATTAAGATTTAGTCTACCGCAGTGCCTTAATCCCCATGCGTAGACGTTACCAAAACTTCAAGGAACTTAACACAAGCCTAGGCACCGGCTCCCCGTTGGGCCAGTACCCGTGTCAACACCTGCTGGTAGGCGGCTTCCACGTCCCCCAAATCATGGCGGAAGCGATCCTTATCCATCACGCGCCGGTTGGGGTCCGACTCGGCCCGATTCCAGAGCCGACAGGTATCGGGACTGATCTCGTCGGCCAATAGCAACTGACCGGTCGTATCAAGGCCAAATTCTAGCTTGAAGTCCACCAGCGTAATGTCGCACTGCCCAAAAAAGTCTTGCAGGATCGTGTTAATCCGTAGGGCCAGGGTCCGCATTTGCTCGACCTGCTCGGCGGTTGCTAACTGCATGATGGCAAGGCGATCGGGCGTCAGGAGCGGATCACCCAGGTCATCCCGCTTGTAGTAAAACTCGATGAGGGGCTGGGGCAACGCCATCCCGACAGGTAACCCCGTTTCCCGGCACAGGCTTCCTGCCGCGATATTGCGCACGACCACTTCCAAAGGGATAATCTGCACCGCTCGTACCCGCATTTGCCCTGCTTCGGGCATATCAATAAAGTGGGTAGGAATCCCTTGTTGCTCAAGCAATTGGAAGAGGTGGGTGGCGATCGTACAGTTAATTACCCCCTTGCCCTGGATACTGCCCCGTTTTTGGGCATTAAAAGCTGTGGCATCGTCCTTGTAAACCGTTAACAGGACGGCAGGATCATCGGTGGCATAGAGGATTTTGGCTTTGCCTTCGTAGCGTTTTTCAAGTTGGCTCATGGTTTCAAGGTTATGGGTTCGGAAGCGTTAGGTCAATCGGTGAGCGGTGAGCTAGGCGCAAGTGATAGGAATAGGGGGTGATCAAGACAGCCTCTCTCACCCTCAGGCAAGACTGCCCCTCGATCATGGCATGGTTGCGAGGTCTAGGGCGAGGGCTTCGGATTCTTCCGAGGTGATCACCTGGATGTCATAACTGCCAAAGAGTTTAAGGGTTTCCGTATCCTGGGCTAATTGCTTCAGGAGGGGGTCGGCTGCCGAGGTCAGCAGATTCGCCTCCAGATCCAGGAAAAAGAGGTAATCTCCCAGGGAGCGTTTCGTCGGGCGGGACTCAATCCGGCTGAGGTTAATCCCCTGCTGGGCAAAGACTTGTAGGGGTTGCACCAGCGCACCGGGAAGATTCTGGCGCAGACTAAAGGCCAGGGAGGAATGGCTTCCCCCTGGTGAGGGATGCAGACCCACGATCCAAAAGCGTGTGCAGTTGTCGGGATAGTCATTGATGGGGAAGGCCAGGATCGGACGCTGGTATAGTTGGGCTGCCCGCTGGGAGGCGATCGCCGCTGTATGATCGTCCAGGCGTTGCAGGGCTTCGGCAGTGGAACTGGTCGGAATGGGCTTAGCCTGGGGGAGATGGGTCTCCAGCCAGATTTGACACTGGGCTAGCGCCTGGGGGTGGGAATAGACATGGGTGATCGCAGCGAGATCCGTTGCCGGTGAAATCAGGGCATGGGCGATCGGCAACACGAGGGCCTGCTGGATTTGTAACTGGTCAAATTGCCACAGGGTATCCAGTGTCACGGCCACACTGCCCTCCACCGAGTTCTCCACGGGGGCGACCGCCCAGGCCACCTCCCCCTGAGCAGCGGCTCGCAGGGTTTGGGCAATGCTGGGGTAGGGATGGAGTTCAACCGCCTCCCCAGTTGAACCCTGAAGTCGGTGGGCATAGTGGAGCGCTGCCCATTCGGCATGGGTGCCCGGTGGCCCTAAATAGGCGATCGCAGTTTTCATATTTCTTAACGATTAGCAGCAGCAATCAGTCATCACAATGGGGACAAGGCTGGGTAAATTTACTGACCGTTCGGAGACACTGGTCCAGCCATTAATGGGGGTCCCTGGGGGTTATCACCCTGGTTTTCTGGGGATTAGCCAAGCATGGCTGTGCACACGTGGTTCATTGCCAGGTTCAGCCAGCGCCAATGTTCGGCGAAATCCCCTAAACCAAACGGCCAGTTTGACTGAGAAAGCTGTAAAATTCCTTAACAGAAGCTCTTCCATTATTAACCTATGCAAATGCAGTTTGCGGCTGCTCAGACTGTTCAACTCACTGTACCAGAGCAACCCATCCCCATCGAGCATTACCTACGCCAACCCCAGCGCCTCGTCCATGCCCTGACTGATCCCACGCGAGTGCAGAGCTTAGGGGAGGGTAAATTTCGTCTGAAAATGCGGCCCCTGCGGTTTTTAGCCTTTAGTATTCAACCCACGGTCGATCTACAGGTGTGGTCTGATGCCAAGGGGGTGACCCGCCTCCAGTCGATCGGGAGCCACATTCGGGGTATTGAGTACATCAATCAACGCTTCTCCCTGGATCTGACGGGTATTCTCCAACCCAATCGTATTGGCGATCGCACCTACCTCAAGGGTCATGCCAATCTCAAGGTTGCAGTGGATGTGCCGCCGCCCCTCCGCTTAACCCCACTCCCCCTCCTGGAAGCGACCGGCAACAGTTTGCTCAAAAGTGTCTTACTCACCATTAAGCAACGCCTGATGCACCAACTCTTGAGTGATTATCAACACTGGGTGGTGGCGGAGACAGAACTCTCCCAGCGAGCGAATTATGACCTGCCCCTGGCTAAGGTGAAGTTGGGTCAAGCGTCCCTGCCTGCGCAAGCTGGCTAAAACTGTGTTACAGCCTTTACCTAATTTACTCAGTACATCGTTAAGGTTTGGATCTCGATCCTGTCGGCAGTCCTCATCCTCCAACCCCTAACCCCCCGTTTGCGGGGGGATGGGGGGAAGGGGAACCGGATTTTCAAGCCCCTCTCCCAGATTTGAATAGCAGAATGTTAGGGCTGAAGAATGCCAACCATAGCTTCATCCAATCCTCCAGGATTCCAGCAATATGTAGCTGCATTTGAAGCAATAGATAACTTGCAAGATTATTATCGTCGAATACTTTTATCGTCGAATACTTCAAATTCATTATGAATACTTCAAATTCATTATAAGGATTTTAGCCATGACCTTGCTCCTCGGTATTAATCTGGCAGGGACGAAACGATCGCCGATGGAGGGGAGTACATCCCAAGGTTTGCAGGGCTGCCTGGTGGGATTGGGAAGCATATCCCTTGTTGGTGGCTAGATCGTAGCCAGGGTAAACCGCTGCCAGCCGCGTCATCAGGTCATCCCGCCAGACCTTGGCAATAATGCTGGCACAGGCGATCGCCAACACCCGTTGATCCCCCTTAACCACCGTTTGTTGGGGTAGCCCTAGGTGGGGAATGGGTTGGTTACCATCGACCAGGCAGAGATCAGGTGGGGGGAAGAGCTTCTGCACGGCCCGTCGCATGGCCAAGAGGGCAGCTTGCAAAATATTGTGGCGATCGATTTCCGCCACGGAGGCCACCCCGATCTGACAATCTACGGCCAGTGCTTGGATGGTGGGGACCAGTTGTTGCCGCCGTCGGGCAGAGAGGCGTTTGCTGTCGGTAACCCCAGCCGCAGCCAAGGGGGATAGGGCAGGCGGGGGAAGGAGGACCGCCGCCGCAACGACCGGGCCAAAGAGTGCCCCCCGTCCCACCTCATCCACACCCGCAACCCCACGCTGGTCTGGGACTAGCACCCAGCCGCCAATCTCGTCGGGATCAAACAACTGAAGTTGTCCGATCGTCGGCATGGGGCCGTTGTCAGACATCTTGAGCCGACGATCGCCGCCGCCGCCGCCGCCCCCCTTCAGTAGCCGCCTCCTCCGCAGTGACCCCAGGGCTGTCTGACTCCGGTAAGTCAGGCTCCGATATCGCTCCCCCTGTCAATGTGGGGAGTGCGTCGCCATCGCCCTGTCGAGCCAGGGATACATCCGGTATAGACCCGATCGCCGCCGGGGCTGGCGGGGGGGGGCCGTCAGGGGATGTGGTCACTGGGGCCAGCGATCGCCGTCGCCGCACGCGGGGCGTGGGAGCCTCTGGGGACTCCTCATCCGTTGAACTCGCAACCGATGAGCCAGCGAGGACTGACTCCGCAGTGGTTTCTGACCCAAAGGTCTCTTGGGTATCCAGAGCCGTCGGGACCGCCCCCCCCGCGATCGCCTCCCCGCCCAAGCGGGTGGCTGGTTTTTCACCCGGTAGCACCACCGAAACCATTGTCGATCGGGCCGGTGGCCCCTCGGTCGATTGGAGGGTGAGGGGAGAAATGCCCATAAAGGCATACACTTCCTGCTCCTCTGGGGTCATTTCCACTGTGATGACGGTGGCGGGTTCCGGTTTCGGTAACTCCCGGCGACGGCTCCCCCGCTCCGGTTTATCCGGCAGGATACTGCGAGTGGCACGTTCCACAGGGGTTCCGGTGGTGGTCACCGTCGGCATTTCCGGCGGCAGATCGGTGCGGCTAGGGAGACGACTGGCCGTGGCGGGTTCATCCCGGCGACGACGGCGGCGACGGTTACTCCCGTTCCCCGTTCCTCGTTCCTGGTAGCTGGGATGGTGGAGCAACTCTAAGGCTTGCAGATCCGCATCTGCATCTACCCCAGCCCGCAAGGCCACATCGCGGGTTGCACCTTCCCAGGCTACCGCTTCGGGGGATGGGGCTGTGTCTGCTGTCGGCAGACCTCGCGATTCGCCGGGAGGGATACTCCGCGATCGGGTGCGGGGTTCTAAACTGCGGCTGACCGGAGGGGCAGCATCCCGCAGCGCCACCAGTTTTGGTTCCCCTGTGTCCGTAGTTTCATCAGGAAGGTGAGCCAGATGCCCCAGACCGCCGCAGGTGGGACAGGCGCGACCAAATAGCTCATACACATTTTGGCCCTGGCGCTTGCGCGTGAGTTCCACTAACCCCAACTCGCTCAACTGGGCAATTTGGGGACGGGCTTTATCCGCCTTCAGCGCTTTATTAAATTGCTCTAGCACCTGCAACTGGTCGCGACGGGAGTCCATATCAATGAAGTCCACAATGATCACGCCCGCAATATTGCGCAAGCGTAACTGACGCGCAATCTCCGTAGCCGCCTCACAGTTGGTCCAGAGAACCGTTTCCCGCGCCGTCGCCGATCGCGTGAAGGAGCCAGAGTTCACGTCAATGACGGTCAACGCCTCCGTTGGCTCAATAATGATGTAGCCGCCGGAGGGTAAATCCACCCGGGGGCGCAGGGCTTCGCGGATGGCCGCATTCACCCGGAAGAAATCTAAAATTGGGATACGTTCGCGGTGGTGATCGACCAAAACACCTTGGGCCGCTTTACCGCTGCTCCAGGCGCTAATTTGCTGCTTCACGCGCCGCATCCCCGCCGCCGTGTCCACAACAATCCGGTTGACCTCTGCCGTATAGGTATCGCGCAGGACCCGTTGCACAAAGTCATCATCCCGATTCAACAGGGCCGGTGCCCGGGTGGAACTTGCCTCTTGTTGAATCGCTTCCCACTGACGTTGGAGACTCTCCAGATCCTCGATAACCGCTTCTTCGGGCACCCCTTCGGCTTCGGTTCGCACCAGCAGCCCCATCCCCGACGGTTTGAGCAGGATGGCCAGCGCCCGCAGGCGGTTCCGTTCATTTTCGTTGCGGATACGCCGCGACAGGTTGACGCCACGGCCAAAGGGCATCAGGACCAGATAACGACCGGGCAGGGTAATCTTGCCCGTGAGGCGGGGACCTTTACTGCCCGTGGGTTCTTTCATGACCTGGACGAGGACCTTTTGTTGGGGAGCCAAGAGTTCGGTAATGGCTCCAGCGGTACGTTTTAGCCGCAGGGGTCCGAGATCTGTCACATGGATAAAGCCGTTGCGCTCGGCGTCGCCAATATTGACAAACGCTGCGTCGATCCCAGGGAGCACGTTTTCCACAATCCCCAGATAGATGTCACCGATTTGATGCGTTCCCTTGGCAACAACAAGCTCTTCGATCTGATCTTCCGAAAAGACGGCAGCAATTCGATATTGTTCAGCAATAATGATCTGTTTTGGCATTCAGTTTCCTCAACAATCTGAGAGCGCTCAGCACTACGATCGCGTGACGCTCGCAATGGCTAGTCTCAGGGAGGGGATGTATGGATCAATAGCGGCCAATTCCAGAAACGGCACTGACATCAACACTGATATCAACAATGGCATCGCACCCGTGGTGCTTCCATACTCCCTTACGGTTTCACCAGAAAATCCGGATGACTCGCCAGTCATGGGGTGGTCCGTCCCTGGGGTTAGCTCCATTGGGTCTCGCCCCTAGCCGCGATCACCCTCTCACGCTTCATGCAGTAACGATCGCGCAAACACGGTCGTCAAAATAGCGAAGGAATCAGCGGAAATCTACCATCGATGCCAATCGCAACCTCCCGGAGCCATCCCACAAGGACACTTTTGGGGGAACTTTTCGATGGAAGCTAGCGATTCTCCTATAGAGATGCTATGCGATCGCCCAACTTAACACGCTCAACTCAATCAAAGGCAGAAGGGGTCTCTGCGGGGAGTGAGGAGGAAGCTGGTCAGCGATGACTGCCTCCCAAAAGACCAAGAAGATTGGCGCTTAGAAAAGTTAGGACGAACCAAGTCTGTCTCTGACTCAGGGTCTAGGTTTCGCTCTTCTGAAGCCCACGCTATCGCTGTGAGTTAGCTTAGAGTTTAGCTTAGCCGCCGGGAATCTAAGTGCTTTTGGATACGATAGCCCCAACTTTAGCACATCTGCATCGACGCCGCGTACTGTTGGCGTGAAAATTTATATTTGCAGCGCACACGGTAAACTGGGTGGGGGTTAATGGTCCGTTACGGTCCCCCGGATGGGCCGATGAGGGACCGATGATTGCTTGCAAGCTGGGACGAAGAGACGACTATGGGGACATTGTTATTGGAGGTTGGGACGGAGGAGCTACCGGCCAGTTTTGTGGATGGGGCACTGGCCCAGTGGCAGGAGCGGATTCCCGCTAGCCTTAAGGAGCAGCGGTTAATGGCTGAGGCGATCGCGCTCTATGGGACGCCACGCCGTTTAGCCGTGTTAGTGACGGGTCTTCCGGATCGCCAACCGGATCAAACTGAAGCGATTAAGGGTCCTCCGGCCCAGGCAGCCTTTGACGCTCAAGGTCAACCCACCCCTGCGGCGATCGGCTTTGCCCGCAAACAGCAGGTAGCGGTGACCGATCTGGAAGTTCGCCCGACGGAGAAGGGAGAGTTTGTCTTTGTTAACCGGACGATCGCGGGGCAGCCCAGTCCAGAGATTTTGACGCGTCTAATTCCGGAATGGATTTTCAGCCTGGAGGGTAAGCGGTTTATGCGCTGGGGAGATGGGGATCTGCGGTTTCCCCGCCCGATCCGCTGGTTGGTGACCCTTTGGGATGAGACGGTGTTGCCCGTAAGCCTGGTAAATGGTTCGGAAACGATTCGGGGCGATCGGCACTCCTACGGCCATCGGGTTTTGCATCCCCAGGCCATTGAGATTACCCATGCGCAGGACTATGTGGCGGCACTGCGGGTTGCGGCAGTGAATGTCGATCTGGCCGATCGCCGCCAGGAGATTACCCAACAGGTCCAGGCAGCCGCACGCACCATGGGGGGAGTAGCCACCCTACCCCCGGATCTTTTAACCGAGGTGGTAAACCTGGTGGAATGGCCCACGGCAGTGCTGGGCAAGTTTGAGTCGGCCTTTCTGGAACTGCCTCCGGAAGTAATTACGACGGTGATGGTGACCCACCAACGGTATTTCCCGGTCTATGCTTCTTCAGAAACCGGTACCGCCGACGCAACTGTCCTCTTGCCCTACTTCATTACCGTTGCTAATGGGGACCCGGCTCAGGCTGCGACGATCGCGGCGGGGAATGAGCGAGTGATCCGGGCGCGACTCGCCGATGGTCAGTTTTTCTATAAAACCGACTGTGCGAAACCCCTGGAAAGCTACCTGCCCCAACTGGCTGCCGTGACCTTTCAGGAACAACTAGGGTCCATGCAGGCCAAGGTAGCCCGTTTGGAGCGGGTGACAGAGCGGTTGCTGGCCCAGTTATCCTTGGCAGCGGCGGACGCCGCGATCGTCCAACGGGCTGCCCACCTGTGCAAGGCGGATCTCGTCACCCAGATGGTTTATGAATTCCCCGAGCTTCAGGGGGTGATGGGGGAAACCTATGCGCGGGTGAGTGGGGAACCGGAGGCCGTTGCGATCGCCATTCGCGAGCATTATCTGCCCCGTGGAGCCAACGATCACCTGCCCCAAACCCTAGCAGGACAGGTGGTAGGGCTAGCCGATCGCCTGGATACGCTGATCAGTATTTTTGGCCTCGGTCTCCTGCCCAGTGGCTCCTCCGATCCCTTTGCCCTGCGGCGGGCAGCGAATGCGATTATCAATATCCTCTGGGCGGCCCAACTCCCGATCAATTTACAGCAGGTGTTGCAGCAGGCGATCGCAGATTTTACCACCAGTACCGCCGTGAACCTCACCGACACAGCGACCCTGACCCAACAACTGCAAGACTTTTTCCGACAACGGTTACGGACCCAACTTCAGGAAGAGCGCCAGATTGACTACGATCTGGTCAACGCTGTCCTAGGGGAAACAGACCCCGAATATCTAGACCGTGCCCTGAGCGATGTCCTGGATCTCTTAGTCCGGGCGGAATTTCTCCAGCAGATGCGTCGCGACGGTAGTCTGGATGCCATTTACGAAACCGTGAATCGCTCGACTCGCCTAGCAGCCCAGGGAACGTTACCCACGTCGCTACTGGATCCCACCACCGTGGTCAATCCTGAACGCTTTGAAAAGTCCTCGGAATCTGCCCTCTACGAGGCCCTCATGCAACTGCTGCCTCAAACCACAGCCGCCCAAGCCAACCGCGATTATCAACAACTGCTAGCAGGACTGCAAGCGATCGCCCCAACAGTGGCTCAATTTTTCGATGGTCCCGACAGCGTGTTGGTCATGGACCCGAACCCCGATATTCGCCAAAACCGGCTTAATCTATTGGGATTGGTGCGTAATCATGCCCGGATTCTTGCGGACTTTGGCGCGATCGTTAAGAGGAGTGAGGAGTGAGAATTGAGGAGTGAGGGGGAAAAGTGCATTCTT
The DNA here is from genome assembly GCA_964536415.1 of uncultured bacterium. Lineage (GTDB taxonomy): Bacteria > Cyanobacteriota > Cyanobacteriia > B231 > B231 > Trichothermofontia. The sequence goes on from CAZHXN010000018.1 coordinate 26,864, forward strand.
ACTCGTTTCGCGTTTCTCATTACCCATTACTCATTTCTCGTTTCTCATAACAAATGTGTTCAAAATTCAGAATCTAAAATCCCCAACATGCCCATCGCTTTTGTCATTGGTTTAGGAAAATCAGGAGTGGCTGCTGCCCGCCTGCTCCGGCAGCAGGGTTGGCAGGTGACTGTGAGCGATCGCCAGTCTGGCGATCGCCTCCGTCCCCAGGAACAGGTCCTCACCCAGGCTGGGATTACCGTGAAATTAGGGGATAGCTTTAACCCGGCTGACCTCCCAGCAAGTGAACGGCCTGATCTCATTGTCGTCAGCCCCGGTGTGCCTTGGGATCATCCGGGTTTAGTCACCGCCCGGGAATGGGGGATTGAGACGATCGGGGAAATGGAGTTAGCTTGGCGACACCTGCAAACTTGCCCCTGGGTGGGGATTACGGGCACTAATGGCAAAACCACAACCACGGCCCTAACCGCTGCAATTTTCCAGGCGGCGGGTCTGAATGCACCTGCATGTGGCAACATTGGCCTCGCTGCGTGTGAACTGGCCCTGAGTCCAGGGAAGGTTGCGCCTGACAACTTGGCGGCGAATGCTTCGTTAGATTGGATCATTGCGGAAGTCAGCAGCTACCAGATTGAGGCGGCGTCCTCCCTGGCCCCCCACATTGGGGTGTGGACGACCTTCACCCCTGATCACCTGAGTCGGCATGGCACGCTGGCCAATTACTACCGGATTAAGGCCCAGTTACTCCAGCGTGTCGACCATCAGATCTTGAATGGGGATGATCCCTATCTCGCCCAGCAGGCCAGCCAGTGGCCCAATGCCTGGTGGACCAGTACCCAGGGTCCGAATCCCAGCAGTGGCCTGGGACCCCAGGTCTATATTGATCAAGGTTGGGTGTTGGCCCAGGGAACCCCGATCGTGCCCGTCAATTCCCTGCGGATGCCCGGTGCCCACAACCAGCAGAATTTACTCATGGCGGTGGCGGTGGCGGTGTTGGCAGGGCTGGATAAGGCGGCGATCGCGGACGCAGTGGCCCAATTCCCAGGGGTTCCCCATCGCCTGGAGTGGATCTGCACTTGGCAAGGGATTGACTTTATTAACGACAGTAAGGCGACTAACTACGATGCCGCCCTCGTAGGGCTAACGGCAGTCCCGGCACCGGTGATTTTGATCGCGGGGGGAGAACCCAAGGAGGGGGATGATACGGGTTGGCTAGCCGCGATTCGATCGCGGGCGGCACAGGTGCTCCTCATTGGCGAAGCTGCCGTGCCCTTTGCCCAACGGCTGGATCAGGTGGGCTATCGTGAGTATGAAATTGTTGAAACCCTGACCCAGGCGGTGCCCCGTGCGGCTGAATTAGCCCAGGCACTCAAGGTCAACAAAGTTTTACTTTCCCCCGCCTGCGCTAGCTTTGACCAATACCAAAACTTTGAGCAACGGGGGGATCATTTTCGGCAACTCTGCCAAGCGCTACTGGCGGGATGATCGCGGGTCAGAGATTATACGTCTTCCGGGTAGTTTGGCAGGGGATGGAACAACTCGTTGGCTCGCGCCATCCGTTGACGGCATTTGGCGGGTTGGCTCAGCGGCAGTGCAGCAGTCGAGGATGGGTTGCGCTGCGATCGCGGCCAGATCAACTGCATCTAAGAGCGATCGCCAATCCGCCGCTAAGTTGGGCTGTTGGCGATAGCGGGCCGCTAAGCTACTGACGGCATCGTACCAGATGCCTGCCGCTGCATAGTGTTGGGGTGCATCGGCTGGGGTAATGGGCGTATGGGGGACTGTTGGGGGCGGTGCCACCCGTTGAATCCAACCCATGCCGATCGGGGGCAAGCGTTGGGTGATGTCAGATGGATTACACCCAGCCGTGATGATCCATTGATAGGGCGTGCCCGCCACCAAGGCAGGAGTTGAGTCGGGGAGGGGTAAACTCACGATCCCCGGTTGGGGGGGTAACGGAAAGGTCGATCGTGACAGGACTTGCTGTTTTTCATCTTTGAGCAACACTTCTAACCAGATGAAGTGGCTAGGTTGATTACCGTCTACGGTGGTTTCCAGGGCATTGGGGACAGCCACCATAAGGGTCGGATGGGCCGCTGTGGTTAACCCAATCTGGGAGGGCGGCACCAAGGCATGGAACGCTTCGCCCTTGGGCACAAGGCAGCCTCCCCGCACGGCTGCCCCTTCCAGGTTGCCCGGTGCCTTCAGATTTGGTAATTGCAGACGTAGACGGTTGGGCGTATTGCTGGGGCGCTCAGGCGCAGACGATTGGCCGGGGGAGACACTGGGTAAACGCGATTGGGCCAGTCCCGGTAGCCCCATTCCCCACAGTAGCCCGATACTGAGGAATACCCCAAACCCACGACGATAATGGACCCATCCAGTTTTGGAACATTGCATGACCGCTCTCACCTCTGAAACACAAGCAGATAACGAATGCACCCTGCCAGCATCCCACCCAAACGCCAAAATTTGGCAGCGCTGAATCAAGCCTAAGAGTCGGTAGACCGTGCTCATTAAACCGCACTCATTAAACTGAAGTCCCCCCCCACCGTCTGCCCCACGCTCTGAACGATCAAGGCACTAGCGACTGGGTTTGTCAGCACCGCCTCAAGCAGCCGTGGCTAGGGAGGACTACAACAGGAGACGATCGGTTTCTGGGCAATCGGATCGAGTCCTACTTCCTGAAGCAAGGCGACCCACTGGCTAGTCGCAAGGCTTGGATCGCTATGGCGCAGCTCGACGATACTTTGCAACGCCTCATACCAAATCCCCGCCTGGTCAAATAGCAGAGGCTTACGGGTCGGTGGAGCAGTTGCAAGTTGCTGGGAGAGGATGGAACTCGGTTCTACCCGCTGGACAACGCCCGTGACCGTTAAATCCCGTTCGCGATCGTTGGGATCACAGATCAGGCGAAACTGCCACTGGTACAGACGATCTGTCTCCAGGGGAGCTTGCGCAGTGGGCAAGGGAACGGCTACAACCCCCGGCGTTTGCGCCACCGTCACCGTATGGCGATAGAGAGATTGTCCACTGGCCATGTCCCGGAGGATGAGTTCCGCCTTGTGCTCCGCATGGGTAGGGATATAAAAGTAAAGGGTTGGGTAGGCTGAGATCGTCCGGCCACTACTCCCCTCTGGCATGAGGGCCGTTAGCCGTTGGGTTCCCTCCGTGGGACAACTGCCCCGGGTTGCGCCTCCTTCGCGATTACCGGGTGCCTGGAGGTTGGCGATCGGAAACCGACTTTTATTTGTGTTGCTAGTTGTGCTGCGGTTACTGGTCACCGGAGTTAGGGGGGGTTGGCGCGTTGGCGCTGGGTGGGATTGGGCCTGAACCGCCGCCAGACTGCCCAGCCAGAGAGCAAGATCCAGGATGACAAAAGCGGCTACCCGCGTTGGGTTAGAGAATACGAACCGTTTCATAGGGGTTGACCCATAAGACAAGTTGACACATCCGATCAAAATCCGATCAAAATAGGGCAGTATGTAACGAAAGCCTGAGCCAGCCTCCTGGTGGGCATGAAAGTGCCCGCTGATTACCCCTGCTGCCTTCAAAAAACCTTCAAGAAACGATCCATGATAGGGAAGTACTTTCCGGATTCGTTGGAATCTCTCGCGATCAGGGGCATGGCGATGCCCCGATTCTCATGTTCTAGTGGGACAAGGACTCAGGATCGGTCATGCAGGTTCCCTGAACCGAGATTACCGTCAGTCAAGCCCCCTGGTCAGCCATTCCTAAGAGGATAAAAGCTAGTCGCTGAAAGAGAGTCAAAGATAGCCCGAATAGATTTTAGTCCCCTATTCTGCATCTATACCATCGTTACCATCGTCGTCTATATCATCGTCTGTTCTCTCGATCGTCTTGACACTTCAGTGTAAGGACCCCGTCCGGGCAGCACATCCTTCTCCTGGACGAAGCGCTTATCCACCAACGGGGTAGACCCATGCGTTCTTCTTTGCTTGCTAAACTTCGCCACCGTTGGCCCTGGTTATCCGGGGGCACCGACGGTTGGGGCCAACATCTGCAAAGCTTGTTCTTGACGGCGTTGGTGGTGACGGCGCTGGTGGTGGGTTTACGCCAGGTAGGCTGGTTACAGTTTTTTGAATTGTGGGGCTACGATACCTTGGTGCGACTGCGACCGGATGAAGGCCCCGACGATCGCCTGTTGGTGGTAGGTGTTGAGGAGGCTGATCTCCAGGGGCTGCGGCAATTTCCCCTGCATGACGGCACGATCGCGAAACTCCTGTCAATCCTAGCCAGCTACAAGCCGAGTGCGATCGGGTTAGACATCTACCGCGATCTGCCCCAGGGGACGGGGAACGCGGAGCTAGGCCAGCAGTTTCAACGGCATGACAACATTTACGCCGTCTGCAAACTCAGTGATGCGACCAATCCTGGGGTACCCCCCCACCCCCAGTTGCCACCGGAACAGATTAGCTTTGCGGATATCCCCGTAGACCCCGGTGGCATTTTACGACGGGGCCTGTTGATTGCTATCCCGCCGAGGCCGCAAATGCGTTTGCAGACGACCCGCCTCGATCATGCCTGTAATGATCCGGAGGCACAACTGGTTTCCCTGGCAATGCAGTTAATCCGGCATTATCTGGGCGATCGGGGCATTGAACTCAGCGTCACGCCAACGGAGCAGCTTCAGTTTGGCAACACGGTCATTAACCGCCTCAAACCCAATACAGGGGGATACCGTAACCTGGAAGCCAGCGGCTATCAGGTGTTGATTAATTATCGATCAGCGAAACAAGCCACGCGCCAGATTACCCTATCTGAGGTGCTCCACGGCCAATTGCCGCCGGAGTGGGTGCGCGATCGGGTGGTTCTGATTGGCTATACCGCCAGCAGTGCCAAGGATGATTTTTATACGCCTTTCAGTGCCGGTTTGCACGAGAGTCAAAAAATGCCAGGGGTGGTTATCCATGCCCAATTGGTGAGTAGCCTGTTGAGTGCAGTGCTGGACAGGCGACCCCTGATCTGGGTGTGGCCTATGTGGGGCGAAGGGGTGTGGCTCGGCGGCTGGGCCATCCTGGGGGGATTAGTGGGCTGGCGAGTGCGCCATCCCCTGGGCTATACGCTGCTGTCCATTCTGGCAATGGGGATGCTGGCAGGGACTTGCCTGGGCCTGTTGATCCTGGGGGGCTGGATACCGCTGATTCCGCCGGCGCTCTCGTTTCTGGGAACAGCGGGGAGTATGGTTTTAGTTGATCGCTATGGGAAGGCGGTGAGCAAGCAGGTGAAGAAGCTGCTCAAGATTGACATCGAGATCGATCAGGAGAAAAAAGCCAAGGAGGTAGAAACGATTCTCCAATCGGAGACGTTCCAAAAGCTCCAACAACACAAGGAGAAATTTCGCCAGCGTCGAGATAACGGCGCTCCTAACCACGCGGTTGTTCCGCCGGTCCCAGCGGTAACGCCGCCGGCGAATACTCCAGAGACCTCAACCACTGACACGGCGTCTACACCCCGCCATGAGCCACCTGTGCCTGCCTCAGATACCGCCTCTGGGGCTCCCGATCAGCCAACTACTCCTGATACGGCAGCCGGGGGGGACTACTTTAGCCAACTGGCCCAACGCGGCAAGCGCCTGAAAAGGCCAGATGCAAACCCTGACGCCTGAGCGCACCTGCCTAAGCCGCTGCAACCCGCTGTTCAATGATATGGGTGGCACTGATCCATTCCCCTTTGTCGTTATAGCTCCGAATCAACCGCTGGCGTTCTGTGGGTGAGACCAGCCAGCCGACTTCGACAAAAAATGCCTGCCGCAGTTGGATCTGGGGTGGAAAATGGCTGGAGGTCCCGTCGGGCAGGAGCAGCATGTGCCGACCAGAGTCAAATACCAGTCGGTGCCCCTCAATGCGGGCGGTGGTCGTGAGGGTGTGATTGCCAAAGGTCAACTGCTGATGTAATTGGTCAGCTGCGATCGGTTTAATCACTAGGTGGGTGGCGGTGGTCTCCGTGGGTTGCCAGTCGGCGTAGGCCGTTGTGGCGACACCCTGCCATTCCCCCAAGAGTTGATCCACCGTGAGGGGAGGACGTTCGATCGCAGCCGTTCCCTGGCGAAATTCCCGGATTAAGACCTGGCTGCTGAGTTGCCCTTGGCGATCGAAAAGTTGGACAAAGCGCAGGCGGCGATCGTCGGTCACAAACCCGTACTCGGCCCCAAATTCTGCATAGGGGGCAAACTGGAGGGACCCCTTCGAGAAGGCCCCGGTCTCGAAGAACACGGCCTGTTTACCCAGCGTCTGGTACGTCTGGGCATGGTCAGAAATGGGTGAGCCGCCATACCCCTCTGGTCCAAACCGCTGTAGCCGGAAGTGAACTATCTGGTTATTGTTCTCTCCGCGTAGGGTCAGCAGCGAGGGGGTGGATTCCCCCAGTTCACCCGTTGGTGAAACCTGAGTAAATGATCCCTGCCACTCGCCGAGATTTTTGAGGAAGTTTTCCCAGTTGTGTTCCATCATGGCCTGTGCCGATCCCAATTTCATTGATTGCAGATTATTGCAGGTTATTGCAGATTACTGCAGACTGGCTTTAACCCAACGATTTCTAGACGCTTCTTGGCTGAAACAGGCCGATCGGCGGGCGATCGGCTGATCAAATTTTCTCACTGGATGGGTAGTCAATTCTGACGGAAGGTCATAGGATAAGTCCCTAGCGCTCACTCAACACCCTAGCTCCTATGGATGTTCCCCTCACGCTTCCTGGCAGGTGGTCCCTGGCCCGTTGGCGACGGATGCTCGGACGTGCTTGCCGCCGTCGCCTGTTGTCGTTGCTCTTTGTCCTGTCCTTCTGCACCACCTTCCTGGTTACCACCCCAACGCCAGCCATTACCCAACTGCCGCGCCCGGAGATTCGGGGCGTGTGGATCACAACCAATGATGCCCCCGTGGTGCGCGATCGCCTCAGGCTACAAGCTGCGATCCAGCAACTTAAGCAATTAAATCTCAACACCATTTACCCGGTTGTGTGGAATGCAGGCTATGCAATGTATCCCAGTCAGGTCGTTCAGGATCGGGGGATTCAGTCCTTCACCTATCGTGGCGTCGATGGCCAGGATACCCTGGCGGATCTCGTGGAGCAGGGACATCAGCACGGGATGCTGGTCATCCCCTGGTTTGAATTTGGCTTTATGACACCTCCCAGTTCTGAGCTAGCCACAAAATACGCCCAATGGTTAACGCAAAAGGTTGATGGGGGGTATACCTCGATGAGTGCGGCTGGGGAAGTCATGTGGCTGAACCCCTTCCGGCCTGAGGTACAGCAATTCATCACCGATCTCGTGTTGGAAATTGTCACCCAGTACGACGTGGACGGCATCCAATTTGACGACCACACTGGCCTACCCCATGAGTTTGGATACGATTCCTATACCCTTTCGCTCTATCAACGGGAAACGGGCAATGCCGCCCCGCAGCCGACTGATCCCACCTGGGTGAAATGGCGAGCGGATAAGATCACGGCTTTTATGGTGAAGTTACATGCGGCGGTGAAGGCGAATAAGCCCAACGTGATTTTCTCGGTTTCCCCCAACTATTACGATTTTGCCTATAAACTTCACCTGCAAGATTGGCTGGCCTGGATTCGGCAGGGAGCGGTTGATGAACTGGTGATGCAGGTTTACCGTCCTGATCTCGCCAGTTTTGTGGAGCAGATCAGTCGTCCAGAGGTTCAGGAAGCCCGCCAAAAAATTCCCACTGGGATTGGCATTCTAACCGGAATGCGTAACAACCCTATTCCCCTATCCCAAATTCAGGCGCAAGTCCGGGCGGTGCAGGAGCGCAATTTGGGGGTTGCTTTCTTTTACTACGAAAGTTTGCTGAACTATGCGCCGGAGTCAGCCGCCGATCGCCATTCCGGACTTCAGGCCCTTTTCCTACGATCGACGCAGTAGGTGCGATCGCTGGATTGAACCGTTCAAAACCGACCGGCGGGCTTCAGTAATAGGGCCAACAGACTACGCCAATAGTCCCACCGCCAGGGATTCAGGGATAAACAGCGCCAACCTGTTTTCAGGGCTGCCTTTTTTTGTCCTGTCTGGTGTTCTCGCCATGCCTGTCCGATGAGTTGGTCCTGGATGTGGGCGATCGCGCTTTGCTGGCCTGCGATCGGGATGAAATCGGGGGGAGGGAGGGGCTTGCCGCGTTGGAGATCATCCTGGCCTCTGGCTAATCGTTGTTGTTGCAGTTGGCGGGCGATCGCTTCGCATTGTTCACAGGCCTTGCGGGTGTGGGTATGGGTTAAGGAGGTATCGTGCAGCCGATAGTAATAGCGAATTTCGGGCTGGTACCAAACCCGACAAACTTCACCCAAACGGAGTTGGAGATCAATATCATCACAGGTAACAAAGTAGGGACGCGAGCCACCTAACTGCCTCAGGATAGCGGTACGAATGGCAAAGGTTCCCAAATGGGTACGGACTTTTCCCTGGCAGAGTTCCTGGGTGATTTCTTCGGCTTCATTACCAGTTTCTAGCGTACTCACGATCGCACCAGATGGATCGATGGTAGCAAAGCGACCACAAACCGCGCCAAATTCTGGGTGTGCCAATAACCAACTCACTTGTTGTTGAATGCGTTGGGGAGGATAGCAATCATCAGCATCGCAGCGCATAATGATTTCACCTTGCGCCGCAGCAAGGCCAATATTAAAGGTCGCGGCGGCATTGCGGGCTTGGCTCTCAAGGGTATGAATACGGGTATCCTGTAGGGCATGGACTTTTTCCAAGGAGCGATCAGTTGAGCCATCATTAACCACCAAAACTTCGAGGGAAACACTTTGGGCTTGTAATAGGGAACTCAATGCGGGGGTGATAAATGCCTCCGCGTTACGCATGGGGACAACAATACTCACCAGTGACATAGGGTTCAGGGATGAAGACAGCAGCAAATCGGAGGAAAATCAAGCCCACTCTAGATCTTTGATCGTTGTTCCAGGAGCAGCAATGGCCGGAGCTAGGTCGTTGGCAGGGGCTTGAGTAAAGCCGATAGGAGCAGTTTCCAGCCTGGAATTGCCCAGGGTAATTGCTGAATCGCTTTGAGGCCATAGATAATTGCCGTTTGGCGTTGCCCACTATTAAAGGCCCACCAGCCATACTGCAACATGAAGTGATGCTGGGAAGCGCGATCGGGTCCCGGTCGCCAGGGATCACTCGCCTCAAAGTGTCCCTCAATCCCCCGTCGTTGCCAAGCCCGTTCACAAGCGATGCGACTACTTTGGCGTTGTTGCTCACGGCGCTGACCACTGACGGACTGGGCATGGAGACGATAACGCAAGAGCGGCTGCGGTAAGTTGGCCAGTTGACCGATTTCACCCAGGCGGAGCCAGAGATCCAAGTCTAAGGTTTGCCGAAAAGCTTCATCATAGCCTGAGACTTGTTGTAGGGCAGTCCGCCGCATCATGGCCGTGGGATGGCAAATACTACAATGTCCGGCCAGAGCCAACTTCTGGATCGTTGCATCATCAGTAGGCACCGTCAGAGAGGTTAAATACCGTCCTTTTTCATCAATCATGTCAAACCCTCCCCCCACACAAACCACATCGGGATGTTGGGTTAGAAACTCAACTTGCTGTGCAAAGCGATCGGGCAAAGCAATATCATCCGCATCCATGACCGCAATGAATTCGCCTTGCGATTGCGCCAGAATTTCGTTACGGGTTTGGGGGATACCGCGATTTTCCCGACTGGTGAGGCGAATGCGTTGATCCTGAGCAGCATATTTCTGTAGGGTTTTTAAGGAACTATCGGTAGAACCATCGTCAATAATAATGAACTCAAAATCTCTAAAGGTTTGATTGAGAATGCTCTCGATCGCCGCAGCAAGATAGGGTTCCGCATTATAAACCGACATAGCTACTGATACGACGGGGCTACTCATAGGGACTTTACCTCCCACGTGCGCGGTTGATAGGCAATACCACGATTCAATCGACCACCCGGATTCACCTTAAATCGAAATGATTCACAGGCGTCCAACATATAACTAGATCCATCCTTCAGATAAACATTCAGTTGATAGGGACCGGGCATCAGGCTGAGGTAGGGTAAATAGGCCCGAATCTCGTATTCTCCGGCTCCAATTGCAAAGGTATCACCATCATAAACACTGCTCATGTGTAACACTAATCCTCCTTCCCCCAGGATGCGATAGATCGCCACAAATAAACTTAAATTCGCGATCGCCTGCTGGGCGTGACAACGGGCACAAATATACAGCGGTTGGCCCGTAATAGGAAATTCCACAATCGTTTCCCCTTGATCGCGGAAGCAAATGTCAAGGAGTTGACATCCAGTCGATGAGAGGGCACCGTCGGTACTGACAGCGCTAATGGGATTGATTCCTTCCTCGCGATCGAGCAGGACCAAATCTGCCTCATACCGCTCCATGACCTCCTTGGCACTTCCTAGCATGACCATCTTTCCCTTAGACAAGTAAACCCCAGTCGTACAGACATTTAAGATGGCCTGAAAGGTATGGCTCACTAAAACAAATGAGGTGCCGTTACGCAACAGTTCCGTCAGACGGCGTTCGCATTTGGCCCGAAAACGCAGGTCCCCTACAGCTAAAACTTCATCAATAAGCAAAATATCGGGTTCTGTATGAACCGCACAGGAAAAGCCTAAACGAGCCGCCATCCCAGAGCTATAACTTTGTATAGGTGCATCGATCTCATCGCCCAGTTCGGCAAAGTCAACCACGGCCTCAAAGCGATCGCTAATCTCTTGACGACTTAAGCCCAGAATAGCCATATTGACATAGATATTTTCACGGCCACTGAGGATGGGGTTAAACCCAGCCCCCAAGGCAATGAGGGGAGCCACGCGTCCGCGTACCGTCACACGCCCTGTATCGGGGCGTAAGAGACCACTAATAATGCGTAATAGGGTTGTCTTCCCACTCCCATTAACCCCCACCAACCCGAGAGATTCACCCCGATGCAAATCAAAACTGACATCGTTTAAGGCCCAAAATTCTCCATAACGTAGCTGATTACTATTGGAGCGCAGGCCCGTCAGTTCAGCGGTAATGTCCTGTATCCCATAAAACAGCGATCGCTTGAGGCTACGACAAAACTTTTTTGAGACCCCTCGCACGGAAAGGATGACTTCACGCTCGCTTCCCCGCGCAGTTGTTCCCCAGGCTGGCGTCGTTGCATCCCAGCCTTGCTCCATTGCATCCATCAGGCACTCATCCGCTCAATGACAAACGGCATCGCTAGGCGATAGAATAACCAGCCTAATAATAATCCGCCCAAGGCTAAGCCGCTGGCGATCCAAAATCCTGCGGGGTTAGAGATAAGACCCGTCGTTGCCAATTCACGCGTGGTCACGAGGAGCGGTGTCACAGGATTTAACTGAACGATTGTCGCAAAGGTACTGCCTTCAGGAACGGGAAAGAAAACAGGGGTGAAAAATAACCAGACACCCAATAAGATCGTTAAACTCTTCGAGATATCCTGATAGAGCGCACCCAGAGGAGCTAGGAATAGGCCAAAACAGGTCCCAAGGGCAATCAGATGGAGCAACGCAACCGGGGCCAAAACGACACTCCAGGTAACTGGCATTTTGAACCAAATAAACAGACCAATAATCAAAATTAACTTGACCCCAAAATTCACAAAGATTTGCCCTAATTGGGAGAGGATAATGGCTTCATGGGGAAAGTTGATTTTTGCGAGCATTTGCTTCGCATCCGTGACGGCATGAATTGGGCCATTGACCGCTTCAGAGAACGTTTGCCATAGGGACATACTAAACATGACAAAGGCAGGATAGGGCAGATCGGTAACCCCCACGTTGAGAACCTTAGCATTATTCGCTAACGTAAGACCGATCGCCGTCACCATCGGCGGAATAAAAGCCCACGCAAAGCCCAAGAGGGATTGGCGATATTGGGCGCTGATATCCCGCACCATGAGCCGCCAGGCCAGCTCTCGCGATGCTAATAAATCTCGTCTCATTGCCCGTAATAGAACAATGGGATGTTGTAGACGACTTTCCGGGGTATAAATTACTTCGAACAAGGGAGTGTCTGGTTTAGGCATTCGCACCTACCCGTTACGGATCAAATCGCGGGGAGTCACACAGCGTTGCTGGTCAAGCTGTTGCAGATAGCGTTTTTCCTTATAGTATTCCTCCTGATAGAACGCTTGGCGACGAAAGGCATCTGAAGAGGCATCCTGGTGAGGAAGCGCCCCCTCAGTGGTATTGTGACTTACCCCCAGTAAGGTTACTGCACTATCCAGTGGCAGTTCGCTCCGCTCGCAGACCATGGCCAATTCCTGATCGAGCACCGATTGGATGTGGTGCAGTTCTCGATTCGTGACCTGTTTCAGGTGGTGTAGCGCTTGAGCACTGGCGTCAGGCGCAGTCGTAAGGACGGCTTCTAGAGAGTCAATATGGGCTTGCACCGCCCGTTGTTCGAGTTCACTGGTTACCCCCCGGCTGACCTCTTCCCACATTTTTAACAAATGACGACACCGTTTTTCGCACATAATCCGCTCTAAACTGGCGGACGCCGCCCGGATAACTAAGGCTGGACGGTGGAGATCCAGAGTTGCCTTCTCATCCAATTGCAGGAAGGGTTGGATGGCCTTGAGAAGGGCCGGTTCTTGGCTGCCTCGATCGCGCAGGGCTGTCCCCAGATCGACCGTGGCCAGGTAGGGGTAGGCATCGGTGGGGGCAGCCTCAGGATCAAGGGCGATCGCCGTTTCTTCGATCGCCAGAATTTCGCGCCAGAGCAGCCGGTGGTGGGAGAGGCTAAATTCCAATTCACGCTCCGCCATCGTGCTACGAACCATTGGCCGGTAGTGGGGACAGTGGAGGTAGATTAGTAATAACTGAGCCTCCGCCGCCTCCCGCAGACTGAAATCCGCCGATCGTTCCCACTTGTGGGACCGGCCATGCCAGCGCTGGCCCCGAACCTGGATGCGCAGATCGCTCTCGTAGCGCAGGGTGAGACGTGCATCCCCCTGGCTGAGTAACTCGGCACAGTGGTGAATGTAGTGGGTCCGCAGCGTCGCATTGGGCAGTTTGCCCAGTAATTGTACGATCGCCTGCACACTGCTCTGGAATTGGTCCGCCTGTGCGAGATCCTTACCCGTGAGGATCTGCTGGATCTGCCAGTCGAGCCAGAGGGGGGCCTGCCGTAATAATTCCCGGTAGTCGTCCGCCGTCTGGCGCTTGAGAAATTCATCCGGGTCCTTACCATCGGGGATCGTCAGCACCCGCAGTTGAACTTGGCCCTGGTAGGCCAGATCCTCGACTTCGCCGATCGCCCGTTGGGCCGCCTGGGTCCCAGCCCGATCAGCATCGAAATTCAGGACAATCTGCTTCGACTCGGTGTAACGCAACAGTTGGTGAATCTGGGCCGTGCTCAGGGCTGTGCCCAGGGAAGCTACCACCTGGCTAATCCCCGCCGCATGGAGCGCAATCACGTCAAAATAGCCTTCCACCACCACGGCCTGATCGGTCTTAGCAATTGCAGCCCGTGCCTTATCCAGGGCAAACAGCGTCCGCCCCTTGTCAAACAAGTCTGTATCCGGGGAGTTCAAATACTTGGGTTGTTCATCCCCCAAGGCCCGCCCACCAAAACCGATGACCCGCGACTGGAGATCGTGAATCGGAATCATCAAGCGATCGCGGAAGCGATCGTAATACCCTCCCCCACCTTTACGGGGCACGATCAATCCGGCCTGCTCAACCAGATCAACCGGATAGTGTTTTTGGGTGACCAGATAACCGTAGAGCGTATCCCAACCCGCTGGAGCATACCCCAATTGAAACTGCTGGATCGTGTCGGGCCGAAAGCGTCGCTGTTCATACAGATAGGCCAAGGCTTGTTGGCCCTGGGGTTGATGGAGTGCGTGCTCATAAAACCGGGCAGTGAGGGCCAGAATCTCGTAAAGTTGCTCACGAACCGTTAATTGTCGCTGTAATGCCTGCCGTTCCTCCGGCTCCAGGGTCGTGATCGGTACCTGATAGCGCCGCGCCAGATCGAGGACCACATCGCTAAACGATCGCTTCCCCAGTTCCATCAGGAACTTGATCGCATTGCCCCCCGCCCCACAGCTAAAGCAGTAGTAAAACTGTTTCCCTGGGCTAACCGTAAAACTGGGGGATTTGTCGTCATGGAAAGGACATAGGCCAACAAAATCCTTGCCCCGCTTCCTAAGCACCACATGCTCCGAGACGACATCCACAATGTCGGCCCGCTGTTTGACTTGATCAATGGTGTCCGGATGCAGACGGGGGATATCCATTGGGGGTCCAGACTGAGCAACCGATGGCGACAAGGCTTCCCTCTATTGTCACTGAAAATTCCCAGCCTGTGCGGTGCGTGTTGATAACTTAACCATCGCTCCCAAGACAGAAGCTGGCCCTAATATCAAGCTTTCGATACAAAAATTGGACGGTGGCCAGGTATTTCCGCCAACTCCTGTTACACTCTTTAACAAGAATCGATATCTAGCTTTAACAAGAATTGATATCTAGCCAGATTTCAGCAGCCTTGCTGCCCACAAGATTTCCCTTGGATACCCACAAGGCACTCCAAATCCTGGAGTGCTTTTTCTTAGGTCTGAAGGCCCGATAGGCCAATCAGTGGGTAAGGGCAGAGCCAGCCGTAACCGGGCTGGGAATCTACCCCCCTGTGAACCGGCCACAGTCGATTGAAATCGGGACGGGTCGCGCTCAAGTCCTGGTTAGCCCCCCCCTCTCTGGGAACCCGTCCATCACGATGCGAAAATCGCCCTAACGAATATATTCCTTCAACACACTGTTGCGGTTGGGGTGGCGCAGTTTCCGCAGGGCCTTGGCTTCGATCTGGCGAATACGTTCGCGGGTGACATTAAAGATCTGGCCAATTTCCTCCAGCGTCTTCATGCGACCATCGTCGAGGCCATAGCGCAGGCGCAGGACATCCCGCTCGCGGGGGCTGAGGGTGCCGAGGACCCCTTCCAAATCCTCACGCAGAAGACTCTTGGAGACTTGATCCTCCGGGGTTTCCCCATCCGATTCAATAAAATCGCCCAGGCGCGAATCCTCTTCCTTCCCGATCGGGGTTTCCAGGGAAATCGGCAACTGGGCGGACTTGGCGATAAACCGCAATTTCTCGATCGTCATCTCCATACGGGTGGCAATCTCCTCTTCCGTGGGCTTGCGACCCATCTCCTGGGACAGCAGTTTCGTCGTCTTCTTGATGCGCGAGATCGTTTCGTAGAGGTGTACCGGCAGGCGGATCGTCCGGGACTGATCGGCGATCGCCCGCGTAATGGCCTGCCGAATCCACCAGGTCGCGTAGGTCGAGAATTTATACCCTTTCTCGTGGTCAAATTTCTCAGCGGCGCGGATCAGGCCCAAACTACCCTCCTGGATCAAATCCTGGAAGGAGAGACCCCGGTTCATGTATTTCTTCGCGATCGACACCACCAACCGCAGGTTAGACTGCACCATCTTGTCCTTGGCCCGCTGTCCGAGGTACAAATTGCGGCGAAACTCCGGTAACCAACCGTTGCCGCGCTCTTCCCATTCCTGGGCCAGTTGGGCATCCAGTGCCCGCCGTTTTTCCTCGACCTGCTTATCCGACGGCTCCTTGCCAGACGCCTCCCGCAGGATTTCCCGGACGCGATCGCGCTTCCACACCTCCTGTGCCCACTCCACATGGGTAGGCGGTTCCTCCAGGCGCTCATGGAGATCTTCCTGGACCTGGTAGTAATACAGCAGACGTGAGATTTCCCGCGCCAATTCAATTTCTTCATCCGCCCGCAGCAGGCGAATCCGACCAATCTCCTGCAAATAGAGGCGGATTGAGTCTTCCGTGTAGTGCTTTTTCTTGACCTGCGCTTTACGGCGGCTGGCACGGCCTTTCGCGCCCTTATCACCGTTCGCGTTGGGCAAGGTGTTGGCTAGTTCCTGATCGGTGTCCTCATCCTCATCGGTTAAGAGATCAACTACCCCATCGGTAGCGTATAGATGGTCTTCCTGGAGGGTATCATCCTCTACTGATGGAGTCATTACCTCAAGTAGGGTTTTAGCCTGGGTCATGCCGCGTTCCTCATGCTCCTCTATTGCAAGAACCTAATAATATAAATGAACCGTTTCCCAACCCTGACAATCTGACCCAACAATTGGGTTAATGACAAGGTTGAGTTGCCAGCGATATGCAGGCATGAATCGATTGACCTAAATCGCCTGCAGGTTGCAAGCGTAGGGGTACAGCTTTCCCAGAGCTTGTCTCTGGTTAAATGAACCCTGATGGTTATCCGTCAGATGATTGTCCTTAAAACACAAGGTCTCTCCGATTGTAGCCTGTCTCACAGAAGACGCATGCCGATCTGGCTGATTCATAACGGATTAATGATGGCTTCCTTGATAAAGTTTAAGTGAAGCAACTGGGTTCAACAACCAGGACTCGTGCGATCGGTCACTGCCTACGGCCCAGTTGGGGGATGAGGGGGGTGGCGATCGCTGAGTTAGGCAACCATCTATTCGGTGGGGAGTAATTGGCATGGCAATTGGCATGGCATCGGATGGCTTCAGAACCTAGCTTAGAACGTGGCTGCACCAAGGACTGCCTTTAAGCCTCCCGATCCTGCCCAGACTGGGGCTGGAAACGCTGTGGCCTGCCCCACAATCCCAGGCATAGACTGGGCTAGGGGGTCACTTCTACCCCTTGGGTAGGCAGGCTTGTCTGAGGGCGAGGGAAGGACGATCGGCCATTGCCCCCATCCAACGGAGCGTTATCGGCCAGATCTGTTGCCCTCACTGCGATGCTTTCGCGACTGGAGGGTGGTGAGGCAGGTGGCAAGGCGGGTTGTAGGGTGGTCAACTCCGGGGGGATATGACGCAACAGGAGTTTTTCGACCATCGAGCCACGCAGGCTGATCCAAAGACTGCAATGGGTGGGTGAGAGTAACAACAGGGTGGGACTCCCCTGACGTTCTAGCTTGAAGGCCAGGTGATAAACCTTGGCCCGTGGGCTAGTCGCAAAGGTCTGCACGCAGCAAAACAGTTCACCGCGATAGTGCAATCCCTCATGGATGTGGTCCTTAAGCCAGAAGCGAAAGGTAAAAACTTGATCGGACTGAACAATCAGAGGCAACACTGAAACGCCTCCTTGGGGTGACTACTATGACACAATAGTTGCTCCATGCACCCAGATAAATCCTTTGATAAATCCTTTATGGATTCCTTATGGATTCCTTATGGATTCCTTATGGATTCTTCATCAATCCTGACTGCTGGGGCGGTCTGAAGTCCCCTGCCCCAGTGGCACCCCCACCCCTTGCGCCAGACGATCGGTGCACCTTCTGTATTAGGGATTAGGGATCTTGGCCCATCTAGAAAAGCGCGATCGGTGAGTTGACTCAGCCTACCGGTCAAGTGTGCAGGTACCTTTACCGACCGGTCAGTCAATTCCCGGATTGGTGACTTTTCCATAACATCCCATAACATCTAGTAACACCCATCAATAGCACCCATTATGTCTGTGGAGGGGTGACCACCTACTCTATCATTGTGCGTCAGGATGGGAGCGAAGTGCAATTGGGCTGGCGAGACGCTGTTGCCATAGCTGCTCAACGGTGACGCAGGTAAACCCCCGTTGCTGAAGTAGCGGGATGATCTGGTTGGCGACTTGGGCCACTTGCCGTCCGCCATAGTGACCATCATGGAGAACGATGAGGGAACCATTCTGGACTTGGTTCAGGATGCGATCGCAAATAATTGCTACATCCGGTTCGGTCCAATCCTCTGGCACCACACTCCACATCACGGGCCGGTACTGCCACGCCTGGAGGAACACCAGGGTTTGGGGGGTAAACACGCCATTGGGAGGGCGCACATCTCGGATATGTTGTTGGACCCAGTGGAGGTCCAGGTCACAGGCGATCGCAATCTGGCGTTGGGTTTCCTGAAGCTCATGACGGAGGCCCATCATTCCCAAGCGAGGGAACAGGCGATGGCTATAGCCGTGCAGACCGATTCCGTGCTGATTGGCATATACCTGGCGAGCCACGTGCGGTGACCGGGCCACACAGGCTCCCAACCAGAAGAAGCTGGCCCGCACCCGGTAGCGATCGAGGACCGCCAACAGGTCAGGGGTATAGCCAGGATGGGGGCCATCATCAAAGGTCAGGGCAACGACCGGATGGTGCGGGGAGCCTGCCCACAAACATTGGGGAAAGCAAGGGCTGAGGATACGGTACAGCGGCCCATAGAAGGGGGCAAAGTGCATCAGCGGGGGCCATCAGCAGGTGGCCCTAGTGAAAGGGTGAGGCTTTGAGTCTAACGTGTCTCTAGCATTTAATCGATTTAAGCGATCGAGGCGAGCTAGGCCGAGGGCAGGGTGTAGGGTTGAGTGCTCTGGGGCGTCGATCGCCGTTTGGCCACAGGAGAATGCGCTTCCGCCGCAGTGATTGCACAGGGGCATTGCAGGGCACAGCAGACCTGCCGTGCCCAGGCAGACTGAATCAGGGAGTTGAGAATTTCCCCGGTAATCGGTTTAACGAGGTAACCATCAATTCCCAAACTGTGATCTTGGCGTGACCAGCGCGGCGCATGGGATTCACTGACCACAACGATCGTCATGCCACAATCATTGGTCAAACTGCGAAAACGCTGCACGATCGACGTGTGCCAAACCGATTGCCCACTGGCCAGGATCAACAGACAGGGGACGGCTCGATGGATCTGTTGCACCGCGTCTTCAAGGGAAGAAACAACCATAACGGCACATTGCAGCCGCTCAAGTGGCAACCCATATAGCCACTGGCAGTCTTCCGACGATTGGCCAACGACTAAAATATAGCTGTGTAAGTCCCCCATTTTTATAGCCTGTTAAGTGATATAAGGTGGTTATCTTAAAGTAGTGGCTCCGCATAGTATCAAGGGACTGGAGGTGTGCGGTCAGCCAACACCTGAGCCTAAGCTCCTATTCTCCGTCCCTGAGCCGAAACTCTTCAGCAGCGATTCCAGGGTAAGATTAGGTGGCCCTGCTGATTTGCCTTGAATTCACACCTGATTCTGACCAACCTCGATTTATCCGGAGTGGTGACTCTGAATGCTCTAATTCTATTCAGCTTCCCTTGAATTTAGGGCTTAACTTCCGTTTTTTTTTACTTTGATCGACTCCGTTGAGCAGCGTGCAACATTTCTTAGGGTAAACAAGTCTGGGAGTTCACAATTGGAACAACCTTTGTGAAGGATTCCTAGAATTTTTTTGAGAAGTTCAGAGATAGGAGCTTTGACGATTTTAGTCGTCACTGTAAACGGAGCAGTGCTGCTCAAAGGGGGAGAGCCACCTGATTCAGGGTTATGCTTTTAGCCGCGATCTCCGCTTGTTGAACTGATTTGTTAGGCTGACTTACGATGTGAATAATAGAGGGTCGGAAACAAGCGATCGGGTAAAGCGATCGATGAACTCATGCGCCTGGGGATAACTTGAACGACATCAGAATGCTCGTTTTGCTGCGCCCAGGAGACGTTTGTCTTCCCCAGAAGCCGATTTCCCTACCCCCCATCCGATACAAATCCCTGCGGCGATCGACGTTAGGGAAAGTGCACCATTACCGTGTTGTTAAGTGGCCTGAAGGATGATCGCGATTGGTCTGCTATCTACGGGCATGCGCTGGGGCTGAAAGCGGGCGTGCAACGCTTTCAGCCAACCCGGAAGGTCCGTACCCCAAAGCGTTAGTCATCCTGTTCTTATCCTGGTCCGATACTATTGCTATTCAGCCGTAAATACCAGTGATGCCAGGAAGATCCCTAGATCGGGATTGGGACAACAGACCCCTCAGGTCAACCAGGATGAGGCAGACCCAAGGGTATATCTCATTTGTGCGACCCTCACCCTAAATCCCTCTCCCAGAACGGGAGAGGAACCTGAGAATCCGAAGCGAAGGGAGATTATGCTTGCTGCTGGAGAATTTGTTCTGCCAGCTTATCCGGCACAATTTGCAGGTGGTCGTACTGCCATTTAAAGGTACCAACCCCCAGGGTTAGCGATCGCAGTTCCACAATCAGGTTCTGGATCTCGGCTTGGGGGAGGTAGGCAGAAATGTCATCCCAATTTTTCCAGCCTTTCTTAGCCTCGTAGCCAAGGATTTGGCCCCGGTGACCACTGACCAACCGCAACACCCCAGCGGTGAAATCACTGGGGACAGCGATCGTCACCACCAGGATCGGCTCCAGTAAGGTCGGTTCGCAACGGCTCATGCCTTCCTGCATGGCCAGGCGCGCGGCTTGCTTAAAGGCTTGCTCCGAGCTATCAACCGAGTGGTAGGAGCCGTTGGTTAAAGTGACAGCTACATCGACCACCGGGAAGCCCAGAGGACCCTGGTTCAGGTATTCGCGGACCCCAGTTTCCACCCCAGGGATATATTGCTTCGGCACAACACCGCCCACGATCGTCTCAGAGAAGATGAATCCCTCTCCCCGCTCCAGCGGGGCAATGTCGAGATAAACATCGCCGAATTGACCATGTCCACCACTCTGGCGCTTATAGCGACCGTGAACATCCTTAATGGCCTTGCGGATCGTTTCCTTATAGGGAATTTGGGGGGGATTGGCTGTCATGGGGAGGTTATACTTCCGGGCCAACCAATCCAGGGCTACCTTCAGGTGAATATCCCCCTGGCCCCAGAGAATAACCTCATGGGTATCACCGTGTTGTTCCCAGCGGAGGGAAGGATCTTCCTCCACCAACTTGTTCAGGGCGCTGCTGAGCTTGACCTCATCATTGCGGTTTTCCGGCGCGATCGCGAGGGCATAAACGGGAGTCAATGGCTCCGCCTTGTCTAGGGTCAAGTTACTGTCGGGGCTGAGGGTTGTCCCGGTCGTTAACCCATCCAGGCGGCTAATGGCAATGATTGAACCGGCTGGGGCGGCGTTCAGGCTGGTGCTTTGGGCACCCATGAGGGTATACAACCCTCCCGTCCGCAGACCGTTGAGGGTCATGCCATCGGTGAGGGTACCGCACCAGACACGGACCAGGGAAACTTTCCCACCCTGGGGAGTGTAGGAATTTTTCAAAATCTGGGCAATGACGGTGGTTTCGGAAGCAGGCACCCCTCGCCGCTGGGCCGTTTCAGCCGGATCGGGCGTTTCCTCCACTAGGGCCTGGAGAAGTGGGCGTACTCCAAAGTCCTCCGTAGCAATGCCAATAAACACCGGCACCACCAGATCGGCACCGAGATCCTGTTTCAGATCCTTGAGGATCTCATCGGTGGGCGGTTCGACTTCTTCCAAAAGTTCTTCGAGGAGATGATCATCGAATTCCGCCAAAGTCTCCAGCAGTTCCGATCGCGCCGCCTGCTCTTGCTCCTTCAATTCCGGCGGAAGGGGGACCGCATCGGCAGCCGCGCTAGTATGGTACTGGTAGGCCGCTTCCGTGATCAGATCAATGTAGCCTACCAGTTGTGCTCCCTTGCCGATCGGATATTGGCAGGGCACTAGGGGCCGACTCGACACACTTTTCAGCGCCGTGAGCACCTGGTTGAAATTGACATAACAGCGGGACTCATCCGTGCACACTTGGTCCAATTTATTAATGAACACGAGGTGGGGAATCTCCCAATCATCCAGAAATTTGAAGAGGGGGGAGAGGGTTAGGACCCGTTCACTGTTGGCCTCGCACACGACAATGGCCGCGTCCACCCCCACGAGGACATCGTAGGCTTGCTGGGCAAACTCGATCGAACCGGGACAGTCGAGGAAGGTGAAGTGAATGCCCCCATAGTCGGTACTGGCCACCGACACCTCCGTTGTCATTTGGCGGGCACGGGCCTCTGGCGTATGGTCCCCAACCGTATTTTGGTCTTGAATGCGGCCCTTGCGGGAAGTGGCTCCGGTTACGGAAAGTAAACTTTCCAGCAAGGTGGTTTTTCCACTGGAATAGGGACCTACAATCGCAACATTCCGTAGTTCCCTGTTACCGTTTTCAGTCATTAGCAATCACCTCAAATCTTAAACAAATCTGAATTGCCTTGGCCAATCTTGGCGCAATATTCCTTAATAATTTTGGAATCCAATCCAGACCGAAACTTCACAAGAACTGACGGGGACGATCGCGCCCGATCGGGTGAGTTTCTTGGCTTTAGGCATCTTTCCCCATTGAGAAAACAGGACGTTTTGGGGTTAAGCAATAGCGCTAACTGACATGGCTGCTACCCCTAGTTGATGTCACAACCCGCTTGATTGTAAGTCCCTATTAAAACCTAAGACCTGCCCCTTTAACAGAAAGGAAACTTGAAATTTAATTTCAAATTTAGGGGGAGTAGCCTCAGCGAGGTTGGCCAAGGGTCGTGATGTAGAGGACCGCCTCTTCGACGGGAATGCCAAGGACTTCATTCACTTGATCGTCAAAGAAGCCGCCAATGCCACTGACGCCCAAGTCCAGGTAAATGGCCGCGAGGTTGAGGCGTTGGCCCAAGTGGCCAGCGTCAAGGTGCAGGTACCGATAGGCGCGATCGCCGTAACGGTCTACCGCCGCTGGCAGATCTGCTGTATGAAACACCACTGCGGCGGCATCCCGTCCGAGTTCCTGGCCGAGGCAAAGGTAGTGCAGTTCCCGCCGAAAGTTCTTAAAGCGAATTTGGCGTAACTCTTGGGCCTGGGGGGCGTAGTAGTAGCAGCCGGACTCCAGTCCTTCTACCGCCGTCACCACGACAAAGCTCTCAATCAATTGCAGATCACAGTAGTCTGGCGTACCATCCAAGCCTTGCTCGACATAGTGTTGGGGCTGGTAGGTAAAGTCCAGCAGGGCAATGAGTTGCGCGTAGGTAAGGCTGCCCCCGGTATAGGCACGGGTCGATCGCCGTTTGAGCAAGGTTTGTTCCAGTCCCTGGAGCGCCTCCCCCCAGGCGATCGGTTGTGTTTGACAAGCCAGCCGGGTACAGAAGGGGAAATTGTACTTATCCGTGGGGGGGACGACCTCCTGGGTCCAGGGTTGGATGTCGGTGGCATCGGCAGGAATTTGGCTAGCAGTGTGCAGCGCCGCGAGGAGGCTGCCATCCGGCCAATCCGTAGCCGGGACCTGGCGGGCCGACGGTTGGGTGGTGCGGGTGATGGGCAGATTCTGCTCCATCCGCAGGCGATCGGCCAACAGGATAACCGCCAGGACACCTTCCTGATCCGGATCAAGGTAAAGCATCTGGTTGAGGCGATCGTCGGCAAACCCCGTCAACAAATGGGGCCGCCAATCGTTACAGGCAGCCGCCAATTCCAAATTGCCCAGGAGATGTCCTGTGTCCAGACAGATACGCCGATAGGCCCGGTCCTGGTACCGCCACGCCGATCGATAAAACACACTGGTGATCACGAGGGCTAGATCCACCGCATCCAGAGCGGGGTGCCCAAAACAGGCCGATCGCAGGTCCGACCAGGGGCTACTGTCCCAAAAACAGAGGAGGGAATGACTGCGAGGCTGGTAGTTATATAACCCAGGGGGCAGGGGGGCGGTGCCACGGGCGATGAGATAGATTTCGGCTGGATAGAGACCCCCGGCGGAGGGCGCGGCCCGTAGATAAATGGGTTCCCCCGTCAGGGTGGGAATACGAGCCGTGAGGCCATAGCTACAGAACAAGAGGCGCGATAACCGTTCCCACCACGCGGTTTGAAACGCTTCACTCCCCGGTGGGGGGAGGGAGACTTGAGGCAATCGCTCGACTAAATAGGGTTTCAGAGGATAGTCCGTCCCCCATTTATACTCTTTATAGGGAACGGGTTGGGTGTCCCAGTCTAATCCCTGGCTTTGGGCGGCGATCGTTTCCGGGGCGTACTTAGTGCGCTCGTGGTAATACTCAGCGATCGAACGGTAATTGGCTGACATGGCTGACTGGCAGGGTTGGCGGGCGATCTCTGACGCCTTGTGCTTGATTGTACGTGACGACACTGCTCTCCTAGAATCTGGGAGTAGGTGTCTAGCCTGATCGCAATCCGTCAATCGCGTTAATCTTGCCAATCCGATGACCCGTTCGATAACCAGTCCGATGACCCGTCAAACGTGCCAGTAATATTGGGTGTTGTCGCTGCGGGGAGCAATGCAACGTTGGCTAATGCTCAGTGCCAAAATAGAGTTGAGGATGATTGGGATCAGGACCTGGATAGGGGCCTAGCCGCTGGCTTAGCGAAGCGGTGCTGGGGCAATTCCGACGTGGATGACGCGCTCCCCCGCCGCGATCGCGATCCCGATCCCCCGCAGCGGATGGGGATCAATCAGGCCACGGCAACGCTGCTCATTACCCACGGTAGCCCTGATCCGCGTGCCCAAGCGGCAGCCCACCAGTTGACCCAATGGGTGCAACAAGCGATCGGCGACGGCGGACATCCCCTCATCGGTCTGGCCAGCCTTGAGCAAGCCGAACTGCCCCTCTATGAACAAATTTGCCAATTTGGTGCAGCCGCAACCCAGGCTGGTTATAATCGTCTGCAACTTTTCCCACTATTTTTGCTCCCCGGCGTGCATGTCATGGAGGATATTCCAGCCGCTCTCCGGCAAGCCCAAAGGATGCTGGGTAAGGATGTGATCATCGAGCTTCGAGCCTATTTGGGAGCGTATTCCGGGTTGGTTAATCTGCTCCAAACACGACTAGCAGCCGTTACAGGGATACCGCGCATTTTGCTTGCCCACGGGAGTCGTCTGGCTAGTGCCCAACAGCAGGTAGCCGCGATCGCCCAGGCGATCCAGGCCCAACCCGCCTACCTGACGGTGACCTCCACCGCCGCCTACCCCGATTTGGCAACGTGCCTCCATGCCCTTGCCGCGACGACGGTAGGCCCCGTGGTGATTCTGCCCTATGCCCTGTTTGAGGGCAAAATGACGGCGGCGATCGCGCACCAAGTGGCAGCCTTGGCTCCGACCTTTCCGCGTCTGCAATTACAGGTGGAATCTGCCCTGGGAACCGATCTCGATTTGGCGACCCTCATTGCAACGGTGGTGTTGGCCCCGCCCGATCGGGAGATCCAGCCATGAACCAACCCGCCATGAACCAACCCCCCTCGGATCTCCCGGCCACCGATCTGGATGCCCTTTCACCGGCAGAACTGATCCAACGGCGGCGGGCGTTGCGCCACCAGCGGCGGGTGCGCGGGTTCCAATCTGTGTGGCGGGTACTGGCGATCGGCGCGATCGCGGGGGGCGTTGTGTGGCTGACAACCCTGCCAATCTGGGTACTGCGATCGCCGGAGCAGGTCACGATTAGCGGCAATCGCTATCTGTCGGAGGCAGCCATTCGCTCATTGCTTGATTTAAAGTATCCCCAATCCCTGGTGCGCCTGAAACCAGAAGACCTAGTGCAAACCCTCGAATCCCACGGCCCGATCGTCCAAGCGATCGTTACCCGTCGCTTGGACCCACCAGGATTAACGATCGTGGTTTGGGAGCGGCATCCCGTCGCCCAGACCGTTGCCAGTCCAGCCATGACGAATGCGCCCCCCGAACAGCAGCCCCTCCCCGCTGGTTTAATTGATGCCAGTGGCGTCTGGATGCCCCTAGAGAGCTACGCAGATCTAGAGAGTAACCTAGCCTTGCCGACTTTGAAGATCTTAGGGATGCAGGAATCACATCGGGCGCAATGGCCTTCCCTCTATCAAACCCTGCTGGCCAGCGGTCTCAAGGTGACTGAAATTGACTGGCGTCACCCCGGAAACCTCATTCTGAAAACAGAGATTGGGGTTGCCCATTTTGGTCCCTATAGCTATCGTTTTCCCCAACAATTAGCGGTCCTGAAGCGAATGCAATCGTTACCGAAAAAAGTTAAAAGCAGTCAAATTAGTTACATCGATCTGCGCAATCCCGATATGCCCGTTCTCCAGATGCAGCCTGCTCCACCCCCCAAGCCGGTTGCGCCCACCCCACCCTAAGTCGATTTACAGTACACACGCTCTACCCGAAGAGAAGGTTTGTAGGAGTGACTTGCCGTTCGGTACAAAGGTCCTTTATATTAGCCTTTCGCCATTCGCAAGTTGGTGCCGCAGAATCAGTTTGGTTTTTCTAGCGATTTACCCTATAGTTGACTAGAGTTGTCTGGCCTTTAACAACTGTTTATATAGAAAACAACTTCCCGCCCTCAAAGAGCTTTGATATGGAGCAGGTGTCCATTTCCAACAGCCCTCACACTGCTGACCCGCAACCTATCTCGACGCCAACTATGAACTCGTCTAATCCGTTTGGCAACTCAGGACATCGTCGTCACGCCTACGATGCTGCATCTGACCCCCGCGAGAGCGGTGAATATAGTATTGTCCCCAGTAGTGTAGCCCGCATTAAAGTAGTTGGTGTTGGCGGTGGGGGGAGTAATGCCGTCAACCGGATGATCGCCAGTGATCTGCTAGGAGTTGAATTTTGGGTCGTCAATACCGACGCCCAGGCGCTCATGCAATCTAATGCGCCCCAACATATCCAAATTGGCCAAAAGCTAACGCGGGGGCTAGGCGCGGGGGGAAATCCCGCGATCGGCCAGAAGGCGGCGGAAGAATCCCGTGACGATATTGCGAGTGCCCTAGAAGATGCCGATCTGGTCTTCATTACGGCGGGGATGGGGGGCGGTACAGGCACCGGGGCTGCCCCGATCGTGGCCGAAGTGGCGAAGGAAATGGGTGCCTTGACGGTGGGGGTGGTTACCCGTCCCTTTACCTTTGAGGGCCGCCGCCGCACCACCCAGGCCGAAGAAGGGATCGCCGCGCTTCAGGGGCGAGTCGATACCCTGATCGTGATCCCCAACGATCGCCTGCTTTCCGTCATCTCGGAGCAAACCCCCGTGCAGGAAGCCTTCCGGACGGCGGATGATGTTCTGCGGCAAGGGGTCCAGGGTATCTCTGATATTATTACGATCCCTGGTTTAGTGAATGTGGACTTTGCAGATGTGCGGGCAGTGATGGCCGATGCAGGATCAGCCCTGATGGGGATTGGAATGGGGTCTGGCAAGTCCCGTGCTCGCGAAGCAGCGATGGCTGCTATTTCTTCACCGCTGCTAGATTCTTCCGTGGATGGGGCCAAGGGGGTCGTCTTCAATATTACGGGTGGGGATGATCTCACTCTGCATGAGGTAAATGCGGCAGCAGAAGTCATTTATGAAGTGGTTGATCCCAATGCCAATATCATCTTTGGGGCAGTAATCGACGAGCGACTCCAGGGCGAAATACGGATCACAGTCATTGCAACGGGCTTTACTGGGGAAGCCCAGGTGGTCGCCCCTCCGGCGAAGGGAACCGTGAAGCGGCAGGTAGTGGCCCCCCCTGTTAGCCGACCTGCGCCGCCGAGCACTCCTCGGCCCCCTGAGTCGAGCCGTGGTCCATCGCCGACCGATCCGGATATTCCAGAATTCCTTCAACGCCGTCGTCCACCACGCTAGGGAATCAGCAAAACGATATGACAGACCGGTTGCAGCCGATCGCGTCAACTCCGATCGTGCTTACGATCGCGGGGTCCGATAGTGGGGGCGGAGCCGGGATTCAGGCCGATCTACGAACCTTTGCTTTCCACTGTGTCCACGGGACCAGTGCCCTGACCTGTGTCACGGCTCAAAATACGGTCGGGGTCGATCGGGTCGATGCCCTGCCCGCTGCTGCCGTCGTCGCCCAGATTGTAGCCGTGAGCCAGGATATGACCGTGGGGGCGGTGAAAACGGGGATGTTACTGAATGCGGACATTATCCGCACTGTGGCCCAGCAATTAGCCCAATTGTCCTTAACCCGTCATTTGGTGGTAGACCCGGTGATGGTCTCACGGGCCGGGGTTCCCTTGATTGATGCGGCGGCGGTGCAAACCCTGCGCCAGGAATTGCTGCCCCTAGCCCACGTGCTGACCCCCAACCGCTATGAGGCTCAGATCTTGGCCAATCAAGACATTCACACCCTCGCGGATATGGAGCAAGCTGCCCAACGGATTCAACAATTGGGACCGCAACAGGTTCTCGTAAAAGGGGGGGGCATGACCGGTGACTTGAAGGCGATCGATGTATGGTATGACGGTGATCGCCTGCGGACTCTGACCACTGAGGCGGTGGATACCCCCCACACCCACGGGACCGGCTGTACCCTCTCGGCGGCGATCGCGGCCAATCTTGCCCTTGGTTACGATCCCCTCACTGCCACCCAGCGGGCGAAACAGTACGTGACCCAAGCGCTGAAATATGCCCTCGCGATCGGGCAGGGACAGGGACCCGTCGGCCATTTTTTCCCGCTGCTGGCGGGCGATCGGGCGATCCCAGGTGAAAGTTAGATCAGGCTATGCCATGTGGGATTGGGTGAAGTTTAAGGCTACCTAGCCCATTCATTACCGATCCTTACCCAGCCGTCAGCGTGAGCCAGCGTAGCCGTCTGGGGTGACTCGTGCCATAATCCAGCACAGAATTGCATAGAATGGCACAGCATTGCATGGTGAGGAGGGGGAAAAAATGATGGAGCAAGTTACGAGGCGATCGCGTCACGACTGGCGCAGGTTAGGGTGGGGTGCGATCGGCGTCATCGGGACTGTCATGCTCAGCCTGCCAGGGATGGCCCAGTTCCCCCCCACCGCCCCGATTTTCGAGCAGGTGACCCTCAGCCCGGGCCTGGATTTTATCGATGACCCGATCGTGCTAGAGGGCATTAGTGGGGGGTCAATTCCCGCCCGCCAAGTGGCGGGTCGTTTAGATACCCCGACCGGTGCTTGTTTAGGGTTTGTCGAGCGTGCGCCCGATCATGTCCTGACCCTGACGGACTTTTTTGACTACCTCAGCCTCCGCGTCTGCCGCGATGGCGAGCAGTGGCGGCTGCAGATCGCCGGCCGCCACCAGCCGCATCAGACCCCACGTGGGGCCGGGGGGCAGTTGGTGCAATGATGACTACGCGGGGAGTACAAATCCGGGGCTAGCTGGGCAGTGGTTAGCCGGAACCTATGAGGTTTGGGTCGGCTCCTACCACGATCGGGCCTACCATCCTTACCAGATTCAGTTAAGCCAGATTCGCTAGGCTGTCTTCAAAATTGGCATCCA
>CAZHXN010000019.1:0-16747 GCA_964536415.1 uncultured bacterium
ATGTTGAGTTTATGGTGGGGGCGCGTAGCGCCCCCACCATAAACTCAGAAGAGCCACTGCATTAACTACCCTCGCCCCTTCGCCTCAGGGGAGTGAATGTTGGAGGTTGAATTCTCACGCTCCTCCGGCTAGCCCGATCGCGATCAGGCGACAACGGTTAACCCCGTCTGCTGCAACTGAATTTGGTACAGGGCGACGAGGGGGGCAGGTCCCTCCCACACGATCGCTTGTCCTTCCTGGTGAATACGCTGGGCCAAGTGGCGTGCCCGATTGTGATCGACCCCCGGTAGGTAGTGGCTCAAAACCGCGATGACCTGCTCAAAGCTGTGGATGTCGTCATTGAGGACCGTTAGGACATTGGTGGGGTAAGCGTCTTGCTTGCCAGCCTGCAAATGCACCGTCTGATCCGTGTCACTCTTCCCAACAGATCCCTGGAGGTTGGAAACCGCAGTGGGCTTATAGGTTAGGCTTTGGGCGAGGGCAGGCGCACGATCGAGGAGGCAGGCATAATCCGCGAGCGTTCCTGGGTAATCCCCCTGCTGGTAGCGCACCCAACTGCGGGCTGCATAGGCTTCCAGCCAATCCGGTTGCAGGGCAATGACGCGATCGTAGTCGCGTTCTGCTGCGTCGAGATCACCAAGGGTGGTAGACAGGGCCGCCCGTTTGGCATAGGCATCTGCATCGTTGGGGTTGAGGTGAATGCGTTCGCTGTATTCGTGGGCGATCGTGGCCGCAAACTGGGTTTGCAGCAGGCGATGGACAAAAGCATAGTGCCCACCCACCTGGTGTAAACATAACCGTTCCGCCCCCGCTTCTAGAAACTGGCGCACATTCCACGGCAGTTCCCCCTGGCGATAGAGCAACCAGCGGAGCCACCCGTGCTTGAGGCTGGCTAGCCCACCTTTGTGCAGACCCAGGAGACTCCCGATGAGGAGGCCCCCTGTCAGCAGTCCTTGCCAGGGATTCCCCCCCACTAACCAGGCAAAGCCTGCCCCACTCATGCCCCCCAGTAGTGCCCCCACACCAGCGAAGACTGCTGTATTCTGGAGCGATCGCCAGATGCCATGATTCGGATCGGACGTTACCCCCTCACGCGGACGACTCCCCTGGGGCCGGACCAGCCCCCCCAGCCAGCCCCCCATGACACCCCCACTGATCAGCCCCAATAGCCCACCCCCAAGCGTGCCGGTGGTGAAACCCGCACTCAGCCCCGCTAACCCGCCAATGACGACCCCTCGACTCGCCGCCTCCCACGACCACCACACCTGGGTCACCGGTTCAATGCGATCCGTCACCCGTGGTTGCCAACCGATCGCGGCCCCCAGTCCCCCCCCTAGGGCAATTCCCCCTGGTCCCAATACCAACCCACCCAGGCTGGCTCCCACTAGGCCACACCCCAGCACAATACCAGTGACATAGGTTTGATAGGGGCGGTTAGGCGAGCGGTTAGGCGATGGGAAAGCACGGAATAGCCCATCGGCCTCTACTTCCAGCTCCCGTAACCATTGGGGTTGGAGGTTATCCAGAGCAAAGATCGTTTGGGATTGCTGGGTTAACCGATAGGCTAAGCGGGCCAACCAGTACCGCAACTGAGACGGTGGAATCGGCGAGGTCGGGTCGGGTTGCCCCAACATGCGGTCAATGTAGGTGTTTAATAGGTGGGTGCGATAGGCCGCTGGGGTGAGGACAGGGGTGACGAGACCGGAAACTGCCTTGGTGCCGGCCTGGATGAGCATCCTCAGCATCAGGGGCGTTGTCAGGAGTTCCTGGAGGGCGGGGTCGTTGTCAACCCATGCCTTGACCGTTGCTAACTCAGGACCTAGCGCCGTGAAACAATTCTGGACTTGTTCCCAGGACAGGGGTTGAAGCGCGATCGCGCTCTGGAATTGTAGGCGATGCTCCTCCAGATCCAGATAGGCTTGCAGGCGACTACAGACCACCATACCCAGTAACGAGTGGCGCTGTTTAAAGTCATTTAAGGCCGCGATACAGCGCTGTCGGTGGGGCCAGGGAACTTCATCTAATCCATCTAACAAGAGCAGCAGTTCTTGCCCATCCAGCCAACTCAGGGCGATCGTTGGCGACAGTTGATAGCGAATCCGTAGCTCCTCCAACAGCCAATCCATCCAAGTCTGCGGCGATTCTCCTGCGGAGACGCTGCGCGAACGCCAACTGGCCAGGTTCAAGATCACAGGTAGGGGTTGCTCCGGATCAATAGCAGCGCGATCGAGTAAATCGCGGCCCAGTTCCAGCAATGCCGTCGTTTTGCCAGCACCGGCTGCCCCCAGGATCAACAGGCTACTGCCCGGACCCAGGCGTTGCCAATAGTCCATCAGGGAGGTGCCCATTGGCAGGGGACGCTCGGCGTGGGCGATCGCGTCCCAGGTGCGCTCCGGGGCACACCCCACCAGATCCCAACGTTCAACCAAGGCAATCTCTAACCGGGCATGATCCTGCTGGGTAGTGGCAAGAACCCCCTCGATCCAGTAGTGACGCACGCGTTGCAGGAGAACTTGGCGGTGCTGCCAATGGCTGCGACTGGTTGGGGAAGATAGGGAGGAAGGCGAAGAATCAGACACCATAGGTCCGGCGATCGGGCGTGGGAGGACTTGCTTGAGATTTCTATGCTCTAGCCTAGACCTCTGGACGGTTTTTGACAGGATGGGTGCCGACTACATAACCTGTCGCCTCGTATGCCGTACCCTGGGCAGGCGGGTAGGTGGGACGCTTATCCCACGGTCTGAACCTGCATCGGACGGATTCAGCCAGTGGCAAAATTGCACTGAGTGCGAGGGTCAGAGAGGGAAAGGCCAGGGTTGGGTTCACTCAGGGGGCAGCGATCGGTATGGATAGGGTCATGGGATGATCGGGCTGCCCCTCAAGGGTCGCTGAGAGCAATGGGGCAGGAAGGCTTGACAGGTTTGGGATCTTTGTCAAGATTAGGACGTTAGCGGATCGTCCTTGGGGGCGGCGCTTAAGGGTAGGCATTGACGACGATGAAATGGTGGCATCTACCAGTTTGGACACGCCTTGCTTCCGATGTGATTTGCCGGAGGGGACGCAAGGCGATTCTCCGGGGGAGGCGCTGCGCGAATGCGCCCCGCTGTGTGCGCTATCCCCTTGGTCTAACCTGGCTGGTGTTTAGCCTGGGCCATGCCTTGGGGTTGGGGGTCTTGTTTCTGAACATACCAGCGGGTCCAGACCGCGATCCGGCGCGGGGGCCGATCGCCCGATCGCCCGCAACCCTATCCCCTAACAATGCAGCCACCGTCCTGGACCCGGAACAATTACACCGCTTTGAGCAGCAACGATCGCGCCTGCAAGCAGAACTGGTGGAGCAGGGGCAATCCTGGTTAACCGGCCTGGTGTTGCAGCCGTCGGACACGTCAACCGTCAAAACGGGGGATGTGATGGAGCGTATCCAGGCTCTGACTACCCTGGAGTTACAGGTGCAAGCGGAGGTTTGGGCAGCCCAGCAATGGCAGCAGGCGATCCACTTTGCGAGTCAGGCATCAACGCTGGGGAATCTCAGTCGGCCCACCCTCACCACCTGGTACCAAGCCAAAACCTATTGGCAAACTGCGCTGGCCCATCTTCGCCAGATCCCAGTGGGGTCAAGGCGTCGGCAACAGGTCCCCCCGAAATATGAGGAATATCGCCATAACCTGGATGTAGCCCGGTATCGGAGTGAAATTTTGCAGTCAGGTTTTCTGCGGACGATCGTGGCCCAGGCGCAATTGTCTCCCCAGACGCGCATCACGGTGTGTCGGGTGGGAGGAGAATGTCGTCACTATGGCGGGAATGCGATCGTGGTCAGTCCAGCGAGTTTAATTAAAATTCCCGTGGCGATCGCAGTTCTCCAGCAACTGCAACAGGGCACGGTGAGCTTAGGCACCCCGATTACCGTGACACCGGGGAATTTCACTGAAGATCCGGCAGAAATTCAAGTGGGGAAACCCTATCCGCTGCAAGTGTTGCTCTCACAAATGATTAGCCACAGTAGCAATATTGCGACGAATCAACTCATTGATTATTTTGGCTGGGATACGATTAACCAATCGCTTCAGCAGGCCGGTTATCGGTTCAGTCGAGTAAACTTTAAGCTCATGGGCCAATCCCGGATGCCTGCCAATCCGGGCAGTCAGGCGAATACCTTAACAAGCGACGAGTTAAGCCGTATGATGCAACAGATTTATCAGGGGGATTCCCCTGGACATCGGGTTGTGCAACAAGCCTTGGCGAACCAGCAGGATCGCGAGTTGGGCATTCGTGCCTTAGCTAATAGATCAGGTCTTTGGGTGGGGGAAAAAACGGGGCGCACCTCATCCACGTTGGGCACCACCCTCACCCTGAACCTGCAGGGGAATTCCTATATTGTGACGATCGTGGATCAAACGGGCAAAGGGGAACGGGAATTGCGTCAGGGAATTCAGGCTATTGCCACCTATCTAGAGCAGAATGCGGCCTTCTGAGGCCCTAGGCAGCATTCGCATTAATGGCTTCCCTGGCCTGTTTCCGCCTGTTGTTGCAACAACGCAGGTCCACGGGAAGTGCCCAAGCGGGTAGCACCGGCGGTGACCAGCGCGATCGCCTGCTCCAGAGTCCGAATCCCCCCCGATGCCTTGATACCCACCCGTCCCCGGGTGATCTGCTGCAATAGGGCCACATCTGCCACCGTCGCCCCGCCCTGCCAGCCTGTACTGGTTTTAAGAAACGCCACCCCCGCATCCAGACAGGCAGCCACGGCTAATTCCTTCTCATCCGGCGTCAGTAAGCTCATCTCTAGAATCGCCTTCACCGGTTTACCCGTTTCTTCAACGATCGTCGCTATTTCTTGATGGAGATCATTGGTTTGCCCCGCCTTCAGCCAGCCCAGGTTAATCACCACATCTAATTCAGTTGCTCCATTTTCCACGGCTTCCTGGGCCTCATAGAGCTTAACTGCTGCCGTCGTCGCCCCGGTCGGAAACCCAATCACGGCACACACTTGGGGCCGTTTGCCGTATAACTGTTCAGCCGCAAGGCGGACATGGCAAGGCGCGACACAGATCGTGGCAAAGTGGTAGCGATCGACGATCTCACAGCCCTGACGAATGTCCGCTGCCGTCGCCGCAGGGTGCAGCACAGCATGGTCGATCAGGGGGGCGAGATCGAGGTCGGCGGGAATGTTCATGTTAAAGGGTGAAAGGTGAGAAGTAAAAAGTAAAAAGTCAAACGTGAAAAGTCAAACGTGAAAAGTCAATAGGAGTAGCAGTGGGGAGCATCTCAGTTGGGCAACATGCGGCCCTCATCCCCCAACCCCTTCTCCCAGCCCCCCTAACCCCCCGTTTGCGGGGGGATGGGGCGAAGGGGAGCCAGATTGGCAAGTCCCTCTCCCGTTCCGGGAAAGGGATTTAGGGTGAGGGTCGCACCAGTGAGATGCACCCTAGCAGTGTGGGGGTAGCAACGGGATGTAACCTGATCGCTCTATGCCCTATCTCCACAAAGTATATTAAACAGCAGTTTGGCTGGGTATTGATTCGTGAGGGGCTGATGCTATTGATTAAGGGAACTACGAAACTGCTGGGGGTGATGGGCGATCCTATTGGCCATTCGCTTTCACCCGTGATGCATAATCGGGCGATCGCGGAATTGGGGGTGGATTATGTCTACATTCCCCTGCCCATCAAGGCGGCGGACCTGGAAACGGCCCTACGGGGACTGGCGGCGATCGGGATGCAAGGGTTTAGCGTCACGATTCCCCATAAGCAGGCGATCGTGCCGTTGCTGTCGGAAGTGACGGAATTGGCGCAGGCAGTGGGGGCTGTGAATACCGTTTGGTGGAATGGTGCGGGTTGGAGTGGCACAAATACCGATGTGGCTGGGTTTCTCGCCCCCCTCACGGGTCCGACTTCCCAAATCGGGCAGCGCGATGCTCAGGATTGGTCGTCTACCAAAGCGGTCATCCTGGGCAATGGGGGCGCAGCGCGGGCAGTCGTGGCGGGCTGTTATCAGTTGGGGGTGGCGGCGATTCAAGTGGTG
Organism: uncultured bacterium; assembly: GCA_964536415.1. Classification (GTDB taxonomy): domain Bacteria; phylum Cyanobacteriota; class Cyanobacteriia; order B231; family B231; genus Trichothermofontia. The sequence continues at coordinate 6,022 of CAZHXN010000019.1, forward strand.
GGGCGGCATCCGGACAAGCTCGCCCAGTTTCAGCAAAGTTGGCAGGCCGTCCCCTGGTCCCTCCCCCTAACGGTGCATCTTTGGGAAGAACTCCCCGACTTGGTGGCGCAAGCGGATTTATTGGTGAATACAACCCCGATCGGCATGACGCCATACCCGGATCAATCCCCCCTCACGGCGGCGATCGCGGCTCGGATTCAACCCACCGCCATTGCCTACGACCTGATTTATACACCCCAACAAACCCAATTTCTCCAACAGGCCCAGCGACAAGGGGCTACCGCGATCGGGGGGCTGGAAATGCTTGTCCAGCAGGGGGCTGTTGCTCTAGCGCAGTGGTTAAATTGCCCAGCGCCCGTGGCCACGATGCGTCAAGCCCTTTTGGAAGCTCTGGCAACCTAGGGAAAACTAGGGGAAAACCTAGGAAAACCTCAGGTCAGCTTGTTGCATGGATCTGTGCAAAAATTGTTCAAACTCTGCGGGCGACAGGGGCGGACTGTACCAATAGCCCTGGATGGCATTACAACCATATTTTTGGAGGAATTGCACTTGTTCGTCCGTCTCTGCCCCCTCGGCGATCACTTTTAGCTTGAGGGTTTGGGAAATGGCAATAATACTGGTGACGATCGTAGCATCCCGTGATCCTTCCTGAATCCGTCCGACAAAGGTGCGATCGATCTTGACGGCATCTAGGGGTAAACGGCTCAGATAATTAAGGGAGGAATAGCCTGTGCCAAAGTCGTCTAGGGCAATTTGAATGCCTTTTGAACGCAGGGCCGATAAAGTTTCAATGCTGGCCTCTAAGCTATCGATAATCCCCGTTTCCGTAACTTCTAGAGTTAGGAGTTCTGGATTGGTATTGGTGGCGGCTAACACCTGCATAATCGTCGCCACTAAATCGGCCTGTTGAAGTTGTCGGGACGACAGGTTTACCGAAACCCGCAGGGGAAGCAGACTGGTCGATTGCCAAGCTTGTACCTGAAGGCAAGCGGTTTCCAAAACCCACTGGCCAATTTTGACGATCGCGCCCGTTTCCTCAGCAAGGGGGATAAAAACAGCGGGTGAAATCAGACCTAGCTCTGGATGGTGCCAGCGCAGCAGGGCCTCTGCCCCGATAATGCGGCGGGTAATCAGATTGACCAAGGGCTGGTAATACAGTTGAAATTGGCCGCGATCGCAGGCCGTATCCAGGTCCATGATCAAGCGCTGGCGTTCGGTATTTCCTGCGTCTTGTTCCGGGTTGTAAAACTGATAGTAAGTTTGGCCCCGCTTTTTGGCCGATCGCATGGCCAGATCTGCATGACTGAGCAATACATCCCCTCCCTGACCATCCTGGGGATAGAGGGCAATGCCAATACTAAACTGCATCCGGACCGTTTGATCGGCAACCGTGTACGGTTCCGCCAGAATTTCCAACAGGGTGTGTATCCATTCCTCCACTTCCTCCCGGAGCGATCGACTCGTCAATAGCAGACAGAATTCCACACCACTCAGCCGTGCCACACTATCGTTGGGGCCTAAGCAATCCTGCAAGCGCTGGGCGATCAATTGCAAGAGTTGATCCCCCGCCACATAGCCAAGATTAGTATTAATCGCATTGAAATAATTAATGTGGAGGCAGAGCACGGCGAGTAGGGTCTGACGTTGGCGGGCTTGCTGGAGGCTTTGGTGCAGTTCGTGCCGGAGCAAAATACGGTTAGGCAGATTCGTCAACGGGTCCCGAAAAGCCAATTGTTGCAGGCTATAGGTTGCCCGTTTCATTTCGTCAATGTAGGGTTGGGTAATGGCTTCCTGTTTGGCCAGCCGAGCTGCGATCGCTTCTGCCAATTCTTCACTGGTAAAGGGTTTGGTTAAATAATCATCCGCTCCCAGATTCATCCCCCGACGGATATCCGATTTATCCGCCTTAGCACTCAGGAAAATGAAGGGAATATGGGCCGTTTCTGGATCTTGACTCAGCACTTGGAAGACTTCATAGCCATCCATCTCCGGCATCATGATGTCACAAATAATCAGATCAGGTACATGAAGTTGCGCTAACTCAATGCCCTGCTTGCCATCTGCCGCGGCGATCGGTTTATACTCCAAACACTCAAGGATAGTCACAATTTCCTCTCGCAGCGATCGCACATCTTCAATAACCAAAATCGTTTTCATACTCAATTCCAGATGCCTAGAGACGACACATAGCTAATCAGTAATGGCAAGGAATAACCATAGTGAATAGACATAAATAACCTCAGAGTGAGCTATTGCAAATTTTTAGGACGAATGGGTAACTGAATCGTAAACGTAGTCCCGACTCCTACCTGACTGGCAATCTGAATCCTTCCTTGATGCAGATCAACAGCACTTTTGACGATCACTAACCCCAGTCCGGTTCCAGGGAGATTACTGACATTACTGGCGCGGTAGAACTCCTCAAACAGATGGGCCTGATCTTCCGGCGAAATTCCAATTCCTTCATCCTGGACCTGAAACGTAACCTGATCGTCATCCCAGGTAAGCGACAACGTGACAGTTCCCCCGCTAGGAGAATATTTTATCGCGTTGGTGAGCAGGTTGGTCAACATTGGCCGCAAAAGTTTTTCGTCCATTTCAACCCAAAACTCAGGAAGATCCCCAGGGGGAGCATCCGCGCCAGGGGTAGGGGAAATCGCTGATGTGTATTGCACCAAGCCCTTTGGATAAACAAACACAAGCTGATGGTTTTCCGTAACCAGAGTCAATTCTTCAAATAGGGATTGACAAAATTGGATCAGCTCTAGTGGGGCCGGTTTAAACTCAACTCGACCGGCCTCCACTTTACCCAACAGCAGAATGTCTTCAATTAAGTTGGTTAGATGTTTTACCTCCCGTTGAATTTTATCCAATCGCTCAATTTTTTTCTCCTCAGTTAGCCTATGACCAAACCGCTTGAGTAAATCACTACAGGCAAAAATCGTCGCCAATGGCGTACGAAATTCATGGGAAGCAGTGCGAATGAAACGCGATTTTAGCTCACTCAATTCCTTCTCCTTCGCCAGCGCTCGGAGCACTTCTGCCTCCGCTTGCTTGCGCTCCACCAGTTCCACCTCCAGCTTGGCATAAAGATCGGCCTGTTGAATGGCAATGCCAATCTGAACGGCAAGTTTTTCCAGCATATCAATTTCCCAGGGTTGCCACTGGCGCGGGGCCGAACAATGTTGAGCAATCAACAGTCCCCAGAGTTCCTCCCCCAAGAGCAACGGCACTACTAGGTTAGCCCGCACCTGCAGACTGGCCAGCATTTCGATGTGGCAGGGCTGAAGGTCACTAGCGTAGATATCGTCGATCGTCTGGATGCGCCCCTGTTGATATTGCTGGACGTAATCGGTCTTAAAACAGTGATCTTGTATGAACCTGCCCAAGAGGGGTTGCCAACCCGGTTCTGCCGACTCGACGATCACCGCCCCACTCCAATCCGGATGGAAGCGATAGATAACAACGCGATCGGTCTTGAGAAAATGTTGGACTTCGGTTACGGCAGTTGTGAGGGTTTCCTCTAGCCGTAGCGATTGCCGAATCCGCTGGGCGATCGTCGCTAAGAGCTGCCCCCGCTCCACCTGTTGGACAAGATCCAGTTCAGCTTGCCGCTGCTCGGTAATGTCATCCAGGGTGCCGGAAACCCCAATAATTTGCCCCTGTGGCCCCGGCATGGCACTCGCAGACACCTCCAACCAGCGCAACTGCCCCTGCTTGGTTCGGTAGCGAACGGGAAGTCGGGAAACCACGGCTTTGCCCTGGAGAACGGCCTGAAATTGGGACCACTTTTCCTCCCGTTCCGCTGGATCGAGATAGTCGAGAAAACACGTCCCCAAGGTCTCGGCGATTGAGTACCCCATAATGGTTGTCCAGGCTGGATTCAGAAAAGTCCAACGCCCCTCTAAATCCCGTTGGAACACGACGGTCTTGAGGCTGTCAATGACGCTGCGATGCTTACGCCAACTGGCTCGCAATACTTCTTCCGTATGGCGACGTTCCTGGATTTCCTTCTGCAGGCGTTTATTAAGGTGTTGCAGTTCCTGGGTTGGTTGTCGCAAGGTCAGCTCGATGACTTGGTTAGCTTCCTGCGTGGCCAGACCACTGCGGCGATCGCTAATATCGGTGACAATGCCCAACAGGCCAATGACGCGGCCACTGGGGTCATGGATGGTGTCAGCCCGCAGTAACACGTGGAGAGTACGTCCCGTATGGGTTTGGTGTTCCAGTTCCCCGACCCAGCAGTTCCCATTGCGCAAGGTCTGGAAAATCTCCGTGGCGACCTCCGGATCTTTGAACGCCGCCCAAATTCCCCCCCGTGCATTAAACTCCGTCGGTGTCTGACATTCATACAACTGGGAAAAGGCCAGATTTTGGTAGAGATGCGTTCCCTGCGGGTCGGTAATGACGATCGCGTCGCTGGAACAATCAACGGCCTGCCGATAGCGCCATAGGGCCTTTTCCAACTCTTGCTGATGGATCTGGCATAATTCGGGGATATGGGGTTGGGCTAGCAGGGTACACAGGTGCTGCGCCGTGGCAACCCCCAGTACCTCACCCGTGGCGGTCACGACAGGTAGTTCCGACAACCGATAGCGTTGCATCCGGGCGAAAAGGCTCAAGGCATCTAAGGGTTGAGTCGGATGGGCGTGAACATACACCTGGGGGGGCTGCTCAATCACGTCAGCTAGGGTCAGATCCGTCAGGGGTTGGCCACTGGCCACCCAGCGCACGACATCGCGCTCGCGAAACACCCCCACTAAGCGGGTTTGCTCGAGGACCAAGAGACAATGGCTCACGGGTGGTAAGGGGGAGTTTGCCAGTAGACAGGGATCTTCCACTTGCCCATGATTGCCCGGCTGTTGACTGTCCTGAATCGCTTGTAACTGGGCAATGGCAGCCCTCAAGGGTAGGTCGGGGGGGGGCGGGGGGGGGGAGCGATCGAGCCAATTGGTCCAATCTGGCGCAGGGAGGGGAAGGAGCGGTGATGGTGAGTCCAAAGTCATGGGAAAAAGCGGAAGCATCAAACTGACCAAAGTGAACGGGGGCAAGACCGGGAGAAGACCATCCCCTCATGAGCAGGTCAGAGGATAATCGGGAAGTCTTGAGGCAGGAACCTTTCACCCCGTCATGGGTGCCATCATGGCTCCGCAGTCGCAGAATCGACGGAGACCCGTCACGATCGGGGGCATCTCCTTCTAGATCTACAAGATCTTTAGGTGAATGCTGGGAGATTTTTGGAAATTTCCGCGATTTTACTGATTCCTTATCCCCAAAATGCTGAAGTTTTGTATCCCTTTCCCCAGGGGTTCCTGCTCTCGCCCTAGGTCTCCCAGGGAGATGATCTATCATGGTCCCAACAGCAGATTTCGGAAGCTCAGCCGCAGATTTTGACAGCTTGAGAATCATTTGCAATCTAATTTGGAATTTTTGGAATTTTTGGAATTTAATGTAGAGTTGCCAGCGAGGAAGATTAACTTGATGCTAGATGACACCAACCCCATCCTGACGACATCCCGCCTGCCTGCGCCCCTAGTCAATGCGCCTGCCCCCGTGGACAGCTTCTCCTTAGCCTTGACGATCGCAGCCGCAGCAGATGAACGCAAGGGGGCCGATATCGTGGTGCTCGATGTGGTCGAGGTGTCCTACTTAGCGGATTATTTTGTGATTGTCACCGGGTTTTCCAGTGCCCAGCTACGGGCGATCGCGCGATCGATTACGGAACGGGTAGAAGAGACGTGGCACCGATTGCCTCGCAATGTGGAGGGGCAAGCCGAAGGCGGATGGATTCTACAAGACTATGGCGATGTGGTCACCCACCTGTTCTTGCCCCAACAACGGGAGTTTTATGGCATTGAGGCGTTCTGGGGCCATGCCAAACGAGTACCCTTGCCCGACTTTGACCTAGCCAGCCCCCAGTCCTCCTCGTTATCCTAGGGATGATCGTCTCCTGAGTGTTTGCTGAGCGCATGGATATGCCATCCCCCCTCTCGTCGGCCTGCCCAGTTCCGGTCGAGCAACAGCCTTTAAACGAATATGAGCACTTGCGGGAATCCTGGTTTTTCCGCTGGGCCACCCGGCCTTGGTCCCATTATTTAGGGATTGCCATCTGCCTCTGGGGGCTAAGTTGGCTGATTGCGGGACCAGTGGCGGCGGCGAGTTTTCCGATCGCTAAATATCCGTTGCAATTTTGCCTGAGTGGGGCTGTGGGGGCGAGTGTTCCCCTAGTGCTGGCGTTGACCCATCTCTACCTGGGCTGGAAATATGTGCGCGATCGCCTCGCCAGTGAGCAGATTTCCTACGAGGAGTCAGGCTGGTACGATGGCCAGCTCTGGCCGAAACCGGCGGCTATGCGCGATCGCGATCGGCTGGTGGTGACCTACCAGATTGATCCGCTTCTGGGGCGGCTGCAATGGACGTTTGTCGGCCTGGGGGGGCTGTGGGCGATCGGGGCGGGTCTCTGGTGGCTCTGGGCTAGCTTAGACTGAGTAAAACGGTTTACCTCAACATCATGTTTCGCAAAATTTCTCTCGGTAGCCTGGGCCTCTGGGTGGGTGGAACGCTGACGCTGATCGGATTTATTGCCTACTTCGGGCTGAACAACGCGACCTTGAACTTGGTGGGGTTCTTCTATGGGTTTCCGCTTTTGCTGGGGGGCCTAGCCCTGAAATCCTCGGAGTTAACGCCAGTCCCATTCACCCAACCTACTCCGCCAGAAGTGTTGACCCTGCGGCAACAACAGGCGACGGCGATTCAAAAGCAGGTACGGGAAGATCTCGATCGCTATCGCTATGGTCAAAAGGCCCATTTTGAGCAAGCTTTAGCCTATCTTGGCCTCAGTCCCTCGGATGAGGTACGGCCTGTGGTGACGGGGATGCGGGAAGCGGCGATCGATCATGCCTATGCCCTGATCCTGGAGTTTGACTCACCGGCCATTCCTCTGGCCACCTGGCAACAGCAGCAGGAGAAGATGGACCGTTTTTTCGGGGCAGGAGTGCGGGTGGCAGTGAGCCAACCGGCCAGCGATCGCATTGAACTCAGTCTGATTGCAACTCCAGAGACTTCTAACCCCGCTTGTTCGTAGTCGCGGTATTAACCGCGATCTCCCGTTGGTGAATGGCTGCTTTTGTTAACGGCCTCTCAACTACGAAAGAGGCGGCTGTATTGGTCTTGGTGCTGCATACTGGCTAGGGACAGGCCCCAGTTACAACTGCCGAGATCATCCTCTTCCAGAGCCAGAATGGCCGTTGTCGCTTCTAGAATTGGGGTTTGCAGACGTAATAACAATACCTGCCCGATCGTTTGTCCCAATGGGATCAGCTTAATGCCTGCATTGATTAAATTCGTACTCCAACTCTGCAAATAGGCTGCGATCGCTATTTCTGGGGCAATTTGCGCCTGGGCCGCTGCCAACCCAAAGGCCACGGCAAAATTACAGTCAGGTTGACAGACCGCTAACCAGGGCGCGAGGGATGGGTACAGTTCCGGCAGTAACCGTGCCAACGCCCAGCCCATTTGCCAGCTTTGTTGTCGGAGTTCTTCACAGTCCCGCGTTGCCGAAAGCCATTGATTCCAACGCACGAGCTTGGCTTGATCCTGTTCACAGAACGCCTGGTAACTTTGGAGCAACACCGCCCCATCTATCCGAATAGCCCCATACTGCAACTCCTGGGTTAGCCACTGTTCCAGGGCGATCGCGTCCGTGATCACCCCCCGGCTTACCAGGGTCTCCAACCCCTCGGAATAGCTAAACGACCCCACGGGCAACGCAGGGCTGGCTAATTGCAGTAGGGTCAGGAGAACGGGGGACAATTCAACCCTCATCAAAACTCAAAATTCAAAACTGACCTCAAACCTATCACACTCCCCCCGCCTGCTAGCCCCGATCGGGAAGCGTTACAATGGGGAACATACCAGTTGGGCAACAGGCAGCCCTCATTCCCCAACCCCTAACCCCCCGCAAACGGGGGGTTAGGGGAGAAGGGAAGCTAGATTTTCAAGTCCTTCTCCCGTTCTGGGAGAGGGATTTAGGGTGAAGATCGCACAAGTCAGATGCACCCTTACAACGCCCCTAGTATTGCTCTCTCCTCTCTCCTCTCTCCTAACCACGCCTATGGGACGCCAAGCCAAACTCCGCAAACATCGGCACCTGCATCCTGAGATGCCGCCTGTGGGTTCCCCCACTCCCCTACCCGCTACCGACTTTGTGGCGGCAATGGCCCAGCAGGGATATACCCTGACTGATGCACCGCTCGCACCCCCTTTACCCGACAATTCCCCTTCTCCTCAGCTATAAACCTGCTATCAATGACTGTCTGCAAACCCTTGGCGCTGGGGTGCCGTGCCCCCCATGACCCCGAAACGGTGCTCGATCGTAAGGCCCGTTTTTTTGATCGCTGGGCTTTGACCTATGATTGGCTCCTGCCATCGGTGTTCTATCAGGCAGTTCACCAACGGTTGTTGGAATATGTGCAACTCCCAGAAGCAGCCATCGTCCTGGATATTGGCTGTGGGACGGGACGGTTACTGAATCGCCTTGCCGCCCGCTATCCTGATTTACGGGGGTATGGTCTTGACCTTGCGCCTGTCATGCTACAACAGGCCCGCCGGAGTAATCAGCATCGTCCCCGCCTGATCTTCAAGCAGGGCTGCAGTGACGCGATTCCCTTTGGGGATAATTTCTTCAATGCTGCGTTCAGCACGATTAGCTTTCTGCATTACCCCAACCCCCAAGCGGTGATGGGCGAAGTGTATCGGGTGCTGCAACCGGGGGGACGGTTTTATCTAGTGGACTATACCACGATGCTGCTGACGGGCGGTCGGCAATCGATTGCGATTTCGCCAGGAGGCTTGCGGTTTTATTCGCGATCGGCGCGGGAAGCCTTGGGACAGCAGGCACACCTAACTTGTATTGGCCATCACTCGTTGATTGGCCCAGTGCTACTGACGATCTTTCAAAAAAACTCCCTGTCAGGTTAACAATAGCCTCGACCAGGAGTGAATTCCCATTAGAAATGCTGCGGGAATTGGCGCGATCGGCGAATGCGTGTCTTTATATCAATTTTGGCCATCAAGGTTTGGGAGTTGTTCTGGGTTTATGGTGGGGGAACGTAGCGCCCCCACCATAAACCCAGAACAACCACATAATATCAGCAGGGAATTAATATTGACTTTGATTGTTCAATCGCTAATGTTAGTGCGTATTCAGTTACTATAAGTTAGTAGACGGTCATGCGTGGGCTAAACATTGAACCGGAACAGCAAAACATCGCCTTCCTGTACAACGTATTCTTTACCTTCACTGCGGACTAATCCCTGTTCCTTGGCAGCTTGCATGGAGCCGGCCTTGACGAGATCCGCGTAGGCAACCGTTTCGGCCCGGATAAAGCCCTTTTCAAAATCCGAGTGGATCACCCCGGCAGCTTGGGGGGCGACCATCCCGGCTCGGATGGTCCAGGCACGGGTTTCTTTGGGACCCGTGGTCAAATAGGTGCGTAAACCCAGAAGATCATAGGTAGCGCGGATAAGAGATTGGAGGCCCCCTTCTTCGACGCCTAAGGCTGCCAGATAGTCAGCCCGTTCTTCTGGGGGTAATTCGACTAATTCTGATTCAACTTGGGCGGAAATCACAACGACTTTGGCCTTTTCCTGATCGGCGATCGCCCGTACCCGTTCAACCTGGGCATTCCCGGTTGCCAACTCATCTTCAGCCACGTTGGCGGCATAAATTAACGGTTTGGCCGTGAGTAAGTCCAACGGTTGAATAACAGCCGCTTCCTCTTCAGAGAGGGCAACCTGACGTACGGAGGTACCTTCATTCAGGGCGGTGCTAAGCTTCTCAAGAACCGTGAGTTCAAATTGGGCCTCTTTACTGGTGCGGGCTTGCTTGCAGGTGCGATCCATGCGCCGCTCAATCTGGGCCAAGTCGGCAAGGGCCAGTTCCAGGTTGATCACTTCAATGTCACGGACGGGATCGATCGACCCCGCCACATGAATGATGTCATCGTCTTCAAAACAACGCACGACTTGAACGATCGCATCCACTTGGCGAATATGGGAAAGGAACTGGTTGCCCAGGCCCTCCCCTTGGCTAGCCCCCTTGACCAGTCCAGCAATATCGACAAACTCAATCCGGGTCGGCACAACCTGTTCTGAGTGGGACAGGTTGGCTAGAACCGCTAAGCGTTCGTCAGGGACCGCCACAACACCGACATTAGGCTCGATCGTACAAAAGGGGAAATTGGCCGCCTGGGCCTTAGCATTTGCGACGAGGGCATTGAAGAGGGTGGATTTACCCACATTGGGCAGTCCGACGATTCCGGCTCTTAACATGACATTGATGACACTGACAAGGACACTGAACGGATGAGCGTAACGTTAAAGGGTGCGGCAATGGGCCAAGCTGACTGATGCTACCATGTACAGCTACACACTTGAATTGAGTCTGGCTGTATTCACTCCCTAACGCCGCTGGTTTGCCGGGTATACCTCTAAACTCTAACAAAGCAACCATCCGTTGGCTCAGGGTACACCCAGCCTAGCCACTCACCCCAATCGTAAACGCGGCCACCGCATTGGCCACCGCTTGCAAAACTGGAGACAAGACGACCACTGAAGCGGCTGCAATCACGATCGTTGTTGCTAAGCGCACCACCTGATCTGAGGCTTTCTGATAAGTGTCAAACTTGTAATTGATGTCATGCAGCTCTCGTTCAACCCGTCCCAC
>CAZHXN010000019.1:16847-27171 GCA_964536415.1 uncultured bacterium
ATCGTCTTTGAGCCGTCCCACATCGTCTTTGAGCCGTCCCACATCGTCTTTGAGCCGTCCCACATCGTCTTTGAGCGACCCAAGATCTTCATGTAATGGCCGAATTACCCGCTCCAGGAGCGGTTGCAGAGCTTGTTCTAATTCACTACGCTCTTGATCCGTCATGAATCTCACTCAAATCTAATGGAGCTAAGCGGACTCGAACCGCTGGCCCCCTCAATGCCATTGAGGTGCTCTACCAACTGAGCTATAGCCCCGGATTGCTGCGTATTCCATAGTGCCTTGTCGGGAGTCCCTTCGTCAAGGGGGATCGGTAAATTTCTGCGGTCGGCCCGATCGCAGATCCTCCAGTCCTACTCACCAAACTCCTGTTTGGCCTGCTCGTAGATCGCCACCGTCACTGCCGTGGCCCCAAACGCCGCCTGGGCAAACTTCTCGATCTTCTTGCGGGCCATTGGACGCACAAAAAACGGGATTTCCTTCAGACGGGCTTCTGCCTCTGGGTCCCACGTCACTGCATCACTCATCAGGTTTCGCCTCAGCTAGATTCAAGGCACGATCGCCTCCCCCGATTGTATCTTCTTGCTTCTCTCTCCTAACTTTCCTGCTTACCCCAAGCTGCCAAGCGCGATCGCAAATCTTGGCGCAAAGTTTCCCAGGCGGCGATCGCCGTGGGGTCGGCGACCCCACCGGCTTGCAATAACACGACGCCATCGGCATAGGCTACCACCGCATACCCTTGTTGCTGGGCCTGCTCAAAGACTGTTAGCGTTTCGGCTAATTTGGCCCGTGCGCCGGCGAACTCTAGTTGATAGGCTAAGTGCCAGAAATCCGCGATCGCGTAGTCCATATTGACCACCTGAAAGCGATCGTCGCGCACCTGTAAATGGGGTAACTGGAGAACAGCCCGTCGTCCTGACAGTTGGGGTACTAAAAACCGGGAAGCCGACACACTGGCGGTTGCTGGAATTTGCGCTAAAACCTGGCGGATTTGACCCACATGGTGCCATTGCCGGGGCAGGGACACATAGACCCAGGGCTGAATCGAGTCCGGGATGAGGAAATACAGCGATCGATGGGGATTAGCCGTCACGGTCAACACCAGGGAGAGGGCAATGCAAGCTGCCCAAAAGCGACGGAAATGACGCGACGGTAAGCTTATGGGCATCATTTCTCCGGATGGGGTCTGGCCAGGTATGGTCGTTAGTGCAGGTCGTGCTAGCCGTTGGGACCACCACAGGATCGTCCCATAAAATAGACCTGGAATTACGGGCGTGGCATAGCGCACGTTAATTGAAAGCGCTTCGGTGCCCTGTTGCAGGAAGATTTGCAGCAATGGGAGACCCGTCATTATCCAACTGGCTGGCGCGATCGCAGGGACAAAAGCTAGTGGTAACCAATGCCCCAGCAAATACTGTACGGTACCCCTCACAGGCGTGACCAACTCCACCAGCAGTTGCCAGGGTTGCCGCACGATCGCCGCCACGATCGCAAGCGTTGACGCATCTTCCGTCGTCACGTATTGGCCAAACCGCTCAATCATAAAACGACGGGAAATATCCGCTGAAAAGATCGGCATGACAACACCTGTGATCACCAGGATGTACCCTAAGCTCAGTCCAGCTAACCACCCGCCCCGCACAGGGTCCCGCTTGCTCAGGACCAGATAGGCCCCAATCCCCACCAGCACGACCCCCGCATCCTCCCGTACTGCTAACGTCAGGGAAGCTCCGAGCCAAAATAACCAGTCCCAGCGTTTTTCCAGGCCCAGTAACAAGCCAAAGACAAAGAGGGGCAACTGACAGGCATCATAAAAATTCCCCACCGTCGGGCCGATCACTGCATTCGCCCCGTAATAACTCGCCACTATCCAACCCGATAGCTGGGGGGATAGACGTTGACGGGCCAAGACATACAAGACTAATCCGGCTAAGGTGGCCAAAATCACTTGCAGCGTCAGTAACAGGGCTGGTGAGGGCCACAGGGCATAGAAGGGTAGCCAGAGGAGGAGGGCTGGGGTGAAGTGTTGCCCCAAGCGATGGTAATAGACCGTGGGAACTTCGCCAGCATGGATGACGTTTGTAGACAGTTGCGACGAGAGGGAACTCTGGAAAAAATGGCCGTGGAGATTATTCCAAAAAACCTGATTGAAAATCCCCTGATCGTTACTGGTGTAAAAGCTAAAGTAGCGATGAAGCGATACTACTAGGGCCAATCCCAGGAAAATTAAGGCAAACCGTCCGACAGGGGACAGAACAGGGACGGCTCTCAGCTTCAGGTTGCGCACGACGGGATCAGGGGTAAAGGGCGGCAGATCAGCCAGGCTGGGAACTGCCCTGAGCGATCTGCCCTGCATTGTACCGGGTGCGATTCTCCCGTGGAGACGCTACGCGATCGCCTTGGGTAGGGAAGGGACCCGATGGCCGTCTTCCCCTTAGGTCAGGGCAAAGAAGGTTTCAAAAATCTGTTGACCCACCTCATTCATTTGCAGTTGCAAGTTGTCCAGGAATTCATGCAGCCCTGTTTGGATGATTTCTTCTGCGGTGATGTAGTCTAATTCCGAGCGCAGGCGTCCCAGTGCCCGCTCGGCGGGGTTGCTCCAGGTGCCGGCGGGGGTGCCGGTAATTTGGTGGAGCGATCGCTCAGCTTGGAGTAGGCAGAAGCGCATGGCCCGGGGAAACTCGCGATCTAAAACGAGAAATTCCACGACCCCGATCGGCGTAATGCGATGCTTGCGCCGTTTGCGGTACATTTCAAACGCACTGGCGGATTTCAGTAAGGCAATCCACTGCACCTCATCCATCATCGTCCCTACATCCTGCACGGATGGCAGCAGAATGAAGTATTTGACATCCAAAATCCGGGCGGTTTTATCGGCCCGCTCCAGCAAGCGACCAATCTGCCCAAAGTGCCACCCTTCGTTATGGCTTAAGGTGGCATCCATTACCCCGGCGAACAAATGGCTGGAGAGCTTGACTTCGGTAAAAAAGTCATGGAGGGCCGATAGGGGCTGTCCAGGGGCTGCTTCGCGCACCATGAGGTAAAACTGGTTCAGTTGCTCCCACATTTCCGAAGAAATGACTTCCCGCACCGATCGCGCATTTTCGCGAGCAGAGCGCAGGCAAGAGACGATCGAGTTGGGGTAGTCCTCATCAAAGGTGAGAAATTGGATCACATTGTCGGCATTGGCCTCACCGTAGTGTTCTTCAAAGAACTCCAGATCGCCGGTTGTCAGGACTAGCGGTTGCCATTGCTGGGCCATCCCGGCTGGGGATTCAAGCAGCAGATGCAAATTCACATCGACGAACCGGGCGATATTCTCGGCCCGCTCGACATAGCGATTCATCCAATAAATTGAGTCAGCAACACGACTGAGCATAGGACACTAAACTTGTGAAGTTGCAGCCTGACCATACCGGACTGCGGCCAGCCACCAGGGATACCCCAAGGATAGCGATCCAATCCTGCTCTTACTCTACAGGTCAGGTACAGCAATTAGTATTGCTGGGTAAGGCTGAAGGCACAGAATGGTTAGCTATTCCTGACCTACGTGGAATGGAGACCCGTTGATATTGATGTTGATATTAATTCTTTTGACCCCACCCCAGACGTAGGGGCGGGTCATCCCAAAAACCTCCCGGCAAATCCACAATCTGGATAAACCCGCCCAGATCACCGCTTGCTAATTAACCCCCATCTGTGATCGCTAACCAATCTGTAATCGTCTCCCAGCCAGAGGGCAGGTTTATTCAGATCAGCACCTTGCGTCAGATTCCTGGGCAAAACCTGCCCCTACAAATGGGTAGGCATTTTTTTTGTGGGGGGGCTAGGTCCCTACACCTGAGTGCGATCGGTCAAAATTTCATAGCCCGTCTCGGTGACCAGAACTGTATGCTCAAATTGCGCCGACAGAGAGCGATCGACCGTCACCACGGTCCAGCGATCGGCGAGGGTACGGGTGTATTTGGACCCGGCATTGAGGATGGGTTCGATCGCCAGCGTCATTCCAGCTCGGAGCTTAACATTAGGCAGGTCATGGGTCCGGAAGTTGAACACGGCAGGTTCTTCGTGCAAGTTGCGACCAACGCCATGCCCGGTATAGTCTTCGACCACTTTGAACCCTTGGGACTTGGCGTAATCTTCAATCGCCCCAGCAATATCAAGCAAGTAATTCCCCGCCTTGACCTGTTCGATGCCCTTGTAGAGAGCGGTTTCGGCAGCCTGCATAAGCTTGGCAGCAGCTGGAGTGACAGTACCAACCGCGATCGTGATGCAGGAATCGCCATGAAAGCCTTGGAAATAGGCACCCGTATCAACTTTGAGTAAATCACCGGCCCAGATCTGCTTGCGGCGGCTGGGGATGCCGTGGACAACTTCGTTGTTGATCGAGGTACACAGGGAGGCGGGAAAACCGTGATAACCCTTGAAGCTGGGGGTTGCACCGAGTTCCCGTAACCGCTGTTCAGCATAAGCATCCAGGTCAGCTGTGGTCATCCCCGGTTCGACGCGATCGGCAATTTCCTTGAGGACCGTAGCTGCAATGCGACCGGCCTGTCGCATAATCTCAATTTCGCGGGCGGATTTAATTTCAACCCGTTGGCGCTGAGCCGTTAGGCGGGGGGGCGCAGCCGGGGTGGCCAGAAGGTTACTCAAGAGGTTTTTCATCGATCGGGTACAAGCGTTAACGAACAGGGGAATGCCACCGATGGACCAGGCTGTTGGCGGCTGACGGACGGCAAATTATTGTTATTTTAACGATCCGATTGGCATATTTGTGCAACTCAGTAGATCGAGCTATTTAGACTGAAGTATCGCCAATTGCCCTCACCCCCAGCCCAGCCCCCCTGGCCCCCCGCGAACGGGGGGTTGGGGCGAGGGGAGCAAGATCAGTCCCCCTTCTCCCGGCTTGGGAGAAGGGGTTAGGGGATGAGGGTCTTCGGTTTAACGACACCCACCGACTGAGTGCAGCGCATAATTACTTATGCAATGTTTGTAGTGCTGGCTTTAGCCAGCAACAACTAAAGTCGTTACGACGAACGTGATGAACAAGGTGTACGGTTTGTAATACTGGCTTTAGCCAGCAACAACTAAAGTCGTTACGACGAACCTAATTAACCCGGTGCTGGAGTACCTGGCCTGTCCATCGCTGAGGCGCAAAGGGCTATAGCAACGATCGCGTCTGGCTTTGGGTAATTTGGGTTTGTAATTGGGCTTCGGTTTGGGCCGGTTCTTTGCAGCTTAAGCCTTGACAGACTAAGGCGATCGCATCTACCGGCAAGTGGGGTTCTCGTTTCAATACCGCCGTGGGTAGATATTGGTGAGCCAGGGCAGCGAGACGATCGGGCGTGGCACGGATCAGGGTGTAGTGGTAATACCAATCCAGGGCGCTGATCAGGCTGGGACAACTGCGAGCTTGGTTCGTGATCGCGCTAGCAAAGGCTTGGAGTCCCTGCTCGGCCCGCTCCAGGTATTGCAAATCTTCGGTGAGTAAGGACAAACGGATCAGGTTGGCGATCGCGATCCCATTGGCTGCCGGCGTGGCATTATCGGCATAACTGCGCTCCCGAACCAACAGATCGGCGCTGGCATCGCTGGCCGCGTTGTAGTAGCCGCCCAGTTCCCCACTCCAGAGAAATTCATCAAACTCCTGCTGAAGGTCCACAGCCTGATCTAACCAGTCAAGGCCGGGGGTGAGTAGTTCGGTCGTATCACCGCGAGTGACCTGGTGGAGATCAAGCAAGGCTTTGATTAAAAGGGCATAATCTTCTGACTGGGCCAAAACTGAGGCTTGACCCTCATAGTTGAGGCGATGCAAACGCCCGCCGATCCGCTGGCGATCGCAGATAAACTGGGCCGCCCGCACCGCCAGTTGCCAGTAGGTCGGTTGCTCGAAAACGGCATAGGCCCGCGCCAGACCGGAAATCATTAGCGCATTCCAGGCCACAATCATCTTAGTATCGGTTACGGGCGGGATGCGCCCCGGCCAGGGGTGGGTTTTGGCAGTGTGGTTATCCTGGGCGGGAGGAAAGGTGGCCAAGTCAGCTGCGGGACGGCCATAACGGGCCACAAAGAGTTTGGCAAGGGCTTGTTCCGTTTCCGGGGTCAAGGTACCTGGATAGCGGCATTGCAGAACATTTTTGCCCTCAAAGTTACCAGACTGGCTGACGGTAAATTGCTCACCCAGCGCAGCCAGTTCAACAGGGGTCAGTAGACCCTCCAGATCAGCATAGGACCAGACATAAAAAGCCCCTTCTTCAGGTTCGGCATCACTGGGAGTGACGAAACTGTCAGCATCCTGGGCGGCGTAGAAATAGCCTGCGGGGGCGGTCATTTCCCGTTGCAGCCAGCGGACAGTGAGGGCGATCGCCCGTTCAAAGGCGGGTTCTTGTATCCCAGCACTCCAGAGGTTGGCCAAATACTCCACGATTTGGCCGTTGTCGTAGAGCATTTTTTCAAAATGGGGCACAGTCCAGGTCGGGTCCACCGTATACCGATGGAAGCCCCCGCCAACATGATCAAAAATCCCCCCCAGCGCCAGCGCCAGTCCCCGCTCCCGACAGACAGATTGGGGGTCATGCTTGAGGTCTAGCTTAAACCGGGTAGCCCGCAGGGTAGTTTCGGCATAGGGAATCATGGGAAAGCTATTGCCAAAGCTGCCCGCTCCGACAATGCTAACGCTGGTGGCTAAGCCCGCCTGAAGCTGCTGGGGGGTCAGGGTTATGTCCGTGGGAAGTTGGTTGGCTTGCTGAAGGTGGGTGACGATTTGGGTTTTGATTGAGGTCAGTTCCGTGGTTTCCGTGTCGAAGTAGCGGCGCACGGCCTGCAAGACTTGCAAAAAGCCCGGTCGCCCATAGCGAGGTTCTAGGGGGAAGTAGGTTCCCGCATAGAAGGGCACCCGATCGTCGGGGGATAAGAAGACATTCAGTGGCCAGCCCCCTTGCCCCGTCATCATTTGCAGCGTTTGCATATAGATGCTATCCAGGTCGGGACGTTCTTCACGATCGACCTTAATCGGCACAAAATGGGCGTTCATGTAGGCGGCAATGTCCGGATCTGAAAAGGCTTCCCCTTCCATGACCGTGCACCAGTGGCAACTGGAATAGCCGATCGACAGAAAAATCGGTTTATGCTCTTGCTGGGCCTTGGCTAGGGCTTTCTCACACCAGGGCCACCAGTCGATCGGGTTTTCAGCGTGTTTACGGAGATAAAGGCTGGCAGACTGGGCAAGGCGATTGGTCATAGGTCCACTTCGGAATGGCTAGCCGGTAAAATTACGGTTCTTAGCAGTCTACCGCTTTCCTGGCTATGCGTTGGTATGGGGGATCGCCTAATCCAGGGAGTAGCGGACTTGCAGGGTAATGGGGGTTGCACCAGCCACGAGGACCATCGCGTTTCCGAATTGGGGGGGACCTGTGCGGACGGGGGCATTATTGGAAAAGCCAAAGCCTTCGCTGGGGATACCCAATCCTCCCCGATTCAAGACCCCATCCTGATTACGATCGTGAAACAGGCTAACGGCATAGCTGCCCACGGGTAGGTCTGCAAAGGTCACCACGATCGGGGCATCCTCGGGTAGCTCAGCGAGGCGTAAACATTGCCGTGCTTTGGCTTTCTCGCGATCGTGGGGGAAGCCATCGGCACGATCGAAGAGGTTTAAGCACACATCCCCAGTGCGATCGCGCAGGCCAACGATTTCCACCTGGAGGCTACCCGTAAAGTTTTGAGCCATCGCCATTGGCACTAACCCACCCCAAACCAGGGGCATAGACAACACCAGGCAACGACTCATATCCACCTTTCGGGATAGCCACAGCTACAGAAGAAAAGCGACATAAGAAAAAAAATACTCAGCAAAAGACTGGAGATACATGAAAATATCGAAATGCCAAAGATGTCTAACTGCTCTAGATCAACCCTGGCAACCGCAACCAATTTATAGTTTGCCCCTAAACGTAGGGTTATTGAGGGCTATTATCATAGCGCATAGATCCAACCACTGTTGTAGATGCAGATCGCATTTGAATCTGAAATAAAAATTTACATTTGTTGCGCCAGCGTTCACGACTTTTTCACGGAAATAAGCTCAGTTCAGTGGGAGGAGTGGGCAACTAGTCACAACGAGCACAGCTTACTTGGGGATTTAAATTGTCCGAAAAACTTTACTTTCGATCGCGTAACTCCGTATAATCATGGAGTTTGCCAGCATCTCTGTCCTTAGCAGGATGACTTCGGTGGGAACCGTAGGAAGCTTTACGCCCTGGTTACTCACCATGGGTTGATAACCCTCCCCACTAAAAATACCTTTTTTCGGCATCGTCACACATGTATCGAATCCATGCGGATTTGATCGGTATCTTGCGCTTGATTTTTCTGGCTGTAGTTGTAAAGTCCTAATGTAGGGGTTTAGCGATCGTGACTTCCTTAGCGCCTTCTACCTCCCTGGTTATTATCGATGCCTCGATCTATGACTACGCCAGCCTAGTGGCTGGTTTAAAATCAGGTACCGAGGTTGTCATTCTTGATCCCAACCAAGATGGGGTAGTGCAAATCACGGCAGCGCTGCAGGGCCGGACGGGAATTGACAGCCTGCAAATTATTTCCCACGGGGCCGCTGGGCTGGTTCAGCTAGGCAACACGATCCTCAATGCCCAAACGTTGCCAACCTATGCGGAACAATTGCAGCAATGGGGCCTCTCCCTCAGCGACCACGCTGATATTCTTTTCCTTGGTTGTAATGTGGCTGCCGGGGAGATTGGCGTTCGTTTTGTTGAACAACTGGCGCACCTGACAGGTGCTGATATTGCCGCTTCTGATAACCTGACGGGTGCCTCCCATCTAGGGGGGGATTGGGATCTAGAAGTTACGAAAGGGGAAATTGAAAGTTCACTAGCGTTCGATCGTCATTTTCTCGACATCTACAACAACCTTTTACCGATACCCATCACCAGCCTCATTACCGCCTATCAGGATCTCATAGACAATCAAACCAGTTTCTCCAGCCCTGGTGCTAGCCCAGGTAGTTTCTCGGCGACTACAACCTACACATTTAACGCTCCAGTTGGTACAGGCAACAATCTCCAAGTCTCTGGCTTCGTCAATGCGGGAAACACCTTCGATGTCATTGGCATCGTCGATCAAATTCAGTTTCGACGGGTGACTAATTCGGTTGCCACTGACATTAACCGCCAGATTATTTGGTATGAGGAACAAAGCCAGGCAGGTACTACCTTCAACCTACGGCCCAGCTACGCTTCGTCAATGGGGCAGGCCCTCCTAGGGATCAATATTAACCGGGGAACCGATAACATTTTTACGAATCAGGGTAATGGAGATGGTAATAACAACAATATCGAACGGGTTGATTTTCTCAGCCCTTCTGGCATCACTGCACCCAGTACTACTGCCGGTTTAGCCGACATTGGTTTCCTGGTCCTAGAGCGAGGTGGCAATGACCGGTTCGGGATTGCACCAATCCTGGCCGTGGACGGTGCTGGCAACCCAACTGCCTACGGTACCCCTATCAATGTAACAATTGGTTTCTGGGGCGACACAAGCATTGGCATCATAACGGATGTCCTCCGGCAAGATCCCAGTGTTAACCCAGATCCTCGTATCTCTGCCCGTGTTATTAATCAAAATATCCACTCGATCTTTTTCCCGTTCAGTGATTTAGGGATCACGGCAAGTCAGACGTTTTACGGCTACTCGCTTTTTGCGGGCGATACCGTCGATCGGGTGTTGGCATCGGGTGATCCGAATAACCTAGTTAATGTCAACACCACCTTCTTCCCAACAAATACTACAGAGGCGGCTGGTGGCGGTTTAGATTTGGTTGCCAGTGGGGCCATTTTCGCTAGGGGAATCACAATTCCAACCACTGCTGATTTAAGCATTACCAAGACCGATAATCCTGATCCAGTTCTACCAGGAGGATTGCTGACCTACACGATTGTGGCCAGTAACGCTGGGCCGAATTCAATCATCAACGGTACTATCAGCGACACCTTTCCCCCAGGACTGACAAGTATCAGTTGGACTGCCACTAGCACGAATAGTGATGGCTTTGAGGCCAGTGGTACGGGCAATATCAACGACACCGGCATCCAGATGCCTATCGGAGGGACCATCACCTACACCGTGATTGGTAGTGTTTCATCCACAGTTACCCCTGGCAGCACTCTAACTAATGTCGCTACCATCACCTCAGGGACGAGTGATCCCAATCCAAGCAACAACACCACTACCCAGCCAACGAGCGTCAACCTGCCAGCTGACCTGAGCGTCATCAAGACGGATGCCCCTGACCCGGCTAGTGCCGGTGGGT
>CAZHXN010000019.1:27271-55569 GCA_964536415.1 uncultured bacterium
TAACCAACACCGCTAGTATTACTGCCAGTGTTAGTGACCCCACGCCGGGTAACAACACCAGTCCGCAGGAGACGACGATTAGCACCACCGCTGACCTGAGCGTCATCAAGACGGATGCCCCTGACCCGGCTAGTGCCGGTGGGTTGCTCACCTACACGATCATCGCCAGCAATTTGGGGGCGGGCACGGTTACGGATGCCACCGTCAGTGATACCTTCCCAACGGGTTTGAGCGGCGTCAGTTGGACGGCGGTTGGTAGTGGCAGTGGCTTTGAGAGCAGTGGCACCGGCAACATCAGCGATACCGGCATCACGCTGTCTCCTGGTCAGGCGATTACCTACACCGTCATTGGTAGCCTTGACTCCAGCCTGGGGGATGGCACCGTCTTAACCAACACCGCTAGTATTACTGCCAGTGTTAGTGACCCCACGCCGGGTAACAATACCAGTCCGCAGGAGACGACGATTAGTGGTGGACCTCGGCTAACTGCTCTGAAGGAGGCATTTCTAGCCCAAGACCTGAATGGCAATGGCTTGGCTGATCCAGGAGATGTCCTGCAATATGTCATTACTGTTGCCAATGCAGCAACCGCGCCCGCACCGGCGACCGGCGTAATTTTCACGGATGCTTTGCCAACGAATACAGTTTATGTCCCGGCTAGTTTGGCCATTATCAGTGGCGCGAATGCAGGGGCAAAAACTGATCTGAGTGGTGATGATCAGGCTGAATTTACCGGTAGCCTAACGTTCCGATTGGGAACGGGGGCTAATGCTACGCTAGGGGGCACACTTGCACCAGGGGCATCCACCCAGTTGCGTTTCCAAGTGACGATCGCTACTAGTGCTGAACCTGGAACAACGATCGAAAACCAGGGAACGATAACGGGGGGTAACTTCCCGCCAATCCTTACGGACAATCCCAGACAACCGGGTAGCACTGATCCCACAACCGTTGAGGTAGGCAGTCGTGTGCCGCCTAGTGAGGGTGGAGGTGGCATCCCCCCGATCGCGCCACCGATCGACGGTGAAACCCCAGGGCTACCCCCGATCGTGCCACCCCCAGACGACAACCAGGGAGATATCTCCGGCAACACCACCGATCCCAACTGTACAGAGTGTTGTCAGCGAGGCGAGTTTCTGCGCGGGACCGAGCTACCCAACCGGATCTTTGCGACCCCTGACAGCGACACGATCTTCGGTTGGGACGGCGACGACTCCCTGCATGGCCTTGACTGTGATGACGACATCTACGGCGGGCGCGGGAACGACTTGCAGTTTGGTAATCGGGGCTTCGACTATCTAGAAGGTAACGAAGGGGACGATAGCCTCTACGGCGGCAAGGATAATGACACCCTGCGCGGGGGAGAAGGCAATGACCTCCTCAATGGCAACCGCAACAATGACACCCTATATGGTGACAACGGGGATGACATTCTCTATGGCGGTAAGGGGCATGACCAACTGATTGGCGGTCGTGGCAACGACTCCCTCAATGGCGACAACGGGGATGACATTTTGACAGGGGTTGAGATTTTCCCCAACACCGAGCCTGCGGGCGTCGGCGAAATTGATACCCTCACCGGTGGCGGTGGTCGCGATGTCTTTGACCTGGGCGATCGCCTGCGGGTCTTCTATCGGGGTAGGGGGGCCACTGACTATGCCCTGATCACCGACTTCAATCCGGGCGAAGACTTTATCCGTCTTCAGGCTGGCCAGAACTATAGCGTGGGACCTGCCCCTGAGGGCAGTCCGCCTGGTTTGGGTATTTTTGTCGATGGGGGTGAACTGATCGGGATCGTTGAGGGCAACCTAGAACCGGATCAGATCATTGCGCGTTTCCTGTACGTGCAGCCCTCTGGACAGACGACCGCCAACAACACGGTATAGGTTGAAGTGGCTGGGAGCATCCCAGTTTGGTAACAGGCAGCCCTGATTTGCCGACCCCTTTGTTCTGCCCCCCTGGCCCCCCGCAAACGGGGGGTGGGCAAAGGGAAACCGGATACATTCCCTAGTCTTGGGGGCTAGCGGGCAACGCCGGGTTCGAGCAAGTTGAGGAGGCGTTGATGGCGGCGGCGAGCCGCCTCCTGGAGATCGATGATGCGATCGGTTTCATCGACAATCTCACCCGTCAACACCTCCAGGACATCTTCTAGGGTGATTACCCCTGCGACGACGCCATACTCATCCAGCACCACCGCAATATGTTCACGGGAACTGAGGAATTCCTGGAGAAGCTTATCCACCCGCACCGTTTCCGGGACAAAGCGCACCGGACGGGTCAATGTAGCGATTTTGCGATTAACCTGCCCCTCCACTAGGCCAGCCATCAGTTCACTCTTGAGCACAACCCCCAGCACATCATCGAGCGAGTCGCCAATCACGATCATGCGGGAGTGCTGGGAGGCAATCACAGGCCATTTCGCTTCCGCTAAGGTGAGGTCACCGCGAATGTGGGTAATGGTGACGCGGGGAGACATCAGATCCGCAGCAATCATGTCATTCAGGTGAAACACCCGCTGGATGATTTCAGCTTCCCCTTCTTCGAGGATGCCCTCCTGGCGGCCAATTTTCGCGAGAAATTGAATTTCCGCCTCGTTGGTTGTGAAGCGTTGTTTCCCCCGTGTGAAGGGAGCCGTTACCCACTCGATCGCCCACACCAGCGGCAACATCAGCACCGTCAGCCCCCTGAGGGGTAAAGCGGCTAGGAGCGCGATCGGTTCGGCATAACGTTCCCCGATCGTCTTGGGCAGGATTTCCCCAAAAACAATGATTAAAAACGTTAAAACCCCAGAGAAAACCCCCAACCAGGCATCGCCCAATATCGAGGTTGCCAGATGACCGATGACAATACTGCCAACAATATTAAAGATATTATTCAGCACCACGATCGTGGCGATCGGGCGATTAATTTTTTCACGGATCGCCAGCAGAGCGATCGCCGCGAGTTTGCGGGACTGGGCGAGTTGCTGCACCTTAATCAGGGGCACCGAGAGCAGGGCGGTCTCAATCCCGGAACACAGGGCTGAACCCAGCAACACGATCGCAACTACTGTCAGTAGCTCAAACATACGATCCCCACGGCGGGGAATAGATCTCCTTGCAGGCTAGATGGAAAAACACTCGTTGCCGTGCCTGGCGTTCTCTAAACCTCAATGCCTGAGGCCAGGGAAAATCATTATCGGGAATGCCAGACACGGATCAGTCAGTATCAGGTTAAAAAACAGAACCGTCAAACACACTGTTCCCCTATGATGGCCCATTTCCCCTAAGCTGGGCCAGGGGATTAGCCACAGGGGCAATGCCCCTTTGACGACGCATGGGATGCGATTCACCAACGGCTTCACGCCGTTATTGCCGATCGCTACTATCCACTCTAGATCACGGGAACCGATCAATTGTGTTTTAGTTGACCTTTCTAACCAGCAGACAGGCGAATCCTGAGGAAGCCACACCTGTTAGCAAGCGAAGACGTGTGCCAGATCAATCTCAACATCTGGAAACGCCAGGGGTGGAATTCTCCCTGTGGTTAAATGCTGAATGAGTTGATAATCGCCATCACAGGACTGGCGATACACCATCAGTTCTGCCGCCCGTAGGTTCACAACCCAATAATCGGCAACCCGTAATCGCCCTGTTCCCTAATCATCCTCCGTGTGACGGCCCGTCACCGATAATCCCCCCACAATCAACGAAGGCGTATAGCAGGCCCCATTCCATTCCGCATCCCCGCCCAGCTTGATCACCTGCTTCAACGCCGTATACACATTGCCCGACACCATCGTGTCCTTAATCCGGCCCAGAATTTCCCCTCGATGCACCCGATACCCCAGATCCACATTGATCGAAAACTCGCCCGAAATCCCCGCCCCGCCCCCCAAAATCTGGTCAACAATAATACCGTCGTCCATGCTGGCAATCAATTCATGGAGCGATTGCCCCGGCTGGTCAGCGATCGCCCCCCCCGGCTTCACTAATAAATTAAATATCCCCGGCGTCGGATAACTCCCTAATCCCGGTCGAAATCCATTGCCCGTGGTCCCACTGCCCAAGGCACGCCCCATCCGGTGATCGGTATAAAACAATTGCAAAATGCCATCTCGGATAAAAGTAATCGGGCGTGTGGGGACTCCCTCATCATCAAAGGGACAGCTAAAGGGGCCTTCCAGCGGAGATTGCATCAGCGTAATACTATCGGCAATAATCGGCATCCCTAGGCGATCGCTCCAGGGGGACGCCCGCTCCACCACCTGTTTCCCATTGAGGGCCGCCTGCACCGTACCCCAAAGCATATCGGCAGCCTTGGCCGTAAACAACACGGGCAGGCGTTTGCTCGGCGCGATCGCCGTTTGCCGTGCCCAGTCTAGGCGTTGCACAATTTGGTGAGCGAGGGTCACCGGATCGAGGCTCCCCCGCTGGGTTTGGCCGTCAGAGACATTCAAAAAATCGTCTCCCCGCACCCAGTCCGCTGACAGATAGCCACTGAGGGTAATATCGGTATAGCTGCAATCCAGCCCCTTTGAGTTCAACAAGCGGGTGGTTTCCGATTCACATTCCCACTCCGCATGACAAATCGCCTCCGCGTAGGACTCGCGCACAAGGGCGATCGCAGTTTCGCCCCAGGTGATCAATTGTTGGACATCCACCGCCTCGCCCAGATCGGGATACTGGGTCACACTGCCGGGGGTGAGGTCAATGATTTCGGGTTCGTTTAAATCACTGAGGGCGATCGCGCGATCGACCAGCACTTGCTTGGCCACGCAACCATATGCCACAGCCAGACCTGGTTGACCATTGCGCCAGACGCGGAGGGCGGTTCCCTCACTTTCCGTCACCTCAATCTGTTTGAGACGATTGGCCTCAAAGAAGAGGGGGCGTGAGAAGGACTGGCTCTGAAACACTTCGGCTGCCTCAGCACCAGACCGGGCTGCTAACTCAATTAACTGCTCCGCCAGGGAGTCGGGTTTAGCATTCATGGATGTAGGGGAATCATTTCTCCTAAGGAACGCGACGCCAACAGCAGGGCAACACGTCCTGAAGTTAATTTACGGCAAATCGAGGGTCTGAAGGAGCCAAAACCCAGCAAAGGCTTCTGACTGGGGACCCGACTGGACGGCAAGGAAATGCACATTTTGGGCATCTTTTTTGCCGATTTCAAAAGTTTGCGCTTCTTGTTGAGAGGTGGCATCGCGGAGGGAGACCAACAACCATTGATCGCTGGCCCCAGTTTGCAACACTAAGCTGGTTGGTGGGGTCCCTTCAGCTTGGAGGCTGGCGACCTCAAGGCCGGACATCCAGGCCGCTAGGGGAAGTGCCCGTGTGGAGTAGATAATCAAGCCGGGAATGGGGGTATCGGGGGCCAGATCAACCAGGGACAGGGGAAATACTTCACCAAAGTCGATCGCCCAATCGGCCATATCAGCAAAGGCCGCCGCTGCCAGCGTGACAAAGCGCCACTGTTCCCCCCGCAGGGCATCGGGTAGGCGTTGAGCGCTCCCCGATTGCATTTGGACAGAGGGGGATTGGCCCGGTTGGTAGCCCGGTTGTTGGGGATAAAAATCGATTTCGCGCTGTTTTAACCAGGCCCAGAGCGCAAACGTCCGCCGACTCGCGATCGCGGGAAGATTAAGCTCCCCGCAGGCACGGGTGATCATGTTTGTCATCTGCCGCCGAAAGAAGCGGATCTTATCGGGGGGCTGCTCAGCCTTGGCGATCGCTGCTGCTAGGGCCTCTTGCAGCCAGATGGAGTTAACCTGGCTGCTATCGCAGAATTGACTATAGCGAAATAGAGTGTCCAGGGAACGGTTGGGGGCGAGGGGACTTTCGCACACCAGCATTTCCCAGCGTTTTTTATTGTTCTCATCCACAATCGGGCGTGAATAGAAGTCCAGTTCCCAGATGGTATTCATGCAAGGTTGCGAGTAGGTTACGCATGTCTCCGGTGGAGACACTCTGCGATCGCATGACGCCTCCCAAGAAGCATCAATGACGACCGCATTTAGAAGCGTACAGTTTTTAGGTACCGGGAAGGTAGGTATACGCACGATCGCCAGGGGGGAAGGACTGGCGCAGAGACTCGCGGCCCTGCCGATCTCACCCCTTCACCGCCGCGCCCCTCCGCAAGCGCCTCCTATTTATCGTCTGGACCATAGTTTTCAGCCCGTGGCGTTACTCTAGCCAGGAACTGCTAAACCATCCCACATTCAGATCCTGACTGACCCAGACCTGCTAAGCAGGTGGGTGTCATTAAATCGAAGACCCTCATCCCCTAACCCCTTATCCCAAGCTGGGAGAAAGGGGACTGAATCTCGCTGTTTGTAGTGCTGGCTTTAGCCAGCAGCAACGACTAAAGTTGTTCCCATTCTCCCAAGCCGGGGGCAGGGAGACCGATCGCGCTCCCCTTGCCCCACCCCCCCGTTTGCGGGGGGCCAGAGGGGCTGGGCTGGGGTGAGGGCAATTCTCCTGCGGCGACGCTGCGCGAACGGCAACCCTTCCGTTTAATGAGCGCGGTCTACTTAGTGTCCTGTCCTACTCGGTTCAATCTGTTATTTCTTCTAGCCACTCAACTAGGCAATCCATTGGGAGAGGTTCAACCCTTAGAAGCCATCCCACAGACAGCCTCTTAGGTATCCTGGGCTTTCTCACGCAGCCCCAAACCAACAATCTCCATCATCAACGCCACGCCGACATAACCCGGTCGTAGGCTCTTCATCGCCAACCGCCCCGTTGACATCCCAATCCCCCCCACAAGCAGCAGCACGATCCCCGCCACTGCTAGGGTTGATCCTAATTTCGCATCCGTTTGCTTGTTCATATTGCTGGCTAACAACCTGCTAACGCTAGGAGAGTCCACAGGATCAGACTCGATGACTCGTTGGATGCCAATTTGCTGCAAACGAGCTTCGATACCGACCTAATGACATATCGACTGATTAAACGCAATCTCGATGGTATTGAGAAATGTTAATTTATAGTATTACGCAAGGTAAAGGGGAAACCAAGAAAACCTTATGAAGTTTTGTGAAAATCACGCTGTTTCAAGGCGGTGTGAAAACATCGATTTCGCACTGGCACAGCTACCCTTACCCTCCCAGTCAATGGGTTCTGAACAGCAAGCCTGGTAGCACACGTCCCAGTTCATGGGCGTTGAGTAAACACTGATTGCCCAGAACACCGCCCTGATTTGGGCCTCTCGCCCTGAGCCAACGCTTTAGCGCTCCTGAAACACTCCTAATAATCATAATTCGCAGATTTATATAGATAACACAGAACAGAGCAATGGCTCTCCGTAATTATGCGTAACTCATATTCTTCCGTCGCGTGATTTTGATCGTGATCGGCGGGAATCCTGGCGGTGTCTCTCTTTCAGCTAGTGCGACCAGTTTCCCTTGCTTGCTGTTCTTAACGGGGTTGGCATCCCGATGCGATCGCGAATGATTTTAGTCCTGGTCTTAGGGTTCCCTGTTATTGGAGTAAACACAACAGTGGCCCGTTGATCCGGGAAGATTCTACCTCTGAGCCGAATGCTTGGGAGACAGAACCGGGAAAAGCCAGGGGAAAAGTCAACCGTCCCTCCAATCAGAGTTGGGATAATTTCAACAAACCCCGTTTCTAACCCGCACCGCCAACCGCTCTGGCCACTCCGCCAATCACGACTGTGTCTGCCCCAACCGAGGTTCAACGTCCGGCATAGGGTTCGCCGAGGAGGACGATCGAACACTTGATACTTTCAAGCACCTGTGTCGTCACATCACTGACGGCTAAGCCTGCTGCCGTGCGCCGTCGGACCGATCGCAGCATCACCATGTCATGATCCAACGAAACTTTAAGGATCGTTTGGGCCACGTCATCGCTGGCTAGGGTATACAGATCCACCATTGCCTGGGAAGGGATCGCTGCGTTGGCGGCCCCCAGTTCCGCTTCGAAGCGGGCGACTTCCTGGAGTGAGGTTTTGCGATCGCAGACATGAAGCAGAGTAATGCTGGCCTGATGCGTATTTGCGAAGAGATGGGCAAAGCGAAGGGTGCGCAGTTCCGCAGGGGTGAGGGCTTTGATCGGCACCAGAATCCGGTGAATGTTAATGGGTTCCTCTAACAGCCGCATCACCGCCACCGGACAGTGGGCTGACCAGAAAACACTATCAATCACATTGCCAAATAGCCGCGCCCGTAACCCCAAACGCGGACTCCAGCCCATAATAATCAGACTGGCCTCTTGCTCCCGTGCCACCCGACTAATGCCGTGGGCGACATCATCATCGATGCGCACGAGAGCGGTAGCATTAACCTGAAACTCATGGCAGACAGTCATCGCCCGTTGTAATAGCTTATGGCTGCGTTGCAAAGCCGCATCAAGTTCCGGCTCATCCATATGCATGTGGGACTTGGCGATCGCCAGCGGGATCAGTTCCCCCCTCTCGTGGCGGGCTAGCAATGCCCCCGTCTCGATCAGGTAGCGCTCGGTAAATGGGTTATAGACGGGGACCACCACCCGGAACAGAGGACAGGCATAAGCGTCACTGTTCAGCGAGTCACTCTCTTCACCCTCAAATCTAGCGACTTCCAAGTCACCCCCGATGCGCGGTGGGATGCCTTCGGGCAACGGAGCCTTGGACACCGATAGGGTGCGGGCAAAGCGACTGGTTAACACGGGTCCCAAAATCGAGGTGACGAGCATCAGCACAATCACGGCTTTGAAGACGGACGGGGCAATTAAACCCACATTCAAGGCTGCTAAGGCGGCTGCCAACGTCGCAGCTACCTGGGGCAGGGACAGGGACCACATGGTCAGTGTTTCATTCCAGTGGTAGCCATAGCGGAGTTTGATCACTAGGGCCGCCAGAAACTTGGTGCCGATCAACGTGGCCACGATCGCCAGGGTGAGGAGGAGGTCAGTGGTGAGGGTGGAAATAAAGCCGGATACGGATAGCAGTAGCCCCATGCCGACAAAGAAAAAGGGAATGAAGAGGGTACTCCCCACAAACTTGATCTTTTCCTCAACGGGGCCTCGCCCGACCACATCATTCACCGCCAACCCTGCCAGGAAGGCCCCCACAATTTGCTCAATATTAATCAACTGGGCACCGACGGAAGCGAGAAAGACCGCGAGGAGTACAAAGAGGAATTGATTGCCCTCCTGATCCCCCGATCGCCGAAAAAATGCCCGTCCGGCCCAGTCAAACCCCACCAAGACAAACCCCACATAGGCAGCCAAAGACAGCAGTTGGGCGATCAAACTGGCGGTGGAAAATTCGCCCGCATGGATAGAAATACAAATCGCCAGAACTAACAGGGCTGCAATATCCGTAATAATCGTTGCCCCAACGGTGATTGCCACCGCTTCCGTATGCACAACTTCGAGGCGATTCACGATCGGGTAGGCCAGCAGCGTATGGGAGGCCAGCAGCGAGCCAATCAACACGGAGGTATTCAGACCCATGCCAAAGGCTTGCCCGACTAGGGTACCGCCAATGAGGGGGATGAGAAATGTGGTAATCCCAAAGCTGAGCGATCGATTGCGGGTCTTGCGAAACTCAGTGAGATCAATCTCCATGCCCGCGACAAACATCAGGTAGATTTTGCCGATATCGGAGAGTAACTTCATCACATCGGAACTGGGATCAAGCAGCTTCAGGCCATCCGGTCCCAAGAGCATCCCCGCAAATAATAGCCCCACTAACCCCGGTAGCCGGAACCGTTCAAACAGGGGAGGCAGCGTCAGGCTCACCAATAACAGAATCGTAAAGGTTAGCAGGGGGCTGCTGGGCAGCCAGTGGGTAAGCTGTTCCATCATCTTCAAAGACAAATTTGTTCAAATTTAAAAGTTTTCAAAAGGCTTTTAGGGTTTTCAAAAGTTCTCAACGCTGTGGCGCTTCTGAGATTTGGGGGTAAACAGCCCCTGAAATGTTGAGTTTATGGTGGGGGGCGCATAGCGCCCCCACCATAAACTTAGAAGAGCCAACGCTGTTCCAGTTTCGTTCAAACCTGAGCAATCCACCAGACGCGCACGTATTATGGCAATTTGAACCATCACTGTCGGCAAGGGTACGCGCGTGCATCATAACCTGATTCCCCTCTTTCCCGCAGACACGATCGCCACACGGGTTAAAGCCTTGGCCCAGAGGATCGATCGTGACTATGCTCAGCACCCCCCCGTTTTGGTGGGTATTCTGAAAGGAGCCTTTGTTTTCCTGGCAGATTTAGTGCGGTATTTAGACATTCCGATCGCGGGGATTGAATTCCTCAGTTTGTCCAGCTATGGCTCCGAGACAGTGAGTTCTGGCCAGGTGACGATTAATCTGGGGGTATCGGCAGCCGCCGTGCAGGGCAAGCCCGTGATTATTGTCGAGGATATTATCGATACCGGTTTAACCACCCAAACGGCGATCGCCTACCTCGAATCTCTCCATCCCGCCTCTATTGCGCTCTGCGCCCTGCTGGATAAACCCGATCGCCGCCAGGTGCCGGTCACCATCGATTACCTGGGCATGACCATGCCCGATCGCTTTGTGGTGGGCTATGGCATTGACTTTAATCAACAGTATCGCCAACTCCCGGCCCTCTTTACCCTCCCGACCGAGGCCAGCGAAAGCACCCACGGTGAGTCCAGCCCAGTTTGTTAGACTAGCGAAAGACGAGCGCATTCAATCACTATCTCCCCCAAAGGAAAGACATGACCCCTATGGCACCGATCACCCTGTTGCGGTCTCAAGAATTGCCCACCTTGCAAACGACAGCGACGCGCGATCGCTTTGATGAGTCTTGGGAAGGTCCCCTCGCCACCCTGCTGGGGTTGGGACGGTCCGCTGGCGCGGATTTTGTCGAATTTTTTCTGGAGCGGGTGAACTATATTAGCGGCATGGCCGAAGAGGATACGGTCACCAGTATTTCGCCGCGCCTGTCCACGGGGGCTGGGGTGCGGGTCTTCCGAGGGACCCAGGATTGCTATGTCAGCACCAATGATCTGTCCTTTAATGGCCTGCGGATGGCCTTGGAAAAGGGCCTGTCTATCCTGGGGCTACCCGCTCCCATGCCGGGGGCCTTTATCCCAGAGGTGAACCTGGAGCCGCTGCGGGACTACGCTGTGCGGGGGCAAAAGGAAGCCTGGATTCAGCAGTGCAGTTCTATGCAGGAGATGGGGGATGTGCTCCTGGCGGCCACCAGCCAACTGCAAAAACAGGCTCAGCATATCCAATCGCGACGGGCGCTCTATTTCCGCGACTGGCAGGAGGTCCTGGTCGCGGCCAGTGATGGCACCTTCGCCAGGGATATTCGTCTGACCCAATCTGTGGGCATGAGCCTGCTGTGTGCGGATGGGGAGCACCGATCTTCGATCGGCCATCGCCAGGGAGCCACCAGCCAGCCGGACTTTCTACACCACTGGGATTTCACCCAGGATGCTGCGGAAATTGCCGAAGCAGCGGGGAAAATGCTCTATGCCGACTATGTCGAGTCGGGCACCTACCCCATTGTGATGGCCAATCGCTTTGGCGGCGTCATTTTCCACGAAGCTTGCGGTCACCTGCTGGAAACCACCCAAATTGAACGCAAGACGACCCCCTTCTGGGACAAAAAGGGTGAAAAAATTGCCCACGAAAACCTGACTGCCTGGGATGAGGGCATCACAACGGCGGCCTTTGGCACGATCGATATGGACGATGAAGGGATGCCAGCCCAACGAACCCTGTTGATCGAAAATGGGGTGTTGAAAAACTTCCTTGCCGATCGCGCCGGTTCCTGGCGGACGGGGCATCCCCGCACGGGCAGTGGTCGCCGCCAGAACTATGCCTATGCGGCAGCTTCCCGGATGCGCAACACCTACATTGCGCCGGGGAATTACACTACCGAAGACCTGATTGCCTCGATCGACAAGGGGATTTACTGCAAGAAGATGGGGGGGGGAAGCGTCGGCGCAACGGGCCAGTTTAACTTTGGCGTTGACGAAGCCTATTTGATCGAGAACGGTCGGATTACCAAACCGCTCAAGGGCGCTACCCTCATCGGCGATGCTCAGGAAATTATGGGCCGTATCTCCATGAGTTCCCAGGATTTGGGCTTAGCCGCCGGTTTCTGTGGCTCGATCAGCGGCAGCATCTACGTCACCGTTGGACAACCCCACATCAAGGTGGATGCCATTACCGTGGGCGGACGCTAACCATCACCGCGATCGACACACTTCGCACAACCGCATCACCATCGTTTGCAGCGTGGGTAAATCCTCGGCTCCCTGTTTCAGACTGAGTTCTAGCTCCAATAACAGGGGGAGGGTGGCTTGCAGTTGTGCCAGCGACAGCGATCGCACCTCCTGCTTGAAGTAATAGATGCGTTTGGGGTTACCAATCTCCGCAGCGGCGGCGATCGCCCGATCGTCCGGTTCCCCCGTGGTGGTCATCAGCTTGACCCAGAGCCAGGTGCGGAACTGACGGACCAGGGTCGCCACGATCGCGAGGGCATGTTCATTGCGTTGGATTAAGTCAGCCACCAACCCCAGGGCGTGACTGGTGTTGCCTTGCCGGATGGCCTCGGCCAACTTCAGGCTATTTTGGGTGCTGCTGGTAATCAACCCCTCGATCTCGGCCACCGTCAGGGGCTGGGGCTGGGTCCCGGCAAACAGGCGGAGTTTCTCCAGATCCATGTACAGTTGCCGGGTGTCGTTACCGATCGCCTCGGCCAGGAAGGCGATCGCCTCCGGCGTCAGTTTCAGATCGACTTCCTGGGCGGCTTGTCGCACCCGCTGGGCCAACTGCTCGGTCTGCCAGGGGGGAATCGGGGAAAATTCCTGGATGGTGGCATATTTTTGCAGTAATTTAGTAGATTTGAGGCGATTATCGGGTTTATTAGGGGTCGTCAGGAGTAACACACTGTTATCGGGAATCTGGGGCAGAGTCCGCTCCAGTTCTGCCAGTACGGCATCGGTAAGGTCTCCTTTGCTCCCGCCCCCGACTAGGGCGGTATTCACCAGCCAGACTAGGCGGCTGCCTGCTCCAAACGGCGGGGTCATGGCCTGGTTTAGCCCCTCGACGATCGCGTTGGGTTGGTCAGGGGTGAGGCGATCGTAGTTAAAGCTTTGCCAATTGGGATCAAGGACCCGATCGCGCAGGTTGGCGATCGCCCGCTGCATGGCAAACTCATCTTCACCCCAGTAGAGGTAAATTGGCATAGAAGTGTTTTCGTGTGCGAGGCAGCAAGCGTTGGACAACACCTATCAGGATTACTGTAACCGAGTACTTCGGCTGACGATGCTGGAAACCTACTACTCCCAAGTCCAAAATATCCACGAGTCCCCTAAGTTCCAACTGACGAGCGATGGCACCTACCAAGCCACGCCCTTTCCCGGCTATACGATTATCACGCCCCCGTGGGCAGAGGTACCGGCAGATGCCGCTTTCTACACGCAGTTGCAAATCCTGCAACAGCAGTTGTTGGCGGCTTTACCTGAGAGATTAGTGGTTCCCCTGCCCCTGGAGAGCTTGCATCTCACCGTGGCAGATTTACTGTGGGACAGTGCCTACCGTTATGCCAGGGAAGCGGAACCGGACTACGACACGCGCCTACGCACCTGTCTGACGACGATCTTCCAGCAAGGCCGCTCGAGCCTACCGGTAGGCCCCGCACCCGTGTGGCAAGTGTTAGGATGCCAATTAATGCCACGGGCGATCGGGGTGTGTTTGGTTCCCAAGGATGCTCAATCCTACGATCGGCTGATCCGATTCCGGCAGTGGCTTTACCAGCGGCAAGATTTAATTAGCCTGGGAGTCGATCAGCAGTACCATTTTACCGCCCATATTACCCTGGGATATTTAGGCCAGATTCCACCCGATCTCGATCGGCAACAATTGTGTACCACCCTGTTTAATCTGAACCAACAGTGGTTAGATCAAGGACTGCCAGAGTTTACCGTTAGGCAAGCCCAGTTAAGAAAATTTGATGACATGACCCGTTATTATCGTGAACCCGATTGGCCCGTTTTTGACTTTTAAGCCTCCTGTGCCAGTAGGGGCATGGAAGCAAGGATGGCGGCTGGGCCGTCTGTGCCTGGGGGCCGTTGATGGGGGTTGGCATTGACAAACCATCTGTTACCCTTCTGTTACTCTAAGGGAGCTGCATCCGGGTTAACCACTCGCTGATTTCGCTGCCGCTTCGATTTAAAACCACGTATCCTGCAATCTTGGGAGGCAAAGCCATGACCGAGAAAAAAAATAACCATTGGATTGTCAACACGGTCATGATTCTAGGGCTGATTGCCTTTTTAGGGTTTTCACTAATTCCCTTCATGGGGGTGTTCCAGAGCAGTTCCCGACAGGCAGAAACCGCTGCCACTGCCCAGGCCAATGCCCAGGCACAAAAAACTGAACTGGAAGCCCAGGCTAGAGGCTATGAACTGGTCCTGCAACGCGAACCGGATAACCAAACAGCTCTGCGAGGATTGTTGGAAATCCGTCTGCAACTGCAAGACATCCCAGGGGTGATCGCGCCGCTGGAGAAATTAACCAAACTGCAACCGGAGGAAACCCGTTACGGGGTCCTACTGGCCCAGGCTAAGCAATATACCGGGGATACGGAAGGGGCAGCCCAAGCCTACCGCACGGTCCTGAATACCCATCCGGGTGACGCCGATGCCCTCCAGGGGTTGGTGAAGTTACTACTGGATCAAAATCGCCCGGAAGCGGCGATCGGCCTGCTCCAAGATACTCTGCAACTGGCAAACCAGGCGAACCAATTACAACCGGGCAGCATTGATACCGTTTCGGTTCACCTGATCCTGGGGCAGGTCTATGCGGAGCAAAAGCGTCTGGATGAGGCGATCACGGCCTATGACGCAGCCATCAAGGCCAATGATCAGGATTTCCGTCCCATTTTAGCTAAGGCGATCGTCCTCAAGGAAAAGAATCAAACCTCGGAAGCCGAAACCCTCTTTGCCAAGGCTGCCACCCTTGCCCCGGCCCAGTACAAGGATCAAATTAACCAACTCGCACGGGGTGAAACTCCCAATGCGGCCCCGGCTGCTCCTAACGCGGCTGCGGATGACACCCCTGGTCCTGCGGGTAACGTGCCTGGTAGCCTGCCCGCGATCGAATCCCCTGCTGACACCCCCAGTTCCGCAGGCTCTAGTGAACCCTCCCCAGCCCAGAACTAACCAACCCTTGCCCAGAGCCGCAATGCGGTAGGGGCGGATTGCGCGGGAATCTAAGCCAGCAATGAATCACTTTGCTAAACTCGCCCAGGATTGCGCCCCAATCTTGGCCAGAAACTCGTTACTAGGCTAAACCTGCCCAACGGTGGGGCTTACAAGCCAAACAGCCAAAGCCAGAGGGGCAGCGTCATCAACAACCCCGCCGTACCCACAGCCAAACAGGTCACCGTCAGGGTGCGATCGAGATCATAGGCTTCGGAAATGACCAAGGTGGCAAAGGCGGGTGGCATGGCCGCTTGCAGGACAAGAACCAGACGCGGTGCGCCCGTAATCCCCACCAGGGATAGGGCAATGCCCACCAGCAGGGGGACTGTCAGCATTTTAATGCTGAGGCTCTGGAGGCCCTGCTGCAAGCTGCGCCAGGAGGATAACTGGCCCAGGCGCATCCCAATCAGCAGTAACGATAGGCCCAACATCGCCCAAGCGGCCCCCAGTAATCCCTGCTCGACGAGGGCGGGCAGGGGCAGTTGGCGGAGCACCAACCCCAGGCCCAAGCTCCAGGGAGCCGGATTGTAGACCAACGATCGCAGTAACGGGCCAACGCTGCGATCGCCGCGTCCAAAATAGGCGGCCAGCAGCACCCCCAGGCCATAGGCCCCCAGCAGCGTGCCAACCATGTCATAGAACAAGGCCCACGCAAAATACTGGGGACCCACCAGGGAGAGGCTAACGGGATAGCCCAAATAGCCCGTATTGCCCACCATTGCCGTGAGCATAAAGCTCCCCCGTTCCGATTTGCTCCATTGGGTGGGCTGATGATCGATGGGCCGAAACCGTTGAGGCCAGTTTAGCCAGAGCCACGCTAGGAATACCCCCAATAAAATCGCAACCCAGGCGATCGCCGGGGCTAACCAGACAGCCCCCCCTAACTGGGCCTGCTGCAAAAAACCGACGATACTCAGAGGTACCCCAATCCAAAACAGGAACTTACCGAGGTGATCGGGAACCGTTGCTGGCAGGAGGCGTCCGAGCAGTAGACCGCAGAGGACACCGCCACCGAGTTGGAGATAGAGCGTTAGGAGTTTATCAACCAAGGGAATTCTCTAAAATTGTCACTGCGATCGTCGTGCGCGATCGCGGCAGCCAGCCAGTAAGGGTCGCCAGCGTATACTGGCTAGAGAGTCTGGATACTGACTTACTTAACAGCTTGGCTACCAAAAGTTCTGTGATTTAGTCCCCATTTTGGCAGAGGCTTGATTAAAATTTGTTAGTCGCTTGGCCAGTGCGTCTTAGCCAATGCTAACGACATTAGCCAGCCTTTGCCGCTAGATTGTGGGGGGTACTCTCTTGGATAACCTCATGCGTATACCCGAAACCCAAGCCACCCATGCCGACGGTGACGATTTAGAGGAGGCATTGGTCCCCCTAGAGCATTTGCGCCATTTTCGGGATGACGCCCTACCAGAGGATATTCCCGAAGCGCTCCGGGAGGTGGTCCATCCTCACCCCAGACCCTGGCACCAACAACGATGGATGCTGTTTCTCAGCCTCTTCTCTCTGGGGGTTCTAGCCTTTGGCTTTGGGGTTGGCTTAAATTTAGTCCCCCAACGCTCAAATCCAACGGGTGCTGCTGCCTCCAGTGCCCGCCCATCGAATGCAACTGGGGGGAGCAACAACCAGCCAGGGGCGGCTTCACCAGCAGCAGATACTCTGCTGGGCCACCTTGCCTATACCGAAGCCCCACCCGACAGCTTGAAACCGATTACAGAGGATGGGAGCCTGAAATTACGGGTGGCTGCGGCTGACAAGTTTTTGGCCATGCAGGCCGATGCCCGGGCCGCTGGGGTTGAGCTAATGCCCCTATCGGCCTATCGATCGCTGCAAGATCAGGAACATCTCTTCTTTGACGTGAAGGCAGCACGGGGACAAAATCCCACAGAGCGGGCAGAGGTGAGCGCCCCGCCGGGACACAGTGAGCACCATACGGGTTATGCGATCGATATTGGGGATGGTGCTCAACCGGATACTAACCTTCAGTTCAGCTTTGCCGACACAGCCGCTTTTCAATGGCTCCAGGAAAATGCAGCCTACTACAGCTTTGAGCTATCCTTCCCAAAGGATAATCCTCAGGGCGTGGCCTATGAACCTTGGCACTGGCGGTTTGTGGGCGATCGTGACAGCTTAGAGACCTTCTACAAGGCACACCAATTGCGTCAAGCAGCGGCGACCAATCCCCAGTAGACGGTCATGGTTACTATCATGCTTAACGTGATGGGCTGTAGATTGGTGTCGAGCTTGCGAGACCCAACCGGCTCACTGGGTTGGGTGGCACGGCGTGGGAGCATCCCAGTTGAGCAACAGGCAACCTACCCCAATGAACCTTGACGGAGCTACTCAGGACTGGCGGCGGCGATGCCTGCACCCAGCGTGATTGCAGGTTAAGATGACGATACTTGACAGTTTTCAGCCTTCCTGGAAGCTGAGTCTAGATTGACGATCGCCTCCCAACGCCCATGCCCCAACCGGTTCTGAATTTATTTGCCGTCACGATTTTCGGTTTGACGATGGCGGCCCTCTGGGGACCCGTGATCCACCTTCCTCCTGGCGTTCCGGCGACAGCAGCACTCACCATGCTGGGCCTGGTGGCCTTTGATGCAGTTGGCTTACAGGGGCAGGGGCAGGGATTATTACGGGATTGGGTAGCACGGCGATCGCCCGCCTATCGCCAGCGCATTCTCTACCATGAGGCGGGCCATTTCCTCATGGCTTATCTGCTCCAGGTCCCAGTAACGGGCTACAGCCTCAGTGCATGGGAAGCCTTTCGGCAAGGGCTGCCCGGTCAGGGAGGGATTCGCTTTGACGATCGTCCCTTACAGGCGGAACTCAGCCAGGGTCAGTTGTCGGCCCACTGGCTGAACCGCTACACCCAGATCTGGCTAGCAGGGATCGTGGCCGAAGAGTTGGTCTATGGGCAAGCCCTGGGTGGACAGGACGATCGCCAGCAACTCGCGACCCTCTGGCGACACCTGCAACGCCCCCCTGCCGATCGCGCCTATCAGGAACGCTGGGCCAAGTATCAGGTCCGCCAACAGTTACAAACTTACCGCCCGGTCCTGGATGCGTTAGTGTGTGCCCTCGAACAACGGGCGGCGGTGGCAGTGTGTCAGCAGATCATCGATCAGACGATTGCACAGATGGCAAATACTGAGGACAACCCTGGTTGACGGACCCATTCCCCTTTCACGAGGAGAGAGGATAGAGGAGAGAGAACAGAGATAGTCGCTCAGTTGCCCTCACTTCTCACTGCTCTATCCTCTCTCCTAAATTCCTTCTCCCAGCAGGGGCGAGGAGGACTTTAACCCAAGCCTCTGGCTCGAAGCACATTTCCCGCTCTGGGAGAGGGGTTGGGGGTGAGGGTGCTGTTTCAGCCTAAGTTGCAATGACTATAGCTAGAATTCCTTCTAGATAATTCTCTAGATAGATTTCTAGATAATTTTCTTGCAATCGCGATCGGCCCAATAAAACGGGTACGGTAATCCTACTGCTGGTTGGGTACACAACCGAACCTATGCTCCCCGTAGGGCTGACTAAGCTAGTACTAGAGCCGCAACGGATAGGCATAAAGGAGGTATGTATGGCAATCGTTCGTTGGCATCCCTTGCGTGAACTGGAAGAAGTTCAACATGAAATGAACCGCTTGTTTGACAGCTTGATCACCCTGCCCCATGATGGCTTTGGGAGTGCGTTTGTGCCGCCAGTTGAACTGGAAGAAACGCCAGACGCCTATAGGGTGAAGCTGGAAGTTCCAGGCATGGAAGCGGATGATCTGGACATTCAAGCCACAGCAGAATCGATCTCCATCAGTGGCGAACGTCGTTCGGAAACGAAGACGGAAGAAAAGGGAATTACTCGCAGTGAATTCCGCTATGGCAAGTTCCAACGGGTGATCCCGCTCCCTGGCCGCATCAACAATCAAGCGGTGGAAGCTGAATACAAGGATGGGATCTTGGCCTTGACGTTACCCAAGGTGGAAGAAGAACGGAATAAGGTGGTCAAGGTGAATCTTGGTTAGGGGTGAGGTAGGCATCAGAGGTGTGCGTTGGCTAGCAGTCAATGCTGATGCCGAGATAGCTCGATCGGGGGAAGGGGATGGCAACATTCGGGGGAAGGGGATGGCAACATTCGCTTCCCCCCCTTTTTTTATCCATTTTGGAGCGACTTTGGTGCTTTCCAGGCCTAACCCGCCTACGCTCCCCTGACTACGGGAGCAGAGACGGCCAACACCTAACCCCGATCGCTGACCATTTGGGGTTGGCGGCCACTCAAGCCCGTCATCAACCGTAGGGCCGCGAGTTTAACGGGGGAGACATGGTGCAGTAGCCATAGGCCCAGCCGCCGCGTCAGTACCAGGGGCAGCCAGTCGTTAGAAAAGAGGCGCACGAGGAAGTCTGTAAACCCCAGGATGATCCAATTCTCTCGCCGTCGCCAGCGATCGTACTGATCCAAGACCGCTGGACTTCCCCAGTCTTGCCCTGCTTGGTGGGCACGTTGGATCACCTCGGCCAAGGCCGCCACATCACGAATGCCCAGATTCATCCCCTGGCCACCAACGGGATGGCAGCCGTGGGCCGCATCCCCCACCAGTGCTAGGCGCGGTCCAATATACCGCTCACACTGCATCAACCGCACCGGAAACAGGAAGCGATCGCCCTCCACCGTCAATTCCCCCATCTGGTCCCCATAGCGACGGCGCAGTTCTGCTACAAAGCTGGCATCATCCAGGGCGAGTAAGGCTTCGGCCTCTGGGCGCGGGGCAGTCCAGACAATGCGACACCGGTTGTTGGGGAGGGGCAAAATCGCAAAGGGACCACTGGGCCAAAATCGTTCATAGGCAATTTCGGCATGGGGCCGTTCTGGCTTAACGGTGCAGACCAGGCAGGTTTGCCAGTATTGCCAGCCATAGGTTTTGATGTGAGCAGCCGTCCGCAGGGGCGAGCGGGCACCATCGGCTGCGACAACGAGGCGCGATCGTAGTAACCGTTCAGTTTCCCCTTGCTGAATTTTCACAACTGCCTGGGTCGCCTTATGCTCGACGGCGAGAACTGTCGCGGGGCACAGCCAATCAACAGTTGGACAGTGCTGGAGTTTGGCCTGCAAGGCCGCTAACAGTACTCGATGCTCAGCCACGTAACCCAAATCTTCCGTGCCGAGATCCTGGGGGAAAAATTGCACGATACCGGGATGATCCGAATCGGAGAGGCGAATTTGACGGAAGGGGCTGATGTGGGGACGAATGGCTTCCCAAACCCCGATCGCCTGAAAAATCTGACTCGACAGCAGGGAAATGGCGTAGGCTTGTCCTTTCTGAACCGCAACGGATTGGGGTTGGGCCTCAATCAGGGCAATGCGTAATCCACTCTTTTGCAACGCGCAGGCCAGGGTTAGACCGACGATGCCGCCCCCGACGATCGTCACGTCGTAAGTTTGGGGAGGCTGGCAACCATCCGTGGGCTGACCTTGGCGTTGGGGAGAATCAACAACTAGAGTCGCAGACATGAGGATGCGTAAACGAATGGATAGGCCCGCAATGGACAGACGGGAGTAGGTATAATTTACCGTTGGATTAACCGTGAACTTAATAGTACAGCAACGACTCGGTAAAGAGTACCTACTCGTATTGTAGGCAGATCTATCTTGCCAACCTCTAAGTAGACCGCGCTCATGAAACCGCTCACTCCTCTATCCTCACTCCTTTATTCCGGCATGGTCAGGCCCTTACCAGCCAACCACTCCCGGTTATAGAGACGAGACTGGTAGCGGGAGCCGCTATCGCATAGGACGGTGACGATTGTGTGTCCCGGTCCCATCTGTTTAGCCAGGGCCACCGCCGCCCCCACGTTAATCCCCACGGAGCCACCCATGAACAGGCCATCCTTGCGTAACAGTTGATAGAGCACCCGGAGACACTCCTGATCGTCAACCTGGATCGCATCGTCGATCGGTGCCCCTGCCATATTGGCGGTAACACGGCTGTTGCCAATCCCCTCGGTAATGGAGTTACCTGTAATCGTGATTTCGCCCGTTTTGGCATAGCTATACAAGCCACTGCCCATCGGATCGGCCAGAACAGCTTTCAGACTCGCCTTGCGTTCCTTGAGGAACATAGCCACCCCGGCATAGGTACCGCCTGTCCCCGTCGCCGCTACCCAGGCATCGACTTTGCCATCGGTTTGGGTCCAGATTTCCGGTCCCGTGGTTTCGTAGTGAGCCTGACGGTTGGCAAGATTGTCGAACTGGTTGGCCCAGATGGCGTTATCCATTTCGGCAGCAATCCGCCCCGACAGTTTGACGTAATTATTGGGATCTTTATAGGGGACAGCGGGAACCGTGCGAACTTCGGCCCCCAGGGTCCGCAGGGTATCGATTTTTTCCTGGGATTGAGTATCGGGAATCACAATCAGGCATTGGTAGCCCTTGGCATTACAAATGTGGGCGAGGCCAATGCCGGTATTACCTGCCGTGCCTTCCACCACAGTGCCACCCGGTCGCAGTCGGCCCTGGCGTTCGGCGTCTTCGATGATGTAGAGGGCGGCCCGATCCTTGACGGAGCCACCAGGGTTCATGAATTCGGCCTTA
Organism: uncultured bacterium; assembly: GCA_964536415.1. Classification (GTDB taxonomy): domain Bacteria; phylum Cyanobacteriota; class Cyanobacteriia; order B231; family B231; genus Trichothermofontia. The sequence continues at coordinate 49,036 of CAZHXN010000019.1, forward strand.
CCGAGGATTTCACAGCCGGTTTCCTCACTAAAGCTATTGAGGCGGATCAGGGGGGTATTCCCAACTGCGCCCGGAAAGCCGTTTTTGATATCCATGCGGGGTTCTTGACAGCAATGACAACAGGCGGCAACGCCCAAGGTGCATTCGCGCAGCGTCGCTACAGAAGAATCGCGCAGCGTCTTCATAGAAGCGTTACATCGCGATACCGTTGGCAACGCAGGCCGCTCAAGCGCACTGTTCCCCATGATAGGGGGCGATCGCCCCTCAACTCAAGCAACCCCTGAGGTATCGTAACGACACGGTAATTAAGCCAAGGGGAAACAGCGCGAATTAAACGCATTGGCCTGATCCTGAGACTGTTCCACCCACAGGCACCGTCACTACGCCGAGGGCGGTAAGGGCGGGCCAACAAAGGGGGCTGGGGGTCCCATTTGGGGGAGGGTCGTGGTCGGTTTGGGTTCCGCCTGGGCCAGTTGCAAGGCTTGGACAAGACGCGCCAGTGCTGTTTCGAGCTTATGGCCTGGATCGAGAGTAATCCACCCTTCAGGCGTCAATTGACGGACCTCAAAGTGCAGGTGTGGCCCGGTCGAGTTCCCCGTACTGCCCACTAAACCGATGACGGCCCCCTGTTCTACCGTATCTCCCGGTCGCACCAGAATTTGGGATAGGTGGGCGTAGAGGGTTTCCTGAGCGGCTTCCGGATGTTCCAGGACCACCGTGAGGCCATACCCGCCCATAAAGTCCGCGATCGTCACCTTCCCGGAAAAGGCCGCCAGTACTGGTGTACCGACATCCGCCCCTAAATCCGTCCCAGAGTGGAACCGCCACTCACCGGAAATCGGGTGGAGCCGCCAGCCAAAGACAGACGTAATTGGCACGGGGAAGGGGAGGGGGAACAGGGCATTTCGGTTAGCGTTGCCCAATTGCTTGAGGAAGCTAAGGGTCCGTCCGATGGCGGTGCGGTTCAGATAGGCTTGACCGTTCGCCAGGGTTTGACCGGGATTAAATTGAAAGACGGAATTGGGATTGATGCCCGCCTGTTGATGCCAGCGATCGGAAGGGGCAGTGGCATAGGATTCACCCGACGCTCCCGATGGTGACCAAGCTGTATTGCCGGAGGGGGCAGAGGGACAAAGGGTACCGGGGGCAGTACTGCCCGCCGCCACCACGGCTTGACACCCCGTCGATCGCTCCGATAGCACCACATCGGGGGCCGCTTCGTAGCTACTGGTCGCCCCCAACGAGTAGTCCGAGCCATCAATATACGTCCCTGGGGCTGGGGCCACGGAGTCATTGGCGACAGGGGCTTCCTGCGGCGATAGTAAGACTTCTGGGGGGGCTTCCGGCAGGGTCACCTGGGGAAGCGGAGCCGGTGGCGGATCGGCAGGCGGTACGATCGTGGGCGGCGGCAGTGGGGCCGGTTCGGCAACCGGTGGAGCCACCTCATAGGTGGGAACCATCAGGTCAGCAGCGTCCTGGGCCAGAACCCCACCACCCTGGAGGAGACCCAAGCCGCACACCCAACCTAAACCGGCGATCCAGCGGCGTCGCTGCGGATGCAGGCGCAAGGACTGCTTGAAAGACTGTTTTGGGGGGGATGACTTCATTACCGTGTACTCACTCCTCAACCGAAGGATTCTGGTCCCTTACCACGTCTCAGGATTAGTCGTGACCCGGTAGGCATTGGTCTACCGGAAACCAGCACCTGATCGTACCCTAAGTTGCCTCAACGGGATCATCGGGGCCAAGGTTAGGATTCATTCACATCATAGCCGAGGCGAATCTGTCCGGGCCGGAAAATTTGTTCGGTCTCCGCCTTTCTCCCCGTCGCAGTGGCTCCCTGTACCCGCAGGGCACCCTCTGGTGTAATGCCGACGATCGTCAGGAATTGACCGTTAACCTCGACCGTTCGGTAATGCTGGCTCAGCAGGGACTCATAGGCCGGGAGCAGTTTAGCGATGCCCTCGTCTTGCCAGTAGGCGTAACCAGTCACCATCCCGTGCAGGACGATGGCAGCCAGGTGGGCAAGGGTGGCCGGACGCTTTTCCCACCCAGGTTTGCTGGCTGCGGTTAATGTAGCGGTTGATTGAGCGGATTCAACGGCAGCATGGGCGGCGCGATCGGTGGCTTCCCCTGGCGGTACGGTTTGGGAGACGGTTGCTCCCGTCGCGGGTTCAGCCCAAAAGGTTTGCACGTTGATACCCACGGGCGGTACTGGGTTGGCCCAATTGATCCCCACCCCAACGACTGCTTGGTGGATGATGTCCCCGCGCAGCCGCGTTTCCGTCAAAATCCCCCCTAACTTACGCCCCTGTAACACGAGATCATTGGGCCACTTGATCGCCACGGGGATGGCCCATTGCCGTAACGCCGTTGCAATGCCCCACGCACTACAGAGAGTTAACTGGGCAGCCCACTCAGCACGCAGATGGGGGGCACAGGACCAGGATAAATACAGCCCCCCGGTTGCCGATGTCCAATGGCGACCCCATTGACCCCGTCCGGCAGTTTGGTGTTGCGCAATGACCGTTGTCCCGACGGGATGCCCTTGGGCGAGGTATTGCCACAGGGTTTCGTTGGTAGAAACTACCTGGGATAGGATATGAATCTGCTGGGGGAGGGGCCACGGGGCAGCAGGGGCTTGGGTCGCTTGGGTCGCCAGGTGGGTCGCCAGGAGGGTAGCCCAGTATTGAGGGAAAGTATCCCAGTCGGTCGGGGGGGCAGCGGGCATAAGGGGTGGGGTTTGCTATCGTGCTATTTATAGCGAAGTTTTCAGCGCTCTGGGTTCAATGCTCTATTTTCAGGAATATCACGATCGGGTCTGACAACCATGACATCAACCATGACATACAGTGTGATTTATGACGGGAATTGCAACCTCTGTGTCACTCTGGTTCAGGTTTTGGAGCGCCTCGATCGCGGCCAACAGTTTCGCTTTGCCCCCATGCAGGATCGCGTAACCCTGGATCGTCTGGGGATTACCCCCAGCGATTGTGAATTGGGGATGATTTTGGTTCAGGATGCCGATCCGAGCCAGCGTTGGCAGGGCAGTGCAGCGGCTGAGGAAATTGGTCGCTTATTACCAGGGGGTGAGGGTGTCATTAGGGCCTATCGATCGCTGCCAGGTTTAAAACAAGGGGGCGATCGCCTCTATGAACAGGTCCGTAATCGGCGGTATCAACTCTTTGGACGCCGCGATCGCACCTACACCAGCCCCTATCCCCTTTGTGAACCGGGGATGTGTTCCCCCTGGGATACCGCGCCAGTCCCAGCCTCTCCCCCTGCGCAAGCCGTATCCAAGACTACAGCCGCCACCAATGCCTCGCCCTGACACTAGAGGCTACCCCGATCGGCATTAATTCAACGTTAATGAACGGGGAAATGGCCTGGGGGAGCAATACAACAGAGATGAAGTCAATGTTTACCCGATCGTTCATTATCCATTCCAAGCAATTATTGAGTATTAATACTCGTCAACTTGGGATGATGTTGAGCGATCACAGATCTGTCACCCAGCCTCATTAGTCCCCTGATGATCGCTCAGTTTTAACAGACTGTCCCTATTTCAACTTTTTGTTTAAAACACTCGCTCAATAAGTAGGAGATGTCCAGATGCAATATCGTTTTGAACTCTTGGGAGTCGCTAATGTCCTAACCTTTTTCAACCATCAGCAACAACGCTCTCCCCATTCACGGGATCAAGGGGTTGAATATGTGGGGACACGGCGCTGTACCTTAGATGCAGTCATCCACTCGATCGAGCCGATTCCGCCCAAACGGGGCTGGGATTTAGATGCCGTGATTGATACGGTCATTCAATATTGGTTGAATAACTCAGAAACCGTTGAACGGTGGCGGGAACGGCTGGAAGATGCCGGTCAGGAGAGTCTCCTAGTCGCCAAAGTCGGGGATCTCAAGGCCATTCGGGCGGAATTTGAGTCGCTCCTGGGGGAAAGCCTCTAACGCTCAGCAAGCTAGTTAACGACCAAAGCTTAGCCATCAGGACTTGGATACCGAGCAGACTGTGCTGATGCCACTGAAGGAGCGTGTTTCACGCTGCATCTGCACACTGGAGAATTGCCCTCATCCCTAGTTCCGCTCCCAGCCCCCCGATTCCCCCGTAAACGGGGGAGCCAAGGGAGCGCGATCCATTTCCCTGCTTCCACGCAGGAGGAGCAGTTAGGAGATGAGGGTTTTGAGTTTAATGACATCTGCTTATTTAGCTTTGCAAGCAAATTTAGCCGCGAAAGTATCAGCCTGCGGATCGTTGTCAAGTGTCGAACGTAGCAAGTTATAAAAATTAATGTAGATATTTATGTGGGTATTTAGGGGCGGTGATTGCTGTAAGGGAGGTCTCTCCACTAAAAGCTAAGTTTTGTAGCGTTGAGCACTTCTAAATCCCTGTCAACCCCTGTCAATAATTGTGAATCTTTGCCGCAATTTTATAAATGATTTCCCGGCTTCTGTAAGCCTTCTGTAAGGGTTGTTGCGTCTTGTGTGATTTTGCGGCAATTTTGCGAACTGATTCGATAAGCTAGGACGCAGCCACCCTTATTGTGGAGGTTGTATGAATTGTGGAGGTTGTATGACCCCGTTTCTACTCCGGCGATTTTGGTTCACTGTCGAAAATACCCAGGCCAGTTTGCTACTCAAACTCGATGATGCGGCCTTAGTGCAGTGCTTGATGCGCCAGTTAGGACCGCAAACCCTGGACGATCGCACCCAAGCCGACGCCCTCCAACACTACATCGTGACCCGGGTTAACCTCATTCGGGATCTGGCCCAACAGCGACTGGGAGATTACCAGGTAGGCTAAGCGCAAGGCTCATCTATAAGGATTAGATAAAGATTAAGGTTCAGGATTAAGGCTTAGCCACATGATCTTGAACCAGCCGAGTTGGGAGAGGTCAGCGTCAGGCCGTCGTCTCTGCAAAGGCTGGTGGACGTTGGGGCGGATAGTGCAAAGCTTCCAACTGGGCCGCGAGGGCAATTAACGTCGCCTCGGCGGCGGGCCGTCCAATTAACTGCACCCCCGTGGGTACCCCATTGGCCCCCAATCCGGTTGGGAGGGCGATCGCGGGTTGACCCGTTGCATTCCAGGGCGGACAGGGGGAGACCCAATTAACAATGCGATCGAACACGGCATCCGGCGCGAGATCAGCCCACTCGCCGACCCGGATCGGGGGATGACGAAAGACGGGCAAGACCAGAACATCCACCGTGCTAAAAAACGCCACAATCTGTCGGGCGGCGACTTGTAATTTCCCCACAGCGTTGAGATAGTCTGCCGCCGATCGCGCATTGTCCTGTTCAAACAACCACTGGTTGACGGGACTCAGCGCGGCAACGGGTACCCCCGCCGCCACCACCCCGGTTTGCCAAACCTGAATAAACGGTTCAATCATGGCGGTGAAGTCTGGGCACCCTTCCTCGATGACGTGGCCCATTGCCGCTAGGTGGGTAGCGACCGAGCGCACGGCCTGTTGGCACGCCGGGGCCGCTTCCCCGATCGGCGGGATCGTGGTCGAGACAGCAATCCGCAGGGGGGCGATCGGGGTCTCAACGGCTTGCTGGGCCTGGGCCTGGAACGACGGTTCCGGGTCTGGCAACCAGTAGGGATCACCCAGGGTATACCCGGCCAGCACATCTAATAGGGCTGCGGCATCTGCCACCGTGCGGGCCAGCGGCCCTTGAATCGTAATCCCACTCAGGTAATCCCCCAGGGGCGCATGGGTGATCCGTCCCCGCGAGGGCTTAATCCCCACAATGCCGCAGCAGTGAGCCGGTCCCCGAATCGAGCCGCCCCCGTCCGACCCCTGGGCTACTGGGCAGAGTCCTGCCGCGACGGCGGCGGCAGAGCCGCCACTAGAGCCGCCGGCGGTGTAGTCCAGGTGCCAGGGATTCCGGGTGGGTGCGAAGCCAGGGGGTTCGGTATAGGGAAACGACCCCAATTCCGAAGTCGCGGTTTTCCCCAGAATAATAAACCCCGCCTGCTTAATTCGGCTCACCCCGCCCTCGTCGTAGGTCGCAATGGTGTTTTTTAAGGCAGAAACTCCCAGACTACAAGGCAGTCCCGCAACGGCATGGAGGTCCTTAATCGCGATCGGCACCCCAAAAAAAGGCGGCAGGGTTGCCGGACGCTCACTTGCCAGCCACTCCGTTTTCGCCTCGGCCTCGGCTAGGGCCTGCTCCGCACAGACGCTCACAAAACTGCCCAATTGAGCATCGTAGCGTTGAATCCGATCGAGGTAGTGTTGGACCAATTCTCGCGGCGACAGTTGCCCAGTACGGATCAGGTGGGCTTGGGCAAGGGCCGAACTAAAGGCGAGATCAGAAGCATTCATAGGAGCAGGACTCAGATCGCAGACGGGACAGGGTAAAACCCTGGTGTTTATTGTGTCGTCTTTTGTGCTTTCCCGTTCTTTGCAATAGACAGAATTGAAACTGGCCGATCGGGCGTTACCCCCGGCGCCTTATATCCCCGCCCTTCAGGGCGAAGATATAAGGCGCGTCACATCTTGCACGGTGCGCAAG
>CAZHXN010000020.1:0-3158 GCA_964536415.1 uncultured bacterium
CCTTTCAGGTACAGCGCGGGACTTATAGCCCCCCGAACCCCCCGCCAGTTAAAAGGGAGGCACCGCCCCGGGTAACGGTGGAAAGAGGAGAGGATTCGCCAGGATAACCTGATTGCGCCCCTGGCGTTTGGCTTGATAAAGGGCACGATCGGCGGCCTCACTCAGACAGCCTGCATCACTATAGGTGGGGAAAGTAGCAATCCCACAACTAAAGGTTACCCCAAACTCGCAACTGGCATGGGTCGCCGTATCCCGGCCCTGGTATTGCACATGGGCAAAGCCATCCCGGATTTCATCCAGGACCTTCAGGGCGGCTTCCCCAGTCGTATCGGGCAGAATGATCGCAAATTCTTCGCCACCATAGCGCCCGATCGCATCGGTCCGTCGGAGTCGCTGCTGCAACATCCGTGCGAGGCTCCGGAGGATCTGATCCCCCGTGGCATGGCCGTAGGTGTCGTTGACCTGCTTGAAGTGATCAATATCCAGCATGGCAAAGGCCAGAATCGATCGCTGCCGCTGTGCCCGTTTGATCTCCAGTTGCAGTTGCTCCTTAATGGTGGTGTGTTTGAGCAAGCCCGTGAGGCTGTCCCGTTCCATGAGCGATCGTAAAATCCGCGATCGCTGAACCCGGCCCATCACCTCAATCACCAAATCCGTCGGCGGAATCGGTTTGACCAGGAATTGATCCCCCCCCTGGTGCATGGCCGCCCGGTGTTGATCTAGGTCGGTTTCGATCGACAGGAATACGATCGGGGTACTCACATAGATCGGCTGTTGCCGGATCACCGCCGCCAACTCCAGCCCCGTACAGCCGGGCATGTGCATATCCATCAAAATCAGGTCCGTTTCCCACTCCCCTAGGGCCTGCATCACCTGCATTGGGTCCGTCACCACCCGGCTCAGCATTCCCGCCGTTTCTAAGACGCGGGCGTAATACTCGGCCTGCTCTACCTCGTCATCCACCACCAGAATGCGATAGGGTTCCGCCGTCGAGACTGCTGTCAGATGATCCAGTTGATCAACGAGGGCACTAATAGCTACCGGTTTGAGGAAATAGCCAGCCCCGCCAGCCCGCACTGCCTTCAGGCGATCGTGCATATCTTCGCGATCAGCAATAAACAAGATGGGGGGATGGGTGGGGGTGCTGGTCAGTGGTCCCCCAGGGATGAAGTCCGCCGCCCCGATCTCCCCAGCCGCCGCTTCCGGCACCTCCGATAGGGCCACGTCCAGGATTAAGACATCGGGCCATGTACTTTGGATCGCCGCTTCCAGGGCAGACAGGGTAGCGAAGGCGCGAACTTGATAGCCAAAGTAACTAATTTGGGTACTCAGGTCTTGGGCGATCTGGGGATCTGGCTCCAGGAGAAATACCAGCTTATTCCCATAGGGTTGGGTCTTCCGGGCAGAACTCAGATCTGTACCCGCCTGAAACAGACGTTTGACAAATTCATGGCCAAAGGTATCCGGTAAGTTAGTGGCTGGGGGCGCAGGAACATCCTGGAGTGTTTGCTGGGCGATCGTTTTGAGGTCTCCCAAGAGGTGATTAATCTGCTCAATTTGTTCAGGCGTTGCGGTCCCCACTGCCGACAGGTGCTTGAAGTGTTCCTCTAGCTGTTCCGCGACCTGACTCAACTCCAGAAAGCCAAAGGTGGCTCCCGAACCCCGCATACGGTGAGCGAGTTGGTAGAGAGTGGCATAGGACTGGTGTTGTTGCCGTTGCACCCGCTGCCACACAGTCTCGATTTGACCGCATTTATCAAGGATTTGGTTGGCGTAGGTCTGTCGCAGCGCCGCTAATTCCGCCTGGAATTCGAGAAAAGCCCTATCCATGACACCGCATCCAGATCTGACGAATTGTAGTTGGCAGTTGCATGGGGTCAAAGGGCTTGGCCACCACCTCCAGGGCACCCAGTTCCCGATAATGCACAACTTCGTGGGTTTGGACCCGCGCACTCAGAATGATCACCGGGGTCGTTGCCAGGGTGGGGATCTGGCGGAGGGCCTGCAAGGTGGTTAGGCCATCCATATCGGGCATCATCACATCTAATAAAATTAAATCGGGCAAGAAGGTGGGGGCGGTTTGGAGGGCCTCCTGGCCGGAACTACACAGTTTCACCGCAAATCCGCCCACTGACTCCAAGCTCAAGCGGGCAATGACCTGAATGTCGGGATCATCCTCAACCAATAGGATGCGGTGTAGGGGCGGGATTTCCATGTGATCGTCTAATCAAAACAGGACACATCAAACCGTTCCCAAGGGGGGCTAGGGACTCGGAGGGGCGGGAAACGCCGACGTAGACGGGGAGGGGGTTGCCGGTTGACTCTCATGGTCAACGAGGCGTTGGATTGTCTGGAGCAATTCTTGGTTAGAGGTGCGGGACTTTACCAGGGTAGCAGCTACTTGATGGGCGGCTTCGGCATCGAGATCCTGGGCTGAAAAGATCACGACAGGAATGGGGGGCGGAGCCGCTATGCCTGGGGCAGTAACGGCAGTCGGGGCTGCTCCCCCGGCGGTTGCGGTTGTCGCCAATTGGCGCAGGTCGCTCAGGAGATCTAGTCCGGACCCATCGGGTAAAGTCCAGTCGAGTAAAATCAGATCAAAGGTTTGGGTTTGTAACTGTTGCCGTGCGATCGCCAGACTAGGCGCAGCGACCACCTCAGCCAAATCCCGCAAAATCACGGCAGTGACCTGAAGGATATCCGGGTCATCCTCAACATGTAAGATCCGGGGGCGAGTCGCGGGCGATTGGGCCACGGCTTGCTGAACGACGCTGAGCAGTTGCTGATGGTCGATCGGCTTTTCTAGCCATTCCATCACTGCCAGTCCCCCATTTTGGAGGGATTGCCGTCCCGATCGCGCCTGGGCCGAGACGACCACGATCGGTAACTCCGTTGCGGGAAAGTGCGATCGCACCTCCCGAATGAGGGAAATGCCATCCTGGTCAGGTAACACCAGGTCAACGGTCATTGCATCATAGGCGTGTTCGGTCAGGCGTTGTTTGGCTGCGGCAGCACTGGTGGCAATGTCACAGTGAAAGCCCCCCTGCTGCAAAATCAGGCTCAGGAGGGCAGCAATGTCCGGATCATCTTCGCAGATCAACAGACGGGTGCGGCGGGCCACTGTCGATACCGGTGCCGGGGGCGAAACCGTCGTTGCC
>CAZHXN010000020.1:3168-26677 GCA_964536415.1 uncultured bacterium
AACGCTGGCAGATCAAAGTAGAAGGTGGTGCCCACGCCCTGGGTCGTCTCAAACCCGATCTTACCCCCCAAGCGTTCCACGATCGCCTTGGTGATACTTAAGCCCAAGCCCGTGCCGCCCTTTTGGCGAGTGTTGGAGGAGTCGGCCTGGGCAAATTTCTGGAAAATGCGCGGAATAAATTCCGGGGGGATGCCAGACCCCTGATCCCGTACCGCCACCCGCACCCAATTGGCAGCCGTGCTCAGCCACTGGGCAGACACTGCAACCACGCTGCCGGCGGGGGAAAACTTGGCAGCATTTGAGAGCAGGTTGGTGAGGACTTGCATCAGGCGATCGGGGTCGGCTTTGACCTGACAGGGGACGCTTTCCGTTAATACAAACTGCACCTGAAATTGATCGCCATAGGTCTGGTTGGTCGTGATTGCCTGGGTGAGTAGCGGCGTCAGGTCTAGGGGCTGAAGGTTAAAATCAATCCGACCCGACTCAATCTTTTCAATATCAAGAATATCGTTAATTAACGTAATTAAACGCTCACTATTTTTATAGGCAATATCTAAGAGCATCCGCGCTTGATCAGGTAAAGCCCCAGCGACTCCACCCAAGATCAAACCTAGGGACCCGCGAATGGAAGTTAGGGGGGTGCGTAATTCATGACTCACCATTGAAACAAATTCATCCTTCAAGCGTTCGATGCGAATCCGTTCCGTCACATCGCGGAAACTCCAGACTCGACCCACCACTTTCCCAGCCAAGTATTGGGGGCGATAATGGCGCTCAAACACACGTCCATCCTTTAACTCAAACCGATCGTAGCCTTGGGCATAGGGCTGATTTTCTAAATCCAGCGTACAACTGAGGAAGGTTTCCGGTTGTTTCAGTTGCTCCAGAATAAAATTCAGTTCTTGCTCACGACTGCCACTAGCCAGGATCGGGGCCGGGATTCCCCACAGGTCGACAAACTGTTGGTTGTAATTCACCACATTCCAAGCTGCATCGGTGACTAAAATGCCATCCGCAGTGGCCTCAAGGGTCGCCTGGAGGATGGAGAGTGATCGGGCCAACTCGGCCTGTTGGGCTTGTAGTTGTTGGGCGGTAGCGGCTTGGATCGCCTCCGCTTGTTTCCGCTGGGTGATATCCTCCACCATGCCTTCGTAGTAAAGAATTTGGCCGTTTTCATCCCGCACGGCACGGGCATGTTCCTCAATCCAGATGATGCTGCCGTCCTTACGGTAGACCTGGGATTCAAAGTGCGAGACAAACCCGTCGGTTTGCATCTGACGGGCAAATTCTGTGCGGCGATCCGGATTAACATAGAGTTGGTGGGCAATGTCGGTGAACTGGGCGATCAGTTCGGCGGGGGAATCATAACCATAGATGCGAGCTAGGGCTAAGTTGGCACTGAGGTATTGGCCCGCCGGGGTGGACTGGAAAATCCCTTCGAGGGCGTTGTCGAAAATACTGCGATAGGTCTGCTCCGCCTGCCGGAGAGCAACTTCGGCCTGCTTCTGGCTGCTGATATCCCGCACCATTAGCAGGACCTCATCTGGATTACATTGGACCATGCGGGCGAGATAGTGGCGACTTTCGCCCGCGATCGTCAGCGCGTACTCGCTTTGTTGAACCTCCCCCGTGGCGAAGGCTTGTTGGACCTGCTGCCAGTGCTGTTGGGCTAAGTCAGGGGGCAAGACCTCACTCAGGTGACGGCCCCCCATTGTGGCGGGGGTCCCCAACGCCTCAAACCCCGGCGTTATCACGTAATCTCGATAAATGCCCTGGCGATCGATCCGGGCCATGAGGGTGTAGTCGAGCAGGGCCAGATAGGCGGCTTCCCAGCAGGGGGGGAGCGAATCAGTCGAATCAGAGCGCGTCACAGGGGAGAGCGGTTGGCGGGGCGAAGGGGAGTCCGAGGGGAAGGCAGGCATAGGTCAGTGGCTAGAAGAACAGGCAGGCCCTTGCCGACAGGCCCTTTGACCCAATCTACCCCAATTCCACCTGACAGCCTACTAGGGCACGATCGTGAAGGACTGCACCTCTAACACGGGGCCAATCATGGCCAGGGTCATCACATCGGGCCGCAGGTCACCCTGGATCTGGACCTGAAGGCCCACTTGTTTTAGGGCGGTTGGCGCATCTTTGAGTTCGTAGGTTTCACCGGTCGCAGTGATTAAAGCCCAGGTTCCTGGTCCCAGGCCGGGACGCGCGATCGTGCCCGTCACCTGTACACTCATGTCGGTTGCACCTCCGTTTTCAGCGCAAGGCGGGCCAGACTCAGGCAGAGCAGGGCATTGACCCCTAAAAAGATGCGGGCCGGTAACCCCGCCCCCAGCCAGAGTAGCGCCGGATCAACGATCGCCGCTGTGACTAAAAAGACTGTCATCCCGATCGCGGTCCCGATCGCCCAGCCCTTCCCTTGGGGATGACTCAAGCACAGGGCTATCAATACAAAGGGGATTAACACACTGGCAAACCAGGGATTGAGCAGGGAACTGCCTTGAATCACATTGCCCCACTCGGCGATCGCACTCCCCATTAAGCGGAAGGGCCACTGGGGCAGATCGAAAATATAGAAGCCTCGTAGGAAGAACAGACCACTACTGCCCGCCACTAAGCCTGCGCCTAGCCCCCAGGTCCAGCGGAAGGGGAAGTAGTACCGCAGGAAAATCGCCAACAGGTAAGATCCCACAACCATCAGTAGTTTGGGCACCAGCGCCGCCACCCCGCCGTCGATCCAGAAACGCGGGTTCAGGTAGCCATTCTCCCGGAGCCAGCGGAAGAAGTCGTGGAAGTCCACCTTGCCCCGTTCCGCCAGTTGCACCGCGTTGGCCGCATCCAGTTGCCCCGCCCCATAGTAGTTCAAGCCATCATCGGGCACGGCACGGGCCGCTTTTTGCAGCACATTTGCCACCTCGTCCGGGTTATCAATGCCGCTGGCTTTAACCAGGGCGGCCACACCTGCCACATGGGGAGCCGCCATGCTCGTGCCCTCATAGGCCGCAAAGATCGCTGATCCGGTTTCCGGGTCGATCGTGTTCTGTAAGATTCCCCCTAGGTCCCCATTGACTTTGGAGCCACCTGGAGCGGCAATATCGATCCCAGCGCCAAAGTTGGAGTAGGGGGCCTTGTCGCCAGCAGGACCCAGGGCCGCTACGCCGATAACATGGGGATAGCGGGCCGGATAGGTCGCCGAATTCTGGTTGGCATTCCCAGCCGCAGCGACAATCACCACTCCCTTATGATGTGCATAATCGATCGCATCCCGTAGAACGTGGCTCTCGCCGCCGCCCCCCAGGCTCAGGTTGATCACATCGGCATCATGGTCCGCCGCAAACCGGATCGCATCGGCAATATCGGCCACTTCCCCCGCCCCGGAGGCACTTAACACCTTTAGGGGCATGAGTTTCGCCTGATAGGCAATTCCCGCTACCCCATAGTCGTTATTGGTGGACTGGGCGATCGTGCCCGCAACGTGGGTACCGTGGCCGTTATCATCGGTGGCGTCGGGGCGATCGTTAACAAAATCGTAGCCCTCAACGATTTCGGTTTTGGCTAGATCCGGAACCTGGGCAATGCCGGTATCAATCACCGCGACAGTCATGCCTGCCCCTTTGGTCCGTTCCCAGGCCGGTTCCAGGTTAATACTGCGCAGGTTCCACTGCTTGGGATAGTCGGGGTCGTTGGGGATTGCGAGGGTGTGGTAGCGGTAGTTAGGTTCAATGCGTTCAGTGAGTTTGGCCAGGGGCGAACGCCGCAGTGCCCGTAATCGGGTGCGATCGCCGCTGACAATATACACCTGTTCGGCTTGGGCAAAGGGGCTATTGAGGCGTGGGGCCACCCCCAACTCCTGGGTTAGGGTCTGGAGGGCTGGCTCAATCTGGGTCGCCTGCGCTTCCTGGAAGTCGAGAATGATCGAATCAAACTCACCGGGGTTGACTGATCCCAGGTAAGTCCAGAGGGCCGCGAACATGCCGATCAAAAATAGCCCCAGCCAGAAAACTTTCTTCATACTTCGCTTTCCCTAGAAGACGCCTCGCCCGTGATCCTCAGGGTGGGGGGTGACCACGGCTATGCAACCACGATAGCGTAGTTCCCGATCGCTGCACCTCACGACCCCGTCCGGAACACAGTACAGTCCTTGGCGCAACAGGCTCTCCTGGGTTTATGGTGGGGGCGCTACGCGCCCCCACCATAAACCCAGCGTTTCGGCTCTTTGATGTGTAGTTATCTATACGGTTTACTCTATAAACTCAGAAGCGCCGCGCAATACCAGTCCTTTGCCAGCAGCGGCGTTATCCCAACTCGTGCGTGCCTATCGGTGCGATCGTCAGGCGATATCAACCCAGCAGACTTAGATCGGTTGGGTCAAATCAATCGGTTGGGTCAAATGCCGTGCGACCCAACAAGGATTATCTCAACCCTAAGATTGAATCCCGCCAAAGCGGCGATCGCGCTTCTGATAGGCCAATAATGCTTGGTGAAAAGCGGCGCGATCGAAGTCGGGCCAGAGGGTATCGGTGATATAAATTTCCGCATAGGCGGTTTGCCAGAGGAGAAAATTACTAATCCGCATTTCACCACTGGTGCGAATCAGCAAATCCGGATCACGCACATTCGTGGTGTAGAGATACCGCGAGAATAGGGCCTCATCAATTTGAGCGGGGGCAAGGACTCCCTCTTTAACTTGGGTTGCGATCGTCCGACAGGCTTGAACAATTTCCTGGCGGCCACCGTAGTTAATAGCAACCGTGAAATGGATACCTTGGTTATCCTGGGTTGCTTCGACAGATTGGGCGATCGCCCGATCTGTCGAAGCAACCGTGAAATGGATACCTTGGTTATCCTGGGTTGCTTCGACAGATTGGGCGATCGCCCGCTGCAAGGACTGGGGCAGCGAGGCCACATCGCCGGCAAACCAGATGCGCACATTTTCCCGCATCATCTCCTGCAATTCCTGCCAGAGGACACGCTCGAAGAGGGCCATGAGAAAGTCCACCTCGCCGTGGGGGCGTCGCCAGTTTTCCGTGGAAAAGGCATAGGCGGTCAACGCCCCAATCCCCCAGTCGTCACAGCAGCGCAGGATTTCCTTCAGGGCACTCACCCCCTGCCGGTGGCCCATCGTGCGCGGTAGACCCCGATTTTTTGCCCAACGACCATTCCCATCCATCACAACGGCAACGTGCTGTGGTAGGCGATCGCGATCCAGATCGGGGGGCAGATCGCGTAGGGGCAAAGACTGAACGGTCATTTTCTCTCTCGTAAGGTGGATGGCGACAGACGGAGCAGGCGGGCGAATACATTGAACCCTTTAAAGCTTAAATGACGGACCAAATCCCGGAGGTTAGGCGCAACGGGTTCCCGTTCGATCGATTGCGAAAACCGTTCCTCTAGTAACTCTTTTAGCTTACTGCTGGTCAGCGGGCGATTCATCGCACCTTTCTCCGCCAGGGAAATAGACCCGGTTTCTTCAGAGACCACAATGCAGACGCAATTTTCGACCCGCTCGGTAATCCCTAGGGCGGCTCGGTGCCGCGTACCCAACCGACGAGAGGTGGGTTGCTCGGAAATGGGTAAAATCACCGCTGCCGCCGCGACCCGCGCTCCCCGAATCAGGACGGCCCCATCGTGTAAGAGGGTGGTGGTTTGGAAGAGGCTTTGCAACAATTCTTTGGAGACTTCGGCATGGAGCTTTACCCCAGGCACAAAGAAGTCGCGATCGTCGATCGGGTTGCCCGTTTCCAGAATAATCAGGGCACCTGTCCGGTTTTGCGACAATTCCTTCACCGCATCGACAATCTCATCAATCACCGTATCCCCACTCTGGGTGGTGCCCTGGCTGGGTTGAAACAACTGCCAAATTTGGCCCCGTCCCAATAGTTCCAGCAATCGCCGGAACTCGGCCTGGAGGATCACGGCCATCGCTACCGCCGACCCAATCACCAGTTTTTCCAGGACAAAACTCAACAGCCGCAACCCCAACCAATCGCTCAGAACGGCGGCTAGGACCAGCACAATGAACCCCCGCACAATCCAGAGAGTGCGTCGCTCCCCAATAATGACCAGCGCCAGGTAGATGATGACAAAAACACAGGCAACATCAATCAGGGGACGCAGGGCTTCGATGAGAGTCAGGATGGGGCTAGCCCAGCTGAGGTTTGTCAGCCATTGCATCTAGGAATCCCCCATCAGTCTCCTAATCCACTTTGCCTACCGCAATCCACTTTGCCTACCGCCAGGAAGGGTAATTCACCATCGGCGTTGCACCATAACCGTCTGGCCTCTCGACCCCAGGCCCCACGCTATCCCAATCCTATCTCCCGGTTTATCATTTTACCGGGGATCGGGAATGGGCCTATGACCTGTCAACGCGATTCTCCTGAAGAGACGCCGTGCGAACCGGCAAACAATCCTGCCGCATCAGATCCGCATAGGTTTCGCGGCGAATGATCAGGTTGGCTTCGCCGTCAGCGACTAGGACGGCGGCGGGTCGAGGTAGCCGATTATAGTTGGAGGCCATACTGTAATTGTAGGCACCTGTGGCCGGGACAACGACCACTTCCCCCGATCGCACGGGTGGCAATTGGGCCTGCTGGATCAATATATCCCCCGACTCACAGTGTTTCCCGGCCAGGGTAACCGTCGTGCTGAGGGGAGCCGACATTTGTTCGGCTGCAACCACGCGATAGAGCGATTGATAGGTAATCGGACGGGGGTTGTCGGACATCCCCCCATCAATGGTTACATAGGTGCGCATTCCTGGAATATGCTTCTGACTGCCCACCGTATAGGCCGTGACGCAGGCGGGACCTATGAGCGATCGGCCCGGTTCGCACAAAAGGCGGGGATAAGGTAAATCCTGAGCCTCGCAGGCAGCCACCATTGCGGTGCTGACGGTTTCAACCCAAGCCCCAATACTGGGGGGATCATCGCTCTCGGTATAGCGAATTCCCAGCCCGCCACCCATATTGATCTCCTGCACAGGCAGGCCGTAGCTGGTGGCTTTACTAAAGGCTTGGACGACCACACTGGCTAGATCCTGATGCGGTTGGAGTTCAAAAATCTGGGAGCCGATATGGGCATGTAGGCCAATACAGGCCAGACCAGATTGCTGGCTCAGGAAATCAAACACCTCCGGCAATTGATCGGGGTCAAAGCCAAATTTGCTATCCAGGTGACCAGTACGAATATATTCGTGGGTATGGCATTCAATCCCTGGCGTGAACCGAATCATTACTCGCACAGGGGTGGGCAAACTCTGACTCCCGTTATTTTCCCTTGCTAACAGGTCTACCAGTGTGTGCAGATCCAGCCAGTTATCCGCCACGACCACACAGCCGGAAGCAACGGCTAAGCGCAACTCCGCTTCAGATTTGTTATTGCCGTGGAGATAAATCGTGCGGGGATCGAGACCCGCTTTGAGGGCGGTATACAATTCGCCGCCAGAAACCACATCAATACCGAGGCCCTCCTGGGCCACGATCGCGCATACGGCCAGACAATTCCATGCTTTGGATGCATACAGGACCAGGGACTCTCCTGGATAGTGACGTTGTAGGGCTTCCCGGTACTGGCGACAGGCCGTCCGCAGGGTCACCTCATCCAGGATATAGAGCGGTGATCCCCACTGCTGGACCAGGGTCACCACATCACAGCCGCCAATTTCCAGGTGGTCCTGAGCGTTGGTCCGGGCGGTTAGGGGTAGGAGGAATTGATTGGGCGATGCCGTGGACTGATCGTCCAGCGTATCCGGCAAATCCGGTAAATACTGGCTACTGGCAGGTGGGGTAAGGGGGAGATCAGGGCATAGCATGACGCGATCGCTCAGGGGTAGGTGAATAAAACGCAGAAAAATTGGATCTATGGGGTTGACGACCCCAGGTTTGGGGCACTTTATAAAGAGTAAAGGACAAGTGCCTTCATCGGCCTTAATACTGAGTGTACAATCGGGGGCTGGTCACCTTGAGAAATTCTTGTCTACCCGCCGCACTACCCGTGGTGTGCAAACAACCCACCCGGGAGCAACTTCCCGCCATTCTCGATCTCGATCGAGGTTGTTTAGGGGGCTTCTGGAGTGCCGATGGCTATGCGAAGGAACTCGATCGCGCCAGTAGCCAGTTTTGGGTCCTGGAACCCGTGGCTACGGAGGGCACCCCCTTACCGCCCCTCCTGGGGTTTGGCTGTTTTTGGGGGATCTTAGACGAGGCCCACATTACCATTCTGGGCATCCATCCCGACTACCAGGGGCAGGGATTGGGGCAGGCGTTGCTCCTGAGCTTGCTACAAGTTGCCCGACAACAGGGCCTAGAGTGGGCCACCCTGGAAGTGCGGGTCTCCAACCAGACGGCGCGATCGCTCTACGGTAAATTTGGGTTCCAGGAGGCCGGTCGTCGCCCCCGCTACTACCCTGACACGGGGGAAGATGCCTTGCTACTCTGGCGGGGCGGGCTACAACACCCCGAATTCTGCGACCTCCTGCGGGAGTGGCAAACGGCTGCGATCGCCCGATTACAGCGATCGGGCTGGCAGTATGCGTTTCCGTCGCTTTGACAGCCTGTCCCCCTAACCCCAGCCAGTATGCGGGCGGATTCCTTGGGTCACCCCCAGGATTTCTAGCTGCTTAACCGCTTGACTAGCCCCCTGCTCTTGGGTCAGCGCTTGGGCCAGCAACACTGAGCTTCCGCCAAACGGCGGGGGGAATGGCGCTGAAATTTTGGTTTGAGGAACACGTGGAGCGTGAAGTCTGCTATCATAAGATCTCAACTTGGCTGGAGAGGTGGCTGAGTGGTTGAAAGCGGCAGATTGCTAATCTGTTGTACGGATCGTAAGGCCGTACCGAGGGTTCGAATCCCTCCCTCTCCGTTCAAAGCCCCAATGAGAAGATAGGTCGTCATCTCCCCGCGCCCCTTGACGGTGATCGTACCCCGTTTTTTAAACTGGTAGCGCTCGTGTAGACATTGGAAGGTGGCCTCGGTCACCTGGATGCAGTCGGCTAGTCCCTGCGATTCCATGCGGCTGGCAATATTGACGGTATCGCCCCAGAGGTCATAAATAAACTTTTTGATGCCAATGACCCCCGCCACCACGGGACCTGTATTCATGCCGATCCGCAGGCTAAAGCTCTGGTTGTGTTCGGCATTAAAGGCCATGACGACCTGTTGCATCCCCAGGGCCATCTCCGCGACGGCTTCGGCGTGATCGGGCCGTGCGATCGGTAATCCCCCCACCACCATATAGGCATCACCAATGGTTTTGATTTTTTCCAATTGTAGGTTTTCTGCCAGTTGGTCAAAGGCCGAAAAAATCTGGTTGAGCCAACTGACTAGTTGGGTAGGGGGCAGAGAGGCAGACAGTTGGGTAAAGCCAACAATATCAGCGAACAGAACGGTGACTTCCGGGAAACTTTCGGCGATCGTCGTGGTTTCCTGCTTCAGCTTTTGGGCCACGGTCGCTGGCAGAATGTTGAGCAGGAGCCGCTCGGATTGGGCTTTCTCAGCTTCGAGCTGGCGGTAGGCGGCTTCCAGTTGGCGGCGGGTGCGAAATTGGGCCTGCTGGAGTTGCTCGTACCGAAAGACAGTCAGGGTGGCGATCGCGCAAAACCAGAACAGATACAGACCCGTGCCAGCATCTAACAGCGGTTTAGCCTCAGTCAGGGTTAGCCCCAAGCCTAAATTGACCAGGTAGTAGTAGGCTAAGACCCCCCCCTGGGCGATCACATGGAGGGGCCAGCGCACGGGGACGATCGTCGCTTGGACTAAAAAGACCAGCGTCCAGGCAAAGAGACCCTGAAGGGCAAACCCATTCAGCGTTGCCCAGACTTGTTCAATCAGGGTAATGGACCAGGAGGTCGCCAGGAAAATCAGGCTGGGAAACCGCCGCCCCAATCGACTACGGTGGACGATCGCGATGAGAATGAGGCTCAGCAACGTCACCCCGGCCATACCCAGCCAGGGGAGTTGGGGTTGACCAAAATTGAAAGGGAAGAATAGTCCAATGATCAAAAACGTAGAGTAAGCCACGATCGCCAGCTTGAGGGCCAACCCCGTGCGTATCCACACAAACTGTCGTTGCCAAATCCGATAAACCGGTGCATCGGACTGGTTATGCAAGCGACGCTCGGATTGGAAAGTGATTCCCAGCCGTTGTTTGAGGGTGT
Organism: uncultured bacterium; assembly: GCA_964536415.1. GTDB lineage: Bacteria > Cyanobacteriota > Cyanobacteriia > B231 > B231 > Trichothermofontia. The sequence continues at coordinate 13,316 of CAZHXN010000020.1, forward strand.
GTAAAATGGACTTCGAGCCTAGGCTATCGGCCATGCTTTCCTGCGCCCCCAGCAACAGCACGGGTTCTGGCGATTCATCGTGACACTGCGTGAACCGGATGAGGACAGTGTCTATGAATCTGCAAACCTGTGTTTATTATAGGGGTCGTTCCCTGGATGGGTAAAACCCCCTAAAGCAGTTGGTCAAGCGAGCGGTGATCTTTCCGTCAAAAAATCGGGTAGCTTGGGGGCAGTTGATATTGAGTTGTTATTGAGTCATCAGGAATCCCTTCGGTGCCATGAACGCTGCTGCTCCGCTGTCTCCCGAAACACCATCTGTACCAGAACCCGCGATCGTGGTCCAAACCGATAACCTATCGAAAACCTATCGCACGGGCTTCTGGCTCACGCAGAAAATTCACTCGCTCAAATCCTGCTCGCTTCAGGTGTACCGGGGAGAAACCTTTGGCCTCCTGGGACCCAATGGGGCTGGTAAAACCACCCTGTTGAAGTTACTCCTGGGGATCGTGCGACCGAGTAAGGGACAGGGCCAATTGCTGGGGCGATCGCTGGGTCACCAGGTAACGCGGCAACGGGTGGGTTATCTGCCAGAAAATGCTTATTTCTATGACTTTCTGACTGGGTGGGAATTCTTGAAACTGACGGCGGGCCTGTTCCAAATTCCGGCGCGTGTCTCGCGGCAACGGATTCCTGCTCTCCTGGATCTGGTGGGCCTGTCGCAAAAGGCCGCCCGTAAAACCCAGATGCGCAAATATTCCAAGGGGATGTTGCAACGGATTGGGATTGCCCAAGCCCTGATTAATGATCCCGAAGTGGTGTTTTTGGATGAACCCATGTCTGGCTTAGATCCCCTGGGACGGCGGCAAATTCGGGAGATTATTCTGGCCCTCAAGGCTCAGGGAAAAACTATTTTTTTCAATAGCCATATCCTCTCGGACGTGGAACAAATCTGCGATCGGGTGGCCGTCCTGGCGGCGGGGGAACTGCTCTGTGTGGGGTCCTTAGATGAATTGTTGGGAACCACGGACACCTATGCGGTTAAGGGCCGCAATGGGAATCCCACGGTGCTGAAGCAATGGGTGCCGGATCTGAGTTACCAGGATCACTACTGGCAAGGTCACCTGCAGGGGGAACCCCAGGACTTTCTGGCCAGCCTGCGCCTGATGAATGCGCAAATTGTCACCCTCAACTTGGCTCGCCCTACCCTGGAGGAATTTTTTGTCAAAACACTGCAAGCGCGAAACCTGACGAGTGCCGATACCCAAGTGATGGAAGCGGGCCGATCGCCCGATCGCTAACCCATGTTGCTAACCAGGTGGGGATTCATAGCCATCTCGGAGCGCATTTTGATTTAGAAGTGTTAACAAATTTTGATCGTTGTTGATCTTATGTAGAAACATGTCGCGACATCTCTAATTTTGTTAATCGTTGGACGTTTTCCAGTGTCATAACCGAAGATTAATCATAGGTCCCCATTTTGAGGGTAAGAATTATGATGCTAACGTCGCCGAAAGTGATCTATCACAACCTCAATCTGCTTGAGCGGGTTGATGCTGCCACCAGTGCTGTTTACCGGGAACTGGCGCAGGAAGCGATTACCGATCCCGACATTAGCTTTAACTGGCGTCAAGCCATCTCGGATCGCCTCAACTATGCCAACCGATTGTTGGGTATCCAGGTAACGGATGGTAACGATAGCTACTAACGACTCGCGCCTCATGATGACGCAACCTGATTACCCCCTGTACCCTGTCAATCTTCATTGTGTAAGTTGGGTCAGTGTGGCCCAATGATTGCCTCATCCTTTTTTGGGGTCTGTTGTTGGGTCTCGCAAGCTCGACGCCAACCTACGATCGTGCGAGTTAAAGGATCATCGATGGCCCTCACCCCCAGCCCCTCTCCCAGAACGGGCGAGGGGAGCAAGATCAGTCCCCCTTCTCCTGGTTTGGGAGAAGGGGTTAGGGGATACGGGTTATTGGTTTAACTTAATGAGGGGTTCGGGGAGCGATCAGTCCCGCGCGGTACCCGCTGGGGTCAGCGTCGGGAAGATGTCACATTTTGCGCGGCCTAGCCCTAGCCTGCACTGACAGTCCCTAAGGCCAGACTGAACGTATGCGTAATCCACGGACACGCCCGTGTAGATCCACCTAGTTGGCAACTATCAGAAAACTGCAATTTCAGCAAAAATGCCATTGTCATCCTTCAGCAGTCTGGTCTGAGCATGATTGACGCCTCGGCGGTAGCCGGAATGACATCGGTGGGTATCCGCAAAGGGCAACGCGCTTACCTAGCTTCAGCCCAGTTGACCAACGTCCTCAGCCAGGGAAGACCGGCTGTTCTTTAAAGCTCTCGTCAATTTTAGATGAAGTTCTAGTGATTCCGCCCAATCGCTCAAATCCTTATGGAAAGCTAAAAGTAGGGAGAAACGTTAGGAACCTGGGCCTCAAGTGAAACCCATGCTGCATCTAGTCACACCCAAAAGCCTTAGCAAGGTCAATGAGGCTCTCCTTGAGAACCTAGAGACAGCAACGACCCTCATCTTAGTGGCTGGGGTTGGTCTAGCGATCCTCATGCAACAATTGTTTTACCTCGTTGTAGCGCTAGGACTCATGTTCTGGCTGAGCCAACGGGAACAGCGACGCCTTGCCCAGACGTTAGAGCAGTTAAACAATCGTTACAGCACCTTTGCCACGGTGATTGCAACGACCCGCGATCGCCTCGATCGGGTTGAGCGCGATAATCTGACTCTCCACACCACCCTAACTGAGCACAACACCACCAACCAAGCCATCACCTCCCTAACCGACTCCTACTACAGCACCCTCCACCGCCTCATTGCCCTAGAGGATCGCGTGGGTGACGTTCAATCCTGGCAAGACGATTGCATCCTGATGCTTGATAGTTTCCAACGTAGCTTAGAGATTATCCAGGACTTTCATAGCTACACGACCGATCTCAAGATTGAAGCGGCTATCTCCCAACGCTTGGAACGGATTGAAGCGGCGCTCGGTGCTTTGGAACGGCAGGCAGACTACAACCTCCTCAAGGGCTACGAGGCTAACCGGGCGGCCCTAGTCACAGCCCTAGACCAGGTGGAAAACCGGCTGGCAATGGCCTGCCCTTGCCTCGCGGACTCACCGATTGATGAGGAGATCATGGCCAAGTTACACCATCTCCTGGCTGAGGGTAAACACATTGAGATTGGCTGGGGCCTAATGCGCGGAATTCAACCGGATACCCAGAATAGTGAAGGTCCCCTATACAGCGCCTTACCGAAATTACGCGCCTTACAAAAAGCCTATCCGACCCAACTCAGGCTGAAGTTGATCAGCACCCACGAAAAGTTTTTGGTCTGTGATCATCACGTTGCCCTAGTTGGGAGCCATCATTTTTTGGCTTCCAGTAATGCTTTCCCAGAGCATGAATTGGGTCTCCAGACGACTGATCCGGCGATCGTCCATAACCTCCTCCAATATTTTACCCAAGCGCCGGAACTCAAACAGCTTGTGCGACGGCGATCGGTCGCCTAGGGGCAAGCCAACGGTTCCCGATACGGAACTCTTAACGATTACACCCTCGCCCCCCGTCACTGGTTAATGCCAGATGCGGCGTGAGCCAGCGATCGCACCCGCGATCGTCAAGATGCTGTGTTGCCAAGGGCACCTGCTACGCCAACCTGAAAGGAAACCAAGGTTATCGCAACTCAGGTGCAGTCGAGCACAAATCTGAAGGTGGGATCGCTGTTTCGGCTGTCTTAAGAGCAGACGGCTGACTCCCACTAACAATGGCGCGATCGACTGCGCTTGCTGAGGATATGGGGGGTGGGGCTATGCTCTCCACCAGGGATGGAACCTCTGCATCCTGTCCTCCCATCGAGGACAACGGCTATATCGCGATCGCTCCGATGGGAGGCAGAACGAAGTCCCATCAGGCAAGTATTCCAGGGACGATGACAGTTGGTAACATTCTGCGGCAATGGGCGTGTGCAAGTTTGAGAAAGTGGGTTATCGTAACTCCGTGGCCAATGGCCGCATAAAAAAACCCGCCTTTGGGCGGGAGTTGATGTGAGAAGAGAGCGGTTGAACCCTGCATCTGTTCGACCGCTTATTTCTATACTCTTACGTTTCCCCGTTCTGCGCTAGTCCCCTAGCAACATTTATTTGGAAAATGGCTAGAATTTAGCAATTGCGATCGCCTTCCCTGGCGGGAATGTGCAGCAAACGGCAATCAGATCCCCTTTAAAAGGGTGTAGGGTGACCGGGGACGGCTCCGTTTGGGGTTCGGCAGGTCAGCGCACCCTAATGCTTACGCTTCTTGGCTATCGTCCTAGCCGCGATCGTCCTGCTGGGCCAGGTTTTGCACAAACGCTTGGTGTTCGGGGGAAGCTAGGCCCATTTGCAGCGTATTCAGCACATCCATCATTCTGCCTTCTAACAAAGCCGGTACCGCTAGCCACAGCCCTGGAAAAGTGCGACTGCGAATAATACCCGCTGCATCCGGCGCGATCGGCACAAATTCCTCCGCCTGTAACTGAAACCAACTGAACCGATTCTCAAAGGTTTGCCAGACCAGATACTCCTGTACACCATTGCGACGATAGGCGTTCTTTTTAGCACCTAAGTCGATCGCCGCACTGCTGGTCGCGATCGCGGCCATCAGTTCCGGTGTTCCTTCAATGTAGCCGTCTGCGCTGAGGGTAGAGGTGCCACCTGTTTCCAGCCGCAGCAGTGCATCGGGTTGCGGCTCATTATCCAAATCCAGCCGCATCGTTGCATTGTCTGACCCGCTGACACCGGGCGTTGCCGCTGGGTAGTGGGAAGGTTAAAGATTGCGACGATCGAGCAGCCAGTAGGTTTTCATCAAACCCTTACCTTTGACATCGACCAGACCTCGCTCTTCAAAGAGGAATTTGTGCTTCAGCAGATTAAAGGTCACGTCAGTGACCTGGATACGTTGAACGGCACCTTGGGACTCCATGCGGCTGGCCACATTGACCGTATCCCCCCACAGGTCGTAGATAAACTTTTTATGGCCAATGACCCCCGCAACCACAGTGCCGGAATGGATACCGATCCGAATCTGGACAGGATGATGGTGATGTTTTTTGAGGTGTTGGACGGCATATTGCATATCCAGGGCCATATTGGCGATCGCTTCGGCATGGTCAGGGCGGGGGATGGGCAAGCCACCGGCCACCATATAAGCATCCCCAATTGTCTTAATTTTTTCCAATTGATACTGTTCTGATAAATCATCAAATATCGAGAAAATGTGGTTGAGTAACCCCACCAATTCGTGCGGGGAAATGTTACTGGAAATCTGAGTAAATCCCGCAATGTCGGCAAAGAGAATGCTGACATTATCAAATTGTTCGGCGATAAAGGCACTATGTCCACCTGCTGAGGGGAGTGCAGAATTTTCCCGCAGGCGATCAACGATCGACTTAGGCAGCACATTGAGTAATAGGGATTCAGATTTTTTCTGCTCGGCGCGGAGGGCACTTTCGGCTTGTTTTCGCTCGGTAATATCATTAACCACATAGAGGCTATATTGAATGCCGCTAATATCAATAATATCGGCTGACAGGAGTCCTATCCTAAGTTCACCTGATCGGGTGCGGAACGGGTACTCATAGTTATTGAAGGTGCCTCGATCCCGGAGCATGGAAACCATACGGGCACGGGTTTCGGCATCGACCCACAGGTTGAGTTCAGTCGCCGTTTTGCCAATAATCTCATCCCGCGTATAGCCACTTGTCTCAACAAAGCTATCATTTACCTCCACAAAGCGCTCATCATCTAATTGGGTGATGGCAATCAGGCTGGGACTGGCGCGAAAGACTTTTGCAAATTTTTCTTCCGAGAGTCTGAGGGCCTCTTCCGCTCGTTTACGATCGCTGATATCTCGCACGACCCAAATAACGGAATCACGGGTGATCGGCGTGATCGTGGCCGAAAACCAGACTTCTCGTTGCTGAATCGGTAAACTATACTCCACCGTAATCATGCTTTTAATCGCTAACGCCTGGTGGATATAGGCGATAAATAATTCGGCCTTATCGGGGGGGAACACCTCATGGACGGTTTTACCAATCAACTCTTCAGTGGGACGATACAGTAAATCGGGGCTGGTGGGGGCGATCGTCAAATAGCGTCCGTGAACATCCTGGACAAAGATGAGTTCCTTCATGGCGGCAAAGAGCGATCGCAACTCTGTTTCCCGTTGCTGGAGGCTGGCCGTCAGTTCATCCACCTGCCGCCGCACTTCCGCATCCTTCTGGGCAACGGCTACCGACGACTGCTGAAGTTGACCAGCAATCTGGCGAAAGGACTGGGCGATCGCGTCCACTTCCGCCGGGTAGGGGGTGGGGATTTCCCGCCGTGGGGTATAGAGGAGGGGATGCCAACGCCCTGCTGATAAATTTTGGGCTGCCTCGGTTAACTCATAGAAGGGTTGGGCCAGCCAGCGGGAGGTCTTTGTCGCGAGCATACTGGCCAGGGCTAATACGACACAACACAGCAGCAGGGTGTGCTGCCGATTGCGATCGATCTGTTTCCGAAAATCGGATTCTGGCAATACGATCGCCAGTTGCCAATCCATTCCCCCCCTGGCTTTGAGGGAAGAAAAATGTACAAAATACTGGCCAGCCGGGGTGCGTAGACGTAGGGGAGGCCCCTGGGGTTGGGTACCAAGCGGGGAGGGGTGCGTCTGGAGCAAAGGAGCCGTTGCGACGATGACCGGGTTCTGGCTTTCGATCGCTGGGATCGCCTGGGTTTGCCCTGCCCGCTGCTGAAAGAGATCTTCGGGTTGGGAGGTGGCAATGAGATGCCCCCCGGCATCAACAATAAAGGCTTGCCCGGATTGACCAATGGGCAGCCTTTGCAGGAAATGACTGATATCTGAGAGGTCAAAATCTGTAGCTAGGACACCCTGGAGACTGTGTTGGGCACCATAGACCGGATAAACATGGGAAATCCCCAGAGGAGAAGCCAGAAAGTAGTGATAGGGCGTACTCCAGCCGGGATGGCCCGCCGCGACAGCGCTTTCATACCACGGGCGTTCACGGGGATCGTAGTGGGGTTTCTCGCGCAAGAGGTGGCGGTGTTGGCCATTGGCATCGGTGCGATAGGTGTATAGGATGTCATTCCGCCGCCGATCGACCCGCAGGATTTCAAAGCCATCGCCTTGGGCATTGCGCCGCACGCCCACATAATCCCCGGTGGCCGACCCAAAGGAAATGTGATTGACCGTATCAAAGAGCTGATGCAGGGCCATAAACTGGGCTTCCAGTTGATCGAGGCCATCGGGCCGCAATTGGCCATTCTGGAAGGCGATCGCGTTAATTTCATTGACCCGACCGGGGGCAGTTAAATAGTCCTGGACCTTTTCGGCAATGCGATCGCTGATCTCATGCTGAAGTTGTTCCGCCAGTCGCGTGACGCTCCGCTGTCCACTCAGCAGTGACAGATAGCCCGTCAGCACCACCGCCAGCGTGACCTGCAAGCCAAAGCACCCAGCCAGCAGAAGCCGTAAGGGGATTCGGGACCTTTGGGGTAATCGTGGTATGGCACCCATACAGCCCATCCTAGCTGAGGTGAAAAGTCGGCGGCTAGCCCCAGGCAATGGCAGCTTGCCTTCAGCATAAGTTCCCGCCAGGGAGGAAACGATAACCGTTAGGATCAATACCGAAGTTCTGCACGACCTGACAACGCTGATGCCGCGACCGATTGTCATCCTTCCGGGATATTTTGCTGGAGCCGAGACCTATGAATCCCTCGCGCAAGACCTGCGGGGGCGGGGATTTGCCACCACGATCGTGCCGCTCCAACGCCGCGACTGGTGGCCAACCCTAGGGGGACGCCCGGTCAACCCTATTCTTGATCAGATCGATCGCACAGTCATGCGGGTACTGGAGCAGTCGGGCAGTGATAAAGTGCACCTGATTGGCCACTCCGCTGGGGGGTGGATCGCCCGGATCTACCTGGGGGATCAACCCTATTCCCCCGCCGCCCGCACCTGGAAAGCCAGACGGCATGTGTCTACTCTCCTGACGCTGGGGACGCCCCACCTGAGCCAGGAACGGTGGACGCGCCAGAATTTAGAGTTTGTGAACACCACCTATCCCGGCGCGTTTTACCCCGACGTGTCCTATGTCTGTGTGGCCGGGAAATCGGTCTTCGGGCGTCGCCGTTGGGGCACTTGGTTGGCCTACAACAGCTATGAGTTGACCTGTGGCCAGGGGGAAACCTGGGGAGATGGGATTACGCCGATCGCTGCCGCCCATCTCGACGGGGCCGAAAATCTCACTCTGGAGGATGTGCAGCACTCTCCCCGACCCGATCGCACTTGGTATGGTTCACCAGAGATTGTCGAACAGTGGTGTTCGTATCTAGATTAAAACTGCGCGATCGGGAAGCCAACATTGTTCAACGATCGTCCCCCCTGAACCTGCGACGGCGAGGGCACCCCAATAATCCCGATCGAGACGCAGGGGATAAAGGGCGATCCGCGTCAAGTCCCCCGCTACCGGCTCAGTGAGGGCCGTTTGGCAATCAATGACTTGTGGTTCAGCCATGAAACCCAGGGTGATCCGGGTTGGCGGTAAATGCAGCCCCTGCCCGATCGCCTTGAGCAACGCCTCCTTGCGGGTCCAGAGTTGGAAAAAGGCTGATGATTGGTCAGCCGTTGGTATCGCTGTAAACGCTGCCTGTTCAGCGGGCGAAAAGACATGACGCCCCAAGGATGTAAGATTCGCGATCGGGCGACTGGCTTCAATATCAATCCCCACGGGGGTCTCGGCGGTCAGCGCGATCGCTGCCCACTGGCCCGAATGGGAAAGATTAAACGCGATCGGCGTCCCAGCCACATAGGGTTTACCCAAAGCAGTCGCTTGGAGGGGGACCTGTTCCGGGGAAATGCCTAAATACTGACCCAGAATTTGACGCAGCGTGCCGTGGGAGATGATGAAGCGCTGGCGATCGATCGCCTGAACAAATCGCCGTGCCCGTTGCTGTTCCTGGGCATCTAACAAAGACCACAGATGCTCTAGTTCCCCTTGCCAGTGGGACAAAGTAATATAAAAGACCCGAACTTCATCCAACAAAACACGGACAGGCGGACCTGATACTTGTGGGGTTGCCATCTCGGCGATCATCGCACCTTCAAGATCTAAAATCTAAAATCTAAAGTCAATCTAGCCTAAATCCGGCGGTAAGTGTTCCTGAAATAAGGTTTTGACGATTTTACGCACAGTATGAAAGCCACCATCAAAATAGGCTGCACCGAGGATTGCTTTAAAGGTTTGCATTAAGGCTTCAGGGGTTTCATCAATCCGGTCAACTTTTTCCACCTCACTGAGTTTAATAAATGGGCCAATCATCAAGGTTTCGCTAATACTGACCAATACGGCGTCAGTTAATCGGGCTTCTAACCAATCGCTGATTTCGGTTTCAGTTTGGCAGGCCGATCGCAGAGCAAATTCGGTTAACACCATACGCAGGATGGCATCACCGACCACACTATAGGCAACTTGATCTTCACAAGGTTCTCCAGCTTCCTGGCGAGCGATCGCGTAGGAAGGGCGAATTAGCGAGCGCTTCAGGATTTCCTTGTCAAAGAAAAAGTAGTTGAGTTTCTGTTCGATTAACATTGGGTTCTCGCTGCTCAATGTTTATGCCATCAAATAGCTGATTTTATCGATTTTCTCCCAGGGGAGATCTAAATCGGGGCGTCCGACATGGCCAAAGGTGGCCAGCTTGCGGAAGAAGCCATCGGGATGTCGAGCCGGGAGTCCGCGCAAATCAAATTGCTGGACGATGCCCGCTAGACGAAAGTCAAAATGCTGACTCAGACGGCGAATAATTTCTTCTTCCGGAACCTTACCCGTACCAAAGGTTTCGACTTCGATGCTGACGGGACCTGCCTGCCCGATCGAATAGCTCAAATGCACTTCACATTCTTCAGCAAGACCGGCAGCGACCACATTTTTAGCCGCATAGCGGGCGGCGTAGGCCCCAATGCGATCGATGCGTAGGGGATCTTTACCGCTCAGGGCAGCGCTACTGTGTTTGGAATACTCACCATAGGTATCAATGCCATTTTTGCGCCCGGTTAATCCGGCATGAATCAAGGGGCCTCCGGTAATCACAGGACCATTGGGGTTAATAAAAATCTGGGTGTGGGCGTCGGGTTGCAGCGGTTCATCGGCAAAGGTGGGTTTAATCACGACCTCCTGAATATCCGCTTGCAGGTGTTTTAAGCTGGGCAAGTCGGGCGTATTTTGGCTGACTTCGATCGTCACACTATGGATACGGTGCGGCTTGTGATGGTTATATTCCACGCCAACCTGGGTTTTGCCATCGGGAGCCAAATAGGGCAGTTGATGGCGTCGGGCTTTATCCAGATATTGGGCTAATTTATGGGCTAGCCAAATCGGTAACGGTAGGAGAATTGGAGTTTGATTACAGGCAAAGCCAAAGAGATTGGCCTGGTTCCGCACGGGAATACGATCGATGTCTCGATCTTCTAACTGATGTTCATCAAAATTTTGGATCTGATCGGGGGATTGTTCTTCGATGCTGGATAAAATCGAGCAATTATGGCCGCGAAAGGGAGGACGATCATAACCCACCTGGTCAATCACCTGGCGGGTAATGGTGGTAAAGTCCACCGATCGCTTGGCGACAAATTGGACGGACAGAAACACAATCGCTTTGGAAATGGCACACTCGGTCAAAACCCGTGCCTGCCGATCCTGTTGCAGGAGGCGATCGACGATCGCATCACTAATTTGGTCGCATAATTTATCCGGGTGGCCAGGGGTTACCGATTCCGAGGTAAACATACAGTTATGTCGCATGACTTCCCTCCGTTTCAGGCTTTTAACGATGGATTCCTTTTGGTCGCTTCGTTGATCAGCAAGGGCAACAGGGCCGCACTGGCAATCACCCCATAGTCCCAGGGGTCCAGGGGTGCGATCTTGAGGATTTTACCCAAGCCCGGTACCACCAGGGGCAACAGTTGCAAAACGAGGGCACCGACGATCGCGGCCTCAACGTAGGGATTGCGGGGGAGTTTTTCCGCATCGAACCAGCGATGGGTTTCGGACCGACAGCTAAAGGTGTGCAACACCTGCCCGATCGTTAAACTCATAAAGGCCACTGTACTTGCCTTGGGACCTATGCCATATTTCCCTAGGGCATAGCCATAGGCTATCAGGGTAAAAAGGGACAAGACACTTGCCTCAAGCCCGATCCGTTGAAAGTCCTGGTTACGAATGATCGGTGTATTCGGATCGCGGGGCGGTTGGTTCAGGACATCGGGTTCCGGCGGTTCCAGGGCCAAGCCAAGGCCGGGGAAGACATCGGTAACTAGGTTCAGCCAGAGCAGTTGTAGCGCATTCAAGGGTTCGCCCCAGCCAAAGAGGGTCGCGATCGCCATCACAATAATCTCACTCAGGTTCGTTGCTAACAAAAAATGCACTGACTTGCGAATATTGCTATAGATTGTGCGGCCCTGGCTAACGGCATCAATGATCGTACTCAGGTTGTCATCCTGGATCACCACATCCGCCACCTCATGCACCACCCCCGCCCGACCCGACCCCATCGCCAGCCCCACATTGGCCGCCTTCAAGGCCGGGGTGTCGTTAATACCATCACCCGTCATCGCCACAATTTTGTTCGTCGATTGCAGCGCTCGCACAATTTGCAGCTTATCGGCTGGGCTAATACGGGCGAAAATATCCACCTTATCTGCTAGGGCGGTGAGGGCTTCCGGCTCCAGGCTAGACAGATCATAGGCATCGAGGATTTTTAATTGACGATCGCGATTTAGGTTCAACTGCCGCCCGATCGCGTAGGCTGTTGGACTTTGGTCACCCGTGACCATCACGGTATCAATTCCCGCCTGGTGGAACTGCTCAATCAGCGTGGGCACCCCCTCGCGAATGGGATCGGCCAGTCCGACCAAACCCACCCAAATGAGATCCTGTTCTGGGTCGCCGTCGGGTTGATCGGGATCTAAGTCCCGATAGGCCATTGCCAGCACCCGCAGGGCGCGATCGGCGAGGCCCTGATTGGCCATTTCCAACGCTTGCTGATCCTTGAGGGTAAGCGGTTTGACCACTCCTTGATCGAGAAAGGCCCGACATCGTTCCAACACCTCCGGCGGACTGCCCTTGACAGCGACCCACGGTTTGCCATCGGGTGTGTCATGGATCGTACTCATGAGGTTGCGGCTATCGGTACGGGGATTGAGGTGCCGTCGGGGATAGCGTTGGCGTAAGTCCAGTACATCAACGGACTGGGCGATCGCCAGATTCACTAGGGCATTTTCCGTCGCTGTCCCTTTGACGGTATAGGTGCCGTCCGCCACCCGGTGGATCTCGCTTTCACTGCACAGAACCCCAATTGCCAGCAGCCGTTGCAGGGCGATCGCATCGATCGTCGCCGAGCTACCCGTAAACTCAACGCTAACCCGTTCCCCCGTGGGTGCAAATTCCAGGGTTGCCGTCGCCAGGTGCATGGCTACCACCGCCATTTGGTTTAGGGTCAGGGTTCCCGTCTTATCCAGACACACCACCTGCACCGATCCCAGGGTTTCCACCGCATTCAGGCCCCGAATCAAAATCTTGCGCTGGCGCATATTCTGAATCCCTAGGGCCAGCGTCGTTGTCGCCACCGTGGGTAACCCTTCCGGCACCGCAGCCACGGCCAACGAAATCGAGGTTTTCAAAATCTCCAGCAACCCATAGCCTCGGCCCAGACCCATCGCAAAAATCGCGCCACACACCCCCCCACAGAGCAACACCAATTGTCCACTGACCTCATCCAATTGCCGCTGGAGGGGGGTATCCATCACCTCAGTTTCCCCCACCAGGGTTTGAATCTTGCCCATCTCCGTCGCCGGACCCGTGGCCGTCACCACCGCCAACCCCTCGCCACCAACGATGAACGTGCCCTTAAACACCATATTTACCCGTTCTGCCAGGGGCACCATAACCGAACCCAGATCCACCGCCTGCTTACTGACTGCAATACTTTCCCCGGTTAAGGCCGACTCATCAATACTGAGGTTATGCGCGGCAAGCAACCGGGCATCCGCCGCCACATAATTCCCCGATCGCAGCAGTAACAGATCTCCTGGCACCACCTCCTCCGTGGGAATAGTCACTACCTCCCCATCACGGCGCACCTGGGCCAGCGGGCGATCGCCCTGCCGCAGGGAGCGAATAATTTTCTCCGACTGGCTCTCCGTCACATAGCCAATCACCGCATTAACCCCCCCCCCCCCCCCGAAGACGAACCCCCCCCCCCCCCCCCCCCCCCCCCCCCCCCCGAACCCCCCCCCCCCCCCCACCCC
>CAZHXN010000020.1:26687-54822 GCA_964536415.1 uncultured bacterium
GGTCGTGAACTGCTCCAGAATCATACTGAGGTCCGATCGTCCAGCTGCCGCCACCAGTTGATTCGGCCCATATTCAACTAACCGCTGGCCAGCCATTGTTACAGACAGGCCACGCTCAGCATCCGTCCCCCACCGTTGCAGCACCGCCGCCAGCGGCAATTGATACCAATCCTCCCCCCCGATCTCACCGAGCAAAACACTGACTTGTGGGGTAGGCGTCCCGCCTGCGTGTTGTTCTCCGCTCCCATCCGCCTCTGCCTCGCCTATCCCGCTGACAACCCCCTCTTTGCTCTTTGCTCTTTCCTCACTCCTCTCCCCTGATGACAAGTTTGACTTTTGACTTTTGACTTTTGACTTATCCCCATTCGCGCCCGGTTCCCATAACTGCATCGCCTCCCGCAACCGTGCCTCAATTTCTGTTATTGGACAGTCCGGCTTGAAGCCAATCAACACCGTCCCCGTCAGCGGATTAGCGGTTATGGACAGAATATCTGGATCAGCGCTGAGATAATCTTCAAGGTGGCGTTTCAGGGTAGGCGATCGATACAAGGCGGTTACCTTATATCTGGCTCTACCAGGAACGTTGGTGTGGATTGCCTGAATCACGGCCCATCACGAAGGGGAGGTTAGATTTTAGAGGTTGAGTTCTTAAAAGGGTGACAGCCGGGACGGCTATCCCACAAGAGTATGGTTATTTCACGAGATAGATGACTTAGCGCTCTGGGGGTTGATCATAGGTGATGTTGGCTGGGGTTCGGTTGAGGATCACAAAACTGTCGAAGGCGTACCAGAGCAGGACGTACCAGGGGATAGTGTCTAATTGTAAGCCTTTGGTCAATAATTGCCGCAGAGCGATCGCGCCTAATCCCAAGGGCACTAGCGTTTTCAGGTCTACCCAGCCACGGGTCAAGGCACGAGTTTGGGTATCAAGGGTGGTGGCGATCGTCTGTAGTTCAGTGGTAAGGCGAGCGGTTGGGGGCGCTTCGGTTTGCCGGTCGTCGATCAGGTCGGCCTGGACTTCGGCGGTGAGGTCTTCCCAATGTTCCTGGGCGAGGGCGATCGCTTCGCGGCCCTGTTCCGTTAGGGTTATCCCCTGTTTCAGCCAACGGCGCAGTGTGGGGTCTTTCGCGGCGGTATTGAAGGCAATCATGGCCGGGGCCACCATCACAACAGCTAGCCCAGAGAGGACTTCGGTGGGGGAAGGGAGGGCAAACTCGGAATCGGGGGTAGAGGCAGTCATTAGTGATTGGAACCGTTCTACTCCTACTCTACTCACATCTTACCTCTGCCTGACAAGTCTTCTGGGTAACCTCGCCTACAGCGTCGGTGCAATCTTCAGTCTTGGCGATCTTCTTGGCGACCTTGCTCTAATCCCTTCGTGATGCCAATCCGTTCAACGTTGCTGATGTAGGGCATTCGTTTTGCCTCCTCGTCTTGCTGTAATTCCTGCCAAAATACCTGTTCTAAGGCTACAGATACTTCCCTGCTGGGCGCATAGAGGGGTGGGGTGCGATCGTGGCTATGAACAGTGCTGTATCCCCGCGCCGGGTCCTAGTGTGTCAGCAACGCGTGTCAGAAAGGAGTTTGTCATCAGCGGGGAACGGTAAAGGTGCTGGCCGCCTTGCCGCGCTATGGATTATATGGATTACCTGATGTCTCGATGCTTGGAATTATCGGGATTTTAGTTATAGCCAATCCAGATCGACCATCACCCGATTGGGGAAATGCCCTTTACCCACTTTAGTTTCATTAACAAAAATGTTGGCCTCACCTTCACTATCGTGATAAATGCGAGCCACGCCGTTACCATTGGTATAGACCGAATCAGTCATGCCCATCGCAAACAAGGCTGTAAAACCAATCGTGACTCGGGCACCACTTTGGGGTCTCCCACTTTTGTAAACAATGACCTCACTAAGATGCTTTTTCATTTTTATGGCTTTCGAGTATCTAGTATATAGGTTAGATGTATAAGCGTTTTGTGAGGGATTGTCAAGTGATATCTCGCAGTTTCAGGAGATTAGCGGACTCATTCCCACAGCGTTTTGCTGATCATCCAGAACTGAGGCCAGGGGGAATGCGGCAATGCAGGTCAGTTCTAGGTTGGCATTGGGCGGCGGTGAGGCTAGGAGCGCGCTAGGGGGCGATGAGGTATTGAGCAGATCAGCTTCCCCCTGAAGTCAACGAGTGCCTAGCCACGCCTTTTGTGATGAGTTTGGTCGATCCGGTTGTTGAGACCGTGATTCGTTAAGATAGCAAGTGAGCGCTTCCTCATCCTATTAACCATGCTGACTGTTGCCGCCTCTGCCTCCCCTAGTCTCATTGACTTTCAAGACGCCTTCGATGTTGTTGTCGTCGGGGCTGGTCATGCGGGCTGTGAAGCTGCCCTTGCCACTGCCCGCCTGGGGTGTCGTACCCTGCTCCTCACCCTCAACCTAGATAAAATCGCGTGGCAACCTTGTAACCCTGCTGTTGGGGGACCGGCCAAGTCCCAACTGGTTCACGAAGTGGATGCCCTAGGCGGTGAAATTGGCAAAATGGCCGATCGCACCTACCTGCAAAAGCGGCTGCTCAACGCCTCCCGTGGTCCTGCGGTTTGGGCTTTGCGGGCACAGACCGATAAGCGCGAATATGCCGCCGTCATGAAGGGCATTGTCGAAAATCAGCCTAATCTGGTCCTGCGGGAGGGCATGGTTACCGATCTGATCCTGGGTGCCAACGATGCGGTGATCGGTGTCCAAACCTACTTTGGGGTCGCCTTCGCGTGTCGCGCTGTCATCCTCACGACGGGGACTTTTTTGGGTGGACGCATTTGGGTGGGTAATAAGTCCATGCAAGCGGGCCGAGCCGGAGAATTTGCGGCGATCGGCCTGACGGACACCCTCAATCGCCTGGGCTTTGAAACCGATCGCCTCAAGACTGGCACGCCGGCACGGGTGGATAAGCGATCGGTCGATTACAGCCGCATGGAACCGCAACCGCCGGATACCGATAACCGCTGGTTTAGCTTTGACCCCGCTGCCTGGGTTGAGCGGGAGCAAATGAACTGCTACCTCACCCGCACCACCGCTGAAACCCATCGCCTGATTCGCGAGAATCTACACCTGTCCCCCGTCTATGGCGGCTGGGTGGATGCCAAGGGACCACGTTACTGCCCCAGCATTGAAGATAAAATTGTCCGCTTCGCCGATAAGGAAAGCCACCAGATTTTCATTGAACCCGAAGGTCGCGATATCCCGGAACTCTATATCCAGGGCTTTTCCACGGGCCTCCCGGAAACCCTGCAATTGCAACTCCTGCGCACCCTACCGGGGTTGGAACAGTGCACGATGTTGCGGCCTGCCTACGCCGTCGAGTATGATTACCTGCCCGCGACCCAGTGCTACCCCACCCTGATGACTAAAAAAGTCGAGGGCCTCTTTTGTGCTGGCCAAATCAACGGTACGACGGGGTATGAAGAAGCGGCGGCCCAGGGCCTCGTCGCGGGCATTAATGCCGCCCGTCTCGTCCAGGGCCAACCGCCGATCGTCTTCCCCCGTGAGCAAAGCTATATCGGTACCCTGATCGACGACCTGTGTACCAAGGAATTGCGCGAACCCTATCGCATGTTGACCTCGCGATCGGAATATCGTCTCGTTCTCCGCTCCGACAATGCCGACCAGCGCCTCACCCCCCTCGGTCGCGAAATGGGCCTGATCGACGATCACCGCTGGCAACAATTCACCCAAAAGCAAGCCAACATCACCGCCGAAAAAGAACGCCTCTATGGTACCCGCCTGAAGCAACATGATCCGATCGGGCAGCAGTTGGCTACCGAGATGGATCAGTCTATCCGGGGGTCGATTACCCTGGCCGATCTCCTGCGACGACCGGGGTTCCATTATGTTGACCTCGATCGCTATGGTTTGGGGAATCCAGCCCTAAGCGATCGCGAACGGGAAGCGACTGAAATTGAAATCAAATACTCTGGCTACCTCCACCGCCAACAGCAACAAATTGACCAGATTGCTGGCCAGGAAAATCGTCCTTTACCCGCCGAGTTGGATTACTTCGCGATCGCAACCCTCTCGATGGAGGCACGGGAAAAACTGGCTAAAATTCGGCCCTTGACGATCGGGCAAGCCTCCCGCATTGGGGGCGTCAATCCTGCTGACATCAATGCCCTGTTAATCTACCTCGAAGTGCAAAACCGCCAGGTCGCCGCAACGGCCAGCCACATAGTATAAATGCAAATGGCTGGTGCTCGCTGCCAAGCTAGACAGCCTGATCCGGGTCAACCTCCAGGGCACGTAATTGGGCCATGAGCCGTTCATTACGCTGGCGTTCAAGATCGACCTGCTGCTGGGCAAATTCAGCAGCCAGCCCTGGTCATTCGTTTCCATTGGCTGACAAGTCCCAGCAACTAGGCGAAATCCAGCAAATTCCACGGTATTAGGGTCAAACTAGAAATACTCTGGCGTGCGGAACGTGTCCTGGTAGCGTTGTTTTGTCAAACCCCGATCGACCTTCGCGGTGGCGGGTGAGAGTAATTCAATAATCACATGGGGATATTGGCCCTGCTCTTGCCAAACGATCCAACTCTTACGGAGGCGATTCGCGGCACCCAGAACGACGAAGAAATCCGGCCCACGAAACTTTCTCGCTTGCTGCTGGTCTAGGCTGTAGTAAAACGATTGTGTCGTCAGACAGTACCCTTGATCCCGGCTGATGGGCCACAATAGTCATGCGTTCACTCTCAAGGCGATCGTTGTCCTATGATTGCATTTCCAGCCTCAACCTATCTATCCCCAGAAGAATACCTGGTAGGGGAGGCAACTAGCCCCATTAAGCATGAATATCGGGATGGGGAAGTCTACGCAATGGCGGGGAGTACCGATGAGCATAATATAATTGCGGGCAACCTCTATACGCTACTTCGGGAACACCTCCGGGGTAGCCGTTGCCGTTCCTATTTCGCTGATGTCAAAGCCCGAATTGAGGCGATTAATCGTTATTACTATCCGGATGTAATGGTGACCTGTGACGATCGCGATCGGCAATTTAGTACCTTCAAGCAATACCCTTGTTTAATTGTTGAAGTGCTATCGGAAAGTACCGAAGCCTTCGATCGCGGTGACAAATTCAGCGACTATCGCCACCTAGAAAGCTTGCAAGAATACGTTTTAATTTCCCAAACGCGTCCCCAAGTAGAAGTGTTTCGCCGGAATAATGAGGGGTTATGGGTATTGCATCCCTATAGCGACGGCGATCGCATTTCCCTAACCAGCATTGGCTGGGAGGGGGCGATCGCCGACCTCTACGAAGACGTTAACTTTCCGGAAACAGCCATAACATCTGCCGTAACCTCAGTAACGGGAACAGATCAGGGGCAAGCATCCCCGGCTGGAGCCTGACGTTGCCACGACCAGAGCCGTGAATCTGCCCGCACTCTCACTTGAGCCTGCCTTTGGATGATCCCTCAACGGTGGAGGATTGCGTTTGGGAATCTCCAGCATCAATCGTCCTTCAACCTTTAGGGATGGGGATTGGGATCACCGCTAAAAGGTTGTACGCCCACTTCCGGGTAGTCGTCATGGGAAGGTGTAAAAACTTCTAAAACGGCGGCGGCTAGCGATCGGAAGAAATCCGGTTGTTCCTTTAACTCTCCAATCGCCTCGTCCACATGCTCCGAGGAAAACTCTAACCCCTCCTCTTTGCCTAAGCTAACCAGATCCGCTGGACTTGTCACCGTTTGCAGCTTGTCTTTTAACTGATCATTCTTAGCTGCTTTGGAAAAGAATTGAAAGACATTATCTTTAGACATAGTGAACGGTAGCTCAAGCTACAAAACAAAGGAATCCATTTCCAGGATAGCGGATGCTGTCACGGTTCAATATTTCAAGTAGTTACAAATTAACCATCAGCCAATCAGTGGGGAGCATCTCAGTTGGGCAACATGCGGCCCTCATCCCCTAACCCCCCGTTTGCGGGGGGATGGGGCGAAGGGGAGCCGGATTGACAAGGCCCTCTCCCAGAATGGGAGAAGGATTTAGGGTGAGGGTCACAGAAGTGAGATGCGCCCAAGCAGTGATGGGCGGCTGATAGCGTGGACAAGCCCCCGCCAGTGGTTCAGTTTACAACTGGGGGCAAATCAACTTGATTCAAATCAACCTGGATCGATCGTTAGGCAGCCGCTAAGAGTGTCTTCAAGGGCTTCCAGGTAAAGCTGCGTTCTCCTCCCATCTCGACCACGACCTTCAGACGGGGTTCCAAGCTGGGCAAGGCGGCCAGATAGGCCAGTTCCTGTTCGCTCAAGACATAGCCTTCGATTAACCAGAGGGTCAGCCCCTTCGCCTGCGGGGGCAGTTGCTCCAGGTGTATCCCCAGGATCGGCGGCACAAAATACACATTGCCCACGGCAGCATCCTTACCCACACTCTTTTTACCCAGATGCGGTGGACGTACCCCATGCACACCCATCAGATATGCTGACAAATCCCCCAACCCCTTGGCGGAAAGGTGAATGGTCGGATAGCCTGCATTGCGCAATCGGCGTTGATAGCGACCTTCAAAGCCGCCTTCCAGGGGGATGTATAGCCCTAAAGCACCGTTAGCTTCCAGGTCTCGAATAAAGCGCTTACCCGTGGTGAGGAGTGCCATAGCTGCGTTCTGTAAGGTTTCGTTACGTTCTCTAGATTATCAGACCACGGAACCAGGAAAAGGTACTTAGGCACGATCGCGGGCAAGGTCTGCGCGATCGCAGCAATTGTGACAATTGTGAAAGGATACTCACAATTCTGCGCCCAATTAGCGATCAATCGGGCGATCGTGAAGAAATGCTAAGGTTATGCGCAAACTTTAATCAACAGCCTTGGTCTACCTGGATCAACTTGCTATACATAAAAAGGAAGCCGAAATTATTGGCTGACTCTTTCTGGCGTCGCTGCTCACACTAAAAGCTGCCGTCTAGAGATCGTATTTTGATGCTTAAATTTACCATTCACGCCATCCGGGGACGGATTCGCTCGTGTTTGGGGCTGGCCGTTGCACTCCTGTGGGTACCCGGCGTGTTGATCGGGAGTCAAGGGGTTCTCGCCAAACCCAATGCGGCCCCTGCTCCTACCAGTGATACCCCTGCCACCAGTCTTCCCCCGTCTGTCCTTCCTGCTCCCACCATGATGGAATCATCGGTTCAACTCGATCCTCTCAATAGCCCCCATCCGGTTCCCTGGAATTGGGTGTTGGCGACCCAAGATGAGGTGAGTTCAAGCCAGGGGGCAGGCTTACGCTATTACCGGAGCCGATCGCTCGTCTCCCCCGACGGGGACTACGCGGCCTACAGCCGTCTCCAAATGCAAGTGCAACCGGAGATGTATCGTAGCCGGGTCAGTAGTGTCATGTTTTTAGAAAATCTGAAAACTGGTGACCTCCAGGTGGTTACCGCCACCTCGCCCCTGGCCACGAATCCGCGCACGCCGAATAAGGAGGCAGAGCAACCAGGGGCTATCTCCATGATCGTGCCGATCGCCTGGAGTGAGAATAGCGATCGCCTGCTAGCCCGTCAGTTCGAGGGGTTCTTTAATACCTCAGATGCCTCTGACTATGCAGTTATTTGGGAACGGCGGGCCGGTCAAGCGGTTACGGTTGCTCCCACCCGAATGATGTATAGCAATGCCATTCTGCTGGGCTGGAGCCAGGAACATCCCGATCGGGTCCTTTTCCAAGCTGGGGAATTGGGCGATGAAAGCTGGCCGCTCTGGTCCGTCGATACGCGCAGTGAAACCCGCTTGGCCAATACGGATCAACCCCTCATCTTTGGTCAAATGACGGATAACGTTTGGAGTGGTCCCCAGGCTTATTATCAAGCCCAATAATTACCTCACTTACGTGCCTGCTGCGGTTAGTCTTTCCCCATTGGGTTCGTTCTGGCGATCGCAATGGGGAATTTTAGTAGGTCTGCCCTTATTTTGGGGACCTCAATGAATTGGGACGGGAACAGTTGAACTGCCCCAATTGAGGAGAGTACGTTGGTGATCAGATCAAGATTTGAGTAGAGAGAAGTTTTGTCAAACTCTTAATCTTATTGGTGAACATATTGGTAAACATAAACGTGATTGAGGAGTCAGACAATACGGATACAATATTTCGGTTAACTTCCCAAGATACTCTAACCAATTGTTAAGAATCTGTGACTGAACGGCTGGATCTGGGCATCTTTAGCGGTTGCATTACGGTCGTTTGTAATTCACCGTCTTCTCCGGACAGACAAAGAAAACTAAAGAAAAAGTACAGATTTTGGGGCGTTCTTGGATTATCTCAGAACCGATCGGTTGTCAGGCCATGAAACAACCTGAAAACAAGGTAAAGATCCCCATTTAGAATCGGGGGATCGTCCTACTATGCAAGACAAGTCCCAAGGGTTTCAGACAACCTCGGCTCGTCCGTGGTTGGTGAAGGGGTGGGCCAGTGTGTCTGGCTACCTGGATACCTTAGCGATGTCTAAGCGAATCGATTGAACGAAGGGAGACCCGATGAAAGTTGCAGTTGCGAAAGAAATTGCGGTAGGTGAAAACCGCGTGGCCCTAGTGCCAGAAGTGGCCGGACGACTGGTAAAGCAAGGGATTGAAGTCCTGATCGAAAGTGGGGCAGGCGATCGTGCATTTTTTAGTGATGATGCCTATGCTGCCGTGGGTGTGACCATTGTTCCAGATGCCTATAGCCTTTGGTCCCAAGCCGATATCCTCCTGAAGGTGAATCCGCCCCAGGGCTTGCCAGAAGGGGGGTGGGAGGCCGATCGCCTCAAGCCAGGAGCCGTGCTGATCAGCTTTCTTAATCCCTTGGGGGATCCCCAACGCATCCAGGCCCTCGCGGAGCGCCAGATCACGACCTTTGCAATGGAAATGATCCCGCGCACCACCCGTGCCCAAAGCATGGATGCCCTCTCGTCCCAAGCCTCAGTGGTCGGGTACAAAGCCGTCCTGATCGCCGCCACCGTCTCGCCGAAGTTTTTCCCGATGTTGACCACGGCAGCCGGGACGATTCCCCCGGCGAAGGTGTTGGTGATGGGGGCTGGGGTGGCCGGGTTACAGGCGATCGCCACGGCCCGCCGGTTAGGGGCAGTCGTGGAAGGGTTTGATATTCGCCCGGAAGTGAAGGAAGAAGTCCAAAGCTTGGGGGCTAAGTTCGTCGAAGTGGCATTGGATGAGGAAACCTGTGCCGAGGGAGGGTATGCCTGTGAACTCTCCGAAGCCGCAAAGCAAAAGGAACGGGAAGTCATCACCGCCCATGTGGCCCAATCGGATGTGGTGATCACTGCTGCCCAGGTGCAGGGTCGCCGTGCGCCCATCTTAGTCACCGAGGAGATGGTGCAGCAGATGAAGCCCGGATCGGTCCTGGTAGACCTTGCGGCTGAGCAGGGGGGGAACTGCGCCTGTACGGAGCCGGGGAAAGATGTCAAACGCAATGGCGTCACGATTATTGGTCCAATGAATTTGGCGTCGGCGATGCCCGTCCACGCTAGCCAGATGTATGCCAAAAACCTGGCTGCCCTCCTGCAATTGTTGGTTAAGGATCAGGCCCTCAACCTCAACTTTGAGGACGACATTATCCGGAATACCTGCGTGGCCCATGCGGGTGAGGTAACCCATCAACGGGTGCGGGATGAATTGGCAGCGGTGCAGAATCAGCCGTCTGCTGTTATTTAATTGAGGAGCGATCAAGCATCATGCCAGAAGCATTGATTACCAGTTTAGTTGTGTTTGTCTTGGCCTCGTTTGTTGGCTTTGAGGTCATTAATAAGGTGCCGCCAACCCTGCATACGCCGTTGATGTCCGGGGCCAATGCCATCTCTGGAATTTCAGTGGTGGGTGCCCTGCTGGTGGCCGGGGCGCGGGGCTGGAATGTGCCGGTTGCCTTGGGCCTCCTGGCTGTGATCCTGGCGATGGTGAATGTGGTGGGTGGCTTCCTGGTCACCGATCGCATGTTGCAAATGTTTAAGAAAAAAGAGGTCAAAGCATGACGACTCTCAGCACCTTCTTGCCAAGCGGCATTCAATTGAGCTATTTGCTGGCGGCATCGCTGTTTATCTTTGGCCTCAAGCAACTAGGCTCCCCTGCGACGGCCCGCCAAGGGAATATGATTGCGGCAGTGGGGATGGCGATCGCGATCATTGTCACCCTGCTGGATCAACAAGTTTTGAACTACGAGATGGTGGCGATCGGTATTCTGATTGGCTCTCTGATCGGGGTTGTGATTGCCAAAACCGTGGCGATGACCGACATGCCCCAGATGGTGGGGGTTTTGAATGGCTTGGGGGGGGCCGCATCCGCCCTGATCGCGGTGGCCGAATTTTGGCGTTTACAGCATGTCAGCCCTGTGCCGCTGGATGTGAATCTCACCATTTCCCTGGGGATCTTGATTGGGGGGGTAACCCTCACGGGTAGCCTAATGGCCTTTGCGAAGCTGCAAGGGCTGGTCACGGGCGCACCGATTACCTTCCCGTTGCAGCAACCGATCAATGCGTTGCTCCTCGGTGGTTTTGTGGTGGGTATGGTCTACCTATTAATCAATCCCCATAATCTCAATGTGTTCTGGGGGCTAGTGGCGATTTCCCTCATTTTGGGGGTCCTGTTTGTGATCCCGATCGGCGGGGCGGATATGCCCGTGGTGATCTCGCTGTTGAACTCCTACTCTGGTTTAGCAGCGAGTGCTGCCGGTTTCATTCTCCACAACAGTATGCTGATCATTGCCGGGGCACTGGTGGGGGCGTCGGGGTTAATCCTGACCAACATTATGTGTAAGGCGATGAACCGATCGCTGGCTAATGTCCTCTTTAGTGCTTTTGGTAGCAGTGAGGGAACCGCAAGCCCTGGTGCAGCCGGAACTCAGGACTTAGTGGTGCATTCGATCAGCCCAGAGGAAGGGGCGATGATGTTGGGCTATGCCCGATCGGTGGTGATTGTGCCCGGTTATGGGATGGCCGTAGCCCAAGCCCAGCATTCCGTGCGGGAACTGGCGGATCAACTGGAGCGCCTGGGGGTTGACGTTAAGTACGCGATTCACCCCGTCGCCGGACGGATGCCCGGTCACATGAATGTGTTACTGGCGGAGGCGAATGTCCCCTATCCCCAGCTTTATGATATGGACGATATCAACCCGGAATTTGAGCGGGTAGATGTAGCCCTGGTGATTGGGGCAAATGATGTGGTCAATCCGGCAGCACGGGAAGATCCCAGCAGCCCGATCTATGGGATGCCGATCCTGGATGTCGATCGCGCCCAACACACGATCGTGATCAAGCGGGGGATGAGTACAGGCTTTGCGGGCATAGACAATAGCCTGTTCTACAAGGACAAAACCATGATGCTCTTTGGTAGCGCTAAAGATATGGTTTCCAAGCTTGTTTCAGAAGTGAAGCAACTGTAGGTTTAAGCCACAGGTTTAAGCCACAGGTTTAAGCTACGGCATTTTCATAATTGATTCAAAATTGAAAGGGCACCTTGCAAAAGGTGCTTTTTTATTAAGAGGGTTAATTTTTCCGATAAAATCCTAGCAACTGCTTACACAGGATATGGCAACGAATGCTATTGGAACTGTTGGTCTTTACGCTGGTATTGAGTATTGATTCATTTTCTGCTGCCCTAGCTTTGGGATTTCGGCACTTCTCCCGCCGACGGGCCTTATTCTTTGCCTTCAGTTCCGGCTTCTCCGAAGGGTTTGCCACCTTCCTGGGTTTTCTCCTGGGCCGTATCGCTCAAAATCTGATTGTTGACTATGACCATTGGGTAGCCTTCTTCCTGTTATGCGCTGTGGGAGGACATATGTGTTATCAGTCCCATCAAGAAATGCGATCGTCCAGTACAAAGAAAAGCAATGAAGTCAAAGTCCACGGCCTGTTAAAAATCCTGTTTGTGTCCAGCGTTACCAGTATTGATTCCCTGGGGGTAGGGGTGACGCTTGGCTTGATTGGTAAACCCATTGTCCTCTATTCCATTGTGATTGGTATTGGGGCCTTCTTATCAACCTATCTAGGACTTTTTCTGGCCAAGCGAATTTCAGGACACTTTGGAGAAAAGATTGAATTTTTGGGAGGCGTTGTATTGATCCTGCTGGGTATTAAAATGCTCTCCATTTAGTCAGTAGACGAGGGGAGCGCGATCGGTCCCCCTTCTCCCGTCTGGGGAGAAGAGATTAAGGGATGAGGGGCTTCGGTTTAATGACACCCACCGACTATCTGTTTTCAGGGGGCGCAGCCAGAACCGTGACGACGAACAACCCTAATCGGTCCCTTTGACCCGATCCACTCAGTTTGTAGTGACAATTTCAGTCGTCAAAGTACCCGTCTCTGGGCTTTTTCAATGCCTGCTTAGGGATGACATCAGAAGGCCTGTGCGAGTCATCACCTCCCGTCGCTTATCAATAGACCTCATACCCCTTGGTTAAATGGTTCTTCTGGGTTTATGGTGGGGGCGCTAAGCGCCCCCACCATAAACCCAGCATTTTAGTTCTTTAATTTGTAGCTTTTTGTACTGTTACACCAAAATCTCAGGAGAGCCGGTTAAATTTTGCTTAAACTTTTCTGAGATGCTGCATCCAATGAACGGAATCTTGATACTGAATCTTGATGAAGCAAGCTTTAAAAAGCCTTAAGATTTTGAACGATCGTTTTAGGAATCGTCCTTTATCCCTTACCCGCCCCTCAGAATCTTTTAGAATTGAGTCGGATAAGCACTGAATTAGAACGTCATGAGGGCTAGCGGGTTATGACGGGAGTCATCCAACCGACTTATACTAACGAACAAATCGCGACCTGGTTGCGTGGTTTAATTACCCTGGCATGGGCAGACGGTCACTTCGACGCTGAAGAAAAGGACCTGATTCACGATCTCATTCAGATGGATCTAGGCCCCGCGATCGCGATCGACCCGTTCACCCCTCTGACTCCCGATGCACTGGCAGCGGGGTTGGGGCCAGAACCGAGCACCCGTGAAAACTTCTTGAGAACAGCGGTCATGGTGGCGATCGCGGATGGGGTTTATTCCGCCCCAGAGGACGACCTTCTCCACCAGTTTGCCACGGCTCTCAACCTGGATCTAGACGTTCTCGCTGCTCTCCGCACGACACTGCATACCCCGGATGATTCCGATAGGGGCGAGGTCACCGCCATTCACGGGAGCCTCTCAACGGGGGTGGCTTCCCCCCTACACGGATTGGGTGATAAAGGTGGTATCCAACCCCTGCGTCCGATTCAAGATTGGCTAGATGGCCTAGAGGTTCATGATCCCCGCTTGGCCCATTTCCTGTGCAAAATGATTCCGCCCCAATGCCCCTTCGAGCGGGATATTAAGTTATTTGGCCGTAAGGTTGTCCACATTCCGCCCCTGTGTAAACTGAATCCCCTGTATGAACAAATGGTAGGGCTGCGCTTCCGTGCCCTGTGTTACCTGGCCGATGATTGTGGTGAGGATGTGACCGCCTACTGTTAATGGCTGATGAATGTAACGGCTAATTAATGGTTGATCTCTGGTTTGGGGTCAACAGGTTTAGGATTCCCTCGCAGATCCACGATCGCGGCTAAGAGCAACCACCCCAATACATTAATGCGGGCATCGAACAGAGGAACATCGAAGCAGTGGAACAGGAGGCAGGTCCCAAAGGCCAACCCGTAGGTGAAAAGCATTAAGGCCGCCGTCGGGTCAGATCGTCGATCGCAGACCAGCCACTGACGGACGCCACCATAAAGCACCATCCCCACGATCGCCATCAAGCCCAGGGTGGCCGGTATCCCCGTTTCAGCGGCCAACATCAAGAACAGGTTATGGGGATGTCCCAGCCAGTAGTCCATAGCAGCTTCATACAGGCGGGAAAAGGAACGCAGGCCCCACCCCGTCCAGGGGCATTCCTGGATCAGGGTTGCGGCAAACTGCCATTGGGTCACCCGCAGGGACGCTAGGGGCCGATCGGGAAAATTTTGATCCGTTAGTCTAGCCCACAGAAAGGTAGGGACGATCGCCCGGAAGGTGGATTGTCCAAAGGGACCAAAGGCAGCCCAGAACACACTGGCAATACTGCCTAATCCCAGCAGGATCACGCCATACCAGCGGCAATAGATCGCAAATCCCAGCGCCACGATCGCGGTAATCCCCCAGGCACTCCGGGAGTCGGTCAGTAAAATGGCCACCAGATGCGCGGTGACGGCGAGGGTCAGAAATCCGGTTTGCCAGATGATCGGTTTTCTCCAGTCGCATGATTGCCAAGGCACGCGCGGGAAAACCGAGAGCGATCGCCGCCAGGAGGCCGGAGCCGAGGTTTCCTGGGACTGACTACGGCACAGGGTCGTCCACGTCTCCACCCATAACCCCAGCGTTAGGGTGAGGGTGACCACCAGGTAACTGGCCAGCACATTGGCATAGGCAAAGATTGAGGCCATGCGTCCCGGCGGCGTCCCCGTGGGGTCGATCACCCAATCAATGGCTCCCCCCAACAGCCGCACGTGACCGGCCCATCCGCCATAGATCTGTCCCAGGCCGATCGCAATAACGGGGAGTGCCCCCATCACCAGAATCCAGGCCAGACGGCGAACCTGGGCCACAGTCATCCCCAGTTCCCGCACCACGGCAAAGAACAGAAAAAAAGGCAAAAAGTTCGTCAACCCCAGGAGGGCATTGCCGCGATCGTCGGCCACAAGTGCCGTGAAGAGGAGCCACCCACTGAGAACAGCTAAGGCGCGATTGAGGGGACGCTGGGCCATCACGGTTGCCCGTTGCCGGAGGACCTGAACCAGCACCACCCCAAAACTCAGACCCGCGAGGATCGGGCTGAAGGGAAACAGGCCACAGAATAACTGCATCCAAACCCAGGACGATCGTGGCCCTGATCCCAGCTTACGATTGCCCCCAGCGAGGGCCTGAAAATCAGGACTCAAGTGATCTCCCAATGCTCAGAGCGTAATAAGCGAATTTGGGCGAGGGCAAAAATGGCGGGAATAATGCGACCGTAATTAGTGGCGATCGTCCGCCACCCCAGATCGGTCAGGAACCAGGCCCACAACACTGGCCCTAACCAGGCAAACATCCCTCGTAAAAGCGCCTGTCGGGCCGCAGTTAACGCCAGCCCTCGTTTCGCCGTTTGTAACATTACCTGGCTGTGGAGTTGGCTGACAGCCGCCACCCCGCCCCTGACTAAGGTTTGTTTAGCCACCTGGTAGGTAGCCATCTGGATCGCCATCTGGTGGGCTAGCTGGCGCAGCAGCAGGGGGCGCAACACCGAGGTGACTGCCAGGGCACTTCCTCCCTTGAGCAGCAAGCCGATCGGGTCATGCTGAAGGCTAGCGGGCAGCGGTTCCCCCGGCTTTATCTGGGCCAGGGCACGCTGCACCCGTACCCGCAGGCGATCCTGTTCACTGGGAGACAGGTGTTGCCATGCCTGGTGCATCAGGTGCAAAAAAATTTCAGCTTCGAGATCGGTAGTCGCCAGTGACTCGCGATAGGGGATTTTGAGATAGTGGCACACCCGCAGCAATACTTGGCGATAGGCAACCCGATCGGTCTTCTGTTGCAGCACCGCCAGGCCATCCGCCGCCAGAAAACGAAACCGCTGTTCCAGGCTGGCCAGCCAGCGATCGCGATCCAGGCTTTGCACCTCAAGCGGATCAGGAGTTTGCAAGTAGTCCAGGGGATTGAGCCGCCGACAGAACAGGAGTTGGGTGAGGTGGCGGAGTTCGTCTTCGGTGGCTAACTCTAGGGCAGACCGTAACTCGTCCAAAATACCTTCCTCCCTGGACAATCCACAGTGCATGTTTCAGCCCTATTTTACAGCGCTGCCCGGTTGCTAGCAGCCCACCCGTTGGCTCAAGTAAAGGGATCGCAATAGAGGTGCAATTTTTGCTTGAGAATCAGCCATAGGAAGGGGGGATTATCCACCAAATAGCGTTTCCAGAGCCGCTGCGGTTCAGCTAGGAGCCGATATAACCACTCTAGACCGATCTCGCTCATCCACTTGGGCGATCGTTTCACATTCCCCGCCTCAAAGTCGATCGTCGCTCCGATCGCCAAAAAAATTTTGATCTGGGGCATCCGGTGGCGATAGGTATGGATAAAGATTTCCTGCTTCGGTGCGCCGACCCCCACGGCCAGGACCGTTGCGCCCGATCGGTTCACTAAATCGATCAGCCTCTCACACTCCGCTGCGTTTTTCTCAAAGCCAAAGGAGGGGGAATGGGCACCGACAATGATCTCCCGCCCCATCTTGGCGTTAATGTTCGCCTGGGCCTGTTGGGCGACCCCCTCAGCCGCACCCAGTAGGAAAATGCGAATGTCGGGGTTATCGCGGTGGTAGGTGTAAAACGCAGGGAAAAAATCCGACCCGGACAGCTTTTCCTTTAGCGGGGTGCCCAGAAAGGCAGCGGCATACAGCATAATCTTGCTGTCACAGACCTTAAAGGTGGCATCCTGATACACGTCGAAAAACGTCCGATCCCACTGGAGCCGCATGAGGTGATCAACGTTGGGCGTAAACACAACTCCCTCCTGGAGTTGGGTCAGCATTTCCGCCTGGGAGAGGTTATCCAGTTCTATGTTGAGGATTTTGACTTTATTCATGCTGACATCCTAAGCCCGTGGTTCATAGGATCGGCAGGTTTCGCAGGGACCTTCGGGATGGACGGCACAGCGAATGAGTTCCGACAGGGCATTAAATTGACAGGTAGCGTCGCCGATCACCCAGCGGCCATCCACCCAACTCTTTTCAGTTAACGCTTGGGGGGCTGATTGGACATAGAGGGCGATTTGGTGGAGACGATAGCGGCCCGATCGAAACTGATAACGGTGTCGGCGCTCCAGCACAGTGTAGGTTTGCCCCTGAAAGTCGAGATAGCTGCCCGGTTGGGGGTTTCCGTCCAGACGCACACAGCCCAGGGTTTGCGGGGGGTGCGTCAGAATGACCTCAGTGGGCAGCGAGTCTGGCTCCATGATGCTTGTGTGGTGCAGTATACATACAAGGATGGTATCGCACCCGCTTGCCCAGCGATCATCTTATCGCAAGTTTGTTGGGTTTAGCGACGGTCCCTAGCAGTTGGTCTGGCGAGCTAATAGGGCTTCGGCTGCTGCTTGGTCTAGGGGTCTGGCAAAAAGGTATCCCTGGCCAAATTGATAGCCCAGGTTGCGTAGCTGTTCCAGTTGGGCTTGGGTTTCAATCCCTTCCGCAATCGCATCTAAATCTAACTGATTACTCAAGGTAATAATAGTGGCCACAATTTGATGATTGTCGTGTTCGGATTGCCCCTCGACAACGAAGCTGCGATCGACTTTAAAACTATCGATCGGTAATCGGTGTAGATAATTTAATGATGAATAGCCTGTCCCAAAGTCATCAATGCTAATTTGTAAGCCACGGGCTTTTAACTGACCCAGGAGCGCAATCGTGGCTTCAATATTATCAATTAACATACTCTCGGTAATTTCTAAAATGAGGCAATGGCTCGGTAAGCCTGTTTGCACCAGAATTTGATCGACTTGGGACAATAAATCTGGGCGACGCAAATCTTGAGCTGAAAGGTTGACACTGACCTTCAGATCGGCGAGGGCGGGAAAAGCCCGATGCCACTTCACCAATTGCCGACAGGCCGTTGCCATTGCCCAATAGTCAATGGCAGTAATTAACCCAGTTTCCTCGGCAACCGGGATGAAGTCACCGGGAAATTTTAACCCCTCGCCGGGATGTTGCCAGCGGATCAGGGCTTCAAACCCGACCAGTTGGCCAGTCTTCAGGGCCACGATCGGTTGATAGTGCAGGACGAATTCCTGCTGCGCGATCGCCCGACGGAGATCATTTTCCAAATGCAAACGACTTAATGCTTGGGTATGCATTTCAACATCAAAAATTGCATAACGAGCTTTACCCTGATTTTTAGCCCGATACATCGCAATATCCGCATCCCGCAGGAGGTGAGTGGCTTGAATATACGCTCGGCTACCCAACACAATGCCAACGCTTACAGTGGTATACACTTCTCTACCTTCGAGAACGAGGGGACTTTCTAAAGTAGCAAAAATGCGTTCCGTTGCCCGAATGACCTCTTGAATATCGTGAATTTCTTCCAGAAGGATGACAAACTCATCCCCCCCTAAACGAGCAACTAGATCAATAGTCCGGAAGGTAGCCTGGAGCTTTTGGGCGATCGCAATCAATAATTGATCACCAGCCAGGTGTCCGAGACTGTCGTTGATGACTTTGAAGCGATCGAGATCTAAAAATAAAACTGCAAAGTGATAGTTATCTAAGCGTTGGGCGCGATTAATCGCTAGCTCCAACCGCTCCATGAGTAAACATCGATTGGGCAACCCTGTTAAGGCATCATGCAACGCATCATATTGTAATTGTCTTTCTACCCGCACTCGCTCAGTCACGTCTCGTGAGGTGGTTTGGAGTTGCATCACCTGCCCGGTTTCATCCAGAATCGGTTTGGTCAGGGTTTCAAACCAGATATAGTTGCCGGACTTTTGGCGAATGCGATAGGTAATAGGGATGGGTTTACCCCTCATCACTGTTGCATGGGCTTCCTGGTAAATACGATCGCGATCGTCCGGGTGGAAAAAAGTATAGGGATCTTGGCCCAGCAACTCATCATAGCGGTAACCCAACAATGCCTTGCAGGAGGGACTCACGTAGAGATAGCGCCCCTCTAGGTCATGTAAACATACCAGATCATTCATATTTTCCGCTAACAGGCGATAGCGGGTTTCACTCTCCCGTAGGGCGGCTTCCGCTTGTTTACGATCGCTCACATCCAGGATTAAGGTATCCCAAATAATATCGCCATTGGGGTGTCGCGTGGGTTGGCCTGCGGCTTCTAACCATTTCTCGCGACCGGAGGGGGTGGTAATCCGCCACGCAAACGACCAGGGTTCCAAAGTCTGGGCCGATCGCAGCACCGATTCATACATGGCAGGTCGATCGTCCGGATGGATCATCTCCCAGAGAAGGCTGGCATCAGCCACCACTGCCTCTGCCTCAACTTCCCAGAGTCCATAACACCCCGGACTCATATACAACACCCTATCGGAGCCATCCGGGCGCAGCAGATAGCGAAAAATGGCCCCTGGTACATTCGCCGCCATATTTTGGAACCGCGTTTCACTCTCCCGCAGCGCCGCTTCTACCCGGCGACGTTCTTCCAATTCCAGTTGCACCTGTTGATAAAGATTAGCCTGCTGAATGGCTATTTCCAGTTGATTGGCAACAGCCTGAGCAACCTCAACCTGCTCGTCCAGCCAGACAAAAGGACGGTGGGGGGTTGTGATGGTAAAACTTCCCCATAATTGGCCATCAACCACGAGGGGAATCAACAACCAGGCTCCGGGTTGTACCTGGGCAACTTCTCGATTAATGGCATCGGCTAAATCAGCGGTATCCGTCACACAGATATGCTGTAATTGTTTCAGTCTGTTGGCAAAGGGATTACCGGCATCCGGAATCTCTAGGCCGATCGTGGTTGGGGTATCTCGATGCTGGCGATATTCAGCAATGTGCCGCCAGAGACCCTGCTCTGGGAAATACTGCACCACAAAACAATCCAAATTTTTTAGCAATTGAGCCGTCTCGGCTGTGGCTGTTGCAAAGATAGTATTCAGATCCAGTGAGTTACGGATTGCCTGAAAGACGCGATGTAGGGCCTGTTCCTGACGGATTTTCTGCTGGAGATCAGTGATGTCTCTTCCCACTGATTGGATTTCAACTAATTGCCCGTGCTCATCAAAAATCCCCAAATTGATCCACTGAGTCCAGCCTAATTGCCGATCAGCCCGATAGTCTTGATTGATATTTTCAAAAATAGGATTCTCCGGCGTAAGGGCTGCAATCTTACGATCGAGCGCCTCTAACTCATCCGGGGGGACAAATTCACACCACCGCCACCCGATAATCTCCTCTAGGGGACGCCCTAGAGCCTGACAAAGCGCCTGATTGGCGAAGGTAATCGTGGTATCGGGTAACGATCGCAGGATCAAATCTGTTTGGGATTGAATTACCTGGATCAGGCGCTCGGCATGAATTGATAGATCTGTACGGGAGCGATCGGGACTGAAAATTTGGGCGATGACCCAAGCTTTGACAGTCTCAGGAGTATTTTCCCAGCCGGGAGGGAAAACTAAATTATGGGGAAACTGTTGCCGCTCTACCATAATCGCAGCATTGGCAATGACGATTATTGACTGCCTTAAGGGTTGCCAGCTTCCTGAGTGCTCTTCTAGAGCCTTGCTTGCAATTGCCGGCAGCGATTGGACGTTGGATCGGCCAACCCAGGAAGGTAGGGATCTCATCAGTACCCAGTTTCCCCGGTCTATCCCAAGCGGTCAACCTTAAGGCGTAAGGCCAGGTTGGAGCAACTGCTGCTTACAGGCTTGCGGGTCTCCCTGACTCATGACGCGCCCATCTTGGAGTAGGAACGCCCCATCACAATAGTCCAATTCCTCCAGCCGGTGGGTTACCCAGAGGGCCGTCATGCCCCGTTGCTTCACCAACGCTTGGACCCGACCCACGAGATCCCGTTGACTGTCGGGGTCCAGAAGGGCCGTAGGTTCATCCAGCAGTAACACCTGGCTGTGGCGAGCGATTGCCCCGGCGATCGCGACCCGTTGTTTTTGCCCACCACTGAGGGCATAGATCGGTCGCCGTTCCAATTCCGCCAGTCCCACGGCGAATAACGCTTCCCACACACGCTCCCGGACTTGGGCCGGGGGCAGTTGCTCAGCCACAAGGCCAAAGGCCACATCCGCCCCCACAGTGGGCATCACCAGTTGATGATCGGGGTTTTGGAACACAAAGCCCACCGGTTGCAACGCCTGGGTATGGCCCGATTGCGGGGTTAACAGCCCCGCCAGCAGCCGTAAGAGGGTCGATTTACCACTGCCGTTGGTGCCCAATAACATCCAAAACTCGCCCTGGGGCACCGTGAGGGAGCAATGGTCCAGTACCCAGTGAGCCGGTGTCCATTGAAAACAAACCTGATCCACCACGATCGCGGGGGGCGGGGTTGCTGAAGCGCTCGCTTCGGCAGAGCGGTTTCCAGGAGTGCCATTATCCACCGCTGCGTGATCTCCCTGGCCTAGGCTGGCCATGAGTGGCAATACCATCCCCCCTACGCTTCACTGTTGGCCTCGCTCGTCAGGGCAAAGAACCCTGGGGGGCGTCCCGAAGCGGCTGCGGTCCCGGATTTCTCAGACAATTGGACGGCGAGGATCTCACCCGTCAAAACGGCAATTTTTTTATCGACCTCTTTTTCGCAGGTCAACTCCAGCAAGGGCGTCGCGGCACTGTCTTGCATCACCCCCAGGATTTGCCGATAGAGCGCCATCGCATCTTCCTCCGACTTCCGTTGTACCGATAGGGAGACAGGGGAATAGCGCAGAACCAATTCGAGAAGAAACATGGGTCGATCGTGATGATGAGTACAGCAAGCCTATCCTAGCCGATCGCTGTAGACTTAAGCATTGGGTGGGGGGCAGGAAGGCCGGTCGCTGGGCGATGTTCCAGGGATATTGCCCAGAAAAACGTGCTTAACTATCCTCAGCAGAGTTGTGACGGTCAGTCCTTGATGTCTCCCATCCCCACGCCGCGTCAAATTTTGGCTACCCTACTCCCGTCCCTACGCCTAGCGGCAGCCTACGCCCGTCAGATTCAACCGCAAATCGCCCGTCGTCCCGCTAAAGCCGCCGATAGTGTTTTTGGGGCTGCCCTCAGTGATGCCGATCTATCGATCCAAACCCTGGTGGAGGTGGCGATGTTGGCCCACTTTCCCCACCTGCGCTTTTACGGTGAAGAGTATGAGCAATCCTACAACACCAAATACCTCCGGGCGATCGCCCTGGGACCTGTCGATGAGTACCTAATTGCCCTTGACCCGATCGACGGTACCCAGTTTTACCTGGATGGGCACAACAACTATCAAATTATCCTCAGTGTCCTCAATACCGATGACTACGAAGCCGCGATCGCCCTCACCCCGGCCCAGGATATCTATTACTACGCCCTGCGGGGCCACGGGTGTTGGTACGGTCCCCTCAGTGCCGATCTGGACGGCTGCCAACCTCTCCGTATCCAGAATCCCCCCCCAACCATTTTGCTGGGCTTGGGGATGGAAAAGTATGCCCCTGCCCTGCGCGATCGCTACACGGTGATTGATATTGCCACCCATTATTCTCCAACTCGACAAGTTCCCAACGTGAATGGGATACTCAACGGTGACTTAGCCGGGGTCATCATTCGCAATGGCAATTTCATAGATGGAGCGGCCCTAGCCTTTATGTCCCAGGAAGCGGGCGCGATCGTCTCCACCCATGCGGGACTCCCCCCGCCCCCCCTTGCAGACTGCCCTGCCTATCGCCGTCCCGGCCTGATTATCGCCGCGTCCCCCACCGTCCACCAAGACCTCTGCCAAGCGATCGCCGCGGCCCCTAACCCGATCAGTCCTTAACCCCTGCGGGGTATCCGTCTACCGCTTCCGGATCATGGCCCCCTAGGCCCCTCCCAGAACGCGCCCCGACCGGCAGCCTAAGCGTGGAGGGTTGGACTGAGCCGACGATCGTCATCCCGCCCGCCTTGCGACTCGCTCCCCTACCGCACCCCTTGGCTATTGTCTGGACACTTGGAAGAAATCCCGTGCCATTCTGCCTCCACAGCACCGAGTTCTAAGAGGAGCGTTTGCGCTTGCTCATCCGGTTGGTGCAGCAGGTAGTTAACCAGGGCCGCATGGAGACCATTGCCAATGCTGTAGTGGGTCTCAATCTTGGCGGTGGGAGCCTGGTAGTTTCCCAACAGTTGACGACGAATGAAGCGGGCAATTTCCAGCGCTCGGCGACCATATTGCGGTGGCAGAAGCTGGAGTTCTTGAATCAGAAGGTCTAGCTGACTAGCAATGTTCATGGGGCGGCCTGGATAGATGCGCTGAGGGGTCTAACCCCCTATTCTTAGCATGGGCTGTGCCAAGGCATTCGTACCACATTGCTATAAATCTTTGTAGTGATCCTCATCGTTATCTACGGCAGGCGGGCCTATTTGGCCAACCCGTGTTCTAGGGCAAAGCGCACCAGTTCCGTGCGGCTATTCGTACCGGTTTTACCAAACAGGCGGCTAACGTATTTTTCTACATTACGCACACTGGTCTCCAGACGGCGGGCAATTTCCTTATTCATCAACCCTTCTGCCACTAAATTCAGCACACTTTGTTCACGGGGCGTCAGGTCAATGTCGATCGCATGGGCGGGTTGGACCACAACGCCTTGCTGGGTCAGTAGGGCGCGAATTTCGGCAATTTGGCGAGCCATATCGGCAATGTTCGGCTCACCGTCGCCATCGGCCCCTAACCCGACACTTGCTGTCCGCCGTTCGAGCAGATTTTCTACGATCGCCACCAATTCATCGGGGTCAAACGGTTTCGACAAATAGGCATCGCACCCACTCTGGTAGCCCTGGATGCGATCCTTCGTCATCCCCATCGCCGTCAGAAATACCACAGGCAGGGCTTTAAAACGCGGATCATCGCGCATTTGCTTGAGAAACTCATAGCCGTTCACCTGGGGCATCATGATATCGGTAATCACCAGGTCCGGCAGATATTGGGTCAAGATTTCCCAGCCCTGGTGAGCGTCACTGGCCACGCGCACGGTAAATCCACTGTCCTCCAGGTATGCCTGCACGGCTTCCCGTAACCCTGGTTCATCATCAACCAATAAGATTTTGCCGGTCATACCGATACCCTAGTCCCTATGCGTCCACTGTGCTTAACCGTCTCTAATTTTAATGGACTGATTTCGTGAATGGACCGATTTAGGGTAGGGTGATAGCCCCCTGGCGGAGGATTTGCCAGCCTCCGTCCTGCCATTTGGCAACGGTGGAAGGAATGCCGGAGAGTGTAGAAGATGGGCTGGGTTGGGTAGCAGGATCAAGCACGAGGGCACTGGGAAATTGCTCGGCGATCGCGTTCATGTCCACGAGCGGTGGTTGTCCGGATGGGTTCGCCCTGGTTGTTGCCAGGGGACCGGTTTGGGCCAGGATTGTGCGGGTAATTTCAGCGTTGGGGACGCGAATCCCGATCGTCGTTGGGTCAAGTGGGTTCAGTGATCGCGGCACCTGGGCACTGGCGGGCAGCACTAAGGTAAGGGCACCGGGCCAGTGGCGATCGGCGATCACCTGCCAATTTTCCTGTTCCGCTGGGCTGCGGGTGGTAAAGGGCCAGAGGGCCGTGGCTGTGGCGGCCATCAAGATCAATGGCTTGTCGGGGCGACGTTGTTTCGCCGCAAAAATCCGATCGGCGTGATCAGGACGGGTGGCTAGGGCGGGCACCGTATCTGTGGGAAAGCTGATGAGTTGTCCCGCGATCGCGCCAGCAATCAGAGCATCTAGGGAAACAAGCGGCATAATAGTTCTTTATAAGATCATTTAAGATCACGATCAAACGCGATCACCAGCCAATGCAGTTGAGTGTACACAATCTCTGGGTTGTTACCAGACCTCATTAATCCACATCAATCCACATTATTCGCCGACCTTATTGACTGACATCGTTATCAGACATTAGCAGACATTGTTAAGAGAGAATTTGGCATGATCCACTGTATCGCCCTCTGGGCCAAGGGCTGTCTATGTTGCGGATTCAGTTTATCGGCGGTGAACCTGCATCGAGCAGAAGGTGGACAATGACCGCTGATGCTTCCCTTCGGTTATCGCCTGTCCATAGTAACGGGGGTGCCAGCGATCGGGGGGGGCCACGGTTATGGCTCCCTTAACGTTCTGGCAAGCCCATCTGCAACAGATACCTGCCTTCTCCCAGCCGTCATCCCCCCAGCCGTCAACCGGCTCGGATACTTCGCCGGAACTGCGGCTGGTGGTTGCAGCGGACGGACGGTTATGTGAGGCTAACCAGTCAGCGATCGATCGGCTCGGCTATCCTCTAACCACTTTGACGACCCGGTCCTGGCTCCAACTGTTACAGGTAGACAGTCGGCAAGCGGGATACGACTCCTGGCAACGGGTCCAGAAAGGCGAAGTGTCCGAAGCGGTCCGTTTGACGCTGGTGGCCCAGGATGGCACAACCGTCACCGTCCAAGGCCATGCTTACCGCGATGACCGGGATGAGGCCATTCGGGTCACCTACCACCTTGTTTGTGTGCCCTTCCCACCGGATCTTCCTGTCCAACTGTGCCCGACTCCCCCCTTACCTCACCCGTTCCCCTAACCCCAGGCACAACGATCTCAGCCTGGGAGGCACTCGCCGACCAAACTGAATTGGTCACGCGAGCGTTGCCGGATACGACGCTGATTGCGGTGAATGATGCCTATTGCCGAGTCCTCGGTCAATCGGCAGTGGATTTGGTGGGGCAACATTTTTTGAATCTGATTCCCCTGTCGGAGCAGGCTCAGGTCCAAGTGGCGCTGCGATCGCTCACCCCTGATCATCCTGTGGTCTACACCGAACATCTGCTGGCCGTGGCCAATGGCGAAATGGCCTACTTTCAATGGAGCAATCGCGGCCAATTTGATGCCCAAGGCCGTCTCTACGAGATCCAATCGGTAGGACGCAATATCCAGCCCTATAAGCAAATCCAGCAACGGCTACAAGAAAGCGAGGATGCCTTCCGTCGGTTATTTGATGCCGCTGCGATCGGGTTGGCCCAAACCACTGTTGGCGAAGGTCGATACCTGCGGGTGAATCGTAAGCTTTGCGACATTCTGGGTTACACCGAGGCCGAACTCTTAGGCATCACCTACAAAGAAATTTCCCATCCGGATGATCTGCCTGCTTGCAGGACGTATGTGCAAAACCTGTTAGCGGGCAAGGTTCGCAGTCACCCGATCCAAAAACGCTTCTTCCGCAAAGATGGGGCGATCGTCTGGTGTAATACCACGGTTTCTTTCTTGCACGATATCACCGGCAAACCCATCTATGCGATCGCCGCGCTGGAAGATATCACGGATCAAAAGGCGATCGAACAAGCCCTCCAGGCCAGTCAAGCTACCCTCAACCAGCAAACCCAGATCCTGCGGGCGGTCCTCGACAGCATGAGTGAGGGGGTGATTGTCCTGGATGCGTCCGGGCAAGTGCGCCTCAGCAATGCCACAGCTCGCCAACTGCTCCAACTCCTGCCCACGGGTACCCATTGTTGGGAACCCCCTACCTTGGGACCCCATCACACCCCTTGCTTCTATCAAGCGGATGGACAAACCCCCTGCTCGGCGGATGACTTCCCCCTTCAACGGGCTATGCGGGGTGAGGGCGTAGACCATCAGGAGGTCTATATTTTGCCACCCGCTGTGCCCAGCGATGCGGCTGGGAATCGAGCGCACGGGATCTGGCTCAGCTTCACGGCCCATCCCCTCACCCCTGAAACGGGGCAGATCCAGGGTAGTGTTATCATCTTCCGGGATATTACGCGCTATAAACAGGTGGAAACGGAAATTCTCCATGCCCTGGCCCAAGAGAAGGCATTGGGGGAGATGCGATCGCGCTTGCTTCGCCTGACCTCCCACGAATTTCGTAATCCGCTGACAACAATTTTGTCAACAGCAGAGCTACTGCAACACTATGAATGGTCTCGTGAGGAACAACTAGCCGAACTGGCCTTGATTCAGAGTAAAGCCCAACATCTCGCTTCCCTGCTGGAAGATACCCTCGTTGTTGATCAAGCTGAGCGGGGCCAGTTGCAGCTATGGCTAGAACCTCTAGACTTGCAGGTCCTCAGTGAGCAGGTTATTCGGAGTCTGTACCTGGAGCATGGCTCACAAACCCCGATCGCGCTGGTGGGCGATCCAGCCTTGCCCAACCCAATTTGGGCCGACAAAAAACTACTCCAACAAATTTTGACTAATCTCATTGGCAATGCCTTGAAATATTCTCCCCAAGGGGGGCCGGTTCAGGTGACCTATGGTTGTGAGGGCGATCAGGTGTGGCTACAGGTGGCCGATCATGGCCTCGGTATTCCACCAGAGGATCACCCCCATCTCTTTGAGTTTTTCTACCGGGGGAAAAATGTGGGGAGCATTCCGGGGACTGGCTTAGGGTTAGCGATCGTGCAAAAATGTGTGGCCCTCCACGGCGGCACGATCGCCCTCACCAGTGAAGTTGGCTTGGGCACGACCGTCATCGTAAAATTCCCCTTAAGGCTGTCTGAATAATGCACCCGTCCACCCTCAGAAATCTTGAGCGAGACCCATTAGCACACTAGATGCCGAGCGTTTGTCCACTGTTGTCTCAGTCCATAACCGTCCGGGTATGAAAAAAATCCTGGTAATTGATGATGATCCCGCTGTTCGCCGCACCATCCGCAAGTTATTGATCGCAGAACATTTCCGCCCGATCGAGGCCGTTGATGGCACTCAAGGTGTTGCCTTAGCCCGTGAAGTGTGCCCCGATCTCATTCTTTGCGATATCCTGATGCCCGATCTGGATGGCTATACCGTTCTCAGAACCCTTCATGGGGATACCAGAACCCAACTAATCCCGTTTATTTTCCTGACGAGTCTCAGCGAGCGGGCAGATCAACGCTTCGGTATGGAGCAGGGAGCTAATGACTTTATTACGAAACCCTTTACTCACGCTGAACTTCTGGCCGCTATCCATAGCCAACTGCAACGCCAGGAGCTTTTGCTCAAGCGTTTAGAGCGGGAACGCCAACAATCAACCGGCTTTAGAACCACGCAGGAGTCCTTACAACAAACTAACCAGATCCTGCAACAAGCCCTGGGCAATTTCATTGAGGAAATGCGTAATTCTCTCACAAATATTAAGTTAGTGCTAGAGCTTTTTGAACAATCCCCGATTTCCGAGATTCAACGCGATCGTTATTTGAAAATCCTACAAGAAGAACTTGATTATCAAGTGGATTTATTGGATGCTCTTAATCAAGTTCAACGGCTCCTCACACCAGATAATATTCTGCTGTTAAATCAATTTGGCCTCTTGAAGTCTTTTAATGTCTGTCTGGATGACGAAGATATATACAAAGATAGATTATGACACCATACGCATTCCTCTAGTTAACAGGTAAAATTGATAAAATTGAAATAGTTTTTGAGCTTTATAAATTTGACCTTTATACAGCCTTTGTTGCTTCAGTGAGGGGCAGGCAATTGGCTTGAGCCAATTGTTCATCAGGTGCTTCTGTCC
>CAZHXN010000021.1:0-54021 GCA_964536415.1 uncultured bacterium
TAGGTAACTACACATCAAAGAGCCGAAACGCTGAGTTTATGGTGGGGGGCGCGTAGCGCCCCCCACCATAAACTCAGGAGAGCCGTCTTATCTTCATGGACACTCGGTCGTTCTGGGCAATATGACCAGTTCCCTCGTTTTCCCGTACAATACGAAAGAGCCTCTTTTGCCAATATCCATACCACTCCCGATACCACCGTGTCCCATTCGACTGATATCGTAACGCTGGCCCGCTGGATGGCGGCCGACTTCAGTAACCAAGAACAAGCCTTTGAGAATCCTCCCCTGTACGCCCACATTCGGGTGTGTATGCGCCCATTACCCCCCACCCTGTTCCCTGGTGATGGCATTGGGCTGCTGGTCGAACAAGCCTACGATTACATGCTGACGCGGCCCTATCGAATTCGGGCCTTAAACTTACAGGTGGTGGGTGATCATATTGAAATTGAAAACTATACCCTCAAGGATGAGGCCGCTTTTTATAACGCCACCCGTGAACCGGCCCGACTCGAAACGTTAACCCCAGAACATTTTGACAAGCTTCCGGGCTGCAATATGATCACCGAGTGGACCGGGCAGAGTTTTAAGGGCTATGTGGAACCAGGGAAGGGGTGCATGGTGGTCCGCGATGGCCGTAGCACTTACCTGGATAGCACGTTTGAAATTGATGCCGATCGCTTTATCAGCCTCGATCGCGGACGGGACCCAGAGACGGATGAACACCTGTGGGGGTCGATCGCGGGGCCTTTTCACTTCGTGCGCTGGACCAGCTTTGCCGATGAAATTCCCAGTGGGTAAATTTGACGAGGTGGGCTGACGGCCTTTTGACCCAATTGACCCGAAGACAATAGCAGGTTGGTCACGATTCAATGGGTGAACCTTGCCTCGATTTCACCCATCTGATGCCTGACCGATCAGTGTCCCAGAGTCGTGTACCTTCCTCACCACAACGGGTGATCCAATCGTAGGAAGCCCAGTCTCCCTGGTTGCTGCCATGATGAAAACAATCGAGATTGACCCATGATGAGCAACTAAGGAGAGAGGCATGATGAATTGGCCAGTCGGACAACGTGTTCGCTGCGATCGTCAAGGCCAGACTGGTCATGACGGTAAGGTAACCATTAATGACGTCGGCAGCATTATTATTAGCTGCCCAGAAGACAATATGATCGTGGTTGGTACCGAGGAAAGCCTGAAACGGCTGGGTTGGCAGCCCGTCAGTTAAGGGCTGATGGACGGATTGATCACCGAAGTTATTGATCGTGGGGGACTAAAAAGGTAGGGCACCACAGACCCTACCTTGTATGTCTAAGCGTTTCCTGAGATCGTCCTCAAAACCTTTATGTGAAAACCTTTTTACCTCCCGCTTCCCTACGGGCGAACCGCTGTGCCATCGAGTCCGCTCAGTCGCCGACGTACAGACAGGCGTGTGTTCAGGTAGAAACCGACTATTCCATGTACTGCACCATGAAATCGAAGTAGGGGGCTGCTTCAGCGGCATCTTCGGTACTGAGCAATTCCAGGGCTGCCGTTTTGAGGCAACGAATTGCTTCGGCCATGCCAGGGAGAGGAACGCCTAGGGAGTTGTACATTTCTCGCGCACCCACTAACCCGATCGTTTCGATCGGCTCCTTGTCACCGGCGAGGACCCCGTAGGTGGCTAGCCGCAGATACCAGCCAAAGTCACGGATGCACTGGTTGCGCTGCTTTTGACCGTAGGCATTGCCACCAGGGGCAATGAAGTCTGGGCGCTTCTGCCAGAGTTGCCGGGTGGCTTGTTGTACAATCTTTTTCTCATTCTCAGACAGCGTTGTCGCGATGCGGACCCGCTGCTCACCCGTTTCAAAAAATTTTTGGATGTTGGTGAGT
Organism: uncultured bacterium; assembly: GCA_964536415.1. Taxonomy (GTDB): domain Bacteria; phylum Cyanobacteriota; class Cyanobacteriia; order B231; family B231; genus Trichothermofontia. Next base: position 1,870 of record CAZHXN010000021.1, read on the forward strand.
TCGCCGATATTGGGGTAGCGAAGCTCATCGTCAGCTTTCAGGATGACTTGACTAACTACACTCATGATTACGGGGATGCGTTGAATATACACCTTAGTAGTTTAGCGACTCTCTGGATCAGATTCTCATTTAATTGGGCAATCCGATGACTTTCTCCCCCGACCTGCTGCCTCTGTCTCACCCATCAATCCGCTTAAAAGCCCAACAGTAGCCTATTAATCGCCACTCAACCTAGCTGAGAGAACTTTACAAAAGTTAAGATTTACAATGCCCTTTCCTGTCCACGATTCCCTTAGAGTCAGCGTAATCAGCACTTCCGAAGACAGGGTACTCCGGAGACAGCAGGATGGCACAGTGGCAGCAAGGACAAGTGGTAGAGGTAACGATCGTCGATCTCAATGATCAAGGGGCTGGGGTAGGACGGTTAGACAACTGGGTGGTCTTTGTGCCGGACACGGTCCCTGGCGATTGCGTCCAGGTGCGCCTAGTCCAGGTGAAACGCCAGTATGGCTACGGTCGACTCCAACAGGTGATCACACCTTCGCCCGATCGCTGCCGACCTGCCTGCATCGTTGCCGACAAGTGTGGTGGGTGTCAGTGGCAAACCGTGACCTACGAACGTCAGTTAGCAGCCAAGCAAAATCAGGTCATCCAAGCCCTGCAACGCCTAGCTGCGATCCCGGTGCCCGCCGTGGAACCCATCCTAGCGGCTGCCCATCCCTTGGGCTATCGCAATAAGGCCACCTATCCCCTGCGGCGTTCGGCCACGGGCCAGGTGCAAGCGGGCTATTACCGCAAAGGGAGCCATCGGTTGATCAATTTAAATCAATGTCCAGTACAGGACCCTAGATTGGACCCCTTGCTCGCCGCGATTAAACAGGATCTGACTGCTCAGGGGTGGTCAGTCTACGATGAGGCGACGCACCAGGGCACGTTGCGTCACCTCGCCCTCCGCATCGGTCGGCGCACGGGGGAAATACTGCTGACGCTGGTGGTGCGTGATTATGAGTTACCTAATCTGGAAACTCAGGTTTGCACCTGGTTGCAGCGCTACCCCACGTTAGTGGGGGTGTGTTTAAACTATAATCCCGATCGCACCAACGTCATTTTTGGGGAAGATACTGCCTGTGTGGCCGGACGATCATACCTGTATGAGGAATTTGCAGGGTTACGGTTTCGGGTGGAACCCCCTACGTTTTTCCAGGTTTACACCGAGCAAGCCGAGCAATTATTCCTTAAGCTATGCGATCGCCTGCCGCTGACGGGTAATGAGATTCTCATTGATGCCTACTGCGGGGTGGGGAGTTTTACCCTGCCGTTGGCCCAACGGGTGCAACAGGCGATCGGGTTAGAAGTCTCCGCTGTTGCGATCGCCCAGGCCCGCATGAATGCGGCGGAGAACCGAATTACCAACGTGAGTTTTCAGGTGGGACGGGTGGAAGACTTGTTGCCGCAATTAACCGTTCCGCCGGATATAGTGTGGCTAGATCCGCCCCGAAAGGGCTGCGATCGCCAGGTTGTGGACACCCTCCTCACCCTCAGACCGCAACATATTGTCTATATCAGTTGCAAGCCTGCCACCCTCGCACGGGATCTCAAACATCTCTGTCAAGAAGGCAGGTATCAGGTCCAGTGGGTCCAACCGGCAGATTTCTTCCCCCAAACTCCCCACGTTGAGTGCGCCGTGTGGTTAAAGCGGTGATTGAGGCTCTGGAACGATCATCCCAGGCTGCTAGCAGCCTATCTTCTCACCACCATGCTGATCAAAATTCCGGATGTACTCACTGCTGATGAGCTTCAGCAAATTACCGATACACTGGCCACGGCTGAATTTATTGATGGCAAACTGAGTGCGGGCTGGCACGCCAGACAGGTAAAACATAACCAACAGTTAAAGTCAGAAACAGCGACAGCAGGTAGTCTCAAAGCAATTCTTCAGCAGGCCCTCGATCGCCATGCCCTGTTTCAGTGTGCTGTGCGGCCCCGCTTAATTCATTCCATCCTGTTCAGCCGCTACGACGTGGGTATGTCCTATGGCCGCCATACGGATAATGCCCTTATGGGCAAGCAGGCATTTTGGCGATCAGATGTCTCGTTTACTGTTTTTCTCAACGATGACTATGAGGGGGGAGAATTAGTCATTGAAGGGGTTGATGATGAACAAGCCTATAAGTTAAAGGCAGGCGCAGCGATCGTCTATTATCCCGCTTCTACTCTGCATCGAGTAGACCCGGTCACCCAGGGAACACGGCTAGTGGGAGTGGGTTAGGTGCAAAGCCTAATTCGCGATCCCGCCCAGCGGGAATTATTGTTTGAACTGGATACCGTCCGGCGCAGTCTCTTTGCCCAAGCCGGGAAAAGCACTGAGTTTGATCTGCTGTCTAAAAGTGTTGCGAATTTGTTGAGAATGTGGGCAGAATAATCACACCTTCGATATTATCTGGACAATGGAATCTCCAAATGTTCCCAATTGCGATCGTTAATTTGTTTTCATTCACATGACCTATTGACAGGATGCGGAAGGGCGGCTAACGGAATTGGCAGCGTTGCCCGGTCCGATGTATTCCGATTGATTTCGATGATACGGTAGGCTTGTCCGTCGGCGCGGCGGCTACATCGATGATTTTAGCCATTAGCCAACACTGTCGGGAGTCTTAGAATTACACTGAAGATTAGGAACACCCATTACTTGGGTTTTATCACAGGGCTAACGACCTGATCGTCCTACATACAGCCAACATAATCTCCATGTCTGATTTACTTTTCTCGACCTCACCGCAGCAGTATTCTGATTGGTTCTATCGGCTAGCCAATGCGGGGGGAGGGTTATCCGCTGTACCCGATGGGATGCGGCGACGGGCACAGCAGGCCACTGGGGAGGTAGCGATCGATGCCCTGTTGGGGCGTCAGGCCAATGGGGAAGTGGCCCGTCAAAACATTGGGCCAGGGGGCACCCTCACCTTTAGCTTCGTCACCGCAGCAACAGCGGCTTCCTATCCAGCGGCTGAGAATGAAACCAATATTCGGGAAGTGAATGGGCAGATTAAGGAAAATGTGCGGGAAATCCTGCGCAGTGTGTTTGGGGCGGTTTTACCCCTGACCTTTGTCGAAGTACCGGACTCGCCAGCCAGCCAAATTCGCATCATGTTTTCCGATGGGCCAGGACCACAGGGCAATGCTTATAGCTATTATCCTGGCACCCCAGAAGTCGGGGGATCGATCCACCTACAGGCCAACAATGAACAGGATGCGATCACCGCCTATTCCAGTGGGCCGGGGAGTTTTGGCTATCTCACCCTTATTCATGAACTGGGTCATGCCCTAGGGCTGAAACATCCCGGCAACTACAACGCGATCGAGGATGGCGACAGCGAGATCGAACCCCCGTTCCTAAGCTTCGATCTGGATAATACCCGCAATACGGTCATGTCCTATAACCCGGATCTAACGGATTTGGAACCCAGTACCCTCATGGCCTACGACATTCGGGCGTTGCAATTTCTCTACGGTGCCCGCACAGATTTTGCGGCGGGGGATACGGTCTACCGCTTTGATGGCAATACGTTTCCCTCAGCGCTCCAGACCCTTTGGGATGGAGGCGGCACCGATACCCTCGACTTTACAGCCCTGCCGGGGGGAGACTACCTGTTTGATATGCGCCCAGGGGGCCTCTCAACGAGTCGATCGGCAGCAGCGGCGATCGCGTATGAGGCCACATCGGACGCCAGTAGCACCGAATATCGGACCTTTAGCTATGGGCGGGTGATTGCGTTTAATGTGACGATCGAAAATCTCTTCGGCTCATCGAGCCGCGATGAGATCACGGGGAACGATGCTACGAATCTGATTGTCGGCGGGCAGGGGGATGACACGATTATCGGCAACCGGGGATCAGATACGCTGCGAGGGGGGAAGGGGAATGACCTGATCCGAGGTGGGAAAGGGCTGGATGTGATTTTGGGCGATGATGGCGATGATACCCTCTGGGGCGATCGCGGTGCGGATACACTCACAGGCGGTGCCGGCAATGATCTCTTTGTTCTGGAAGCCGGTCGGGGGCCGGATACGATCACGGATTTTCAACCGGGGAGCGATCGTCTGGGATTAGCCAATGGGTTGCCGTTTGATCAACTGCGTATCACCGGGATAGAGGGCGGCACATTAGTGCAATTGGCAAGCAATGGGGCAGACATTGCCCGACTCCTGGGGATCACACCGGACGGAATTTCGGCTGGCAATTTTATCCTGGTTTAACTGGGAAATGTCCCGTTCTCTGGGGGAAAAGCGATTTGTTATTAGGAGGCCACGATCGAAGACCCCTGGGGTTTGGCAAAAATCATGCGGCCTGCCGACGTTTGCAGGGCACCGGTGACCACGACCTGAAGTTCGTGGCCAATATGGACACTGCCCTCCTCCACCACCACCATCGTGCCATCGTCCAGATAGCCCACCCCTTGGGCGGGTTCCTTCCCCCCCTTGAGGATTTTCAGGTTGAGGTTATCACCCGGTAAATAAGTGGGTCGTAGGGATTGGGCCAAGTCGTTAATATTGAGCACGACTACCCGTTGCAACGTTGCTACCTTATTCAGGTTGTAATCATTGGTCAGTAAGGTCGCATTCAATTCCTGGGCCAGCCGTACCAGTTTGGCATCCACCGTGGGGATGTCTTCATAATCAGCGGAATGGATGACGATGCGATCGGGATAGGTTTCCTTCATCTGTTTGAGGATATCCAGCCCACGCCGTCCGCGCACCCGTTTCTGCTCATTGGAGGCATCCGCCACCTGCTGCAACTCCTGCAACACAAACTGGGGAACCAGGATTTGGCCCTCTAAAAAGCCCGTATCCAGCAAAACCTCGACCCGACCATCAATAATGCAACTCGTATCGAGGATTTTGGTACAGGCGGGTTTGAGGGTTCCCTCCGCCACCAGCATGGTTTCCACCGAGTGGGGGTTGATCAGCCGCAGCAGGGTCCGGCCATGAATATCGGCCAACGTCATGCCGGAAAATCCAAACATGATGCTGCCTAAAATGGCCGCAAGGGGTTTGATAAAGGCCAACTCCCAGGGGATGGGCAACAGGAATAGGGGAGCCAGCGTCAGGTTCGCCACCAGCAGACCCAGCACCAGCCCCACCGCCCGACTCAGGAGCATATCCACCGGCATTTCCCTGGCCTGTCGTTCCAGGCGACGATAGCCCGTTTGGATCGCGAGTCCCGTGACTCCACCAACCAGGGCCAAGAACCCTGCCAGGACAAGGCGCAGCCCTTCCTGATTGTTCACTTGTTCAAGGGCACCTGTGGGTAAAAAGTCGATCCCGTAGTAACCGACACCGGCCCCGGCCAGGATGAAGATGACAACAATTATGGCGTCTAACATGGTTGTTGACCTGCCAGGAGAACTCTATGACCGCGCTGAGCGGCGATCGCATGGCCCCATTATATAAGACCCGATTATTTAAGACCCTGGCCCCAGTTGTCGGTTATCAGGGCTTGGCTGACCCCGTGGAACCGTTTAGGCAGCTTCTCCCTCCGCCGCGATCGCCCGCTCCTTATCCAGCCGACGCTTGCGGGCATAGAGTTGAATCGTGACCGCCATCAGGATCACGAGGCCAAAAATGACCCAGGCGGTGAGGTCAGTGGGCAAACTATTTTTAAAGATGGCCAGCATCACGATGACCACCAACAGGACCGTGGGCGCCTCATTGAGGGCACGCAGTTGTTGACTGGACCAGTTGCAGGTCCCGGCCTGCAGGCGACGCATGAGGTAGCCGCAGTAGAAGTGATAGGCCAGTAACAGGGCAACAAACCCCAGCTTGGCGTGCAGCCAGCCCAACTTCAGTAACTCCGGTTCTGTCACCAGCAGCCCGATCGCCATCGCTACAGTAACCAGCATTCCGGGTGTCGTGATGATGTTATAGAGCCGCTTTTCCATGAGCGTGTATTGTTTTTTGAGGATGGAGCAGGCAGGTTCCGGTTCCTGCTCAGCTTCCACGTGGTAGATGAACAAGCGGACCAGGTAGAATAAGCCGGCGAACCAAACGACAACCCCAATTACGTGAAACGCCTTATACCACAAATAAGCCATACGCTTTAAATCCTGAAGATGACATCCCCTATCGTACTGGATGCAGTTAGGGCCAAGGAAAGCATTTGCTGACTCTTCCTAGCTCGCTAACTGGCCTGATGGGCAGGCAGTAGGGTATCTGCCCGACACTGGAAACCTGCCTGGGCGAGGGCTTGGACGGTTGTCTGTGCATCTCGAACCCGGAACTGGGACCCAAATGGCACAAACTTGCGATCATGGGGATTGGCAACGATCGCCACAACCGGAATTTTCGGATTTTCTTCCTCACGACGTTGTTCGAGCAAAATGGTTTTCAGGCGATGCTGTTCCTGGATATCGCTAGCTTGCGCCACAGCCAGTTCGACCATGACCATTTTGACACTTTCGATCGGTTCGGCATCCTCGATAATGAATTTCACCTGATCATCTCGGCGCTCGACTTTCCCCCACACAATGAGTCGCTGATCAGCTTCTAAATAGTCCTTAATGGCCTCATAGCTTTTTGAGAAAACAACGGCTTCCGACTTACCGGTCAGGTCTTCAATTTGCAAGATGGCCATGCGATCGCCGCGTTTGGTGATGACGTGTTTGGCTTCCGTGAGTATGACGATCGCGCTAACAGTAGATTTATCCGCATGGTATTCTAAAGACCCCAGGTTAATGGGCGCAAGGACCTTGGCTGATCGGGCGACTTCCTTGAGCGGATGATCGGAAACATAAAAGCCGAGCAATTCTTTTTCTAGCTTAAGCTTTTTCGGTGGCGGATAGTCTTCAACCGGGGGCGCTTTGGGGGCCGTCTCAAAGCCGTTATTGTTTTCTGGGGTGTTGCTCGTGGTCATGCCAAAGAAATCAAACAGATTGCCCTGACCGCTGGCTCGATCCTTGGCACGGGATTGCGCCCATTCCAAAATCAGGTTGAGGTCAGCCATGAGTTGGTGACGATTCGCTTCGATACGATCCCAAGCTCCACAGTGGATCAAGGCTTCCAGAGCGCGGCGGTTGACCACACGGGTATCGACACGATCGCACAAATCAGCGAGGGACTTAAAGGGTCCCCCCTCATCACGGGCATGGAGAATAGCTTCGATTGTGCCTTGACCGACATTGCGTACAGCGGAAAGACCAAATAGGATCGATTGTTTTAGGGGAGTAAAATCAACACCAGAACGATTAATATCGGGAGGTTCAACCTGGATATTCATACTCAGACAGGTGGCAATATAGCGTTGCACCTTATCCTGATCGCCACTATTAGCAGTCAGCAGGGCTGCCATATATTCAACGGGGTAATTTGCTTTTAGGTAAGCGGTTTGATAGGTGACGTAGCCGTAGGCAGTTGAGTGGGATTTATTGAAGCAATATTCGGCGAATAAAACCATTTGATCAAATAGTTCTTCAGCAACCTTCGATCGCACGCCATTTTTTGTTGCACCATCCACAAAGGCTTCCCGGTGCTTCTGCATTTCCGAAACCTTCTTTTTCCCCATCGCCCGCCGCAATAGGTCCGCTTGACCGAGGGAATACCCCGCCATATCCTGGGCGATCCGCATGATCTGCTCCTGGTAAACCATAATTCCATAGGTTTCCTGGAGAATGGGTTCCAGAATTGGATGGGGATAATCGATCTGTTCGCGTCCGTGTTTCCGGTTAATAAACTTGGGAATAAGACCGGCATCCAATGGACCTGGTCGATAGAGTGCCAAGATTGAAGAAATATCTTCTAAATTCGAGGGCTTCAAGTCCCGGACAATTTGCCTCATCCCCGACGATTCTAATTGAAATACCCCCTCTAACTCGCCCTTTTCTAAAAGCTTATAGGTTTTGGGATCATTTAGGGGTAAATCATCCAGATCAATACTATCTTTACGATTTTGCTGCACGAGATCCACTGTTTTTTGCAGCATTGTGAGATTCTTAAGGCCGAGGAAATCCATTTTTAAGAGACCCAGAGAATCCAGATCTTCCATGAAAAACTGGGTGATTACCGAACCATCGTTATTGCGTTGCAAGGGAACAATTTCATCCAACGGTTCCGCTGAAATCACTACCCCCGCTGCATGAACACCAAAGGTTTTGTTCGTTCCCTCAATCCGAATGGCCATATCCAACCAATGGCGCACTTTGGGATCAGTATCATACTTTTCCTTAAATTCTGGGGCTGGCGTGTCATCGGAAATCATTACCTTCAATTTAGTGGGTTTCCCTCGTGAAATCGGGATCATTTTCGCCATGCGATCGGCTTCCCCATAGGGAATATCCAGCACCCGCGCTACATCCTTTAGTACCGCCTTAGAAGTCATGCGGTTAAAGGTAATAATTTGGGCCACCCGATCTTCGCCATATTTTTTCGTCACGTATTGAATGACTTCATCCCGACGATCGATACAAAAATCCGTATCAATATCCGGCATCGACTTCCGTTCGGGGTTCAAGAACCGTTCAAACAGCAAGCCATGATGAACCGGATCAATATTGGTAATCCCCATCGCATAGGCCACTAGGGAACCGGCAGCACTGCCACGACCTGGCCCCACCGGAATATTATTATCGCGGGCAAATTTGATGTAATCCCAGACCACTAAAAAGTACGTTGCAAAGCCCATCTTTTGTATCATCTTTAACTCGTAGTCAAGACGCTGCTGGTAGACGGGTTCCATCTCCGTAACACTTGCCACCCGCTGCCGCTGACATAATCCCTCACGGGCAATTTCTTCCAGGTAAGTATCAGGCGTATGGCCCTTGGGCACGGGATAGTCGGGAATCCGGGGTTCACCCAGGATATTATAGGGTTCGATTTTTTCGGCAACTTCGAGGGTATTGGCGATCGCAGCTTCAATCACCTCATCTTCCAGGTGATCCCGAAACAGTAACCGCATCTCATCGGCGGACTTGAGGTATTCTGTACCGCTATAGCGTAATCGCTTATCCTCCGTAATCAGCTTGCCGGTTTGAATACAAAGTAGGGCGTCATGAGCCTCCACATCGTAACAGGAAATAAAATGGGAGTCATTGGTTGCAATAATTTTAATATCTAGTTCCTGAGCAATACGGACAATTTCCACATTCACAATTCGATCTTCCATCGAACCGTGATCCTGAATTTCTAAATAATAATCATCACCAAAGACATCTTTATACCACTGGGCCACCTGACGGGCAATTTCCGGCTTATTCTGCAAAATGGCCTGGGGGACTTCCCCCCCTAAACACGCACTGGTAACAATCAAACCTTCGTGGTATTGCTTGAGCAAATCTTTATTAATACAGGGACGGGAAAAAATTCCCTTGCCCTGAACGCCTTTCAGATGAGAAATAGTAGTTAATTTGACAAGATTCTTATATCCTTGCTTATTTTTTGCGAGGACTACCTGGTGATATCGAGGACGGCGTTCTTGCTTTTCAATATCGCCATTGATCAGGTACATCTCGTTGCCAATAATCGGCTTGACGCCCTGATTGCGGCAAACTTTCAGTAGCTCGATCGCGCCATACATCACCCCATGATCCGTCAGGGCGATCGCGGGCATCCCCAACTCTACCGCCCGACTCACCAACTCTGGCAGTTGACTCGCCCCATCCAGCAGGCTGTAGTCACTGTGGATATGCAGACCAACAAATGACATGGCATCGATCCCCAACAGACAGCAGGTTCATCCCCAGGGCTAATACAACCCGTGACACTAGGCTACCCGATCGCGATCGCCATATCTAGTCATCTTTGCCAGATTTCACAGTTAACCCACACTACAGGTAGAGCCGCAACGGAGACCTCCCGTCCCAAAATCTCCAGCCCCTTGTCTCATCTCGGCGTCTGCTGTGTTTCTGGGGGGTGATGCTTCCACTAGGGTCTGGTGAAGTTGGACGGGGGCTTAAACTGCTCCACCGGCACTCCCTTCAGGGCTTGGGACATAAAGTCCCGCCAGACAGGGGCAACCATACCGCCTCCCGTTGCCCCTTGGCCCAGGGGACGATAGTCATCATTGCCAACCCAAATCGCTGTGGCCAGTTGCGGCACATAGCCTACAAACCAGATATCCCGTTCCGAGCTGGTTGTGCCGGTCTTGCCTGCCGCCGGTCGGCCAATTTGAGCCGCTGTCCCTGTCCCGTGCGAGATAACCCCTTCTAACACACTAGTAATTGCGGCTGAGGCCCAGGCATCCAGCAGGGGTTTAGGTTCTGGTGTATTATCCAGAAGGATATTGCCACTGCTATCAGTGACTTGAACAATAAAGGTCGGATCGGAGTGCCAGCCGTAATTGGCAAAAGTGGCGTAGGCTCCTGCTATTTCCATCGGGGTCAGATCCACTGCGCCAAGGGGAAGTGAAATGACGGGTTCCATTGGGCTTTTAATCCCTAAGGTTCGGCAAATTTCAATGACTTTGTTCAACCCCACACTCTGGCCCATCTTGATCGCGGGTACGTTACGCGACATTTCCAGGGCACGCCGAATCGTCATCGCCCCCCCAAAGGACCCATCGTAGTTGCGGGGTGAGTAGTAGCCTGATCCATCCCGATAGCTAACCGGGGTATCCATAATGATCGAGTCAGGACCATATTTGCCCGTTGCAAAACCGGCATAGTATACAAACGGCTTAAAGGCAGAACCCGGTTGGCGCTGGGCTTGGACGGCCCGATTAAACTGACTTTTTTCGTAATCCACACCTCCAACCATTGCTTTAACAAAGTGGGTGCGGGGGTCGATCGCCACTAGGGCCATTTGATCCGCATTCACCCCCCGCCGTCGCACACTGGCATGACCTTCACGAACGACTTCCTCAGCTAACCGTTGCAGGCGGCTATCCACAGTGGTTTGGACTCGCATCCCGCCTTTGACGACTGCATCATGGCCAAAGCGATCGGTGAGTTCTTGAATCACGGCCCCCGTCACCCAGGGCATCTGGCTTTGTTGGAAGGAGGTGATTTTACCCAATAAGATGGGTTCCTTACGGGCCGCCTCCGCCTCAGCAGGGGTAATCCATTCCAGGTCGGCCATCCGCTTGAGGACGAGAGCCTGCCGTCGCTTAGCTTCTTTATAGTTAATGAAGGGACTATAGTCTTCTGGGGCTTGTACTAACCCCGCCATGAGGGCTGCTTCTGCGAGGGAAAGGTCTGAGGCCGATTTATTAAAATAGCTGCGAGCAGCCGTGGCTGCCCCATAGTTGTTATGCCCCCAGTACACTTGGTTCAGGTACATTTCCAGGATTTCATCTTTCTCCAGGGTCTGCTCCAGGCGTAGGGCGAGGACTGCTTCTGCCACCTTCCGGCTGAGGGTTCGCTCTGGGGTAAGAAAGATGTTCTTGACAAGCTGCATCGTCAGGGTGGAACCCCCTTCCGCCGTATGGCCGCGATCGAGGTTGACGAGGAGTGCCCGAAAAATACTACTGGGGTTGATACCGTGGTGTTGATAAAAATGACTGTCTTCAATCGCGAGGAGTGCCCGCTTCAGGTTGGGTGAGAAGCGATCAAGGGGCAGGACTTCCCGGTTAGCCTCATCGTGAATACTGGCAAGATGATTGCCGTCAATATCGTAAATATAGGTGGTTTCTGCCGGTGCAAAGGTCTTCAGCAATCGCACATCAGGCAAATTGCGAAAGCTGATCGCCAGCCCCACTAGGCCCCCCGCCACGATCGCGCTCCCCAGCATAACCAGGCCCAATAACGTCCCCCCAGTGACCTTCCCGATCGTTTGTATAAACTGCAAGGAGGGGGCAGACGTTCTCCGGTGTTTTTGGCGAATTGCATTAGACGACACAGCAGACCAACTTCCTCACTCACGCTAAACTTAGGCACAGGGATTCGGGCTAGCAGGGCTTGGGTTGCCGACAGGCCAATCGCTCCACTCAGTTCCCCTGGGTACATTCCCCCACAGCGCGAGGGAACTGGCAGGATCTCCCGATATAGCAACGGAACTACCCCTACTGTAGTCGATCGCCGTTCTGGCTGGGGGTAATGGGGCAGAGTATAAGAGAGTTTACCCAGTTCCTCAAGGGTAGCCAGCAGAATTTAGCAATTTTTGAGTTTTGAGTTTTGGGGGGAGTAGAGAGTCCTAGCGAACGCGATAGCCGATGTCGGAACGGTAGTAGCGATCGGCAAAGTCGATTTGGGCGATCGCCCCATATACGCGGTCAAATGCCTGGTCAAAGGTATCCCCCACTGCGGTAACAGCCAGGACCCGTCCCCCGCTGGTGACCACCGTGGGTGGCTCAACTTCAGTATTTAACCGCGTCCCCGCATGGAAGACCACGACTCCAGTTTGGGCGGTGGCATCTAGCCCCGTAATGACATCCCCCTGACGGTAATCGCCGGGATAGCCCCCAGCGGCCATAACCACACAGGCGGATGTCCCCGATCGCCATTGAATCGGCGGCAAATCGGCCAAAGTCCCCTGGGCACAGGCTAGACAAAGGGTTTCGAGCGGCGTTTCAAGCAGGGGTAAAATGGCCTGAATTTCGGGATCGCCGAAACGACAATTAAATTCAATCACCTTAGGATCACCACTGGGCGTAATGATTAACCCCGCATAGAGGACCCCACGGTAGTCAATCCCCCGCTGCTGCAAGGCGTGGAGTGTAGGTTGCAAAATTTCCGTTTGCACCCGATCGCCGAGGGCCGGGGTCATCAAGGGCACCGGCGCATAGGCTCCCATCCCTCCGGTATTGGGTCCCGTATCCCCTACGCCGATCCGTTTATGATCCTGGGCACTGATGAGGGGCCGAATGGTTTGGCCATCCGTAAGGGCTAGCACCGAGACCTCTTCGCCCATGAGGCACTCTTCAATCACCAGCGATCGCCCCGCTGCCCCAAACTTCCCGGACATAGCTTCATCAATAGCCGTCCTCGCCATCGCCAGCGTCGTGGCGACGGTCACCCCCTTCCCCGCTGCCAACCCATCGGCCTTGATCACGATCGGGACCCCCTGGGCCTGCACATAGGCATGGGCCGCTGCCGCATCGGTGAACACCTGGGCCTGGGCGGTGGGAATCCCTGCCGTCTGCATCAGTTCCTTAGCCCACGCTTTGCTCGACTCAATTTGTGCCCCTTGTTGGGTGGGACCAAAGACGAGCAAACCCGATGCCTGGAGGCGATCGCTGATCCCTTGCGAGAGGGGTAATTCTGGCCCCACAATGACCAAATCGATCCCCTCCGCTTGGGCAAAGTGGGCGAGCTCATCAAAATCATCACTTGGCAGCACCACATTCTGACAGCGATCAAGGGTTGCCGTCCCCCCATTTCCTGGTAGACAAAACACCTGCACCACTGCCGCTGACTGGACTAACTTCCAGCAAATCGCGTGTTCCCGCCCGCCACTACCAATGACTAAAACCTTCACCGCACCGACAACCTGCCAAACACCGCCTTCAATAGTACGCTAATCCGTGCCCCTCTCAGTGCCCTCTGGACGACGTTCGTGCAACCTCCCCGCAGGGGAATCGCTTGTGATCTCTATCTCGCTTATTTTCGTAAATATCTATGGCTCTTCTAGGTTTATGGTGAGGACGCGTAGCGCCTCCACCATAAACTCGACATTTAAGATCGTTTATTTGTGGTTGCTTATCCTGTTTACACCTAAATCTCATAAGAGCCATATCTATATCTATGGATGGATCTATCGATGGGCGAAAGGGCACCTTAATCGATTATCATCAGGGCAGTTCAACTGACCCAGCCGATCAGAATTGCCCTAGCCATGAGGGTAGAATTTGTTTTTCTGATGCCCTTAATGCTCATTGATAAGCCATAGCATTCGCAGCTATTGGCGTCGAAAACACAGCCTTTATCACTTCAGTGAGGGACAGACAATTGGCTTGAGCCAATTGTTCATCAGGTGCTTCTGTCCTTCAGAGATTTGGGAAATGCTGTACTACTCTGATTCACCTACGATCTTACCACGGAAGACCACATAATTGTAGATGTTGTAGGACAGGACAATCGGGATCAAAAAGCCAATAAACGTGAGCATGAAGACCAGTGAACTGGGCGCAGCAGCGGCTTGGTAAATGGTGATGCTTGGTGGAATAATATTGGGGAAAATCATAAAGCCTAAGCCGATAAAAGACAATGAGAAAATCAGAAAAGTATAAATTAAAGGTGCATTTTCTTCTCGCCGTTGCAAACTCCGAAGGAGTAAGCCAATAAAGAGAAGACCTAACACGGGAACTAATCCAAAAACATAAATAAGTGGTGCAGTAAAGAGTTGTGCTCGTGCCTGCTCGGAAATAATGGGGGTACTAATCGTGATGAATAGGGCACCGATTAAGGTTGTCCAGGTCGCGATCGTGGCGGTCTTGTAATGGGTCTGCTGGAGTTCGCCGGTCGTCTTCAAAATCAGATAGGTAGATCCAATGAGAACATAGCCCTGGATTAAGGTCAGGGCCACCAGCACCGATCGCCAGGTGAGCCAATCCCACATTCCCCCAATAAAATGGCCGGACCCATCGACGTGAATCCCTTCAAAGACACTACCCAGGGCAAACCCCTGTCCTAGTGCCGCCAGGAAACTACCAACGCCAAAGGTAATGTTCCAGACCAGTTTGTTCTCGGCATTTTCCCGAAACTCGAACGACACTGCCCGCAGAATTAACCCAACAACCATAATCACGGCGGGTAAGTAGAGGGCATTGAGGATGGTGGCATAGGCGAGGGGAAAGGCCCCAAACAATGATCCCCCCATTAACACCAGCCAGGTTTCATTCGCATCCCAGACATTCCCCAAGCTGGTCATTAAAATACTGCGACGCTCTTCACTAGACGCCGTTAATGATAGAATCCCAACGCCTAAATCAAAGCCATCTAATAGGACATAGAGGAAAAGGAACAGTCCCAAAATGAAAAACCAAACTTGGGGCAGAAAATATTGCAACGGTTCTAAGGATTCCATCTTGATACCTCAATCAGTCATCACTCACCACTGTCATCACTCGCCACTACTGTTGTGCTTCCATCGGACGCCGATCGCGCTCGTGTTGGGCCGGTTCGATATCAACAGTCGGTTGGAACGCCGTGCGAGGAGGCGGGAGTTCTAGGTTGGGACCTTTGCGGATAATACGACTCCCAAAATAAAGGGCAGCGATGAGAAAAATGCTATACATCATCGTTAACCCGACAAGGGAAAAGAGGACTTCGCCCGCCGGTAAATTTGAAGCTGATTCCACGGTGCGCAGTTCACCGTAGACAATCCACGGTTGTCTGCCCACACACCGAACGATCCAACCCGCTTCTACCGCAATATACCCAAGGGGAGCCGCTAAAACCCAAGCGCCCATCAGCCACTTTTGTTGGCTAATCGCCGTATCTGACAATTTTCCCCGCAACCATTGCCCCACAGTAACGGCCATAAGAGCGGCAAAAAATAATCCGATCGCCACCATAATTCGGAAGGAATAATAAATCAAGCCAACCAGGTGAGGACGATTGGCAGCATCCCAGGTTTTTAAGCCCTGAACCGGTTGATCCAGCGTGGGTTTTAGTTCAAGGAGATAGCTCAAGACACCCGGTAGTTTGACTTCCCAATAGTTGCGCTCATCCCGATCGCTCGGTAGGGCAACCAGGCTCCAGTCGGCAGGCTGACCAGCAGGTACGGTTTCCCATTGGGCTTCCATAGCCGCAAGTTTAGCCGGCTGATAATGATAGACTTGCTCCGCACTTAAGTGGCCAATAAAAATTTGCAGGGGGGCAACGGCGATTGCGATCACCAGAATCACTTTGAGCGATCGCGCAAAAAATGCTGATTGTCGTTGGTTGAAGAGGTACCAGGCGCTAATCCCCCCAATCACAAATAGAGAGGTTTCAAGGGTGGCAAAGAACATATGGAGAAAACTATTCACCATAAAGGGATTCGCGATCGCCTGGAAATAATCGTGAACCACAAACTTACCATTCACAAATTCGCCCCCAGCAGGCGTTTGCAACCAGGAGTTGGCAGACAGAATCCAAAAGGTAGACAGATTGGCACCAAAGGCTACTAGAATCGTTGAAAGCCAGTGAATGAGCGGCGGCACTCGATCCCAACCAAATAACATAATGCCGAGAAAACTAGCTTCCAGCATAAAGGCCATCGTGCCTTCAAAACCCAGCACCGTTCCAAAAAAGTCACCAACTGCTTCGGAAAAAGGTGCCCAATTTAAGCCAAACTGGAAGGCCATTGGTAAACCCGATGCTACACCAATCCCAAAATTGAGAACATATAATTTCGACCAGAATCGTGCGTGATGATAATAGTCAAGATTGCGGGTTTTTAACCAAAGGCCCTCAATCACGACCAGATAAATAGCCATGCCAGTCGTTAAGACTGGCCAGAGCATGTGAAAGATAGCCGTCAGAGCAAATTGTATCCGTGATAGGGTAACGGTATCAGCCAAAAATTCACTCATATTAAAGTATTAAAGCCTGATCTGGATTCAAATCCCAATGCAAGCAATGGGCTATGGATGAGTGTATCACCCCAGTTACTAAACAAAAGTGTTATCTAAATAACGTTACTAAACTGCCAGCAGATTCCCACTCGCCCATCACAGCAGCGATCGCCCAACACCGTCCCCCCAACGCCGTCCCCATTGTGATCAGTGCCCTCCTCCCTGTACAGTGATTGGCAGCCACAGTTTGTACTTGGTAGCGATCTAGGGTGGCGATCGTAGCCTGAATGCGTTCAGGACTGGCATAGAGCAGGTGCAGCCCCCCAAGACCGCCTGGAAATGGGTTGCCCCCGTGAGCTTGGCGGGGCACAACCCACAGGTATCTGGGTCTCCCCAATAACACCCCCTTGGCCAACGGTCGGTTCCCTGGGTGTTTATTGTAGAGCTTGGGAGCAGTGGGCATCCTTGAATCCCATCAAAATAGAATTCGTCACAAAATCTATAAGCCTTACGAAAAAAATATCATAGATTTTGACACAAAATCAAAAACGTGCGCTATAGTGACAAGGTTACTAGTGGAACAACTAGTAGAATAGAATCCCTAAATAGACACAAGGAGGAACCTACTATACCTGGAAGAGGGGGATGTCGTCGCGGGGCAGAGAGAATATTGCGCCACAAGTAGTGTTTGAGATTCTGTCACCCAGTAATAGTGCGCGGGAAATCCTCAATAAGCAGATGTTCTACCGGAAGTATGGGGTTTTGGAAATGTTTTTCTATGATCCGGAATCCTACGATTTCTGGGGACTGGTGCGGTCCGATCGCAACCAGGATTTTTCCCCGGTGACCGCCTTAAATTTCCCCTGGACTTCACCCACGCTGGGGATTCGGTTTGAGATGTTGGCCGATGGTCTTGCGATCTTTCACCCGAATGGGGAACCGTTTAAGGACCCGAATACGCTGTTTGAGGAGCGCAATCGGGCACAACAAGAACGCGATCGGGCCTTTGCAAAACTGCGGGAATTGGGTATCGACCCCACAGAATTATGATCCGTTTATCTCCTCTGTGGGGGCAAGGATGGCGATCGCAGGGACTAGCAGATAGCGCGATCGAGTTGTGGGATCTCAGCTTCGACCTGCTTGAGGCGGTGATAGCGGGGGATTAAACAGTTCAACCTCTGTATTTGTTTGAGGATCTTTCCCCGTAATGAAGTTGTAACGTCGTTCATTACAACGACGACAGGCAAGGGCAAGATTATCTAAATCACTATCGCCCCCTAGTGATTGGGGTTGGATGTGATCAATTGAAAGCGGAGCAGAACTCAGCAACTCTGGGTAGTGACAATACTCACAATTGAGATAACTAAAAATTTCGTCAAGTTCACCGATCGCTTCTAACTCAACAGTTTCTTCCGCAGTAAGAGTATCCGCTTTTTTCTTATCTAAAAGTGTTTGCATCGGTATGCAGCACCCGATCGATCTGCCAGAGGATCACCATATCATCTAAGGTGTAACCTACCCTTACGCAGAATGATGAGTACTCAGGTAATAGGCGAGGGCCAGTAACCCCAATCGGTAGCTATCGGCCCCAAAGCCGCAAATTTGACCGATCGCCACAGGGGCAATATAGGAATGGTGGCGGAAGGCTTCCCGCTGGTGGATATTGCTGAGGTGAACCTCTACCGTAGGAATCGCTACTGCCGCGATCGCATCGCGAATCGCCACACTCGTATGGGTATAGGCTCCTGGATTGATCACAATGCCCTGGTGGACATTCCAGGCAGATTGGATATAATCGACCAGCGTTCCCTCATGATTAGACTGGACAGCTGTCACCGCTAAACCGAGACGTTGCCCTTCCGCTGTGAGAACCTGATTGATCTCATCTAAAGTTGTGGCCCCATAGATATTGGGTTCACGCCGCCCTAAAAAGTTCAAATTGGGGCCATGAACAACTAAGACACTGGT
This sequence comes from uncultured bacterium, assembly GCA_964536415.1. Lineage (GTDB taxonomy): Bacteria > Cyanobacteriota > Cyanobacteriia > B231 > B231 > Trichothermofontia. The sequence continues at coordinate 20,258 of CAZHXN010000021.1, forward strand.
CACACAAAAGCTCCCGTCAACGTGAATCGTGCGAGTCAGGTCGCACGCATGGCTCGCACCCATTTCATGACGCCGAGCACTACCACCGATTAGAGATTACTCATAGCTAGCACTAACGCAGCCGACGATCGTCAACCGGGATCGGGATCGGAACTGGCTCTGCTTCTGGCTCCTGTGGACCCAGGAGAGCTTCGAGTAAACGACGCGCCCACTCTTTCAGCTTTTCAATCAAAGTATCAATGTAGTCCATTAACCAAATGGCTCCTTTAAGTCGATCTAGACGCTGTTAGCCGCTGGAGACAGGAACAGTTCCAAGGCTGCTGTCTTTAACCCGGATAGGTTGAACCTAGATCAGGAATCACGCGATCGGGCATTGATTTGGGATCGCTGTTTCCATCATAACGAATTGACACAAATGTTCAAGGTCGTTTCTCTTGAATTTAGAATTCCTGGGGATGAAGGACATCGGGATTAGGGGGGGAAACTTCCCCCTCTAGGTTAGGATGCCCCAATTTGCCGCCGCAGTAACAAGCTACGCCGTAAACGATCGAGGGCATGGTTGACGCTCAGGTTGCGAATCCAGTCGCGATCGCGCTGGGCACCCAGTTGGTACTCAAAACTCTGGATACTGCCCTCCGGCCCCGCCAGCCCGACATACACTAGGCCAACGGGTTTACTGGCCGTGCCACCCCCTGGTCCCGCAATCCCCGTAATGCTCAAGCCCCAAGTCGTTTTCAACAAGGACTGAACGCCTTGGGCCATCTGCTGGGCGACCACATGGCTCACCGCTCCTTCCGCCGCCAATCGTTCGGCATCCACCCCCAGAAGTTGGGTTTTCACGGCATTATCGTAGGCCAGAATCCCCCCCATAAAGTAAGCAGAACTGCCTGGAACCGTCGTGATGCGTTGTCCCAGCCCGCCGCCGGTACAGGATTCGGCCACAGCCAGGGTTTCCTGGGCTTCCTGGAGAAAGCGACCCACGACCGAGGCCAAGGTTTCGGCATCAGCCCCAACGTAGTCCATGCCGCCCAGTTGCCGCAGTTGTTGCTCGACGGGGGCGATTAAGGCGATCGCTTCTGCCTCAGATGCCGCCCTGGCCGTAATGCGCAGTTTCACTTCCCCGTGGTTAGCGTAGGGGGCGACAGTGGGATTTTGCAGATAGAGGTAGGCGTTGACTTTTTCCGCCAGGGCTGACTCGGCGATCCCCCAATACTTGAGCACCCGTGAGTAGATCATTTCCTGGCCCCACCCCTGGCTGCGCAGGTAGGGGATAGCCACCTGGTTCCACATGGGCTTGAGTTCCGAGGGTACCCCAGGGAACGTCAGCAGGGTCAGACCAGGGCGAGGTTGCCAGATAATACCGGGGGCTGTCCCAATTTCGTTAGTCAAAATGTCAGCCCCCTGGGGAATCAGGGCTTGTTTGCGGTTACCGGGGGTGAGTTCTCGGCCCCGTTGGGCATATTTCTGGCGAATATCTTCCAGAATTTTGGGGATTTCAACCAGGGGCACGTCGAAAAACTTGGCCAGGGCGGCATGGGTCAAATCATCAGGCGTTGGCCCCAGCCCACCGGTGAAGAGGAGGAGGCGCGATCGCTCACAGGCGGTTGCGAGGACCTTTTGCAGCCGCCGCTCGTTATCACCGACCACCGTCTGGTAGTAGTGGGGAATCCCCAATTGGGCGAGCTGTTGGGCCAGGAACTGGGCATTACTGTTCAGGATGTCGCCGAGGAGGAGTTCCGTGCCGACACAAATAATTTCAGCACTCATTTAGCCATACTCATGGAGTTGCATTCATAATTCACAGCATTCCTGCCTGCCTTTAACTACTCTGTTGGCGGGCATGTTTACGCACTTGCCAACTGATGTAGCTCAGCAAAGCGGTGGCCCCAATCACGTAGGCGATGCCGCTGGGCATTCCCGACAGGGCGAGGGCCAGGGTTCCGACCCAAAGGGTAAGCGAATAGATGAAGATAACCGTCAAGCGATGGGATAACCCGGCATTTAATAACCGATGGTGCAGATGGCGTTTATCGGCTTTGAAGGGGGATTTGCCACACCGCAGGCGATCGATAATCACCGCCGACATATCGAGAATCGGAACCGCCAGAATCACGTAGGGCAGCAACACCGCCGCTGTGGTGACGCTCTTGACTAGGCCAATCACCCCAACGCCCGCAAGGACAAAGCCCACAAAATAGGCCCCCCCATCCCCCATGAAAATCTGGGCGGGATTGAAGTTATACCGCAGGAAAGCCAGCAACCCTCCTGCCAGGGCGGCTGCAATTAAACCAGCTTCGGGACGGTTGACAAACAGGCTAACAATTAGCATTGTCACTGCGGCAATGCCAGAAACCCCGGCGGCCAGACCATCTAGCCCATCGATCCAGTTAATGGCGTTGGCCATCCCCACTAACCAGGTGACCGTAATGGGCAGGCTGACCCAGTCAGGCAGGACCATCAGGCTGCCCTGGGCAAAGGGGATCGTGAGGAATTCAATTTGCACCCCCGCATTCCAGGCAAACGTGGCAACCATCACCTGGGTCAACAGGCGGGAGAAGGGGGACAGGTTAAACAGGTCATCGGCCAAACCAATCAGGAAAAAGCAAATGCCGCCGATCGCAACCCCCCAAATTTCATAATCCTTGGCCGGCGGCAAGATCCCAAATCCGCCTGCCCACCAGACCACCAGCAGGGCAATCAGGGTTCCCAGAAAAATCGAAACCCCCCCCAGGCGAACCATTGGACGCTGATGCACCTTACGCCCATTGGGGAGATCGACACGACCACTTTTGAGCGCAATCTTCTTGACGATCGGGGTGGTCAGGAGAACCACCAGACCCGCGATCAGAAATGCAACCAGATGATAGAACTGGGTGGGCATCGGCAAGGGAACTGCAAGGTAAAAAACTGTCTAGCAAAGTCTACCTGGGTTTGACCCGTTTGTGCTAGCTGCCGGGGGAATTTTCTACCCTTAAGCCATTGCGGGCACGGGGATAGTCAAATGGGGATAGAGGGGAAATTGACGACAGAGGTTGGCGACGCGCTGCCGACAGTCCTGTATAACAGCTTCATTCTCTGGGTCAAGCAGGCGATCCGCAATAATATTAGCAATTTCGGTAAATTCTGCCGTACCTAGGCCACGGGTGGTCATGGCGGGGGACCCCAACCGCAGACCACTGGTCACGAAGGGAGATTCGGGATCGAAGGGAATCGTGTTCTTATTGGTGGTGATGTTGATGGTGCCCATGAGTTGGTCGGCTTGCTTGCCCGTAAGGCCGATCGATCGCAGGTTAACCAGCATTAAATGATTGTCCGTGCCCCCCGACACCAACTGGAGTCCCCGCTGTTGCAGTTGGGCGGCCATTGCCTGGGCATTGGCAATCACCTGGGCCGAGTAGGTTTTAAAACTGGGTTGGAGGGCTTCCCCGAAGGCGACGGCTTTGGCCGCGATCACATGCTCTAGGGGGCCACCCTGGCTACCAGGGAAAACGGCTTTGTCGAATTTTTTCCCCAATTCGGCATCCCGTGTGAGAATCAACCCACCCCGAGGTCCCCGCAAGGTTTTGTGGGTGGTGCTGGTGACGACATCACAGTGGGGGATGGGGTTAGGGTGGTGGCCGGTGGCGACGAGGCCGGCAATGTGGGCAATATCGGCCATCAGGTAAGCCCCCACTTCATCAGCGATCGCCCGGAATTGGGCAAAGTCGATCGTGCGGGGATAGGCGGAATAACCACAGATGATGAGCTTGGGACGGTGCTGCTGGGCCAGGGCGCGGATCTGGTCAAAGTCCAGTTGTTCGGTGTCCGGGCTGACGCCGTATTGATGCACCTTAAACCATTTGCCAGACACATTGACGGGGGAGCCGTGGGTCAAATGTCCACCGTGGGACAGATCCATCCCCAAGATGGCATCGCCCGGTTCCAGCAGGGCCAGGAAAACGGCAAAGTTGGCCTGGGCACCGGAGTGGGACTGGACGTTGGCATGGGCGGCACCGAACAGTTGTTTCGCCCGATCGATGGCAATTTGCTCAATCTCGTCAATATAGGCACAGCCACCGTAGTAGCGTTTGTGGGGCAGCCCTTCGGCGTATTTATTGGTCAGCACTGACCCTTGGGCCGCCATCACGGCTGCCGAGGTGAAGTTTTCACTGGCGATGAGTTCCAGGTGATCCCGTTGACGCTGTAGTTCCTGCTGAATCCAGCCAGCAACGATCGGATCGGTGGTAGCTAAGAAGTCTAAGTTGGTCTGCGTCACGGCATCAACCCATCGGAATTTAATAAAGAGCCGAAATTTATGATAGTGCTTTTTCCCAGACCTGATGGCGTTTGTTCCGTTGACGTTTGTTCCAGTGCCAGAATCTATCAGATGCCTGGTTGGCCGTGGCTAAACGGCTGAGTCATGAGGCCGTCGGTTGAGGGGATTCCAAACGGTTGGGGATGCCCTCACAGCCGCCAGGGATCGTCCGGCGGGTTTTTTCGCCCCCCCAGGCACAACAGTAATAGCGTTGCTCTTCACTCAACCGCTGCACTTGGGAAAAATTGGCCCCTTCGACCACTGCACCGGTATGGGCACCCGTTTGATAGTTGGGGGGATCGGTGCGGCTCCGGGGGGAGGCGGTGGCAACTGGTCCATAGAAGAGTTGGGTACCCTTGAGATCAGCGCCGCGCAGATTGGCTTCGTAGAGAATACAGCGGCTCAGATTAGCCTTGAACAGGTCACAATAGCTGAGATTGGCCCGGAAGAGATTGGCTTCGCTCAGATCCACCCACCGCAGATCGGTCCCACTAAGGTCAGCCTTCGCTAACATCACCCCCAGGTCAATCACCCGCACGCCATGTTCGCGATCTTCTTCGTAGCCCCCAACTCCATCAAAGATAGCCCGTCCCAAACGCCGATCGCGCTTTAACGGGGTTAGCAACCGCGATCGCGACAGGAAGCGAATAATTTTGGCCTTCCCGGCGGCATCGATGCTCCCCAAAATAGCGGCAGTGCGGCCCTCGGCGATCGCCCGCTCCTGGGGCCAGTCTTCGAGTAGTCCTTCTTCATCCAGCACCAGTTCGGAAATACCCTGAAAATAGCTGTCGATCGTCTGCTGTTGGGTAATCGTATTTTGCTGAATCGTTAAATCCTTGGAAATGACATACTGCCGCCAAGCCACATAGACCGCCACGATCGCGATGAAGATCTGCCCCAAGGCGCCAAAGACCTCCCCCAACGCACCGACTGCATCCCAATTCGTGGTTTGCCATTGATACTGCCAGCGATCGGCCAAACCGGTTAGCTGCACGAGGCCCCACAGAGCAACCCCTAACCCCAGTACTGCGAACACTTGTCCCCACTGACGGGGACTGATCAGCTTAGCCAGGGCGCGACCGATGCTAGGGGCCAGAATGCGTAAGGCGGCGAGTAAAGCCCCGATCGCCCCAACCCAACCCAAGATCGGGATATTCAACCCCAGACCTATCCCCATCACCAGACAGGCGCTACCCAAAACCAGTAAGTTGAGGGGAGAATCCGCCCTCCCTGACAGGATGCCCCCTTCGCTCATCCCTAAGCGACTCTCCTGCCCAGATGTTGCGCGAACACCGAAGCGCGATAAGTGCAAGAAACTCAAGTGCTGAAAATCATCCATCTCAGTCATCCCTGCGAGAACATCGGGTTCAGCAGCCGTCGTAGGGAGGGACGATTCGCCTGCAACGGTGCTGCGGGAACGCGGCTTGGGGGGGGAATTCACCAGAGACTCCATCTCCTCTGCCGGGGTAGGCAGCTTGGAGGGTGTGGGTGATTCTGGAGTGTCTGTCATCGCAACTTCGACGGTTTTGAGTGGTGAGCCTTGAGTGCTTCGGTCTTAGCAGCCCTTTACATCCTTTACATAAGGAGAGCACGCGGTTAAAACCGCAACAACAACCAACCCAGATCAGCCCCTTCGCCCCGATCGGCCAAGTTGGAAGTAATGACTTTAGGCGTCAACGCCAAGTTAGTAGTAACGACTTTAGTCGTCAAAGCCCCTGCATCTGGACCTTTCAAACCGGTTCTTGCTTGAAAACTCAACATTAAAAATTCAAACCTGTCATGGTTAGGGGGCGTCAATCTCCTAGGGAGACGCTACGCGAACGGCGTTTGGGCCACTTGCGCAACCTGAGGTACAGGATCTTGGGCCAGGATATTTAAAATAGTTTGGGCTTCGGGACCCCCTAAGCGCTGTAGTGCCTGGGCCACACGATAGCGTACCTGCCAATCAGGGCTGTCAGCATAGGGAACCAAGACGGGCGTCGCACGCGGGTCACCCAATTCGCCCAGGGAACCGATCGCCGCTGTACTCAGCAGATCTTCACCGGATTCTAAGGCTGAGACGAGCAAATCAAAGCAACGCGGGTCTCCCCACTCCCCCAACGCCGCAACGATGCTAAAGCGTACCAGCCACTCGGAGGAGGTTTCGTAGAGATTTTTTAAGTCTTCGTAGGCTTCGTGGAGTTTGAGCGCCCCCAGGGCATCAGCGGCAGCAGCCTGGACATCAACCTCTGGGTCCTTCAGGAGTTGCCGGAGGATTTGTAAGGATAGGTTGCGATCTTGATTACCGATGTGGGCCAGATGACTGGCTGCCGCATAGCGCACCCTGGCATTGGCATCAGCGAGGGCTTGCTGGATAAGGGAAAAAGCGGTCACGGCATCCAGTTGACGTAATTGGTTCACGCCAAGCAGGCGATCGCCAAAATCATTGGACGTGAGCAACTGCTGCACCGATTCAGGGGTAATACTCATTTCAATCTGTCTCCTCGTCTGCCATTGCTCGCACAATATCACCTCGCGTCAGAATTCCAACAACGCACCCCGCTTCATCGAGAACAGGTAGGCGATGGACCTTATGCTGATTCATGATCCGAGCCGCATCCCGTAGGGGTTTATCGGGAGTAACGGTGATAATGCCCTCACGGCTCATGACTTCTTCAACGGTTTGCCCCAACGCCTTGTGCAAATCTCGCTCATAGGTGGCGGGGTTTTGCAGAAAAATGACGCTATCCAGCACCATGATGTAGGCGGGGGGGGTCACGCCCGCTTCCTGCCACATGAGATCCGTTTCCGAGATCACCCCAATTAACTTGCCCGCTGGGTCAATCACTGGTAACCCACTAATGCGGCGATCGGCCAGAATTTTAATGACCTCTTTGAGGGGGGTGTCGGGACGAACCGTAATCGGGTCACGGGTCATAATATCGGCAACAGACTTGGCCATAGGTGCAAGAGTCAGGGGGTTAGCCTTCATATTCTAGCGGCGAACCTGACCCCGACGTAAGCGATTGGTGGAGAGCCGTGAGGAATCTGTCGGAGGGTGCGCAGCAGATTGGGTCCACGAGAAATGTGCCTTGATTGACATTTGGCGTCTTAAGAGGCGTGATAGGGTACAAGGGCACAAGCTTCTTGGCGGCCTCCGACATCCCCTGGGGGCCTTTTTATGGGTTAATTGATGGGGTTGATGATATGGGGGTGACGTTCGCGGTACCCTAAAGCAAATGTTCAATAAGACCGAGGGCCTGATCAATATTGCGGCGAACGGCATGGGCAGAGGTGTGCAGGGCCGATTGCTCAACCTCAGAAAGTTCCAACTCAACAATATTGGCAATGCCCCGGCGATCAAGACGACAGGGAACCCCAATATACACGTCATTTAGCCCATACTCCCCCTGCAGATAAGCAGCCGCAGGCACCAGACGGGACTCATTGCGGAGGATGGCCTCTAGCATGAGGCAGGCGGACGAGGCCGGGGCAAAGTAGGCCCCTCCTTTTTGCATGAGTTCAACGATCTCGGTGCCCCCGCGACGGGTGCGCTCTACCAGACGCTCGATCGTGGCCGCATCCATTAACTCGGTAATCGGCACACCGCCAACGGAACAGTAGCGGGGCAGGGGGACCATCAGGTCCCCGTGCCCTCCCAAAACAAGGGCAATGACATCGTGGCTGGAAACACCCAATTCTAGGGAAATAAAGGTTTGCAGACGGGCGGAGTCGAGCACCCCGGCCATGCCCATCACTTGCTGGGAGGGTAAGCCGGTGGCTTTCCAGGCCAGGTAGGTCATCACATCCAGGGGATTGGTGACGATCAGCAGGATGGCGTTAGGGGAATAGGCAACCGCTTGCTGGGCGGCATTGACCACGATTTCAGCGTTGCTGCGCAGGAGGTCCGATCGATCCATGCCCGGTTGGCGCGGGAAGCCGGCGGTAATCACCACCACATCGGAGCCGATCGTGTCGCTGTAGTTGGCAGTGCCGATGAGTTTACGATCGTGGCGTTCAATGCCCCGTGCTTGCAGGAGATCAAGGGCAATCCCCTGGGGCAGGCCCGCATCAATGTCGAGCAGAACCACATCCGCGAGGTCTTTCTCAGCAACCCGCTGGGCGAGAGTACTCCCAACACGACCCGCCCCAATGATCGAAACACGCAGGGGCCGGGGAAGGGCTGAGGAGGGGGGTGGGGTAGGGATAGCCACGGGTGTCTGCGACCTCCGATCGTGACGGTAGCCCTAGCCTACTGAAAGGGTTCTAATTGGTCAATGCGCAACCAGATGTTAGGGGTGGGAACTTGACCAAACTTAACCAGGGCGTAGTCACCCTGGGTTTCCATGACTTCGCCTGCGGTTTCAAACAGGTAGCTGGGGAAGCGATCGTCACTAGCCTTGGCTTCAAGACTGTTGTCAAGTTTTTCGCGAACCGCTTTGACGAGGCTGCCTTTTTTGATGTCTGCCATAGAAGGTGGATCGGTTGAATACAATGAGGGTTGTCTTGCTCTAGTGTACGCTGCTGGAGAACGGGTCAACCGAGGCGCAGGGGTGACAAAACCAGGGTTCTAATCCACCTTTGGCTGGCCCGCGTCAAGTCCTTTTCCCGCCAAGTCAGAATCCCTAAACCTGATCTAGAATTGGAGGACATCAGACATACAAAGCATACATAAAGCGCATATGACGATATTTAATTATTTTATTGAATCACAATTATAATATTAAAATATTTAATTAGAGATACAGCGTTTCCCAAGTCTCTGAAGGACAGAAGCACCTGATGAGCAATTGGCTCAAGCCAATTGCCTGCCCCTCACTGAGGTGACAAAGGCTGTAAACTGAACAACTACTTACTAGCCTGATAGCCATATAGCCTCTACAGTTAAGAGAAGTCAAGACTAAAGTTAAGAATAGTTAATCCAGTTGGCTGCTGCCATCACCCAACCCTAATCTTAAGACCCAGCTACTACCCAGCCGCAGAGCGGACCTAGCACAATATCCATCGTGAGTCGGTAAGTCTGGCTATTCTGAGCGGTGTGCTCATCTGTAAATTTACCAGGCCAGAGTAACTTTTGTAGTGCTACAATACACCATGTATAATCAACATAATAGTCATTATTGATCGGCAAATAGAGGCTGAATATTGGATAATTAAGTGGATAATTAAGTGGGTAATCCAGGGGATTGTTCGGGCTTCGAAAGCAGAAAATGTTACAAAAAGAGACGTATTCTTGTTCTTGCAAAAGTATTTATGTTACTATATAGGATGCTATCCGAATTGCGTCTTAAAGCATCTCAAACGCTAGAGCATAGAGAACACAATATCTTTTAGGTGTTACCGTGAGTTCTTCAGACTTTGTCGTCTTTCTCAGACAAGAAGCCCGCAAGTGCCGGGTTTCCAATGCCGAATTGGCAGCCCTGGAGCTTGCGCTAGACAATCACTCAAGCGAGGAGATTGCCCATAAACTGGGGATTAGTCCCGCAGCCGCCCGTCAACGCTTGAGTGAGGTGTATCGGAAGTTTCAGGTGGAGGGGCGTGGCCCGGTGAAACTTCGCAACTTGATGCAACGGCTCAACATGCAATTTAAGGATCTAGCGGTCACGATGCCGACCGTTGTGGCTGCTCCTCCAGAGCCGGTGGACGTGGGACGAAGTTGGGATGAGTTTCCGCCGATCGTCAGTCATTTCTACGGGCGGGAACCGGAATTGACCATGCTTCACCATGCGATTATCCAGGAGCATACGGCGTTGGTGGGGTTGGTGGGACTCCCAGGAATTGGTAAAACAACGCTGGCGGCAAAGCTGGCAGAGGACCTGGAGTCAACGTTTGATCATGTGATCTGGCGGACGCTGAACCAGCCGATCCCGTTGCTGAGCCTCTTGAATAATTTGCTGCAAAGCTTCAAAGGCCCTTCGGATCTGCAAGTACCGTCGATGCAGGCGGGTTTGGAGCAATTGCTGGTGTGTTTGGAACAACAGCCAACTTTGCTGATCCTGGATAATTTTGATGCGGTGTTACGTCCGGGTGATCCGCATGGTCGCTATAAGGCGGGTTGTGAGGGCTATGGCCAGTTGATCCAGGCGATCGCGAAGGGGAAACATGCCAGTTGTTTGATCCTCACTAGCCATGTGGAAACGCTCGAACTGGTGAATTTGGAGCGGCGTCAGTTGGCGGTGATGCTGAAGCTGGAGGGGTTGAGTCCGGAAGCCGCCCAGTCGATGTTGAGTGAGCGGGGGCTGAAAGGAGAGAGCAAAACCTATCAAAAGTTGATCGATCGCTACCGCAGCAATCCTTTGCAATTGGAAGATGTGGCCACGATGATCCAGAATGTATTTGATGGTGATGTGGCCCAGTTTATTGGTTTGGATACGACGATCGTGGATACGACGTATCGTAAAGTGTTGGATCAGTACTTCAACTATTTGACGGATCTGGAAGTTGTCGTTGTGCATGCTCTGGCACAGGCCGATCAACCGATCGGGATTCAAGCGATTAAGGAGCAGGCGTCTAAGGATTTGGCAACTTCGGAGGTGATTGAAGCCTTAGAGCAGTTGAGTAATCGCTCTTTGTTGGAGAAAAAGCGGGGTCGGGGCCAGGGTGAGTTGCTGTTCACGCTGCAACCGGTCATCCGCAAATATGTTCGTAAGTATCGGATGTCGGCGGCGGGTATCTAGGGCATGGATGCACTTAGGCCATCGGGACGGCCTGCCTCTGTCCCTTTGGGTCAGCATGATGGAGTAGCTTATTGTATCAACCCTCACTGTCGCCAGATGCAAGCCATCGCGGCGGGAGAGGTTTGCCGCTCTTGTGGCACCGCTCTCCTTGTGCATGGCAAATATCGACTTATTCGCTCTTTGCGAGCCATGAATCCGTTCGCTACGACGGAGATTTTTGAGGTTGAAAGTTGGCCCGATCGCACCCGGAAAGTGATGAAGGTGTTGAAAGACACCGATCCCCAGACGATCGAGCGATTTGAGCGGGAAGCATTGGCGCTGCAGTGGTTAGATCATCCCGGTATCCCCAAGGCGGAACTGGGGGACAATTTTACGGTTGAGGTGCCAGCCACGGGGGAAGTCCTGCACTGTCTGGTGATGGAAAAAATTGCGGGGGAGAATTTAGAGACCTGGGTGAAGCAGCACGGACCCATTGATCAGAAGACGGCGATCGCCTGGTTGAAACAACTCCTGGAAGTGCTGGAGGTTCTCCACGAAAATCAATTTTTCCACCGGGATATTAAGCCCTCCAATATTATGCATCGGCCCGATGGTCAGCTTGTTCTGATTGATTTTGGCAGTGTGCGGACGATGACAACGACCTATCTGGCCTCGGTTCATGCGCGGGAGGTGACCACTTCCCTATCAGTGGGGTATACGCCCCAGGAACAATTGGACGGGCAAGCAGTGCCCCAGTCTGACTTATTTGCGTTGGGACGAACATTTGTTTACCTATTAACGGGGCTTCATCCTGCCGATATTCCCTACAAAACGACCAACAATCAGCTATTGTGGCGTGATCAGGCTCCCCAAATCTCCCCAGCGCTCAAGGATCTGATTGATGAACTCATGGCCCTCAGACCCACCGATCGGCCCGCCAGTGCAGCGGTTGTGCATCGCCATTTATCCGCTAACGAACTGCGCCTCACGGATATTAAGCTATTTTTCAACTCGCGCAAATTCAAGCTAGGGGCAACCTTACTATTAGGACTAGGGATACTCACACTAGCTACTTATCGAATCTCGTTACCTTTATTAGGTAGACATTACTTTGATTTAGCGCAAGAAGCTCTCAAAAATAACCAACTGGATAGGGCAGAAAAATACTATCAAAAAGCCAAAAACTATAATCCCAATGATTCTAGAATTTATAATAACCTTGGTTTTATCTGTCAACAGCAACAAGATCGAGTTTGTGCCGAGGTGATGTATGCAAAGTCCTTGGAGTTAGAACCCAATGATCTGATCACCCAGTATAATATCGCTCAACTCAATGCTGAAGCTGGAAACTTTGAGAAGGCGAAGGAACAATACCGCTCAATTATCCATTCCCTGTCCCAAACTAATAATGTGTTGATAGTCACGGCTATGAATAATTTGGCACGGCTAGAGATCATAGATGGTAACCTTGAGGAAGCAATATCTCTAGCATCAAAAGGATTGAAAAAGGCTACCACTGCTCTTGATCAAGCAATACTTTACAAAAATCGTGGTTGGGCCTATTCCTTGCAAGGAAATTATGAACTAGCGATCGCAGACTTAGAATTATCGATAAAACTAGCTAGCGATCGAGCAGATGCTTATTGTCTTTTAGCCCAAATTCTGCAAGAGCAAGGTAACCAGCGAGCATCGAGTTTATGGAAAGATTGTTTAAAGTATGTTTCCCCCAACGAAGATTTAGAGGTTAAGCTTTGGAAGAATCTTGCTAGGAAGTTCCTGAATATCCAGTAGCCAAAAGATGAAGGCTAATCAAATACTGTTTCAAGTAGCCCTTACTGCTACGACATCACTGCTATCGATAAATGATGTTAATCAGCCAGAACCGATCGTGGCGAAGGTATTTTTCCAGGTTACTGCCGATCAGTAGATGGCTCTAGGTCCGGCTACCCACGAGGATAAAGGCGGCCCAGTGGTAGGGAGGGTGGTATTGCGGATCAGGATGATGGAGGAGGGTCAGTTGGGCATGGCGTAGGCTCAGAGCAGGCGAGGTGCTCATCACGCCAGGGTTTTGAGTGAAAGTCCCTTCGCCCCTTGTGGGAGAAGGGATTTAGGGATGCGGGGAAAACGTTTGTCGGTCAACCAGGGGCATACCTCGTGCAGCAGCCATTCTCAACACTTAAGCCCAGGCTAATTGTAGGGCCACCGCATTATCAATCAACGCTAGCGTGCCCTCATCCGTTACGGCACTAAAACGACGAATGTAGCGTTGCACCGGCAGGGGGAGGTGGGGAAACTCAAACAGGGCATCCCCATCGGCAATGTCGGCCCAGAAGTAGCGCAAATCCGGCGCGATCGCCGTCGCTTCTCCTGGCGGCAAATTCAACGGTGGCTCCGTCAGCAGGCGCACCATAAACCCCAAACTGCGATCGCCCATCCACTCCCGCGAGTGATTCTGCAAATGGACTAAGTCCGGTACCTGCGTCACCCGATGGGATTCCACCTCCAGCCAGGACTGACCGTGGCGATCGCGGTGCAACGTCAACACCCGATAGGGATGGGGATAGCTCACCAGCGACCCCGTTGTAATTTCATACATCCCGGCCTGATGGGCAATATCCTGAACATGCAAGTGGCCCGTAAACAGGAGTTGCACCCCTGCCGATCGCAGTAATTCAAGGAGGACAGGGGCATTCTCCAGCATATACCGCCGCCCCATCCCATGCCGCGACTGACCCGGAATATGCTCCAGCACATTATGGTGAATCATAACCAGGACCAACTCATCCGGGTCCAACGTTGCCAGCACCGCCGCTAACCACCGTAATTGGGCCTCGTCCATCCGTCCCACCTGGTTCCCCTCCCCATCAAACTGGTTCGAGTTGAGGGCAATCAGCCGCACCCCCGACACCAATTCACAGGTGTAGTAAAGCTGTTCTGGATTGGCATAGCCACAGTGGCGATAGTAGTAGGGAAAATCGGACAGCCCGATCGCCGTCGCCGTTGCATGGGGCGAAATCACGTCATGATTACCGGGAATCACATAGGCGGGGAAGGGTAACCGCGCGAGGCGATCGGCCAGCCAGCGATGATTATCCGGTTCCCCATGCTGCGTTAAATCCCCCGGCAACAGTAAAAAATCCAGGTCCAACGCGCTCAAGTGATCCAGAATTCCCTCCAGCGCCGGAATGCTCACCTCCACCAGATGAAACCGACCGGGGTGGTCCCAAATCGTATGGGGAAGGGCAATGTGGGGATCACTCACGATCGCAAAGCGGAACGCCACAGCCATAGGTCTTAAAATTGGGTCTTAAAATTGGGATCAACAGCAATGGGGAGAAATCAACGCATTCGCAAGCCATCCCCATACACTCACCATACCCTTTATGATCCTAAAGTTGTTTTTCCGTCGTTATCCCCCATTTTCCCGTGGCTGCCGTTCGTGTCCGTCAACATGTCAATCCCCTGAGTCAACGTTACCAGCAACCCCTGGCTCTACCCGACTGGTCAACCGTCTTCGCTGATCCCACCCGGCCCCTCTGGTTAGATATTGGCTGTGGGCGTGGCTATTTTGTCGAACAGATGGCACAACTAGAGCGCGATGCTCCGACAGCGACCCGCTGCGGTAACTTCCTGGGGGTTGAGATTCGGGAACCCCTGGTAGAGCAGGCCAACCACCGGCGCGATGCCCTTCACCTGACTAACCTGCACTATCTCTTCTACAACGCTAACGTGGGCCTCCGTGCCCTGCTGGACTCCCTCCCCCTAGGGACCCTGCAAACTGTTTCCATCCAATTCCCCGACCCCTGGTTCAAAAAACGCCACCAGAAACGGCGCGTCGTTCAACCTGAACTGGTGGCCGATCTCGCCGCAACCTTACAACCGGGCGGCGAAGTGTTTCTACAATCGGATATAGAGGCCGTTGCCCAGGAAATGTACGATCGCTTCTTGGAACATCCTGCCTTTGTACGCCAGGGTCCCCTCTGGCTGCCCGACAATCCTCTACCCGTGATGACGGAACGGGAGCGATCGACCCTGGCACGGGGGGAACCCGTCTATCGCGTGCTGCTAAAACGCCAACCTTACTAGCCCTTCAGGGCAGAGAATGTCACAATAGGCCGTCCCCCGGCTCAGAAGTCATATGCAAGTCGAGTTTCGCGAATTTAACCCCTTTGATGTCTGGCTGTGGCTAGAACTGGAGCAGCCTCCCCAAGATCTGGAAAAGCAATACCTCGAAACCCTGTTCGATTCCTGGTTCTTCCTCGGCAAACTGGGCGGCTTCAACGCCGAAAACCTCCAGGTTCAGGAAACCGGCCTGGAGCTAAGCTACCTCGCCTATGACTTGGAGCAGTCGGAGGGAAGCTTTATGGCCCTGATGCACAACGCCAGTGACCTGGAATATCAGGATAACTGGGCACGCGCCTGGTTTGATCTGGGCACCAGTGACGCGATCGCTCTCGATGTGCTGATTAATGCCCTCCAGCAACTCAGTGCCGAATATGTCCCAATCCTGCGCCTGATCGTCGGCGGGGAGAACGAAGACTGGCCCATCCCCGATCGCGAGGAAGATGACTTTGATGCGGACAGCCGTGCCGAAGGGCTGTATAACTGAAACAGGCGCAAACCTCCCCCCTAATCGGGATACCAAAACATCCCTCGAATCCCCTCTGGGTCGGCCACAAACCCCAGTCCCTGGTAAAACTCGACCACATGGGGATCGGCAAACAGCGTAATATTGCTGATGTCCTCACTGCGCAGCTTTTTGATTACTTGTTTCATCAGGGCTTTTCCGAAACCTTTTCCCTGGTAATCTGGGTGGACAACCACGTCCCAGAGGGTAGCATTGAAGGCATGATCCGACGTGGCTCGCGAAAAGCCAATCAGCCGTCGCTTGGTTCCGCGTTGCTCCCACATGGAAACGACCAGGAAACTATACTGAAGGGCTTTTTTGACCTTCCGTAGGGGACGGCGCGACCAGCCCACAGCATCGCAAAGTTCCTCCAGTTCATAAAGATCAATGTCGCGATCGGTACTGAAAAAGATATGAACATTACGATCTGTGCTGTGTTGCAACATTTCAACCGATGGATGACTGAGGCCAGCCGCATTGTGGCGCTGGGCCTGGGCCGACTTGGGCATCGACGACGAGTTCGGGCTGCTAAACCAGCTTTTCCAGAAAACCATGCAGGCAGCTTAGGGTGGTAAACGTTTCGGATGTCAGTATCTAGATAGTATATCCTCCCTCCCCTTTTCCCAATGACGGCTCCCGGTCTAAAAGCATCCACCCTGGAACTCCTCAAGCGCTTCAACCGAGCGTTTCCCCAGTTTTATGAGCAATTCGTGAGCAGTGAGATCCAGCTTCAGAACCTGCGATTGGCCTATCAACTCTATAAAACCCGGCAGGCCGTGATTGAACTGAAGCCGGAGGGCAGTAAAAGTGCGCTCCAGTTTGCCTACCGCAACCAGTCTTTTCTGCTTAGCGATATTTTTGGGGTGCTGGCGGCCTACGGCCTCACGGTCCATAGTCTGAGCCTCTACGGCCAGATCTATCCCCCCATGCTCGTCTTCGTCAAGCTGGTGGTCTCCCGTGGGGGTAAGGCTCTGACGGAGAAAACGTCGGAAAATGTTTGTCGGGCGATCCGGGAAGCCCTGGCCGGCCACTTTGAGGTGGAGGAAATGCTGGCGGTGGAGTTTAACCTAGATGCGGGGCTGGAGCAGGTGGAAACTGAGTTTTATGTGGACCCCGTGTTCCATCTCCCGGCATTACTGATTGAAGCGGATAACCAGCCAGGCTTGTTCTATAAGGTCATGTACGCCATCTGGCAGGAGGATTTATTGGTGGTGAATGCGAACCTACTGGTTTGGCGTGGGCGCACGCGGCTCATCCTGTATTTATTGGGTCCCAATGAAAGCCTGATCCCGGAATATTTGGGCCAAAAGATTGCGGAGGGGGTCCGCCAGCGGTTAATGGGACGTTAGGGTATAGGATGAAAATTATGGATATTACGCTGATCAATGGCATTCCCTGTGCATACGAGTTAACCGAAGCCCCAGCCCAGTCCCCTACCCTGGTGTTTGTGCATGGTTGGCTGTTGAGCCGCCACTACTGGCAACCACTGGTAGCCCGGTTAGCAGCAACCTATTCGTGTTTAACCTATGACCTGCGGGGATTTGGGGACTCCCAGTTGGCTCATGCGGCACCCGGAATGCGGCGATCGCACCCTACCCGTGCGATGGGTCCAGACTCCCCCTACTCCCTCCAAGCCTATGCCCAGGATTTGGCCGATTTGCTGCAAACCCTGAATTTATCGAATGTTTGGCTCGTGGGCCATTCCCTGGGAGGGAGCATTGCCCTGTGGACTGCCCATCAACACCCCGCTGCGATCGCCGGGGTCATCTGCCTCAATGCGGGGGGGGGGATTTATCTCAAAGAAGATTTTGAACGCTTTCGCTCGGCAGGGACCCAGTTGGTCAAATATCGTCCCCGGTGGCTGGGGCAGGTGCCTTTTTTGGACACGCTCTTTGCCCGCCTCAATGTGGCCCGTCCGCTCGATCGGGCCTGGGGTCGCCAACGTATCCGGGATTTTGTCACCGCTTGCCCCGATGCGGCCCTCGGCAGTCTGCTGGACTCCACCACCGAGGCTGAAGTCCATCGCCTGCCCCACCTCGTCGCCCACCTCCACCAACCCGTTTACTTTATTGCCGGCGATCAGGATGAGGTGATGCCGCCCCAATATGTCCGGCATCTGGCCAGTTTCCATTCCCTCTTTGCTGCAACGGGACAGAATGTGCTGGAGTTGTCTAACTGCGGTCATTTGGCAATGCTGGAGCAGCCTGATGCTGTCGCCGATCAGATCAGGACGATCGTCACCACCCGTTGTCCCAGTTCCTATCCCAGTTAACAGCTAACCTGCCGAACGCTCATTACGACACTCATTACATTGCCTAAGTTCCATCGTTGCAATTTTACAATTCCTATCCCCAATTTCCGCATCCCTCGTCCCGATCGCCCATCTACTACTGCCGCTTATCGTGCCTCGTAGAATTTCCTATCAGGAGTGATTCAGTTTGCCAGCCGTCGAACGCTATACTAGCGGTGGGTTTAATTAATAGTCTGTAACGATCGCTGGCCAGTACGGATGCGCTCGCAGCGCGGTAGGCGAAGGTACTTGCCCGTTGCAGTCCCACGGTGGGCGATCGAGATATTGAGTGACCGATACAGGCAGGACACACTAAGCAAACCGCTATGAACTCAGGAATCGACTTACAGGGCAGTTTTATTCAGATTTTGGAAGGATTGGGACTGCCGCCCGGTTTGGCTAAAACCCTATGGCTTCCCTTCCCGATGCTATTGATGGTAACCGTGGCTCTGGTGGGCGTATTGGTAGCTGTCTGGCTGGAGCGTAAAATTTCCGCTGCGGCCCAGCAACGGATTGGCCCGGAGTTTATTGGCCCCTTTGGGCTACTGGCGCCGTTGGCCGATGGCCTCAAGCTGGTATTTAAGGAAGATATTGTGCCCGCTAAGGCAGACCCCATTCTCTTTACCCTGGGGCCAGTTCTGGTGGTGGTGCCCATTTTCCTGTCGTATCTCATCGTTCCATTTGGACAAAATCTGGTCATCACCGATCTGAGTGTGGGGGTGTTCCTGTGGGTGGCCCTGTCCAGTGTGGCCCCAATCGGTCTGCTGATGTCGGGCTATTCGTCTAACAATAAATACTCGCTACTGGGGGGCCTGCGGGCTGCCGCCCAGTCGATTAGCTACGAAATTCCCCTGGCGCTGGCGGTGTTGGCGGTAGTAATGATGTCCAATAGCCTCAGCACGATCGATATTGTCAACCAGCAAGCGGGCTATGGCCTCTTGAGTTGGAATGTCTGGCGACAACCCGTTGGCTTCGTCATTTTCTGGGTGGCCGCCCTGGCTGAGTGTGAACGGCTTCCCTTTGACCTGCCAGAGGCCGAGGAAGAACTGGTGGCGGGTTATCAAACCGAGTATGCCGGGATGCGTTTCGGCCTCTTCTACGTGGGGTCCTATGTCAACCTAGTGCTGTCGGCCCTGTTGGTGGCGATCCTGTACCTGGGGGGCTGGGAACTGCCCATACCCATTTCGGCGATCGCGGGTTGGATCGGGGTGAGCGAAACCGTCCCCTGGTTCCAGGTGATTGCAGCCAGCTTGGGCATTTTGATGGTCCTGTTCAAAGCCTACTTGCTGGTCTTCCTGGCCATTTTGTTACGCTGGACCGTGCCCCGCGTGCGGATTGACCAATTACTCGACTTGGGTTGGAAGTTCCTGTTACCTGTGGGTCTCGTCAATTTGCTCCTCACTGCGGCACTGAAATTAGCGTTCCCCGTCGCATTTGGGGGATAGGCGATGGGGAACAGGTAATGGTCAACAGGTAATAGGTAACAGGTAATAGGGATTTGTTGGGTTAACGCTTGTCGGTTGGGTCAAACACCGTGCGACCCAATCACTCTGGAAATTGTTGAACAGGGAGGGTTCTCACGTATGATGCGTTTTTTGAAGCAAGTGGGGGACTATGCCAAGGAAGCTACCCAGGCGGCCCGGTACATTGGGGAAGGGCTATCGGTCACCTTTGACCACATGCGGCGGCGTCCAATCACGGTGCAATATCCCTACGAAAAACTGATCCCCTCGGAACGCTATCGGGGACGAATTCACTTTGAGTTCGACAAGTGTATTTCCTGCGAAGTGTGTGTGCGGGTCTGCCCGATTAACCTGCCCGTGGTAGATTGGACGTTTGACAAGGAGTCGAAGAAGAAAAAGCTCAATCACTACAGTATTGACTTTGGGGTGTGTATCTTCTGCGGCAACTGTGTGGAATACTGCCCCACCAACTGCCTGTCGATGACCGAGGACTACGAACTAGCAACCTACGATCGCCACGAACTCAACTATGACAGCGTCGCCTTGGGTCGCCTTCCCTATAAGGTCACTAATGATCCAATGGTGACGCCGTTACGTGAGTTGGGCTACTTACCTAAGGGGGTTCTCTCTCCCCATGATTTACCCCCTGGTTCTCGGCGGGCGGGTAAGATGCCAGCGGAAATCGTGGCCGAAGAGCAGGCTAAGGCAGCAGCCACTAAGGCACCCGAAACCTAGGCAGGCGTTGCCGCAGTCCAGCAGCTGGAACCTGGATGACTGAAGTCGTTAGAATCCCGATCGCACCTGCCGATCGCGGGGCTGAAAAATGAGGAGCGAGCATGAATTTAGCTGAAGGCGTTCAATTAGTTTCGTTGGCCATCCTTTCCCTGATCGTGATCGGCGGGGGACTGGGGGTGGTCCTACTGGCGAATATTGTTTATTCGGCCTTCCTGCTGGGAGGCGTGTTTATCGGTATTTCGGGGTTGTACATTCTGCTGAATGCTGGTTTTGTCGCGGCGGCCCAGGTTTTGATTTATGTCGGTGCGGTCAATGTGTTGATCCTGTTTGGGATTATGCTGGTGAATCGCCAGCGCACCTTTACCGACTCCCCCCGCCTCTGGACCCGGCGTATCCTGACCGGGGCTGTCTGCCTTGGCCTCTTTGCCCTGTTAGCAACAGTGGCGATGACGACTCCCTGGCAGATCTCGACAGCGGCGTTCGCCCAGTCTTCCCAAGGGGGAGTTGCGGGTGACAGCGCCACAGTGTTGATTGGCCAACACTTCTTTACCGACTTCCTCTTGCCCTTTGAACTGGCCTCACTGCTGCTCCTGATTGCGATGGTGGGGGCGATCATCCTGGCCCGTCGGGAATACCTACCCGATGAGCCACCGGAGCAACTGGCCACTGAACTTACCCTGGCAGAGCGTCCCCGCGAACCGGTTCTAGCTGGTCAGCAAGGGCAACTCCCAGCTGGAGGCAATTAAAGTTTGGGGTTTGGGGTTTTGAATCTTGATTATTAATAAGTGTCCCCTGTAGGGGCGAGTTGCCGCCAACACTTGCCTTGTAACCGATAATTTTGATAAACTCGCCCATCCAAAATGTTGAGTTTTGCGGTTTGAATTAATTGAGATTTCTATGCAATTGCAGTATTTTCTACTGATCGCCGCTGCGCTGTTCGGCATTGGCATCTATGGGTTGGTCAATAGCCGGAACGCCATTCGGGTGCTGATGTCGATCGAACTGATGCTGAATGCCGTTAACCTAAACTTGGTGGCCTTCTCTAATTACCTCGATCCCCAGGAAATTAAGGGGCAGGTGTTTGGGGTGTTTGTGATTACGGTGGCGGCGGCGGAAGCAGCCGTCGGGCTAGCGATCGTTCTGGCCATTTACCGCAACCGTGATACGGTCGATATGGAGCAGTTCAATCTCCTGAAGTGGTAGATGGGTGCAACTGAAGCAAGTCATTATTGCCCATAAGGCGGGGGAAGCGAGTAGCCAGCAGTTGGCCGAACGCTATGCGCGGCTACTAGAGTCCCGTGACTGCCATGTGCTGATGGGTCCTAGTGGCCCGAATGATAATCCCTATCCGGTGTTTCTGGCATCGGTGCCCCAAACCATTGATCTGGCCCTGGTCTTTGGTGGCGATGGTACCGCTTTAGCGGCTGCTCGTCACCTGGCCCCGGCGGGTATTCCGATCTTGGCCGCCAATGCAGGGGGGCATCTGGGTTTCTTGACAGAATCACTGGATCAGGTACAGGATTTAGAGCAGGTTCTGGAGCGGCTAACCCACGATCGCTTTGCGGTTCAGCAGCGCATGATGCTCCAAGCGGTCTTAGGGGAAGGGAACGCGTCCCATCCACGTCCCCATCTCTACCCCCAGCCAACCCCAGGGGCACCGTTTCTGGCCCTGAATGAGATGTGCGTTAAACCGGCTTCGGCAGATCGAATGCTCACGTCGATTCTGGAGATGGAAATCGATCGCGAGGTGGTGGATCAGTACCAGGGGGACGGCTTAATCGTGGCCACACCCACCGGTTCGACCTGCTACACCGTGGCGGCGGGCGGGCCGATTCTGCATCCAGGGATGACGGCGATCGTCGTGACGCCTATTTGCCCTCTGAGTCTTTCCAGTCGCCCGATCGTCCTCCCTCCGGGTTCCACTGTCAGTATTTGGCCGCTCCATGATCAGGATCTCAGCACCAAACTCTGGACCGATGGGGTGTTAGCCACGTCCATTTGGCCGGGACAACGGGTGGATATACAAGTAGCCGACTGTCAGGCCCAATTCATTATTCTGCGCGAGAATTATTCCTATTATCAAACCCTGCGGGAAAAGCTCCAGTGGGCAGGTGCACGGATTCGCTATAACAACTTGCATCGCCCATAAGTTAAGGTTTCACCATAACCTTACAGCCTTTACCTTAATCATAAATCATAAAGTACAGTCATAAAGTACGGTGTTACCGGGGTAGGCTGGGGGCAGCCCGCTGGTGTGACCCTCATCCCTAAATCCCTTCTGCCACCAGGGGCGAAGGGACTTAATCGGCAAAAGACCCTTTGCCCGCTCTGGGAGAGGGGGGTGAGGGTAGCGAGTTTTTTCAGTCAATCAGGCGACTACCCATGATGCAACTGCAAATCGCGAGGTACTTAAGTAGCTGAGCCGTCTCCCCCTCTGCAAAATCGAGAACCCCTAAGCCAGTAGGGCCAGAATGCCGTAAAAGCTCAGGTGGGGATCAAGGATCACCTGTTCGGCGATCGCCGGGTTATCCGCCACTAAATAACGCCAGAGATGCGAGGCATCACCACCGGTTAAGCCTAGGGAACTACTGGGGAACTGCCGTTGCCAATCGGCGATAAAGGTTTGCACCGTGGCCAGTAGGCCGTAGATGACACCACTGGCGATCGCGGTTTCAGTGTGCTGTGCCCAGCGGGGGGGGAGGGCAGTTGGCAGCGCGACGATCGGTAAGGCAGCAGTCTGTTGAGCAAGCGCCTTTAGCTGGAGGGAAAGACCAGGGAGAATTGCGCCTCCGACCAGGTGGCGATCGGCGTTGGCTCCCGTCACCGTCAGCGCCGTCCCCGCATCGATCACCAGGGTAGGAAACCCCCAGCGGGTTCCGGCTCCCAGCAGGGCCAGGGCGCGATCGATGCCCAACGTCGGATAGAGACCGGTCAGGGGGAGGTGCTCTAGCGTCAAGATCCTGGCCCCTGGGTAGGTCGCCACCCATTGGGTTTGGCTAGGGACCACGGAGGCAATCCACAGGGGAACGGTTGAGGCGGGGTTAGAGCAGCGACTAGCACTGTGCCGAGAACGCTGTAACCATGCCCGTACTTCTGCCTGGGTGTTTACCGCTGCCTTTGAGGATGCAGGGGGGAGGGGGACCTGGGCCAGATCGGTCAGGGGAGCCTTCAGATGGGGGGTATCCCAGGTATAGCGGAGGTGGCGATGCCCTTGCACCCAGGCCCAATGGAGACGGGAGTTCCCAATCACCAGGGCTAGTGCATCTGGGTGGCTAGGCTGCTCAGAAGCCTTCCGGTCAGTCATGACAAACAGGTTGTGGGAAGCGGCGTTGGGCTGCCGCGATCGCCTGCTCCAGAGCCGCGAGAAAACTGGTAGCATCCGCAATCCCCCGGCCCACAATATCAAACGCCGTTCCGTGATCGGGGGAAGTCCGAATCAGGGGCAGGCCAATGGTCGTATTCACGGCGCGATCGAAGGCCAGTAATTTCACGGGGATTAAGCCCTGATCGTGATACAGCGCCAAATAGGCATCGGGCACTTCTGTGGGTGGGATTGTTCCGTACCAGGCTTGCCCTGCCTTCACCCACAGCGTATCCGGCGGCACCGGCCCCTGTAAACGGATATCGGCATACTGGGTTTGGGCGGCGGCCAGCCAGGGAATCAGCCAGGTTTGCTCCTCCTGTCCGAATTGGCCCTGTTCGCCACTGTGGGGATTAAGGCCAGCAATCGCAATGTGGGGGTGGGGAATGCCCACATCCTGTTGCAGGTAGGTAACCAGTAGATCCAGCTTAGTCTGCATCAAATCGGGAGTCAGGCGGGTAGGCACCTCAGCCAGCGGAATATGGGTAGTCGCTAGTAGGGTGCGTAGGGTCCAACCCGTGTGGGGCGATCGCGCCACGAACAACATCCCGTAGTGCGACTGTTGACTCAGTTCAGCCAGTAACTCCGTCTGTCCTGGATAGTCATGCCCTGCTGCCTGCCATGCCGATTTGGCGATCGGGGCCGTCACAATCCCCTGGAAGTCCCCGGCCAGGGTGCGCACGATCGCCGTTTTTAGGTAGGCAAAACTCGCAGTCCCGCTGGCCGCACTGCCGATCCCCGGTTGAATCTGGTCCAGCACGCTAGGGGGCAGGTCTACCTCCAGGATGGTGAGGCTATCTGGATGGACAATCTCACCGGGGTGGGACAAGCCCTCCCGCTGCAACTGGTCATAGCATTGCTGCAACAGACGACGGTGACCGACGATCGTCAAAGTCGTCCTTTGCACTGGGGGCACCCTTGCCAGTGCTTTTAAAATCACTTCCGGGCCAATGCCAGCCGGATCACCCAGGGTCAGGGCAAGGGCAGGATACATAGCACTGAGCGCGTTCACCACGTTTTACAATGAGGTCTGGTTAATTAACCCGCATTCTATCCTTAGCGTCTATTAGGAGTAATCTCAATGGGTGGCGAAATTTTTAATACCGCGATTTTATCGGCCACGATCGTCATGATCGGCTTGGGATTAGGCTTTCTGCTGCTGAAGATTCAAGGCGGCGAAGGCTAAAACCACTCGCTCCCTCCCTGGGAGCCTGATTTTCCCCATCGCCCCCCGGCAAAACCCAGAGTGAGGCCCCCAATGAGTGCCCCACTCTCGCGATCGCCGCCAGCAAGCTAGTGCGGTACACAATCAATGACGCAGATCATGAGGCAACTCATGATGCAACGTTTGTAGTGCTGGCTCTAGCCCGCAACGACTCAAGTCGTTACTACGAACCTTGTGAAAATGTTTACTGTACTAGTCGGTTGATGTGGGGGCATTAGTTCTCAAGGCGACTTGAACTCGACTGGTTCAACACCTCAAGGCGAACCGGCGCAACCCCAGCATAGAAGACCCCTACCGCACGGGCCGCCGCTGCGGATAAATCGATCACCCGGCCATAACTATAGGGACCGCGATCGTTAATACGGACAACCACCGATTGACCATTGTCCAGGTTGGTTACCCGCACCAGGGTGCCAAAGGGTAAAGACCGGTGGGCGGCGGTGAGGGCATTCTGGTTAAAGATCTCGCCGCTGGCGCTGCGATTGCCGTGGAATCCCGGTCCATACCAGGAAGCCATCCCACTCAGTACCCCCAGTTGTTGCAATCCTCGTGAAATCCGGGTAGCAAACCCCGATCGCGGTTGCTGCGGTTGACCCGCCACTTCACGCAGCGGTGGGGCATTCCCTAACAGACGACGCAGGCGATTAGTCGCCTGGAGAGCATCCCGGCTGGCATCCTCGGTGGTATCCGGCAGGATAGTCGATCGCCCCATTGTCACCAGGGTTTCATTCCCGATTTGGATCACGTAGCGATCGCGTAGCGTCTCGGCAGGAGAATCGTGGGGGAAGTTAGCAGTCGGGGCAGTGCTGGCCCACTTCACAGTGATTTGGGTGGCATCAAAGCCCTCGCGATCGATCTGGTTGAGCTTTGCCGCCACAGCAGACGCCCGCCAAACCGGATCAGACTCGTTGGCGACCGGTTCTGGCTGAAGGACCTTGGTTGCCGATGAGACCTCATCTTCCTGGCGACTGGCGACCTTCACTGGGGCAGCGGCCCCGGCGGCACTTTCCGGGGGAACTGTTGAGGCCGCATCCAACGTGGGTAACTTGGGAGCACTGGGCGCAATGGGCGTGGCCGTTGTTTCAGCCTCCCCCAGAAAGGTCAAAACTGGAATATTACGGATGTATAAGGTCGCTGCTGCACGTCCCTGGAAAATATGGGACTGAACTTTCGCGATCGTTTCTTCCCTAGTGATGCGGCCCGATTGGCGTTCACCAACCTTGATCACATCGGGGCTGGAAGCAGGGCTGTCAGGCTGAAGGGCAGCGAGAGGGCCAGCCACTTCAGGGGACAGAGGCGCTTCTGATTCAGGTGCAGGACGGTTTGCCACTGGCGAATCCGTACCTGAAAGACTAGGCTCAGCCGGGGAGTCAGTCAGTTGTACCTCAGCGGCACGGCTGACAGAAGCCACACCAACGGGACTGCACAGGGCAGTGACGAGGGCAATTGCTAAGCCACTCTTCAAGTTTTGATTCATACCAATCACGGTGAAGGACACTGGGGAACCAACGCATGAGGAAACTTGTCCTGAGATCGTTCAGACCTGAGCAGTCCCACGGACAACTCATACGGGTTCCGAGGAAGAGCATGACTAAACGCTTCGCCCAGGGCGACAGCAGCAATGACTGCCAATGGCTCCGGTAGAAACTCATACTCATTCCGTCTTCGTTCTTGCTTCATAAACTGCAACAGATTACCACGAACCTTCCGGGTTGGGGATCAGGGGATCAATAGACTCCATCCCGATCGCGGGACGATCGGGAATCTATCGAAAGACAGAAATTCTTATCCTGCCAGTGGTTGAGCAGACGCCGAGGGGAATTGTAAAGAAATATTAAGATTTGATCCAGCTTTCCGAAAAATACCGGGATTTTTTGTGAGGATTAGGATTTATCGTGTTCCCGACAGTGAGGGAAAGGCGCAAAATTTTGGCCAATTCCAACAGAATCTGACAGAGATCACCAGTGGGTCACCCCCCGGTTAGTAACAACCCCTCCAGGCAATGCCCCCTACTCTCTCCGTAAATATGCGTAGATGCGGCCAATCGACCATTGCCTGGCTCCGTTTCCCTCAACCCATTGTTTGAAGCAACTACATTGATTAAGTCATGGATTCAGTCCACTTGAGTCTTCCGCTTAAATGGCCTCCTGCTTTAAGTTGTCTGAATAACAGTTTTTCGATCGCATCGGCCTAAGACTAAGGGCAGAGAAGGGATGGCCCGCCAGCCGTTGCGATGGGAAGAATACATTGGGAAGGGCGTGTCTTATCCCTAGGCAAGTCGTGATTATCCAGGCCCTGTTGATTTTTCGGCTCTGTTAAGAGGACCTAACACTGGCGGCACCGGAAAAACAACAATCCGTGTTCAAAGTCACCATTTGGTCGGGCAACAGAATTACTGTTTAGCAAAAGTTAAATGATTCATAAATAAATTTAGATATTTCAATGAACTTACTTACTATGGTGGCTAGTATGGAAATCAGTGTCACTGGTTAGTTTTTCGATGGATGTATATACAGAGCAGTTAATGGCGTTAAGCGCCAAGATCGACACGCTATATCAATTGGTTGATCAGATCCACGCTCAGATTACCGTTGCGCCACCAGTCGATGCGCTTAGCCAATCGGGGGATATCGTCGGGGGATCGGCAGATCCCCCTCGTCCCCCGGTATACCAATCACTCTACGTCAGCAATACCCATAGCAATACCCATGCCCTAGAATTGGAGCACCGGGATGTTCTGGTGGATAATGATTATGTGCAGATTGACAACCAGAGCGGCGATCCCAGCATGACCACAGAGGTACAAGTGCAGCGGCTCACGGCCCAATTAACGGCGGCCTATAACCGGATTGCCGCCCTAGAAGAACAACTGCTCGCCCGTCGCGTGCATTCCCACTAGAGGCAAGTTCACTAGAGGCAAGTATGAACCACTGTGTCCTGATGGCAGAGATTATTCGGTCCCCGCAGTTGCGCTATACGCCCGATACCCAAGTTCCAGTTACGGAAATGCTGGTCCAATTTGCGGGATTGCGAGCTGAAGATCCGCCAGCAACCTTAAAGGTGGTGGCTTGGCGCAATCTTGCCCAGGAAGTTCAGGAGCGATACCAAGAAGGCGACCAGGTGATTCTAGAGGGTCGCTTGGGCATGAATACAGTCCAGGTGGAAGGCTTTAAAGAAAAGCGAGCGGAGATGACTCTTCAGCGCATTCATCCCGTGAGTGTGGCCAATCCCCCCGCAGCGGCAGCGGTCTCCCCCCCCCTGCCTGGGGCTACCCTGAGTCCGGGGATGGAGAATGCCCCGGAACCCTATACGGCGGCCCGTCCCCCTCGGCAGGCACCGGTGCTACAAGACTATACTGCGCCATCCGTGATGGCTTCGCCTGCGTCCGGTATGCCCAGTTATACCAAACCCATCGACGATCCTATCGATGATGACATTCCCTTTTAACCAACTGCTGTTCACCCCTGGCCCGATGACTTCAACCCGCGCTGAGAAACCGAGTATGCTGGGGATGCTGCGTATCGTTGGCGTCAGGAGGTTCTATGGGCGGTTGGATTGCTGCCGTTGGTTTATGGGGAATAGCCTATCTCTTGGGATCGGTGCCGACGGGCTATCTGGCCGGGTATCTGCTGCAAGGGATTGATATTCGGACCGAGGGATCGGGATCAACCGGGGCAACGAATGTGTTACGCACGCTGGGGAAGGGACCTGCGATCGCCGTGCTGCTCATTGACGTGTTGAAAGGGGTCGCTGCGATTTTCCTCATTCCCGCCTTGACCCAACCGGCGGTGCAACTCTTCCTGCTTGACCGGAATGGGGCGGCTGATCCAACCCAGGTACTGGCCCTGCCCTGGTTAGTGGTCGGGGCGGGGTCAGCGGCCTTACTGGGCCACAGTCGATCGATCTGGTTGGGCTTTACGGGGGGCAAATCGGTGGCGACGGGGCTGGGGGTGCTATTAGCCTTGGCGTGGCCTGTGGGGTTGGCGGCGCTCGGGGTATTCGGCCTCAGTTTGGCCATCACACGGATCGTCTCCGTCAGTTCAATCCTGGCCGCGATCGCCGTGCCGCTATTAATGGTCGGCACTCAACAACCCCTAGCCTATCAATTGTTTGGTCTGGCCGCTGGACTTTACGTGATTTGGCGTCACCGCAGTAATATCGAACGCTTGTTAGCAGGGGTAGAGCCGCGTCTGGGACAGAAATTAGACGTATCGCCCCAGGCCCGTGAGATCACCCCGCCATAGGTCACCCCGTCATAAACGGTGGGGAGTCTCCGGTAGAAAGACGACGCAAACCGGGATAACGACCCATTGCCCACGCTCTACTCATCCACCTGCAACCTTTGGGCTTGGGGATGATACCGCAGGCGATCGTGAGCGGCTTGGAACCAATCTGACCAATTGCCGCCCCGCCAGAGGCTGATCGTGTGATCGGCGCTACTGATCGGCGCTACTAATGGCAATCCTCTGGCCATCGGGGCTAAAGGCAACGGCTTCCACACTATCACGATGGCCCTGGAAAGGCAGGCCGAGCGCCTGTCCCTGCCGATCCCATAGCCGCAGGGTACCGTCACTACTGGCAGAAACAATCACCTGGCTATCGGGGCTAAAGGCTAATGCCGTAATCGCTGCCGTATGGGCAGTGATGGGTGGCACGCTCATCTGACCACTCAGGGTCCAGAGGCTCAGGGTTCCCTGGATCGTTCCCACTGCGATCGTGGTGCCATCGGGGCTGCTGGCCACGGCCATCACCCCATCGGGGGCAATTTGCCAGAAGTCCTGGCGCAGGTTCCCGTACCGATCCCACAGGCGTAGACTACCATCCGCACTCGCCGAGAGAATGAACGCACCATCGGCGCTAAAGGTCACGGCGGTAATCAGGTCGGTGTGGCCTCGGAACGGTTCCGCGATCGCGTTACCGGCCAAGTCCCACAGGCAGAGCGTTCCATTCTCCAGATGGGCAAGGGAAGGGAGTGATGGCACGACGACTGGCCCCCGGACAGGGGCGGACGGCGAAACTGGGTCGAGCACAGGCCCGCCCCGTGGTCGGAGGCCGGGATATTCAGGTAGCGTCTCCGTCGGAGAGTCGCCAATATTCGGGGGCGGTGTGATGGCAGATTGGGTGGCGGGAACCGGGGCTGGGAACGGTGCGACTTTCTGGAGCATCGGCTCGACGGTGAGGGGATGTGTGGTCAACCAATGGTTCAGTCGTTGGTACAACGTTGAATTGACGGAGGTGTGTTAACAACAACTGCAAGGTTGCTTGCCGCCCAAATAGGAAGTGGGGTGCGCCTTGGGTAAAAGTTGCAAGGCCGGGGTAAGGACAGTGCCAGGGCGAGGACTGGTCCCAGTGTAGGGGTGAGGGCTGGGGAGGCTCCTGGGGATCAAAAGGAACCGATGAGTATTCGTCTGGGTGGGTCCGAGGACGAGGGTAGATGGACAAGGGCATAATAGGGGCTGTGCAGGAGGCTTGCAGAGCACAAACAGTGGCAGGGAGAAGCCAGAAAATATCCCTGATATGTCAATAAGATGCCATTTCCCTAGCGCAATGGCGTAAAGTTAGCGTGAAAAGCTCCCTCGCGTTTGATGGTTTTTCGTGAATTCTCTTGATCCAGCCCTTGAATCAGCCCTGTCCGTAGGCGGCTTAACCGCCTATATTCAATCCCTGTTAGAAGATGACCCTCGCCTGCATCAAGTCTGGGTAACGGGGGAAGTTTCTAGTGCTAACCCCCACCCCAGCGGCATCTTTTTCACGCTACAAGATCCGGCAACCCAGGCGAGCATCCAGGCGGTGGTCTGGCGCAGTCAGGTCGCTCGCCTGACTAACTCACCCGCCGTCGGGGAGCAGGTGATTGTCTTGGGACAGATTCAGGTCTATCCCGCCCGTGGCCAGTATCGCTTGGTCGTCTGGCAGGTGTTGCCGGCGGGGGAGGGGTTGTTGGCACTACGCTACCGGCAACTGCGGCAACGGCTGGCAGCCGAAGGGTTATTTGCCCCTGAACGGAAGCAGGCTTTACCGGTCCATCCCCAAACGATCGCCGTGGTCACTTCCCCCCAAGCCGCCGCCTGGGGCGATATTCAACGTACCCTCAAGCAGCGGTATCCTGGCCTGCGGGTCCTCTTATCCCCCGCGATCGTCCAAGGGGAACAGGCCCCCGCGACGATCGTGGCGGCGATCGAGCGGGTGATCCAGGACGGGCGGGCGGAGGTGCTGATTTTGGCGCGGGGGGGCGGGGCCAGCGAGGACTTGGCCTGCTTCAATGACGAACGGGTAATTCGGGCAGTGGCACTGTGTCCCATTCCGGTTGTGGCGGGGATTGGCCACCAACGGGATGAGTCCCTCGCTGACCTAGCTGCTGATGTCTGTGCCCATACTCCAACGGCAGCAGCCGAGCAGGCAGTTCCGCGTTGGGCGGATCTCTGGGCAGCCCACCAGCGGCGGTGGCAAGCCGTGCAGCAAGCCCTACAGGCAGCCTACCTGGGTGAACAGGTGCGCCTTCAGCAATTACAGGGGCGTCTCCAGCGCCTTCAGATCGATCGCACCCTTCAACAACACCAACAGACCACCACCTGGTTACGTCAGCGCCTCGTGCAGGCGACCCAGCAGACCTACCAGCAGGCGGATCAGCAGTGTCAACATCTGCAACAACGCCTGCAAACCCTTGACCCGCAAGCAGTGTTAACACGGGGGTATGCAGTAGTCCGTCAGGAGACGGGGGAGATTGTGCGTACCACGCGATCGCTCACCCCCACCCAAAACGTGGTGATTCAACTGGCAACGGGGCAAGTGCGGGCAACCATCACCGAAATTCTGTCATAGTCGGCTAGAGGATTTCCCCTACGTCCTGATGTTCGCGATCGGGAATCGGGAGCGTGAATCTCAGCAGATGATCACACACCACCTGCTCCAGCCGGTACGGATACCGCTTAGCATGGAGAGGGAAGCGATCAACTGCTCGAATCAGCGATATTATGATGACTTACACTATGCACATTTAACTATGCACATTTAGAGGAGATGATTTCAATTATGACTCAAGATACAGACGTTCATCCGCACCCTGCGGCCAAGCGCGTTGAAGTTTCGGTCTATTTAGACTCGGAATTGGTCGATCAGGTGAAACACCTGACCAATGATCCCAGCCGAGTCATTGAGTTAGCGGTGCGTCAATGGCTACGGGGGGAAACCCGTCGGGACGATGAACTGACCCGCACCTTAGCCCCGACGCCAGTTCCCCCAAGGGGTGAGTGGAACGATTAAAACGATTAAAATTAATTAGAGAAAAGGTCGTTGTTCGCCGCCACGGTACCTAAAGATTAAGAAGGGGTTCCAGGATGATCGAGTGGCACAATCCGGTGGATACCCAAGTTAATCAAAAACAGTTGACCCAAATCACCAGCAATATTCGCCGGACTCTCGAACGGGAAACCATTTGGCGAAAGACGGTTGAGGGGATTGGGAGTGTTTTGGCTGTGGATCGGTGCTTGTTTTGTGCCTATCCACCCTCGACTGCTGATCCGACCTTGCTGATTCCCATGCGGGTTGAGGTGATGGCTGAGTACCGTCAGGCTGAGATACCGAGTCTGATGGGGGCGAATCTGTCTTGGTTAGACTATCCCTGCCTGCCTCAGGCAATTACCACGCTGAAGCCAGTGGTGGTCGAGCAGGGGGTTCTGCCGGCGGGGGTGCCGGTCTCCCTATTGGTCATGGCGACCTACCATCAGACCCAGCCCAATGGCCTGATCCTGTTGGTGCGGACGTTGCCGATCGCCCGGTATTACCCTGATGGTGATAGGAAGAGACGATTCGCTTGCGGCGACGCAGCGCGATCGCGCTTAGCCCCCCCCTTGGTCAATGGGCGACTTTGGGAGGAGTATGAGGTTGAATTTCTTCAGGAGTTGGCAGAGCAGGTGGGAACCGCGATCGCCCATGCCACCCTCTTTGCCGAAAGCCAAGCCCTCGCCTCTGAACTTCAGCGGGTGAATGCTAACCTCATGCAGCAGCATAAAGCGCTAGAAGAGGCCCGGAGGCAGGCAGAAGAGGCGCGGATTCAGGCAGAAACACTCTCACGGCTCAAAAGTGAATTTCTTGCCAATACGTCCCACGAATTACGCACGCCCCTAAATGGCATGATTGGTTTTCTGAAACTGGTTCTGGATGGGATGGCGGATGATCCAGAGGAGCAGGAGCAATTTATTCAGGAAGCCTATAATTCTGCTTTACATTTGCTGAATGTCATTAACGATATTCTTGATATTGCCAAGATCGAAGCGGGCAAAATGCAGCTAGAGTTGGGACCCGTGAAGTTAGAAGAATTATTTAAGGATGTGGATAATAAAACTCGACTGCAAGCGGAGCAGAAACATCTCCATTACGAGATTTCGTTACCGGCAACGCGGGATGAAATTATTCTGCTGGGTAACTATCAACGCTTGTTTCAAGTCATGCTAAATCTGGTGGGGAATGCGATTAAGTTTACCCATGCAGGCGAGGTTAAGATCGATGCCGAAATTGTTAAAAAGAAGATGACGGTTCAGGACCAGGAATTACCGGGTTATGTCAAGGTGCGGGTGGCGGATACAGGGATTGGGGTTTCTCTGGATCAGCAAGATAAGCTATTCCAAACCTTTAGCCAGGTCGATAGTTCGCGCACGCGCCAGTACGGAGGGACTGGTTTGGGGCTGGCGATCTCGCAAAAGTTGGTGGAGGCGATGGGTGGGGTGGTCAATTTCTACAGCATGGGTGAGGGGTTGGGGTCAACGGTAACGTTTACGGTGCCGCTCTACCAGGAACCGGTGATTGCAATGGGGGAAACGATGAAGGCGGTGGACAGTTCTGCTAAGTCTTGAAGTTGGCTAAGGGCTGGCGCGTCAGTGCGTGGGGGGGTCATGATTGGCCGCAGCGACGATCGCCATTGTATGGATTCACTTAATATTGCTTGACGCCCGACCAGTTCACCTTCTTGCCGTCCTTCTTGCCGTCCTTGTTCGAGTCCTTTTTGCATCCCAAGCCGTTCGATGCTGCTGATATAGGGCATTTGTTGTGCCTCCTCGTATGCTTTCACTTCCTGCCAAAACACCTGCTCTAATTCTGCGGAAAGTGTCATTACCCAGTCAATGAACAAACATAAAGGG
>CAZHXN010000022.1:0-12120 GCA_964536415.1 uncultured bacterium
TTCAGAGACTTGGGAAACGCTATAGGCTCTGACTCTAGATTTTTTCGCCACTGAGGATAAAAACCGGGTCAACGGCAGCAAAGGTTTGGTGAAGGCCGCGTTTTTCCAGGCGCGTGGCGGCGGACTGGACTACCTCAATATTCCGGGCCTGAAGTTCGGCAAAACTTTCGGATATGCTGTAGAGTGCTTCCAGGTTGTTCGCGGTGGCCACTACTCGACCAGGCGTGGCCAGGTATTGCCAGACCGCTTGAAACATGGATTTGACCGATCGCCCCCCTTCAATACACACACAATTGGGGGTTTGCTCTAGTTCGGCCAGACAATCGGGGGCGCTGCCTTCGATCACCCGCACATTGCTCACCGCAAAGCGCTGGCAGTTGCGGCGAATCAAACCAGCGACTTCCGGATCACGCTCGATCGCCATAATCTGGCTTTGGGGGCACAGGAGACCTAACTCGATCGGAATCGTCCCCGTCCCCGCGCCAATATCCCACAGGATGCCGTCGGGTTTGAGGCGCAGATGGGCAATCAATAGTAAACGCACCTCCCGTTTGCTCAGGGGAATACCGGGTAACCGTTCAAACAGATCGTCGGGGATGCCGGGGGTACCATAGGGCCAAAGCGAACAGGGCATAGGGTTTCACAGTTTGGTCAAGCATGGGGTTCAGCCTGGAGGTGCAATCTGGCAGTGCAACTATTCTCGGTTGGCGATGCTACGCGATCGCGGCGACCGTCAGGGTTTGCAGGTGCGGGTCCCGGCAGCCTGTGATCACCCCTCCCTGGGTGAGAACCTGCTGTAGGCATTCTACGGCAGTTTCCGTAATTTGCTCGCCTGGTAAGAGCATGGGAATCCCAGGGGGATAGGGACACACCCATTCGGCACTAATCCGGCCAATCGCCGCTGCGATCGGAACCACCATTTGTGGCCCAAAGTAAACGTCACGGGGCGACAGCGGGAACGGTTGCACCGGCGGGACGGGCTTAACCCAGCCTGGGTTGCTTATCAGTGGGTTCCTATGCAAACCTGCTTTCGCACTGGTTTGAAGTTTCCAGGTTGAAGTGTCAAGGTTGAAGTGGCTTAGGGCTTGGTAGAGACGATCGCAATCGGCCTGGGTATTGCCAAGGCTGAGGATAAAGGTGAGGTGGTGTTGGGTGGGCAGTTCGGCAGTGATGCCCTGCTCCTGGAGCCAAGTATCGAGGATAAAGCCGCTCACCCCAAGGCTGGGGGTGATGATCGTGAGGCGTGTGGGGTCGAGGTGGCTGAAACCGGGGGACCCGAAGGGAGGCGCATTGGGCTGCAGGAGGGTGAGATACGGTAGGGTATGGAGGCGCGATCGTAGCGTCTGGGCCAGATCGAGCGTGCGTTGCATTAGGGAATGCCCCTCGGTAGCGATTTGCTGACGGGCCGCGTCAAGGGAGGCGAGCAGGACGTAGTTAGGGCTGGTGGATTGGACGAGTTGCAGGGCGGATTGGATGCGGTGTGGGTCGATACGATCGCTGTTCAGATGTAGCATGGCAGCCTGACTGAGGGCCGAGAGCACTTTGTGGGTCGATTGAACACTAAGATCCGCCCCACAGGCCAAGGCCGCCGGGGGTAGATCGGAATGAAACCCAAAATGGGGACCGTGGGCCTCATCCACGAGGAGGGGAATGCCATGGGTATGGGCCAGCTCCGCGATCGCTGGCACGTTAGTGCCAATACCCTGGTATGTGGGGTAGAGAAGCAAGATAGCAGCGGCATCAGGATGGGTTTGTAGGGCAGTGGCCACGGTCTCTGGCGCTAAACCGCCTACCAGATCGAGGTCGGGATCATAGGCGGGGGTGACAAAGATCGGTAGGGCACCAGCCAGAATCAGCCCCGCGATCGCCGACTGGTGGCAATTGCGAGGCAGGATCAGTTTGCGACCTGGAGAACAAGTGGCCAGAATGGCTGCAATAATGCCTGCTGTGGAGCCGTTGGCTAGGAACCAGGTCTGGCGGGCACCAAACGCTTCAGCAGCCAGGGCTTGGGCGGCTTGGATCACGCCCGTTGGGGCAAAGAGGTTATCGAGGGCTGGCAGTTCCGGCAAATCCGCCTGGAGCAGCGATCGCCCGACAAGGTCTACAAAGGCAACGGGGCTGCCCTGGCCCCGTTTGTGCCCGGGGGCATAGAAGGCGGCTTCTGCCTGCTGGGCACAGGCTTGCAGGGCAGTGAGCAGCGGCGTGTCTGCTTGATTAGCCATGTGAATTCCCCTGGCGGTTGTTGCGGCACAGATGACTCACAATTGCCTTACGGAAACGCGACCTGAACGGCGCAGGGTTTGGGAGGGCGACTCATTAAACATAGCCTTGTAGTCCTGAGAGAAGTGGCCCATGTGCTGAAAGCCCCATTGCAGAGCAATGTCTTTTACCCTGGCGACTTCAGGATCGGCGGCTTTTAATTGACGGTGAACGCCATTAAGACGCTGGGCTTTGAAGTAAGCCATTGGACTCATATCGAATACGTCCTGAAAGCTATAAATAAGGGTACGTTCGCTGGTCTGCAAGGCGCGACAAAGGGTCGCTAGCGTTAAGGGCTGGTGAGGGTTGGCATTGACCAATTCCTCGGCTTGCTTGACCAGACGGATACGCTTGGCCGCGTAGGACCGAGGGACTGGCTGGTCGATCGTAGAGGCGATCGCGGTCAACAGTAAGGAGAAAATATCTTGAACAAAGACGGTTTGTAAGGGGAACTGGCCGAGGTTCTGGGGATGACGCTTTACCCAGGCAAAAAATAGGCGGAGATAGGCAGCTAGAGCATTCAAGGTTTCCGGCTTGGGTTGCAACACAATTGGCAACTGCCCAGTTTTATCCAGGCTAGGACAAAAGCGCTGAAGCTGCTGTTGAAACCGTATTTTGTCAATCGTAAGCACAGCTATTTCATAGTTGTCAGTGGCTTTGAGGTCAACCTCGCGATCGGGGTTAACCAACAAATGACGCTGATCGCAACCATAATTACGCCACGTAGCTTTCCCTTGAACTGACAAATGCACCCCAAAGGCGATTGTTCCGGGTGGGCATTGTCCCCGTGCCAGCAGGGCCTGACTCCAGGCAGCCCGGAGAAGCTGGATGCCGCCAATATGAATCTGTTGCAGTTCGCCCATGAATAGTCCTGGCTGGAGCCGTTGATATTCGTGGTCCCAAAACCGAACGGCTTGCGAGAGTTCATCAATATCCTGGCTGCTGATAGACATCACCAGGTTATCAAACCGGACACCGGTAGACCCAAAACTGGGGGCAGGGCTATTGGGAAAATCGAGTACTTTTTCGGATGTCGATGCACTAATATTCATATCTTCAGGAATCCATCATTAAGAAATGTAAAAGCAAGAATAATCCTCTGACAACAGTCGTAATGTCATCGCGATCGGTGAGATTCTGAAGCTTGATGGTTTAGTTTTAATGCTTTTATTGTAATCTCTCTTAATGGCTTATCTCAACCAGTGACGGGGTATTTTACATAATGATCTTGATGGCGAACTGGAGTCTAAAACCTAATGCGACGGGGAAGATACTGCTAGCAAGGATGGGTCATGGAGGCTGATAGGTGATCAAAACTATCCGGGGGAGGGGGATGGTTGAGAGCCTCTTTTTGGCATTGAAGACAACGATCTCGCTTAAGAGTCCGTGAGGCTGGGAGCAGGTTGAGTAGGGAGTATATGCTGTCGATAGTGACTTAAAAAATCATGAAAATTTCACATTTAGCTGCCAAAAACTAACAAAAATTTAAAATGATTGGAGTCGCGATCGTGGGTTTTATTGCTAAGGCGGTACTGATTGTCAAGGGTTATCAAGATTTGAGAAAAAGGCCAACATAATGCACAAGACTTTAATTCTGGTTGGGGCAGGGAAGGGGATCGGCTTGGCGGTGGCCCGTCGGTTTGCGCGGGAAGGATGGACGATCGCGTTGGTGGCGCGGCGGCGCGATCGCTTGCAGGCATTGCAGCAGGGTTTACAGGCTGCCGGATATTCTGCCCATTGTTATGCAGTGGATGCAAGCGATCCAGCCGCATTGATGGCCACGATTGCGACAATTCAGGCGGACATTGGCTCGCCGGGGGGACTGGTCTATAACGCGGCAGCGTTACGCATGGGGGATGTCCTGACGGAAACGGCGGAGCAGTTGGTGGCGGATTTTCGGGTGAATGTGGCGGGGGCGCTGGCCGCAACGCAGGCGGTGTTACCAGCGATGCAGGCAGCGGGGATGGGAACAATTCTGTTTACGGGGGGGGGCTTTGCGCTACACCCCAGTCGGCAGTTTGCCTCATTGTCGATCGGGAAGGCAGGCATTCGCAACCTAGCCCAAACGTTGCATGAGGCGCTGAAGCCGCAGGGAATTCGGGTGGGCTGTGTGACGGTCTGTGGCATTGTCAATCCGGATGATCCGAAGTACAGCCCGGACCAGGTAGCGGAGAATTACTGGCACTATCATCAGCAACCCCTGGCGGATTGCGGTCCAGAGGTTGTCTATTGAGATCTGCATAAGATTTTCTGCATAAGATTTTAGGTAGGGGTGGGTCGTGCCCAATCTGGCGCAGCTAGCGATCGCCCTTTAGACTGGGCGGGTTTTGTTAAATGGCCGTTTGGTAGCCTAGCCTTGGGGGTAACCCGCCTCTACGAACCACCCGCCCCTACGAAACAGTAATGATTGGTTGCTGTTGTTGATGGCGGGGAATCAGGTGCTTGGCTCAAAGTCAAGGGCAACGGAATTCATGCAGTAGCGTTGCCCGGTGGGGGCGGGACCGTCGTTAAAGACGTGGCCAAGGTGGGCACCGCAGGCGGCACACAGGACTTCGGTACGGCGCATAAACAGGCTGAAGTCGTTTTCGAGCTTGAGGCGGTCATCCGCGATCGGTGCCCAGAAGCTGGGCCAGCCAGTCCCAGAGTCGAATTTGGTTTCAGAACTAAAAAGCGGAGTCCCGCAACAAATACATTTGTAAATGCCGGCGTCTTTGCGGTTGTAATGCTCACCACTGAAGGCGCGTTCAGTACCCTTGCAACGGGTTACACGGTATTGTTCCGGCGTTAGTTGTTGCCGCCATTCTTCGTCAGTTTTCTGGACTGTGAGTTTCTGTGCTTGGGGTGACATACTCAGAGAAACACTCTTGTTACAAATCGTTACACTCCAATTTTAGCGGTTTCTTGGGCAGGGTGAGCGATCGCGGGAAGGGGATAGGGGTCTGTCAGCGGTTGGTTGAGGAGGACCATTGTGGTGCTTTCGTTGGTTTGGAAGCCGATGCGTTCGTAGAAGGGTTGCTGGTAGGTGGTCATGAGGTAGACTCGCTCAACGCGGCAAACGTGGGGGTCACTGAGGACGGTTTCGACAAGTTTGCGACCGAGGCCAATGCCCTGGTAGTCGGGGTGGACGACGACATCCCAGATGGTGGCGCGGTAGATGCCGTCGGAGGTAGCGCGGGCGAAGCCGATGAGGCGATCGTGGTCCCACATGCTGATGACGGGCTTGCTGTGGGTGAGGGCAATTTCGAGGTCGCTGAGCGATCGATCCTGTGCCCAGAAAGCGGCGAGGTTGAAGAGTTCCTGAAGTTGTCTGAGGTCAATGCGATCGGGGTTGTTGCAAAACTGGATGTGGCGACAATCCATATATAGGGTCTCCTGTCCCAATGGATGAGTGCCGGACGTGGCCGGAGGTCTGGAGTTTCAAGTTTCCAGTTTTCTAGAATAGATCGTCTGTTGGCACCTGTGAGCAAAAATACTGGGGAATTCTCCTGGGACGCTGACAAAGGGTCTGCATAGTCGCTTGCCTTTGCACGGTCGGCGATCGACTTGAGCCTGGAACGCTTCGGAACCACAAAGTCACAAAGCTACAAAGGCTATTTTTAGCTTTCCAAGCAGGAAGGGTTTAATTTCTTCAGCAGTCTATTTTTTTGATTTTGCAATTTTTTCGTCCTACTGGTCAACTGACGAATCATCTGATTTGTCGTCTTTCTGGCTGATGATCTGATGCAATAACCACGGCTATTTCCCAGCAAACTTCTGATCTTTTTCAGATTTTTTCTACCTCATCAACTATCAGTCTATTTGGTAAAAATTGGGGTAATACCAAATCTTTATAGTTAACTATAGGGTTGTATGTCTTAAATGAGATATTAAGATATCAATTATAGACTTATAAATAGACTAATGCAAGTCTAATAAGACTCAAACGAGTCTTAAAAATAGACTAAAATGAGTCTTGTATTCTTATATGAGATAAATTTTTGAAGTAGTTAAGACACTCCAGTGGGGTGCAGTGGGTGCCGTTTGCGATCGCTGGGAATGCGAGGGAAATGGGGGCAGGCAGCGTTAAGGTCAGGCTCAGCAAACTAGTGACCTTCCTGGGAACTGAATCCAGGACGAGAAAATCTCTGTCTTTTATGAGATAGCAAGACTCTTAAAGAGACTCGCAACGAGATTTTTAGTATTTAATGAGATTTTAAGGTGGGATGAGAGGCGATCGCGTAAGTCCCATCTCCAATTGGCTGCAATACGATTACGATCACGAAAGTTATTAGCTGGAGCACCTATTAGAACGTTTATATATCGATTCTTCCTATGATTGCAACGACTGGGAGCGAACGATCCGTACTCAACGTCACGAGATTCAGGTACTATTAAAACAAGCACCTAGCCTGAAGAGCCGCTGGGATATGAGCTTTGAAGATGCGTGGGAGTTGGCCCTGAGAATGGTGCGTCAAGAATATCGTCAGGTGATGTTTCCCGATTGCTGGGCCTACTCGCGATCGCTAGAAGATATACTAACGGTAGAATTTTGGTTGGATTATGAATCTTAGAGCCATGTGCCCCGCGTGACCCAACGGCGAACAAAGATACCCAGGAGCAGGGTGACAATCAGAACAATCCAGAAGAGGGAATAATGGCTTGTTTCAAGGCCATTGGCTAAATTCATGCCAAAAACGCAAGAAATAGCCGTCAAGGGATAGAAAATTGCTGCCAGGATGTTAAGGCGATGGCTGGCTTCAACAGATTTCATGCCAATCTTATTCTGTTCCTCTGCCCGTTTAGCGATGTTAAAATCCATGGCATTTTTAGTATTCTCATGGATGAGATGGAGGGTACGCTCAATGTCGTAGGCCCAATCGCGCAGACTGATGAGATCGCGATCGTGGGGAACGGCTTCACGGGCAGCCTGAAGGGTGGCATGGAGGTTCTGGGCCGCGAGCCGTACGGGGAAAATCAGTTCTAGTAATCGAAAGTAATCCTCGGCGTCGGTGGCTTTGGCATAGTCTTGCTCAAATTGCTCGACGGCGGTGCTGTATTCCTGAAGATGTTTGATCAGGGTGTCAATGCCCATGCCGCCACTGCTGTGTTCCCAGGAACCGTTGGGTTTGCGCCAGAAAAAGACCGGCTGGCGATCGTGCTCTCCCGATCGGGGTACCCGATGCAGGACTAGCAACAGGTGATCATCCGCAGTCATGGCCCGTTGCTTACCCGCCGTATTCAAGCCAAAGCGATTGGTAATGGCAGTGGGCAGTTTCCAGGAGGCAGGCAGTTTCATATCCGCAGGGGGCTAAATGTGGGGCTGTTAAATTTGGTGCTAAAAAAGGAGAACAACAAGGCTGTCGCGCTACCCTAGCCTTAGTATGGCAAGGGTTGGAGCCATCGGAGCAGGCGCAAAGGCCCAGACCGAGAGGCCAACTAAAATTTTAGTCCAAATTTAGTCCAAATTTAGTCTGTCTGTTCTGAAATCCTTATTTTGTAAGCATTTCAGATGTCTGGTTATCTGCGAGTCCCGCAGGCGACCTGGTCAAGCACAGCGCCAAGCTACTTATTGCGTATCCGTGCACCCAGGGGTCCCGGTAGCTGCTCTAGTACAGTGAACATAAAGTTTCGCAATGTTAGTAGTAAAAGTTTCGCAATGTTAGTAGTAACGACTTTAGTCGTCTCCGACTAAAGTCAGCACGACAAACGTTGCCTAATGAAGGTGTACCGCACTAGAGAGTCGTTACCTTGAGGCTGGCTGGCTGGCCCCGATCGCCAATTACCCGCAGATGGCGTTGATTCGCATCTAAATGACGCACAATCTTATAAATCGTCTCTACCTGATCCGCTGCCCCCACCCGATCGGCTAATTCCGCCAAAGACAAGGGAACGCCCGCCCCCCGTAGGGTGGTGACGACCTGGGTTTGCAAGGCCAACACCGAAGCCGCCGCCTGTTTACCCGCTTCCACCCCCGGTTGGTGATAGGCATTGATATTAATCAACGACGCATAAAGACCCACCGCCCGTTCATAAAGCGCAATCAGGGCACCGATCGTGCGCGGCTCCACATCCGGTATCGTCAAGGTAATAGAATCTCGCTGATTATCATAGAGCGCTTGCCGGGTGCCTAATAAAAAGCCCGATAGGAAATCGCCAGAAGTAATCCCCGGTTCAATATCGATCGAAGGCCCCGATCGATCCTTCAGGACCTCAATAAAAGTCACGAAAAAGTTAGGAATTCCTTCACGCAATTGCTGCACATAGGCGTGTTGATCGGTAGACCCCTTATTGCCGTAAACCGCAATGCCCTGATGGACCACCTGCCCCGCCAGATCCCTTTCCTTCCCAAGGGACTCCATCACCAACTGTTGCAAGTACCGACTGAACAAGAGCAAGCTATCCTTATAGGGCAAAATGACCATGTCCTTCAGCCCCTGGCCCGCACCGGCGTAGTACCAACTCAAAGCCAGTAAAGCCGCCGGATTTTGTTCAATCAAAGGCACACGGGTAGCCTGATCCATCTCCTTAGCCCCGGCCAGCATCGCGTGGATATCAATCCCTTGCAGGGCCGCCGGGAGCAACCCCACCGCAGACAGTTCCGAAGTCCGTCCGCCCACCCAGTCAAACATGGCGAATTCCGCCAACCAATGTTCTGCCGCCGCTTGTTGCGAGAGGCGACTCCCCGTCATGGTGATGGCGACAGCATGTTTGGCAAAGTCCAACCCTAGCTGTTTATAAACCGCCTGCACCTCCAACATCCCATTACGGGTTTCCGGGGTACCGCCAGATTTACTGATGACAATGACCAGCGTACTTTTCAGTCGATCCTTGAGAGACTCCAAGAGGCGATCGATCCCTGCTGGGTCCGTATTGTCAATAAAGTGAATCGCGAGGGGGGCTGG
Organism: uncultured bacterium; assembly: GCA_964536415.1. GTDB lineage: Bacteria > Cyanobacteriota > Cyanobacteriia > B231 > B231 > Trichothermofontia. Next base: position 9,141 of record CAZHXN010000022.1, read on the forward strand.
GTCAGGCGCGAGGGCCGCCGCCACAAATTGGGGACCCAGGGCCGACCCCCCAATCCCAATCACCAGCAGGTCCGTAAACTTAAAAGCACCAGGGGGGCAGATCTCCTGGCGATGGATCTGACGCACAAAGGTATCGATCTGGGCCAGAGAATCGACGATTTGCTGGCGTGTCTCCGCATCGGGGGCAAGATCCGGGTCCCGCAGCCAGTAATGACCCACACGGCGCTGCTCATCCGGATTAGCGATCGCCCCCGCCTCCAGATCAGCCATTGCCGAAAAAGCCTTAGCAAACGGTTGTTCTAAGCGGCTAATCCACTCCGGGCTAAAGCGCATCCGACTGACATCAAGGTAAACATTGAGTCCTGGGTGGTAGTAGAGCCAGTCTTGATAACGTTGCCAAAGGGCCGCAGCATCCATAGGTACTCCCCAATCCCGTATCCTGTCCAAATTGGTCAATCCCTAGTTTAGTTGACGGGTGAAACCCAAATTTGCATAAATGTTTAGATGTCGCCCCCACTACTGTCGTGCAACCGCTTCTCATCTCACCCTGCTAGGCACCGCCTAGCGGCGCTGATGGCCTGTCCATAAATACATTAGCCCGCCTCTCACGCTTGGCGCATAGCATTTCGTGGCCATCCCAGCGCGTCGCCTATGATGGGGCGCAGTCTTTACTTAGCATGAGCAGCACTAATTCACGCGTGTGTTGTGACGCGCACTTTGTTCATGAGGTAATTGTTAAGTTTCTGATAAGTTTCTGACATTAAAAAATATCAATAAAAGCTACGTTACACTAATAGAAATAGGCAGGGATACCTATCAGGCGATAGGATTAATTCACTGGGTTAAGTGTAGCCTAATCCATAGTGGGAATACATTCGGACTATATAAACAATAGGCGATTTTCTTAAAATCGTTTTTCCAGTAGGGTTGTCACAGGAATCGGTTAAATAGATAAGTCGTAAAAAACTATGAAATTGTGTTTACAGCCTTTGTCGCCTCAGTGAGGGGTAGGCAAGAGGCTTGAGCCAATTGTTCATCAGGTGCTTCTGTCCTTCAGAGACTTGGGAAACGCTGTATTCCCGCTGGCTACAGGGAGCAATAGAAGGGGCGATCGCGGTACAGAAGAGCCGGGAACTGAAGCATCCTGGGCATAATAGCCAGTTGATACACATAGCCGGTTGATGCAATCGGAGAGACAGCAAATCAACCTAAGGTGGGTGTATTTTTAGGGAGATTTTCAATGAACTTTGAACAAACGTTCGATTATATTGTGGTCGGTGGGGGTTCCACGGGTTGTGTGGTAGCTAATCGCCTGAGCCAAGCCGGTCTCTACCGGGTGCTACTCTTGGAAGCGGGTGCACCGGATGATAATCCCAATATCCATTCATTGATACAGCTTATGTGATTGAACTGGCCGATGGCCCCTCAGGACTGCCCCGCATTGAATCCGTTAATAACATTTACAACAGTATCTTTGTGGCCCAGGCATTTGCTGGGGTAGACCCCTCACCGGAAGCCGTTGGCCTAGTCGGTCGCGACCCGATTACGGGAGAACCCGCCGATTATGATCCCACCGCCAATTCCCTGGTTTCCCAGCAGGTTGTACAAAACTCCTATGGCCTCTTTTTTAGCGGTGACTTTCCGGGATTCCTCAATACCTTTACCTCCGATGCCCTTTGGCTGTTTGCCGGTGATCCCACCCTATTGCCCTATGCCAACCTGTATGAGGTGGAGCTTGGTCGAACGCTCCTGCGAACCAGAATTTTTGCCCATGTCCCACGAACTGGATGTTGGCCTCGTGTGCTGGTCAGCCCTGGCCGGGGGCCTGGTCACAGGTAAATACAACCGCGGTCCCCTCGCGGCGAATGAACTCTATCGCCTACGGGAACACGTCGATCCTCAGCAAACGGCTTTTTGGAGCGCAGTAACCCAGCGGAATTTAGCCATTATGGAGGGCGTGGTGAAACTGGCGGATGAGTGGGGCCTGCCCCCAGTCCAATTGGCCCTGCGCTGGTTAATGCAACAAAAGGTGACCACAATCCCCATTTTCTCGGCCCGCACCCTGGACCAAGCCAAGGAGATTTTAGACTGCTGCAACCTTACCTTGAGTGAAACGCAAATGCAGCAAATTGATCAGGTCACCCAACCGGCGATCGCGTCGATCATGCCCGCAGTGGGTCCCTATCCCTATCCCATGCTGGAGTACGGCAGTCCAGCATTACCCCATTTCTACTCCCGCACCCTCTTATTTGGCGAACTTCCTCTTATTTGGCGAACTTGAGGACCAAATCATTAACCACCGTCGCGCCTTTGCCTATAAATATCAACCCAAATCTTGAGGCACCCCTTCCCTCCCCTATCGTGTTAGGGCGGTTGATAAGGCGACAATTTTGGGGATCTACGGGTAAGATCTGTCAGATGGGCCGCTGGCGATCGCAACCTGACACGACCTGACCCCCAGGTTCATGGTGAATGCCTGACCCCCAGGTTAACGGTTAACGGTTAGCCCGTGAAAGATCACAAAAGATCACAATTGACGGTACGTTCGAGTAGCGCATCTCGTAGGCGAATCTGGGCGAGAATCGATCGGGAGGAGGCAGGTAAAATCGGTATGAACATCTTTGAGATCTTTCAAAAAGGCGGCGTTACCATGCTGCCTCTGTTGTTCCTCTCAATTTTGGCCCTAAGTGCGATCGTGGAACGACTGTGGTTTTGGAGCAGTGTGCTCACGGGGGAGCGCCAAGTTGTCAGTCGGGTGCTAGAAGCAGCCCGCTATGATTGGGTAGCAGCCACCCGCATTGCCCAGGAAGCCAGAAGTCAACCGATCGGGCGGTTTCTCTATGCCCCGTTACGATTACCAGAAGAACCCGATCCCGAACTGTTTCGGCTAGCCTTGGAAGCGGCGGCTGACGACGAACTAGCAGGGATGCGCCGGGGGGATAAGATCCTGGAGGCGGTGATTGCCCTTGCTCCGTTACTG
>CAZHXN010000022.1:12151-19913 GCA_964536415.1 uncultured bacterium
GATTAGGGGACCTGGGAACGGCTTCGACAGCAGGTGTAACATTGGGCATCGGCGAAGCCCTGATCAGTACGGCGACGGGGCTGATCGTCGCGATCGTCAGTCTCGCTTTTTATCGCCTATTCCAGGGATTTGTGTTCACCCAGATCAAGATTTTCCGGCAAGCAGGCAACGAACTGGAACTGCTCTATCGTCAGTATTGGCCTAACCGCAAACAGGTGGCCACGCCCACCGTGGATAAGACCATTCATCCTGTGTCTCCACCGGAGAATCGTCCTCACCCCCCCCTACCCTCCCCCAACCTTTCCCTAGACGAACTCGCTGAACTCAGACAGGAACCGCCCCACGCCTAACCCCCGATCAGATACCATGAAAATCCGCCTTGACATGCCCGCTGAAGAATCCCGGATTGAAATTGTCCCCCTGATTGATGTCATTTTTTGTATCCTGATCTTTTTTATCCTGGCCGCCCTGCAACTAACGCGACAACAAGCGATTAGTGTCGAATTACCGCAGGCGCAAACAGGCACCTTACAAATTCGAGAAATGCTGATTGTCAGTATTGATGCAGCGGGTCAGACCTATGTGGATCAACAGCCAGTTAATTCTGAGCAATTGCTGCTGATTCTGCGGGGCTATCAGCAATCGAAACCGGAAGGATTAATGGTGCTATATGCCGATCGCTCAGCGGTCTATGCCAACGTGATTACGGTGTTGGATCAAATGCGATCGATCGGGGGGACGCGCGTAGCCCTGGCCACACTCCCCGAAGCGGCTGATCCTCGTCGCCCAAATTTGCCGCTGCTCCCTCTCAACCCCACGCTACCAGGGATGGGCACACCCCCCCCTGTCCTTCCCACCTTTCCTACCACCACCGAGAACCTGGCTCCCCTAGGCCCAATGGTGCCAATGCCAGAGGCTCAACCCAGTCCCCTACCCCCTCCGGCTCCCCCGTTGCCAGCTAATCCGTAGCTCATCCAAACTTTGATCCACCATCACTTTGTCTACGAGAGCAGAGTCGTACCCTATGTTGCCATTTCTCAATACGCTCCTCGGACGCCACCCCGATCGCGTACACGCCAACGTCGAAATCTACACCTGGCAAACCTGTCCCTACTGCATTCGGGCCAAGCTATTGCTCTGGTGGAAGGGCGTTCAATTCACAGAATATAAAATCGATGGCGATGGAGCCGCACGAGTACGCATGGCCGCACGGGCCAATGGCCGCAAAACTGTGCCCCAGATTTTTATCAATGATCAGCACATTGGCGGCTGTGGCGATCTCTACGCCCTCGATGCTGAGGGAAAATTAGATCCCCTATTGGCCCAACCGAGCGACGCATGATCTCCCTCACTGCGATCGCCGATCCGACCCATCCCAGCCATGTGTACTGGATGGCGCAGGCGATCGCCCAGGCCGCCGCCGCTGGCGCAGCGGGAGAAGTGCCCGTGGGAGCCATCATTGTGGGACCCCAGGGAGAAGTCCTGGCCACAGCAGAAAATCGACGGGAACGGGATTGTGACCCAACTGCCCACGCAGAAATAGTCGCCCTACGGCAAGCCGGACAACGATTGGGGAACTGGCACTTAAACGAGTGCATTCTTTACGTCACCCTGGAACCCTGCCCCATGTGTGCGGGGGCGATCGTCCTAGCGCGGTTAGGGTTGCTCGTGTATGGGGCCAGTGATCCAAAAACCGGAGCCGTGCGCACCGTCTTGAAGCTGCCCGATAGTCCAGCCTCCTTCCACAAGCTCAAGGTCGTGGGTCAGGTCCTAGAAACCGAGTGTCGCCAGCAATTGCAGACCTGGTTCGCCCAACGTCGCCAACAGCACCGGCAACAAAAACACCAGCAACAAAACCAGCAACAAAACCAGCAACAAAACCCGTTGCCCTCCTAAACCCTGCCCTCAACGACACTGATCGCGATCGCCCCCTCCCCCTCCCTCCGATACTCCAAAACCTTATTCATAGGGAGCAGGGCTGCTGAGAATGCTCAGGATTTGTTCAGGCGTACCCAGGTCACCCACAATTTTACGTACAGGGGGGGGCCACAGTTTCACCAGGGTGGGCGTTGCCGTAATTTGATCCTGCTCGGCCTGTTCGGGATGTTTCACCACATTGATCACCTTGAGCGTATAGGGATGGGCCAGGGAGTGTTCCAGCACTTGCCGCAGATTGCGCAGGATTTTTTCCGTCATGCCATCATAGGCAGAAACAAAGAGGCGCAAGGCATAACCAGGGATGGGGCTACCAGAGAGGGATGGGCTGGGATCTGGGTGCAGGTGACCCGCCATTACGTTCGCGACGTGTCTCCCCATCCTGGCTGGGGCTTGAGACTGTCCCACCTGAACCACGAGATTGTGATACATCCACAGTTGGGGGAATTGCTGTCGATAGGCAGCCAGGAGAATAGGGTTACCGGCATATTGCCGCCACGGCACCACCTGCCAAGATAACCCAGGGGTTTGGAACATCGCATTCAACAACAATTGATACTGGCGCACCGGGGGATATAGCTCTGCAACCCACTGCATCTCCTGGGTTTGGGGATCGCGCCAGCGATCGATCGTTGCGGTATAGGAGGGAACCAGGAAGTGGGGCGGTTCGGGCAAATCAAGAATTGATTGTAAGGCTGTACAAAGTTGCACATGCCAATGCTTTTGTTTAGCAGGATCGATGCAATACACCGCATCCCCGCCAGGGGTAAACAGGGCAATTCCTTTAAAGCGATCGGGAAGAGGAACAGAAGACAAGGGAATTGATCGGGTGAAGGATTAAAGGAGAGGGAACTCAGGAACGGCGATAAAACCATCCTAAGATATTAATATCCTGCTGCATCTTGAGAAATTCTTGTTGATTGCGGCTAGCCGTTTCGTAATACCACTGACAGTAGTGTTGAAACTCCCGGCGGGCCTCAACCTCATACCGGAAGTCGTAGGCAAGTTGGTGAACCTGCAAAATTTCCGGTGCAACATAGGGCGCGATCGGAACCAGCCAACACAGGTTATCTGATAGCATCATTTTCCTTCAGGGCTACAAAGAGAATTCCACAACCAGAGTCGAGCCTAGCCTACACCTTGATCCATGCCTTGATCAAAATCCTGATCAAATTGCGCCAGCATCTTATTCAACGTTTGACTCATCTGTCTAGTGGCAAGATGAATCTGGTGTAAGTAAGCGTGGCGTTGATCTTCACTGCATTGGTGGCCATGTTCTTTGAGTAATTCTGCAGACATAATGATAATGCTCAGAGGTGTACGAATTTCATGGGAGAAACTCGTAATCTGACGCGCATTTAAAGATTCCGGTAGCTGCGGCTGGGCCGATTGCAGATCGGTGTACATTCTCCCTCCCTAATGAATGATGACGCGGGGGTGTCGTCATTACCCTGATGGCGACTGTAACAAATCTTAGATGGCTAATGAACGGACAAGACGTGACGGCATGCGCCCAGGTAGGTGATAATCCCTAGCACGATCGTTGATTTGAATTTCCCATAGACCTTGATCCGAATAAGCCAACTGGGTGAGATGGATCACAGTCCCCGATCGTCTGGGGGGATGAGTATACTGCCTCTCCCTAGGGAGTTGCCCAAGGACAGAACGTCGATAGACTCCTGATAGGGTCTTCCCCAACAAAGTAATCCCTAGACAGACAAAAGGAGCTTAAGAAGATCTAGAATTTTACCGATTCATTCCCTAGGGAGCGTTCGCGTCACCCCTGCGTAGGAGCATTAGCAAACAACAGATGGGCGGCTCCCTGGACCCGCTGTAGAGGCGTCACCGATCGGGGCAAGGGCGGCAACCGTACAATTTCCAGATGCGCAAACGGATCATCATGAGCCAACCGTTCGTGTCCTCTCTGCCCTGGGTAATCGCCCGTTAATACCTGCCCTGGGGTATAGCGATTGTGGACAAGGTAGCGTTGGTAAAGGCCCAATTTTGCCAGGGATGCCGTGAGGCGCTGGGCTTCAGTGACGATCGTCGCTTGGGCCTGAACGACACCAATAAATTCCGTATGTTGGGCATCCCTGAGCTTTTTTTGGGTCAGCACCACCTGTTGCCGCAATCCCCGCAAACGTCCCATCAGATCCGTGCGACCGAGGACATCCTGGTACTTGATCCAGAGCTTAAAGATCCAGGCTAGCCAATCACTCAGGGCCGTGGGCATTTCCAAAAAACGCAGGAGGTGCCCGGTCGGTGCCGTATCCAGAATAATCAAATCCTGCTCCCCCCGCTCCAGCAGGTCGATCACCGTCACCAGCGACAGCATCTCGTCAATCCCTGGCAGGGCTTCCGCGACGATTTGTTTCCAGGCTTCTGGCCCGTAGGCCAGTTGGAGGGCACTGTCTGCGGCCTGATCCCCACTCATCATTTCCGCCAACTCCCAGAGGTAATCCTCCCGAAACTGGTGGAGCACCCGCTCGGCATCGACTTCCTGACCGCTGAGATGCAAGGGGCCTGAGTCGGTGCCTGGAGCCTCTAACTGAATCGGTTGGGGTTCGTGGCCCAGGGTTTGGCCGAAGGCATCCCCCAGGGAGTGGGCCGGATCGATCGAGATCAGCCGAATCCGCCGATCGCGGTGGCGTTGCGCCATTGCCAACCCGATCGCAGCGGCCACCGTGGTTTTACCGACCCCCCCTTTACCGCCCACCAGAATCAGCTTCCGCCCCGCCATGATAAAGTCAGGCAATCCCGGTGGAATGGGGTCCGGCCACTGTACAGTTGGGGGAGAGATCATCACCACTTGGGTCAGCCGCTCAACTTGGGCCAGTAAGGCATCTAAACCGTTCGCACCAACGGGTTCGGTGGCCAGGAGCGGCATCGTTAACACAGGTTTATCAGGGGCAATTGTCGTAAATTGGTGCAGGAGTTGCTGTTGCTCACTCAGGCGATCGCGCTGTTCCCAGGGTAGGGTTTCCCAGGCCATCGGATTGGGGTTGAGGGGCGGCAGGGGCAGGATACGGTTCAGCAGTAGCCCTCCCAGGGGAATCTGAAGGGTGGCTAGGGCAGTGACAAAACGCTGCGTTTCCAGCAAACTCATGGGTTCCGCGATCGCTACCACCAGGCAAGCCGTCCGCTGCGGATCTTGTAACCAGGCGCGACCATTGGCGAGCGTCTGTTTCAAGTCGTGTAAAAACGCATCCGCTTCATCCGGGGTGTAGCGTCCGGTAAAGCTGCGGCTGATGACCCGATGCTTTTCCTGGAACAGTTCCAGCGCCGACAGGATCGTGTCGAGAAAATCCATGAGTTTGAATAAATTCAGCGTATGGCCGCTGGGAGCCATATCAACCACAATGCGATCGACCACCCGTTGATTCAAAAGTCGTTGGATTTCCAACAGCCCCATCAATTCATCAACCCCTGGCCAATTCAAATCCCACACCGGCGTGAGATCCTCCCCCTCAACAAAGCTGCCCCGCTCCACCAGTAGTTCCAACACCGCACCATAGCGATCGCGAAAAGCTTGTAAGAGTTGTTTCGCATCAAGGGCCTGCGCCTGGAGATTAGGGCGATCTGGGACTGCTTGGGCCTCAGCCGTAACCGACATCTGCAAAACATCCCCCAGGGAGTGGGCTGGATCGGTAGACAGCAACAAAATTCGTTCTTGGGGAAATTGCTGCGCCCAATAGCGGGCAAAGCCGCAGGCGAGGGTGGTTTTACCAACCCCCCCTTTGCCACTGAAGAGGGTGAGATGTAACGCTTCCCAAGTCGGGGGGAAGCTGGCTAAGGTCTGGGAAACGGGGGAAGGTTGAGCGGCCATTGAGGTACTGGGCTGAGGGACTAGGCTAAGGGACTACTGGGCGGAAGGTGCGTTCCCCCTTGGGGACGCTGCACGAACAGGGGGCACCACCAGACAACTCAAGGGGAAATTGAGTCACCCATTTTCTTATTTCAGCCCTTGATTAACAATATCTGTAGGATTTAGCAAGAAACCGCGATGCACTATCTCTTTCCCTGGGCGATCGGGTTCGGGGCCTTTTGGCTCGCGCGACAGTTAAGGGATGAAATTTTTCTCCTGGTCACCCTGCTCCTGGGGGTTGGCTTCGTGATTTGGGGCTTGATGTCAGCACCACTCCCATTACAACTGCTCATTGAAATAGGAAGTATCCTCGCGCTGTTTTCTGTCTGCTTGGGATGTAAACGCAGAGCGCCCCGTCTAAGGTGTACCCACCAGGGGCAGCAATTCAGCCAAATCCTGGACAACTCTATCCGCTCCCTGTTGCCACAGCCGATCGGGGTCCCCATGACGATCGACCCCCACCACTAACCCAAACTCACCGGCCCGCCCCGCCTGTACCCCCGCGATCGCATCTTCAATCACCACCGCCCGCTGCGGCATCACCCCCAACTGCTTAGCCGCGGCCAGGTAAGTGTCAGGGGCCGGTTTCCCTGGTAGGTTCAACCGCTCGGCCACCTTGCCATCCACCCGCACCGGAAACCAATCCAGGATACCAATGCGGCTGAGCACCTGTTCACAGTTACGGCTAGAGGAAACAACGGCAATCTTAAACCCCTGAGCACGGCACAATTCCACTAGAGCGATCGAACCCGGATAGGCGTGTAGAGCTTCCGACTGCAGAATCCCCTCGAATAACTGATCCTTCAGGTTACCCAATGCACAAATCGTGTCATAGCCCGGTGGGTCAGTGGGACTGCCAGAGGGCACGTCAATATGGCGAGAGGCCAGAAAAGCCGCCACGGCTTCGTAGCGAATTCTGCCATCTAAATATCGCTTGTAGTCTTGGTCAATATCGAGGGGCTGCCACGGTTGACCCGTCGTGCGCGATCGGTGTTCCAGGAAGGGATCAAACGCCCGCTGCCAGGAGAGGGCATGGAGGTCAGCCGTGGGGGTGAGAACTCCATCCAGATCGAATAAGACCGCATCGAAATGTTCAAGCGTAATCGGGCGACTCATAGGTTTCGGGACTACTTAAAGATCCCTCGTTTACCATCGGGACGCACAGTCATCCAATTGGTCTTAGCCACGGCTAACTGTTCATCCGTTATCTTCGCACCCGTTAGGGTAGCACCGCAGAGGTTCGCTCCCCGTAAATTCGCATTAGTGAGATAGGCCCCGGTTAAATCGGCTCCCCGCAGATCAGCCCCTTGCAAATCAGAGTGGTTCAAATAAGCTTTGGTTAACACCGCATCACGCAAATTCGCTTGATTCAAATTGGCTTGACTGAAGTTCGTCTCTGACAAGCAAGCCCCTTGCAAATTGGCCCTGAGCAGTTTGGCATCGTGAAAGATCGCACTCTCTAGATTAGCGCCTTGCAAGTTGAGGTTGGAGAGGTCTTGCGCCCCAAAGTCTCGGCGTCCCTTGGTGTAGTAGGTGAGTACGTCGTCCGCCGTCAGCTTGCGGGGCGGGGTGTGGCCCTTCTTACCCGCGCTACTGGGTTGTCCCATCGTCAGCGGCCCAGACATCGATCGCGAAGCCGCCGTCCGTCCCCCGCTAAATCGGCTGGGGGTTGGGTCCATCTTGGCCCGCCGTTCCCGAATGGCTTTGGCCATCTGAGCGGTGCGGGAGAGGGAACCACCTTCCGAAGGCGTCCCATCACGGGCGAACGGACGGGGGAGCATCATGCTGCCATTGGGTGGGGGAACGGGGGCATTAATCATGCCCTGAGCCAAACTATCCAAATAGGGTTCCAGGTCTAGGGCACGAAGAACCTCCTCTGCCGATTGATAGCGATGGCGAACCGAAACCTCCAGCATTTTCGACAAGACTTCCGCAAAGTGGTCGCTGACATGGACATGCTCC
>CAZHXN010000022.1:19948-52514 GCA_964536415.1 uncultured bacterium
TGGGCGTTTTGGCCGTCAGCAGGAATAGACAAGTAACCCCCAAAGCATAAATATCACTGGCATACACGGGGCGCATGGCCATTTGCTCTGGAGGGGCATACCCCGGCGTCCCGATCGCGTAGGAAGTCAGAGCCGTCTGATCCGACAGGCTAGCAGCTTCAGGATTCACCTGATCTTTGACCGCGCCGAAGTCGATCAGCACTAAGCGTCGGTCCTGATCCCGCCGGATCAAGTTAGCAGGCTTAATGTCCCGGTGGATCACTTCCTGGGAATGGATATATTGCAAAATCGGCAGGCATTCGCTGAGGAACTGCTTAACGCCTTGCTCAGAAAACGGCCCCGACTGTTTGACCTCCTGTTGCAGTGTGAGGCCACTGATATATTCCTGAACCAGATAAAACTCCGTCGTGGCTTCAAAATAATCCAGCAGACGCGGAATTTGGGGATGGCTCCCAATTTTGCCCAGGGTTTTGGCTTCCCGCCGAAATAGATCGCGGGCCATCTTCAGAACGTGCGGCGCAGTTGAGGTGGGCCGCAGTTGCTTAACGACACAGTGGGGTTGCCCTGGTAAAGCCTCATCCCGGCCCAGGAAGGTTGCTCCGAAGCCCCCTTGGCCGAGCATTTGTTCCATACGATAGCGATCGCGCAGGAGCAGCTTGGCACCGCAAGCTAAACACGTCAGCGCATTGGCTGGGTTTTCTGGCTTGGGACATACTGGGTTAACACAGTAACTCATGCACGACCACGCTCCTAGGGCGTTTATTGGGCGTTTGGCGATTTTTACATAGGGGACTGTCTTTGCAAAGCAAAGTTTTAAAGCAAAATTAGATAAGTTATAAATAAAGTTAATAACCCAGATATTATCTCTCTCCCATTATCTATATTTCACCCCACTTGTCTGGGGTAATTCTGCGAAAATTTGGTAAAGCGTTCTTGAAGCCCTTGATCCGTTGTCTGAAGAAAGCATGAACACGAGACACGCGATCGCGGGGCAACTTTCCAATGACTACACGCTTCTACCTTTAGAGTACCCCAAGATCCCACTGGGGGCATCGCCCTCGACCGGAGGATTCTCTAGAGAACTAGGGAGTGGCCGAGTATCGGCTTGACACCCTGGGTACCGGGACTCACCCCCGGATAGAGACTAGAGGGATGTCGCGCCAGCAAGCCGGGGCAGATCCCAGCAACGGTAGAATAGAAAGGCTCAATAGAGCAAAACCAATAGAGCAAACAGGCCCAGGCTCGCTATGCGTATTTCGTTGAACTGGTTGCGGGAATTTGTCGATGTCGCCCTCCCGCCGGAAGAATTAGCTGAAACCCTGACGATGGCAGGGTTTGAGGTTGAGGCGATCGAAGACCGTCGGGCTTGGGCGGCGGGGGTGGTTGTGGGCAAGGTGGTCAGTTGCGAGCGTCATCCCAACGCCGATAAGCTCAGTGTGTGTCAGGTGGATATTGGCACAGAAATGCTGGGGATTGTGTGTGGTGCCCCCAATGTACGGGCCGATATTTTGGTCCCGGTGGCGACGATCGGGAGTTATCTGCCCCAGGTCAACCTAAAAATTAAGGCCACGAAACTGCGGGGGGTCCCCTCCCAAGGCATGATCTGCTCCCTCGCCGAATTGGGACTCAGTAAGGAGTCGGCAGGGATTCACATTTTCGATCCCACAGTGCTAGGGGAAACGCCTACCGTGGGAACGGATGCGCGGCCTTTCCTGGGACTAGACGATGTGGTGTTTGACCTGACCTCGACGGCCAACCGAGCCGATGCCCTCAGTATGATTGGTATTGCGCGGGAAGTGGCGGCTCTCACGGGAGCATCCCTGACCCTCCCCTCGGTCTCCGATGCCCTTCCCACCCCCGCTAGCGATCGCCTCCAGATTAAAATCTCGGAGCCAGACGCCTGTCCGATCTATATCGGCACGCTGGTCACCAATGTCCACATCGCGCCTTCTCCCCTGTGGTTGCAACAGCGCCTACAGGCCGCCGGGGTTCGGCCCATTAATAATGTGGTGGATATTACTAACTATGTGCTGCTGGAGTGGGGCCAACCGCTCCATGCCTTTGATTACGATCGCCTCCTGGCAACCGTGGGGGACCGGGCAACTTCAACCCCACTCACGATTGGGGTGCGGTATGCCCACTCCGGCGAAACCCTCACCACCCTGGATGGCCAAGATCGCGCCCTCCAGACCCAAACGCTGCTGATTACTGCCCAGGATCAGCCGGTAGCCCTGGCGGGGGTGATGGGGGGCGAGGCAACGGAAGTCCACGACCAGACCCGCAACCTGCTGCTGGAAGCCGCCATGTTTGAACCCGCGACTGTGCGGCGATCGGCCCGGACCCAGGCCCTGCGCACGGAAGCCTCCACCCGCTATGAACGGGGGGTTAACCAGGTAGAATTACCCCTCGCCTGTCAGCGGGCTTTAGATTTACTCACCACGATCGCTGCCGGTCAAGTTCAGGAACAAGTCACCGCCAGTCCCCGATCGGGACCGCCCACGACTCCAACCATTGCCCTGCGGCTGGCACGGGTGCAGCAAGTCCTAGGGCTGGTGGAGACGGGCGACGAGATGCGCGACCTCAAGGCCGACGAAGTGGAGCGAATTCTGACCTGTCTGGGCTGTACCCTTGTCCCTGGGGAAACTGCCGATACCTGGCACGTGACGGTACCGCCCTATCGCTACCGGGACCTAGAGCGGGAGATTGATTTGATCGAAGAGATTGCCCGTCTCTATGGCTACGATCGTTTTGGCGAAACCCTACCGGATAAAACGGAAGCGGGGTTTTTACCAATCGATACCGCTGTCATCCGCCAGTTGCGATCGGCCTTACAGGCTACGGGGTTAACGGAGGTGGTCAACTACTCCCTGGTCAAAGCGGGGGATACCCACAATCTTGCCCTAACGCCGGATGGCCGTCAGATCGCGATCGTTAATCCCCTTTTAACAGAGTATTCCGCCCTGCGCACTGAACTCGTCGCCGGGTTAATTGACAGCTTTCAGTACAACCTAGCCCAGGGCAATGGCCCCCTCAATGCCTTTGAACTGGGGCGCATTTTTTGGCGCGACGAAGAGGGCCTGCAAGAGGCCGATCGCCTAGCAGGCATCCTGGGCGGCGATCCGATCCAGGGGAAATGGCAGCGGGGAGGCCGGGAACAGCCCCTCACCTGGTTTGAGGCGAAGGGTGTCTTGGAAAGTGTGTTTCAGGCTATGGGCCTGTCGGTGGAATACCAACCGGACCAGCGAGATGCACGTCTCCATCCCGGTCGCACCGCTTCCCTCTGGCTTCAAGGTGAACGCCTGGGGACGTTTGGTCAACTCCATCCCCAATTCCGACAAGCACGGGATCTCCCCGATGCCGTCTATGTGTTTGAGCTAGATCTAGATGTCTTGCTGAATGCCCTGTGTGAAGACGAGGCGATCAGTCGCCGTTTCCGTCCCTATGCAACCTATCCCGCCTCCGATCGCGATATTGCGTTCTATGCCCCCCTCAAGGTATCGGTACGCGATCTCGAACGGGTGATTAAACAGGCGGGTAAACCCCTACTCGCAGGCATTGAGTTATTTGACGAATATCGGGGAGAGGCCAGCCCAGCCCAGTTGGGGACAATGGCTGCCCAACGCAGTTTAGCCTTTCGGCTGATCTATCGAGCCAGCGATCGCACCTTGACCGATGCGGAAGTGGAAACAACCCATCAAGCAGTGCGCGACGCCCTGGTTGAGAAGTTTGGGGTCACCCTGCGCAGTTGATGGCAGGCACACACAACGCTTCGATCCCTCCAGTCAACACCCAGCAAAAATGGGGCTTGTAGGCCCCACGATGCTTAATGAGTAGATTAACGCGATCTTCAAAACCTATAGCACGCCACAAGTTACCAGTGATCGCTAGTGATTGCTAAATCGATGAACCAAGACCGGCATACGCACCGTAGAAAAACAGCCCAACAACGGCGATCACTCCTAACCCAGTGATCGTGGCCACCAACCAGAGGGGAATTCTACCTGACTGAAGCATTGCATCTACCTCCTAACAAGATCTAAAACCAACTCAACTGCTCAGTATCCTCTAGACATTACGAGGAGACCTAATCTTTCCAGACTGCCGTTTAGGGGGACCCCATTGTGGCTAGACCACTAGGACTTCAGGAGAATCCGTTATCTAGCCATCGCCGCAGGCCCACCCAAGTGATCAACATTAGTTAAAGAAATAGCTGGAGAATAAAATCCCTAGCACAAAGATCAAGAGCAAGCCCAAATAGAGCGAAGTCCGGTTCAGCTCTACCGGTTGCCGGTTGGGGTTTGGAGAACGGTCTGCCATGAGTTCCTTGTTTACCGTTGAATAAACTGCATTGCGGCGATCGCGCCGAGGAAGAAAACCGTGGGCACAGCCAGGGTATGCACCGCTAGCCAGCGAACCGTAAAAATTGGATAGGACGTGGGTTGATTAGGATTATTGCTGACCATAGTTATATGCACAAAAGGACAGATCAACGCTCAGTAACATTAGCAGCGACCCTTGAGCCGACTACTTCATAAACTGCTCAATTTGCTTCTTGCTTTCAAAGCGATCAGAGACGATCGGCAACTCTTGGCGAGTTTGGGTGAAATACTCATCCGGACGGGGTGTGCCAAAGACATCATAGGCCAAACCCGTGCTGACAAACAGCCAACCAGCAATGAACAAGGCAGGGATCGTAATGCTGTGAATCACCCAGTAGCGGATACTCGTAACAATGTCCGAAAAGGGCCGTTCACCCGTCGTACCAGCCATGTAAAAACCTCCTCTCTTCAGGTTTTATAAGAATTCAGATCCCATTATCTAATACTCTTGTTACTCTGTAGCCCTCCTTCCGCAACATCCGTCCACTCAATTTAGGCCGACTGGTAGCGCAGAAGAATCCCCCGCTGCCCCAAGATAAAGCCCTGATTAGCATTCAGGAACACAATCCGGTTCAAGTTTGAGGGAACATCTTCGACCGCCGTATCCTTCTTCCAGGTCTTGCCCCCATCCTGGCTGCACAGGAGATTGCCACTGCCCCCTACGACCCAAATTTCCTCCGGGGTCCGATAGGCCAAGTCAAGCAGGCCCCAACTGGTAGCAAACTCAGGCGTGAGGGGATCACTCCAGGAGCCTTCCTCCCCGGTTGGGCTAAATTGGATTTGCCCGCCCCGTGCTAACAACCACAGGCCGCCCTCTTGTGTAAAGCCCATGTTTTGGACCCGCCGCGAAGAACTGCGGTTATAGGGTTGCCACCGTTGCTGGCCCGGTTCCCAAATGGAGTAGAAGCTGCCCCTGGACGAGACGGCAATATAACGACCATCGGGCGATCGGGCCAGATTGCGGAATACGCCCACCGCTTCCTGAACCAGGGCCTGCCACGTTTGGCCCCCATCCGTCGTTTGATAAATGGCCCCCACATCAGTGGTCATTTCTGCTTTCCCCGGTCCCAATGCCTGAATCTTGCTAGGCGATCCGGGCAAACGGCTACTCAAACTGATCTGCGTCCAAGACTGCCCCCCATCCCCCGTATGCAGGAGGATCGACGGCTCCCCGACAATCCAGCCTTCGTTACCTGCAAAGCTCACCGAGGTGAAGGTAAATTTTTCATCTAAATCTAAACGCCGTTCCTGCCAGGTCTGCCCCCCATCCAGGGTTTCAAACAGGGAAGTATTACTCCCCACCAACCAACCATGCTGGGGATTACCGGTAAAGCTGATATCCTGGGGCGTCGTGTCCGTAGGGAGTTGGATCACTTGCCAGGGGTTATTATCCAGGGGGGGGAGGTAGGCGGGATTACACGCCACACACAACAGCAAGCTTAGGCAAAATGTTACGATTTTTAACAGATTTCTCACGATCGTACTCCTGGACAGATCATTAACGCGGCCTCGACAGACCCTCATTGGAGGCCATACAGGCTCAGCATCAGGAAAAAAGCCAGGGCCAGCCCCCCAAAAATCAACAGATTTTTCTGCCCAGGCGTGAGGGTATTCACCCCCAAGCCGTAGCTGAGATTCTCTTGGAAGCCGGAAGGGGTACCCTGGGGACCAATATTCTTAAAGGCATTTTTGCGTGCGCCGCACACGGGACATCGCCAGTTAGCCGGAAGATCCGTAAACAAGGTATTGGGTGACACCTGCTGGCTGCTGTCTCCCGCGCTGGGTTCGTATACATACCCGCAGGATCGGCATTCATACCGATCGGGGGCGGTTGTCTCTACCGTCTCAGAGGTCATGACTCCCACTTAGCCGTGTCGGGGCTACTTTCCTTAAAGTACACGTTAAAAATTATGACATAACGATCGCGCCTGCCTCACGCCCCGTTCATTTCCCACTAGGGCGATCGCCCTCCGATCGGCCTTACTAGGGGGTCTGGGGCAGATTTCCGTGCATTTTTTTGACTTCCCTAGGTATTTGCCAGCAAACTTGGTTAAGCTGGTCATCAAACTTAGCAGTTCAGCATCGCTAGGCTTGTCAGCACTGCTGAGGTCGTCAGCATCGCTGGGAGGTATCAACAGCGGAAGTTAACGGCGGAAGTTATGGGTGTGTCCTATGCATAGGATTGTGTGAATAGGATTGGATACGATCATAGGACCCGCGAACGTCACTGGCGGTAGAAGCTAGGGCTGGGGCAGAGAGTCCGGTTATTGGGAGGAATAGGGCAGTGTCGGACGATAAGCAAAAAATTATCGGTTACTTCCTAGAAGAGGCCAAGGAACACCTTGAAACCCTGGAACAAGGACTGTTGAGTTTGCAGGCAACCGTGGAAGATGCCGAGCGGGTGAATGAGGTCTTCCGAGCAGCCCATTCGATCAAAGGGGGGGCTGCAATGTTGGGATTCACCAGTATCCAGAAAACGGCCCACCGGCTGGAGGATTGCCTTAAGGTGCTGAAGGAAACGCCGGTCAGTGTCGATCAGCAGGTCGAAACTCTGTTTCTCACTGGCTTTGATACGCTCAAGGATCTGGTGGATAAACTCCAGGGTCCCTTTGGCCTCCGGGAAGAAGAGGGTGAACAGGCGGTGCAGGCGATAGAACCGACCTTTACTCAGCTTCAGGCATACCTAGATGCCTTGGTGGGTGGGGGTGCCCCGGTGACCCCGACGCCCGCACCCGCGCCTAAATCCGCGCCTAAACCCGCGCCCGCACCCGCGCCTAAACCCGTAAGCAACTATGCGATCGCTGTTACGGCCCTGCTGCGGGAAATGCTACCCCTGTTTAAGCAAACAGCAACCCCCAAAAACCGTCAGCAATTAGTGGGGCTATGTGATCGCTTATCCCAGGTCGCAGCCAATACTGGAACCTGGCAAACCCTGATCCAAACCGCTAAGGTCGCGATCGCGAATCCGAATAATTCCTACGCCACCCTGGCTCCCTTGGTCGTTAAGGATCTGAAACAGGGGGGGGATCTCCTACAGGCGGGTCGCGGGGCCGAAATTACCGCCAGTCCTAGCCTTCAGAAGCTAGCGGTACCACCCACCCTGGAACCAGCCCAACCCCAATACATCACGGTCCCCCTCGAACCCAGGGCCGCTGCGCAGGTACTGATTAAAGCCTTTAATAAACAGCAATTATTACTATTAGTGCAGATTTTATACAAGGTGATTAAGTCCTAAGGCGACCCCACCTGGCCTTGGCTGGCCACCAACTGACGCCCCATCCTTTGAAGCAGGACAGTCCACTAGGGATGTCGGGTCGTTTGGGTTAGGGCATCCAGGCCAGTCGAGAGGGTAACAGGGGCAGTAGCGGGCTGGGTGAGCCGACGGATTGTGGCAGGAAGCTGGGCCACACTGGCTGCTGTGCGGTCCCGAATCGCCGCGATCGTGTCAGGAAATTGTTTTTCAAAGTCGGATAGGCGCTGGCCCTGGCGCATGACGGGTTGAAGCAGGGGCACTTCTCCGGTCAAGGGAGGTTCAGCCGCAAGCCCCAGGCGATCGCGGTAGGGGTCAAGACAACGGAAAATCTGCTTGCGACCGGGGTAGGTAATCTTTTGGCTAGATTCCTTCATCACGGGAATCCCGTCAATCTCAACTAATTTGTAAACACCATTCACCGGGTATCCAGTTACGAGGCGAGTCCCAATACCGTAGCCATCAATACAAGCCCCAGCGGCCAGGAGCCGTTCAATTTCCCACTCATCCAGGTCACCACTGGCCAGGATGCGTACCGTCGGTAGCAGGGCACGTACCTGACGCGAGAGGCTGGCCAAATCCCCAGAGTCGAGGCGCACGCCCTTCAGGTTGGGGTTGCCTGCGGCAAGCTGGGCAGCTAGGCGTTGGGCGGCAGCGATCGTATCGTAGGTGTCGATCAGGAGGGTAGCCTGGGGAAAGTAGCGATGGAAAGCGGTAAAGGCGTCATCTTCGCCCCCCGCTAGGGCCGCGATCGCCATAACGAGGGCGTGGGCCATCGTGCCCTGGGGACATTCCCCCAACTTAAGGGCGGCTAAGACATTGGAGGTACCATCCATCCCCGCAGCCAAGGCAGCCCGTGCAGCCAGTAAAGACGCCTGGGGACCAAAAGCCCGCCGAGTACCAAATTCCAGGAGAGTGGCCGTCGGACCGGCGACATCGCGAATCCGGGCGGTGCGAGTTGCCACCAGGGTTTGGTAGTTAAGGATATTGAGCAGGTAGGTTTCCACCAGTTGGGCCTGCCAGAGGGGAGCCTCAATCCGCAGGAGAGGCTCATTGGCAAAGATCACCGTGCCTTCGGGGACGGCCCACACATCCCCAGTAAACCGGGCTTCGGCCAGCAAGGACCAGAAGCGATCGGGCGCATAGGTAAACACCCCGCTGGCCTGAAGGGCCGCGATCTGGGCAGGGGTGAAGTGCAGTTGCTCCAGGTAGGTAAGAGCCTGGGCCAAACCCATCGCGATCAGGTAGCCACAGTGGGGAGGGAGGTCGCGGGTAAAGAGTTCAAAACTCGCGGGCCGCTGATCGATCCCTTCGCCCACGTAGCAGGCGGCCATTGTTAGCTCATAGAGGTCGGTTAACAGGCTGAGATCGTCGGCCTGGAGGCTGAGGGTGCGATCGTGCATGGTTGGACTTCCACAGGGGTGGGTAGAACTGACTTCACTGGGCAGTGAGCAGTGGGGGGTGAGCAGCAGGTAATATTTCCAGTGTTAAGGATTTATTCACATATCTTTACATTTGACGCATTTTCCTTACCAAAACCGAAGCCGTGAGCACAGATTTGGTAACAGATCTGGTAACCAATGCGGCCTGCTTGACCCTTCACTGACAGCGATAAGGTTAAGTTTTAGAAAACTTAATGAAAAGTCTCAGCATAAGCGTCTACGCTAGCAGTTTAGGTGAACTATCAAAAGGTTGGGGTCGTCCCCACCAGCCTATTCATGATTGGCTTATTATTGGCTTACTAGGGTTGGAACGTTAGCATGAGCATTAATCTAGCAACACAGTTGCGCGAAGGCACCAAGAAGTCCCACACAATGGCGGAGAATGTGGGCTTTGTAAAGTGTTTCCTCAAGGGGACGGTGGAAAAGTCCTCCTATCGGAAGCTGACGGCTAATCTCTACTTCGTCTACACCGCAATGGAAGAGGAGATGGAGCGCCACAGTCAGCACCCGATCGTCTCGAAAATTTATTTCCCGCAACTGAACCGCAAGCAGAGTCTGGAACAGGACCTCCACTACTACTTTGGGGCGAACTGGCGGGAGGAAGTCGCGCCTTCAGAAGCCGCGCAAGCCTATGTGGCCCGGATTCGCGAAGTATCGGCAACGGCTCCGGAACTCTTGATTGCCCATTCCTACACCCGCTATTTGGGTGATCTGTCGGGGGGGCAAATTCTGAAAGGGATTGCCCAACGGGCAATGAACCTGCCGGAAGGGGAAGGGACAGCCTTCTATGAATTCACGGCGATTTCTGACGAGAAGGCGTTCAAGCAACTCTATCGCCAACGTCTGGATGAACTAGACATTGACCAAGCGACTGCCGATCGCATTGTGCAGGAAGCGAATGACGCCTTTGGCATGAATATGAAGATGTTCCAGGAGTTGGAAGGTAATCTGATCAAGGCGATTGGTCAGGTATTGTTCAACTCGCTGACCTATCGTCGCAACCGGGGTAGCACGGAAACCCTGGCGACGGCGGAAGCGGAATAGTTGCCAACTAGAAAGCTTGAGGCTTTAGAAAGGGCAGGCAATCTACCTGCCCTTCGGCGCTTCCGGATTTATACCGCCAACGATCCTCATCTCCTCACAGAGGGAGCAGCGGCTATGTTTCCTCTCTCCCTCCTTCTCCTTGCCATTGATCGCATTAGTTGCACGCATCAATTGCATTGTTCTCCCTTGGCCGATCGGGTTGTCCCTAAAATAGTTGAGATAAAGACACAGCGTTTGGGGGCCACTTGGCCCTTGGGGGTAATCACAATTCTGCCGGTTCCCAAACTACTGCCCGTTGCACCAGCCCCAGTGATCCGGCCATTGAAGAGAAAACGGGAACTACGATAACCATTACGCAGTGGCAGGGTCGCGTTGGCAATTTGAATCGTCTGGGAAACTTCACCAGCGAGGGGATGCCAGCGGGGATCATTGGTGGGGCAACCGATAGGATCGCTTTGGGTTTGGGCATGAACCAGGGTTTCCACCCGTCCGTTTTGGGTACGGAAGCAAACCTGCCAGTCCCGCAGATCTCGTTGGGCATTAAACTGGGCTTCACGAAAACTGGCTAGGATTTCCCGCTGCGCCGCGTTGACATGCTGACGATCGAGGAGAGTCTTCCAGGTGGGGGCCACGATCGCAGCTAGGATACCCAAGATCACAACCACAACTAAGCTTTCAATGAGGGTAAACCCGGTAGTAGACAACTTGGAAGAGGGCGGTTGGCACAGTTGCTGCCATGGTAGGGTTACGGTCATTGAGGTGGGGTAGATACAGTCGTCAATACTGAAGTTAGCAATACTGAAGTTAATAAGCCTCTCCCGGATCGGGAAGCATCCCGATCTATCGAAATCAACCCGATCGGTTGATCAGGATCGATAGCGGCTATCCAACCCTGACTTTATCAAAATTTCCTGGCCCTGACGGCATTACTTCATCAAAACTTTAAGTGTTGTTGGTTGTTGATGCTGATTGACTGACAAAACTCGAACTGCCCTCCCCCCAACCCCTCAATCGATGGGCGAGCTGCTTATCGGGCCAGAAGTTAGGGTTAAAGTCCCCTCTCCCCTTGTGGGAGAAGGGATTTAGGGATGAGGGGCAAAAATTGGTCAGTCAACCCGAAAAAGAGAGCCTTCCTTCTTACCTTACTTCTCATTTCTCACTCCTCACTTCTCACCTAAAGGGAAAGAGGGAGATATTACGGATTGCAGGCAGCATCGCGGGCCGATCGCGCCGCCCCCAGAATACTGGGCAAGATCACACAACGGCGAGGTCCTGACTGGCCTCTGGGCGCAAACGTAATTCGTTCACTGTTACCGACGATCGTGCCCGTAGCCGCCCCCTCAGCGCTTAAACGGCCATTAAAGTCGAAGCGGACACTCGGCATGCCATTGCGCAGAGGCAGATTAGTGTTGCTGGCTAAGATTTGAACGTCTTTAGAGGTTTCACCCCCCAGGTAACGCCAACCGGGACTGTTGGTAGGACAGTTCAGCGGATTATTCGGCGGTGCGATCGGGTGGACCAGCACTTCAACCCGGTTATTGTTAGTACGGAAACAGGCTTGCCAGGGGCGAACATCCCGTTGTGTATTGGCTTGGGCTTCCCGGATTGCCGCCAAGGCATCCCGCTGAGCCACAGCCACCCGTTGACGATTCATCACCGTTTGCCAAGCGGGGGCAGCCAGCGTGGCAAGCACCCCTAACATCACCACGACAACGATGAGTTCGATTAAGGTAAAGCCTGCCGTAGCCGAGGCAGGGACAGGTCGCTTTTGGGTAGATAACATGATCAATGCGCCTTAGTTGAGGGTAGGGGGAGTACGGCGGAAAGCGCTGCGGACTTGGACACGAGTGTCTAGGCGGGGGAGATAACTGGGGGGACGGCTATTGGCCGGGAGGCCCGCACGGGTAACCGCATTCCCTCGCAGGAAGACCTGGACATCTTGCATAAAGTCGATCGAGGTTTCCTGGGTAGGGGGTTTGGCAATGCAGGCATAGAAGCTGTCGCTCCCATCGCTTGCATTAATCGCCGGATTGAGGGGCGATCGGCTATAGCTGTTGCCGGGGTCGGTGGTGGGGTTGTTGGGGCAAGGCCAACTATTCGTTGGTGCAGTGGCCGTTGGCCAGAAGTCTACAGAGTCAATCAAAACACTGCCATTATTGGCAATATTACAACCATTGCTCACCGTGCCATTCTGGCAAACCCACGTGAGAAAGTTGGGATCACTGGGGTCATTGGCGTAGTTGGTGGCAATCGCCGTTGGGGTTGACAGGCTAGCATACTTGCGGAGTTGATAGCGCATCAGGCGGGCCGGCCCCTGCCACAGGGTGGTATCATTGTTGCGGCGCAGGGTATAGATCACCAGGGTCATGGCATTACGGGCAACACGGGCAGAGGTGCATTCCCCCTGCGCACTGGTCGGAAGCGTGGTACAGTCGGCTGGCAGCGGATCAGTGGTGGCATAGGGTAGTTGTTCGTGCTTCCAGAAAGCCAGGACGGGGATATTATTCGTGTTACCGTCAGGTAGGCCCACGCCTGCGGTGAGGGTGGTGGTGCGGGCGGGGCAATCGCTGCTGACAAGGGTATTGAGGCAGCCGCCTGGATAGACGTAGATCGCCTCCTGTAACTCTTCACGAATGAAGTTCAGCGCCAATGACATCTCCTGCTGGGCTTCGACACGGGCGACATCGCGTTGCTCAGTTTGGAGGACTTGGGTCATGAGGTAGAGCAGGCCAGAGAGGGCCATAAAGCCAATGAAGGCCCCGATCAGAAGCTCAATGACAGTAAACCCTTTAGCCGTCTGGTCTTTCGCGGCTTGCGGGGGGGTGGGCTGCTGCGTCAGGAGCAGGGTGCGCAGGAGGAGATGCCAGCGGTGGGTAGTCATGGTTGTGGCAGGAGAGTAGGAGGGCATGACGAGGGGGAAGAGGAGTCTAGTTAAGAGGGCAGTTAGTGGTACTCCCGGCGTTATTGAGGACACAGATGCGTCGGAGGGCAGACTCGTTGGTGGTGCTGAAGTCACTGCGGGCGATCGGCGCATAGAGAACGGCGAGGGGTGCCCGTAGGGATTGGGTGCCAGGACTCAGGGAGAGGCTGCTGACTTCTTCCTGGAGATTACCGGCGTTTTGCTGGAGGGCCTGGATCGGGTAGACGCGGACCCCCATGCGGTAGGCAACTGGCAGTTTACTGGCAGTAAACCCACTCGTGCCATCTAGGTTAAATATCTGGGTCCGAAAAACTTGCATCCCAAGGATAGGCGCACCGCCTGCAGGGTTGGGGATTGCACACCAACTTTGGGGTGTGGTGGGTATACCATTCGTGCAACTCGGCGTGCTGCTGGTAGGAGCACCAATGTCTTGGGGATTAGCCGTGTTGGGGGTGGCCGCAGGGGGCAACTTGAGGTTAAGGGCAGAGGCTGTGATTTCACGATCGATCAAACGTCGGTTGCGATCGACCTCAGACTGAGCTACCTTGATCGCCTGCTCAACCCGGAACGTTTTCACCCGTGTGGCGATCGCCAGCACCATTGGCGGAGTCAAAGCAGCCATAACTGCCGCCAGGATCAGGATCGCCACGAGCGGTTCCAGAAGGCTAAAGCCCGACTCAGTAGATGGGGATTGGACTGCGTGTTTCATGATCGACCTCCAGGTAGACCGCTCCTTTTAATTACAGGGGAAGTTAATGGCCTTTCGTAGCACACACACATAGGGGTCAGTGGCCGATAGCTCCCGATAGAACTCATCCCGCGATCGCGTTAACTCCGCCATCCGTAGGGATACCGGCGTTGCGGGCGCATACTGCAACGCGACATCATACCCCCAGCGGCGGGTAGGTGCATTGTAGTATTTGAGGTTTTCATCCGAACTAGG
Source organism: uncultured bacterium (assembly GCA_964536415.1). Classification (GTDB taxonomy): domain Bacteria; phylum Cyanobacteriota; class Cyanobacteriia; order B231; family B231; genus Trichothermofontia. Next base: position 33,927 of record CAZHXN010000022.1, read on the forward strand.
GTTGCTACCGGGTTCCCAGCTATCCTGGTCGAACGGCCCGGTAGCATAGTTACTGAAACTCAGTTGCATGAGGGTACCGCTGATATACAGATTGCCCCAGGTTTCAAGGAAACGGGGGAAGTTGTGCATCCCCCCATAGGCATTATGGACACGGGAGGGGGTAATCCCACTAATCAACATAGCGTTGACACGTTGGTTCGCCGCCGCAGATTGTAGGGGCTTGTTAGTAGAAAAAGTAATGAACGAGCGGTTGGTGTTGGTAGCAGGGCGCGGGCCATTGTCAGGCACCTCACGGCCAAATTCCTGGGGCGTACCGCCTAACTCTGTGCAGGTTTTCATGTTGTCTTGGGCCGGGGGGGGCATATCCACCGCGTCAGTCGTATTGTTATTGCCATTCATATCCCGCTTGCAATACATGGGGAAGCCGCGCCGGGAAATCTTGATGGGTGATGGTGATATGGGTGATGGTGATATGGGGAATAGTGATGCCAGAGGTGATGTCGGATCAAGATCGCGCGAGAAGCGGCCATCCTCCCGCAGCCAGGGGATATTTGCCGTCACCCCATAGGAGAGCAGGCCACCGACAATAGTGGGGTCTCCATTATGTCGGGGGCTGTTGAGAGAACGGTAGGAACCCACACCCCGAATACCCTGGACAATCCAGCCATCGACGAAGGTGCGGGAAAGAATCGTGATGCCATCGGCGAGGATTTCGGTGGGTCGCCATTGGTCGTTGACGGCGGCGAAGGGCGGCGAGTTGAGGGTGGTACGGTTGTTATAGAACTGGGCGAACCCCCAGGCATCGAGGAGCAGTTGAGTAAATTCTTCGATCAAGGTATTCCCCGACTTATGGGCATTGAATTCGTTGTTGTCGGTCATGATGTAGACCGGATTGTCGGAGACGAAGGACAAGCCCCGCATTTGGAAATCCGTCGGCGGAGCCGGGATACGGCGCAGGTCAGCCCCGTTGCGCAGGCGGAAGCCGTGGGGACGCCGATCGGGGTCAGCAAAGAAGTCAACCGGCTTAATGCTAATGCCCTGACTGTAGGTGTTATTGCTCAAGTACAGGGGAGGATCTTTCGGGTTTGTGCCAAAGGCGTCCATGCGGCAATTGGTCGTGAATAGTTCGGCTGTACCGCTAGGGGCATAAACCTGGTCACAGTCAGCAAAGGTGACGTTCGTCGAGGGGGGGACACCCCGGGGCCGGGCGATCGCATCTTCCCGTCTGGCATCTTCCCGGAAGGCATAGACAATCCCCGTATTCGACAGCCAGCTTTGCGCGAGGGAGGCATTAAAGGGAGCGCCGCTGGTGGTTGTGCGCCGCAGGAGGTCAAGGTCAATATCCAGAACACGCACGCCCATCATTTCCCGGCCATTGAACATCCCCTTATCCAGGAAAGCCAGATAGCGATTGGTGTTCGTCCCCGTTGCGGTGTAGGCATCTACAATAGGGTTGATCCGCCCAGTAGCCGTGGTGGTATTGGGCAGGAGCCAATTCGCCGGGAGCCGCGGCGAGAGGGCAATTTCGGCTGGGTCAACGGCTTGATAAATGTAGCCACCATTGGTGCTGTTGCCATTAATCGCCGCATGTTGGATATAGCTCGACTCAATGTAGGGTTCAGTGGCGGGTTGGGCATCATTGGCCCCTAAACCATCATGATCATGGTCCAACCCCTGCAATGGGAAAAGATAATACAGGGCCGGATAGCGCGGGGGGTTAGAAGCCCCACAATAAATAAACGCCCAACCCAATTGACCCGCCTCTTGGTTCAGATTGGGCGCGAAGGGATCATCAACGGTAATCGTGGTGTTCCCCCCCAACGTCGCCGGATCACAGGCGAGTTTAATTTGAGTATGCTGCGGGAAATTACCCCAGTTAGTCCCTGGTACAGTAAAAACCCCGGACGCAGGGTCGTAAGCACCACTGATATTGCCTGTGATCGAGCCAGTGGTATTAAATCCCAAGCGACGATCGCGAATAACCGCCAAACCGACAATCGATTGCTTCAAGCCATTAATAATCTTTGTATAGGTGGCCGCTTGCGTCGCATTCCCATAAGTTTTCATAATTTCAAGGGCATCAATCCAATCCTCCAGTTTGAACTTGCTGAAGTAATTACCGAAGTAATCAGGGTGACTGGGATTGAGGAAATTAGTCGTTAATGGGCAGCCCGGATCACCCGCCAGGAAAAAGGAATCCGTCGGATCGTCGTTGGGTTTTGGCCACTGGGTGTTGCCCGTATCGCTATCTTTGCAGATAATGACGGTGCCATCGCTGGGCTTCTTCCCTATGATCGAGCCATAACCCGCACTGCCCCCAGAAGGCGTAAAGTTGAGGAGCTTCTGTTTAATATCGGAGTTAAAGCTGCTCGTCCATTCCCCACCGGAAATATTACCAGCAGCCGTAAAGATATCCTGCTCGATCCGCAGATTGTGGGCCAACATCTGAATCGTGCAAGCTGCCGTATGGAGCGTCGTTTTGTCGGCAGGGCTGAGGTCGTTGTAGTTAATATTGGTCTCACCCTGAAGCCCATTCAGCCGGTTCATGATCTGGCGCAGGTTCGAGAAATTCCCCCACATGGTCAGGAGCGGGAAGGGGTGTGTTACTGGCAGGTTAGGCACCGCCGCCGTCGCCGGTGAAGCATAGGAATCCTGCTGCGGTGGGAAAGCACCATAGCGATCGCCCGCCATATAGCCCAGGTTGGTCAGCGCCTTATTCAACGGACTGCTAGGATTGTCGATCGCCGTGCGGAAGCCCGCCTCCGTACCATCCGGCCCTGGGGGGTTAAACTCCCAACCATTTGTACCCTTCCCGTTCAAAAAGCCCGTATACACATTGGGAACCCCTGTACTGGTGGTAGCCGCCATAAAGGTATTATCGGGGAATTGGGGACGTGTAAACCTGGTGCTGTCGGTAATGGTTTGTTGCGTACCTGGATGAGCAGTCAGGGCCACACAGGCAATCGGGAACTGGGGGGTATTGCTAGCCGTGTGGTACACCGCCATTGCCTGGACTGCTGCCAAGTTATCCCGCAGGGTGCGCCACTGGCGTTGCTCATGCTCACGGCCCGCCAGGGAGCTACCCGTGGCCGCATTGGCGGGGGGGGGATTCAGGGGATCGGCATTGGGATCATTCGCATTGGCAGCTGACTGCCAGCCATGCATATTCCCCAACTCCAGCCGTTCACCCACCACAATCCGCAGGCCCTCATTCATGGCCCGCCGTTCCCAGTAGCCATCCAACCCTACCTTCGCCGGATCCCCCGGTTGCCCCGTCACCGGATCGGGATCGGGCTGGTCCCGAATTAAGTCCGGATCAGTCGCAATACTGCCCTGTTCCTGCGTGAAGGCTTCGGCCTGACATTCACCCCCCACCTGGACCGATCGACTGTAGCTGGGTTTCGGTCCATAGCGGTTATCCGCCCGATAGAGATCGTCCACATAGGGTGGGCAGATAGTCTTGTTCACAACCACCCGCTGTCTCTGCGATAGAAGATTTGTTGACCAGTTGGTAGCAATCTTACTGGCATAGTCGGCAACACCCCGCGGCAGAGTTTTATCACGAGTGACTATTTCCACCGGATTTGCCGCTAGGACGATCGGGTCAATGTCCGTTTCGTCCACCGCATCATTGGCCTCTGTGACCACAACATAGCCATTATTAGCAGCATTAACCGGATCGACCGGCGACCCCGGATGCAGGTGAATCGTCACTGCTGTGTTGGTATTCCAGTTGTTATCCCGCATTGAGCCAATGGCAAACAACCCCCCAGAGGCTATTTCCGAGTTCTCCACCGGCATATAGTAGCAGGAACGGGGAGAACTGATCAGGTACGAGGTAAAACCATTATTGGAGGTGATGAAGGTACTCCCCGCGGAGTAGGTGCGGCCATTCCAGTTAAAATTCGGGCCAGGGAAAATTTCCAGGTCGTAGCGGAACCAGGCCCCGTAGGTATTCCCTGGTCTGATTTCCCGATCCTGTTGATATTGCAACGTCGCGATCGCCGGATTCACCCGACTTGCACTGGTGCTAGTGTTCGTTAGATCTGACGGCACCGCGATCGCCATCACCTGAAAGGCCCGCTTACTGTTCCCCGTCGAGCCAACGTTAAACCAACCATCTGAGGGCAGAATATCGCCACCACTGCCACCAGCACTTGCCCCGCAGGCCGGAGCCGCCGCGATCGGACCATTCCGCACAATCAAATTATTGGGCTTAGCAATACCTGCCGGCGTATTGCTCGTCTCATCCGCATAAACACTGCTTACCAACGTCGTCCCATTGCGACGAGCCACATTAAAGAAAATACCGTAGACGATCGTGCTATTGGTCGCCGGATCATTAAACCGCCACAGCGGCACCCGGTGAGCCGCTGTGGCGGAGTTACTCCCGATCGTGCCATCCTGATTAAAATCCAGGTTAATTTGCTGCTCCGTTACCCACTCTTCATCCGGCAGCTTGTAGAGATCCTGGTCAGCTATAGCCGTCCCCCCCTGACCATTATTCAGGAGAATTCCCGCAATTTGATCGTCCCGAATCCGCCCTGCTGGTAACCGCGCATCCTTGGTGAACATATACTCCAGTTTGGCCTTGGCCCGTTCGATCGCGGGGGTTGCAGCATTGGCGATCGCGGCCTGTTGTCGTTGGCCCGCCACTTGGGTCGTGCGATTGTAGGACCGGAAGATCATCGCCCCCATCACCATTACCGTCGCCAACAGCACAAAGATCATCGTCGGTAACACAAAACCACTGCTCGTGGCCACCGGCGATCGGGAAGGCGCAGTAGAAGCACGATAGTGAATTAGCCAAAACCGTAGCAGCCAGTGTTGCTGCCGGATTTCCTGTGGTTGGGCGGGGGATAGGGATTTCCTGGAGTTGCGGTTCGACATAATACGATCTTTCCGGATGCTAGCAGTAATGATGGTAATTAACTGAAAATCAAGCTCAATGGGTACTCCCACCTGAATCGGTGCCTCGGCAGAAGTTCACCAGATTTTCACAAAAGGTGACTCGAAAAAGCCCATCACAGGGGCACCACCCTAGTGGTAGCATTTGCCTTCTGGGAGCTTCACCCGTAGGAATACGACATTGCCATCGTTAAAATGCAAACCCCTTCCGTAGGTTAACGGAAAATTTTGCGAAACGACTCTCCCTAAAGGTAAATACATCAATAAGATCTGGCTTTCCTTCATCGCCCACCTCCCAAAATAATGAAATTTTGATGAAGAAAGCATCAGTCAGTAGGTAGAGGATACCCCCAATGGCTTATTAAGCGATCGTGCCCAGCCAAAAAAACAGAGCGCTTCACCCATCCCAATCACACCGGGTTGCAGGCTAGTGTCGTAACTTTACTGCGGTTCTTTCATCGGTCATTTCCCTCATCCCTCGTAGTGCTAATTACCTACAATACCGAACAGGGCAGGTCCCCACTTTCCCTTGCGGATTCTTACAGCGGTTTCCTGCCCAGACTCTATATTCAAGGTATTTAAGTTGAAGCGTACCCCTTGCGGCGATCGCATAACCGTGATTTAAATCAATGCCGCTTAGCTTCCCGTTGAACAATCAACAGTGATTTAAATCAATCCCCGATTCCTTCGCAAAGGCAGTGATCCCCTTTTGGTTGAGGGTTTTAATCGCCTTCGTAGAAATCCGGAGCTTCACCCAGCGCTTCCCTTCCGGCCACCAGACCCGCTTCCACTGCAAATTGACTTCCTGAAGCTTCTTGGTGCGTCGGTGGGAGTGGGAAACGGCATAAGCATTATTGGCCTTTTTCCCGGTCAGTTGGCATTGGCGTCCCATGAGTCCGATCCTAATCTCGTATTGACTGCAAAACTAACATTTTACAGCAGATGAGAGTGCTTGCGCAGCCCTACCCCCTGACCACCGCTGCTACGGCAGTGGCCAGATAATCCCCCAAGGATTGCAGGGCAAACTGGGGCAGGGCCAACATCCGCCGCCAACGCCACGGTTCCTGGTACAGGCGATAGAGCCATTCCAAATGATAGCGACGGAACCACAAGGGTGCGCGCACCTTCACCCCCGCCCAGATATCAAAGCTCCCCCCCACGCCAATCCAGATCGCATCCGGACACAGCGATCGCTGTTGGGCAATCCAGACCTCCTGGCGCGGTACCCCCAAACCCACCAGAATCACGCGGGGTTGCAGGTCGGCCAGTTGTTGGTGAAAGGTTGCCTGTTCGGCGGCAGAAAGATAGCCATGTTGGGTCAGGGCGATCGTCAGCCCCGGCACGCGACGTTCCCAGTAGGCGGCTGCCGCCGCTGTTGTCCCCGGTTTCCCGCCATAGAATACGATCGGATAAGCACTGTGGCCATCCCGGCGAGCTGGCGTCTCGCGTTGCCAGTGGCCCACCTGCCGGAGGAAATCCGCTGCTAACTCAATCCCAGGGGTGCGCTGTATCCATTGCCCGCGCAGGCGCAAATGGAAAACCACCCCGGCCCCATCGGGCACCACCAGCTCCGCCCGACGAATAATGGCAGCCAGTTGGGGATCTTGGGTCGCCTGCATCGTCATCTCAGCATTGAGCGTGACCACATGCGCCCCTTGGCCCGCCTTGAGACAGGCCCCCAGCCATTGCCCATAGTCAGCCGCAAGATGGACCGGCAAGCCGAGCACAGAGGCAACCGCCAGCGGCTCAGGGGGAATAGCAACAGCGGTAAAACTGGACATAGAACCTGAGGGAGATAAATACCTTAAATAAAGGATAAAAAACGTAACCTTTTGTCTGGGCGTCTCCCATAATAGAGGAAGGACTGGGTTCTGAACAGGGGGAGTCCCGATCGCCCGACAGCCGCTGCTATCCTTCGGACTTCCTAGCACTGCTTGGGGCATTCATGATCTCGCCATTACCTTAACGTTGGCCTAGACCTATCCCTGCTCCCTCTGCAGGCGCATACTTTGATCCGGAATATTTACGGAAGGTTTGCAGGATATTGACGGATGAACCTTGGGTATAATTCCAGCGCTCGCTCGTGCAGTTCTGGCGTAGGCTCACTGAGGTACGATCGTGATCTGCCGATCCTTCCTGGGAGACACCCTCGTAGCCCAGAAAGTAAATTCTGAACAGTTTGTAGGGCGGGCATTAGCCGACAACAACTAAAGTCGTTACTACCAACGTTGCAACATTTAGGTTTACTGTACCAGAACAGATTATTTTCAGGGCATTTTGGGGATGTATAGGAAATTTGACTATGGTCAGGCATACACAGTCTCTAACTCCTGATTGTCAGGGGTGTGGTCATCAGCTTGATTTAGGTTTTGACTTCAGCATGGCCTTCCAGCCGATTGTGGATGTGCAGACCAGGAAAATTTTTGCCTATGAGGCGTTAGTCCGGGGGACGGCCAACGAACCGGCGAGTTCCATCCTGGCCCAAATCAATGAGGAGAACCGCTATCGCTTTGATCAAGCCTGTCGGGTGAAGGCGATTCAACTGGCGGCCCAGTTGGGGATGGATACCTATCTATCGATCAATTTTCTGCCCAATGCCGTGTATCAAGCCGAAACCTGTATTCGCACTACGCTTCAGGCATCTCAGGAATATGGCTTTCCGGCCAATCACATCATTTTTGAGGTCACAGAGGGCGAAAAGGTTAACGATCGTGAACACCTCAATTGCATTTTTGCCGCCTATAAAAAGCTAGGCTTTAAGACTGCGATCGATGATTTTGGTGCAGGCTATTCGGGTCTGAATTTACTGGCCGAATTTCAGCCAGATATTATCAAGCTAGATATGGCGATTATTCGCAATATTGATGAAGATCAGGTGCGACGAGCGATCGTCATTGGAATTATGCACGTTTGCCGAGAAATTGCCTGTGATGTCATCGCCGAGGGCGTTGAGAGTCAGGCCGAATTACAGACCCTACGGGCAATGGGGATTCACCTTTTCCAAGGCTTCTATTTCGCCAAGCCTGCCTTTGAATCCCTGGTCACGGTTCCCCCTCACCTGCTAGAACTAGAGGCATAAGGTACCCGATAGCAGATGCATAGCTGCACAACACCGCCATAGCTGAGATTTCAGCATAACTGGGATTAGTGGGCATTGATATAGCAGTGAGCATTGATACAGCATTGATAGTATGACGATGACAGCGCGCGAAACTTCTTTCTCTGGAGGCGTTGGTCTGGCTCCCCCACCCCTCAGTTACCAACGGGATTGGCTCTGGCGCGGTTGGCGAGTCCGGTATACGTTTCTGCGTCCAGCCAGACCGACGGCGAATGCGGTACCGGTCCTGTTTTTACATGGCTTTGGTGCGGCGATCGGTCAGTGGCGCTTTAACCTGCCCGCGATCGCCCAAACCCATCCGGTCTATGCTCTGGATTTTTTGGGATTTGGGGCTTCCAGCAAAGCTGCAACTGTCTATGGTGTCGATCTGTGGGCGACGCAGGTCTATGAATTTTGGCGAACCTGGATCGGCCAGCCCGTATTCCTGGTGGGGCATTCCCTCGGTGCCCTGGTGGCGGTGGCAACGGCGGTTACCCAGCCGGAAATGGTGCGATCGCTGGTCCTCTTTACCCTGCCGGCGGCCCGTCAGGAGGCCTTGCCCCCCTGGGCAGTCCCGCTGGTGGGGGCGATCGAAGCGATATTTGCCTCACCGGTGTTGCTCAAACCCCTCTTCCAGATGATCCGTCGTCCTAGTTTTATCCGGTCTGGCCTCCAGATGGCCTACCATGACCCCAGTCGCGTGGATGCCACCGTGTTGGACGTTTATACAACTCCCCCACGCGATCGCGGGGCTGCCCGGGCATTTTGTTGGCTCGTTCGTTCCAGCACGCAATCCGACTATAGTCCTCGTTTGCAAACCCTGTTGCCCCAACTCAGCCGCCCTACCTTGCTGTTATGGGGAGAGCACGATCGGGTGGTGCCCCTGAAGTTAGCCCGTCAGTGGTTGCCCCTGTCTCCCCAGTTAACCCTACAAACCTTTGGGGCGGCGGGGCATTGTTTATATAACGAATGTCCCGATGCCGTGAATCAAGCCCTCATCGACTGGTTCGCACAGGCGTAAGCAGGAAAAGATTCCTAAGTTAAGCAGCGTTCGGCACCAGCTTTTCCTTGAGTGTCATGATGTTTTATTTATTGAAAGATAGACCTGAGCCAACTGATAGGATTTCAAATCACTCCTAAAAGTGCTAAAAAGGCAAGATCGATCGCAGAGCCTGCCGTAGTTGGAGTAGGAAGATAATATGTCGGGCTTCCGAGGGGAGACTGAGTTCGGGATGGGGATTTTCCTGCTGTTGGGCCTCGAATTCGGCATAATCGGCAGCACTCATCGGTTCTCCAGTAAGCGGCGATCGCACGTCGGTAATAATTTCCGTGCGTAGGACTTCCTCTGGCACGTCTTCCGGCGGTGGTAACGTTAACGGTGCGATCGCAGGCGCGATCGTCGGTAGATTCAGCAGGCAACAACCGTAGCCAGGGATCAGTAAGGAAGCGATCGGGAACATGGACTACACAGCAATTGAGGACAATTTATGAAGCCATCTATATTTCAAGACCAAGACACCAAGGCACGCCGAATTGTCAACTCCCTCTCCTGTTCTGGGAGCGGGATTTAGGGTGAGAGTCATACAAATCAGATCGACTCTGTAGATCTTACCTAGGCATGACGACGGGCGATCGGCAACTTCAGAACATCACACAGTTCATAGGCTAACCAATCCAGTTCTGCCTCTGTTAATTGCCCCCCACCCAACTCAAAATGTTGATCCTTGGCATGGATAATAATTTCCGGCTCTACCGCCGCTCCCTGACTCTCGGTGTAGGTTGGTTTAATATATTCAATCTGCTCAATATCCCGCCGCCGTGCCGTCTTCGGACGACTGTACCGTAGACCAAACATCTGTTTACTCAGGGAAATCTGCTGGGCCGTAATTTCTAAGCGGGTTTTACCCAGGGAAGATGGAATCACTAACTCTAGCGTTTCCCCTTGCCGCAGATATTGGATTTTACTATCCGCAGGCTGGGCCACCGCCTTGGGTACAGGGGGGGTACTCGGCAGGGGCACCTCTAGGGTGGTTAAGGCTTCCTGAGCGGAGGTAAATCGACGAGCCAAATTTGGCTCTGTTAAGCGACTCAGCCACTCTCCTAACTCCAAACTTAAATTGGGAATTTGCTGCACATCGATTCGCATTCCCCGTTGCGGTAGGCTGGAAGGATGAGTGCCCGTCAGCAAAGTTAATAAGGTAGCTCCTAGACTATACAAATCCGACGCTGGAATGGCACGACCACTAAACTGTTCAGGCGGCATATAGCCATAGGTCCCCACGACGGTAAAGGAATTGGTTTCCTCATTATCGCTGAAGCTTTTCACCGAACCAAAATCGACGAGGTAAATCCGTCCCGTTTCTCCCTGGGGCGAGGTCCCCACTAAAATGTTACCTGGTTTAATATCCCGATGAATAACCGGTGGCTCCTGGCTATGGAGGTACACCAAAATGGTCAGCACAGCCCTAGCGATCGCCTTCACTTCGGCTTCGCTAAATATGCGACCACTGTTGACATATTCCTCCAACGACTTCCCCTGCATATAGGTCTGCACAAGGGCTAACCCCCGGCCCGCACGGGCATTCATCTCAAAGTAGTCAATATATTGGGGAATAGCGGGGTGAGCGAGGGCCTTCAGGGTTTCCGCCTCCCGTTGAAACAAGCGCAACGCATCGCCCTCTATCTGCTGCGCCAGCGCAATGAGCTTGATCACCACCTGCTGCTGGGTTTGGGGATCATAGGCAAGGAGGGTGCGGCGTCCTGGCTGCTGGCCAAGTTGACGGAGGACCTCATAGCGATCGGCCAAGAGTGTTGCTGCCATTACTGATGCCCTGGTAGTAGATGTGAGGTATGTTGAGCCGTGAGATAGCGAATACACTAAAATACCAGCACCCCTGACTGAATTTTATAGCGAAGGGTATGACTTCCACGCCACCCACTCCCACTTCGGCTCCCACCCCCCCCGACGATCGCACAACGTCTTCCCAGACCCAGCGTCCGGGTTCCCTCCGTGCCCAGATGCATCCCCTGATCCAGGGCTTAGCAGATTGTATTGAGTCGGCGTGGCAGCAATACCTGGACTTATCGCCCTACCCCCTACCGGCAGAGTTTGGCTATGTGGAAGGCCGCATGGAGGGCGAAAAACTGACGATCGACAATCGCTGCTACCAAACCCCTCAGTTTCGCAAGCTGCACCTGGAACTGGCTAAGGTCGGGGCGAATCTCGACATCCTCCATTGCGTCATGTTTCCCCGCCCCGACTACGATTTGCCGATGTTTGGCACGGATCTAGTGGGAGGTCGCGGTCAGATCAGTATGGCGATCGCCGACTTGTCTCCCGTCGGGGCCGATCACCAACTGCCGGCAGGTTACCAAACCGCGTTAGGCCAGTTGCCACCCGTTACCTTTGCCCAAACCCGGACCTTGCCCGATTGGGGCACCATCTTTTCCCAGTTCTGTCTGATCATCCGGCCTGCGGATGCCGCCGAAGAGGAACAGTTCCGCCAGCGGGTCAGTACCTTTTTGCACATTCACTGCCAACAGGCGATCGCAGCCCAACCCGTTCCCCCAGCCCAGCGCGAGATCATTCTGACTGGTCAACACCGCTACTGCACCCAACAGTTGCAAAATGATAAAACTCGACGAGTCCTGGAAAAAGCCTTCGGAGCCGAATGGGCCGATCGCTATATGACCACGGTTCTCTTTGACACGATCACATAGCGTCTCCAATTCCATCAGCTTCCCGGCGAGGCATCCTGTGAACATTGAGCGGCTGGATCATCTGGTTTTAACGGTACGTGACCTCAACGCCACCTGTACGTTCTATACCCAGGTCTTGGGCATGACCCTGGTGACCCATGCCCCTGATAGTACCACGTCCCCCCAGGAGCATCGCCAAGCCCTCGTCTTTGGGTCGCAGCACATCACACTGCACCTGCACGACCAATCCCATCCCCTGCGTGCCTTACAACCAGTTCCGGGTTCAGCGAACTTGTGCCTGATTACATCGGTGCCCGTCCCGCGACTGATGCAGCGCCTCCACCACTATGGAGTACGGGTGATCGAAGGGCCTCTGAAGCGGCCAGGGGCGCTGGGCATGTTGCTCTCAATCTACTGTCGTGACCCAGACGGGAATTTGCTGGAATTGGCCAATGACCTGAGCGATCCCCCGGTGGAAAGGCGACACGAACCACCCAGTGAGGATGATCCCACTGGACCTGCCGAGTGAATCTGCCCTGCGATCGCCTCAATTAGCCGCCTCTGACACTAACTCGCGTCCACCGCGAGAACACGGGAATATCCCCCTAGAAATCGGGAAAAACCTGAATGGGTGAGTCCGATTCAGGGTAGTGAAGGGAAAATATTATACTTTGTTGACTGAGATATAGGCAGGCTAGGCTAGTGATCGCACCTCCCCATCGGCCTAATCCCCCCCAATAGCTAGCGCTGTGCTGATTTGAGCGACATTATAAACAAAATCAAAAGACCGTTTATAAGGAATTTTTCAGATTTACTACCTTATCTCTATGGCAATATTATGTCAGCATCACAGAGCAAGAAATTGGCTACTGTAGCTCCTGATTCTTGATGATAATTAGCATCATGATCAGGAAGCGGAAATGCTTAGTTTAAGCAACTGTCTCATTGTGTATTTCCAGGATTAGACGTGTATTTCCAGGATTTGAAAGGATTTGAAGACCTTGTACGCCTCCTGTGAATTCTCCCTAAATTGCGTAGACACTTAGACAGATCCTTACAGACAGATAGAATTTGGAGAACTGTTATGGTTCAGACACCCTCTCGCGAAACCTCAACCGGCCCCTCCTCGAAAGACACCGCCTTGATCCTCTGGTTCCAGGAAGTCGGTATTGCCGATATTCCCCAGGTGGGGGGTAAAAACGCCTCACTCGGTGAAATGATTCAGCAGCTTACCCCCAAGGGTGTCAGTGTGCCCGATGGGTTTGCCACAACGGCCTACGCGTTCCGCTATTTCATTGAAGAAGCGGGGATTCAGGATGAACTGCGCCGGATTTTTGCCGATCTGGATGTGGAAAATGTCCAGAACTTGCGTGAACATGGCAAACAAGCACGGCAACTGATCCGCCAAACCCCCTTCCCGAAACCGCTGGAAGACGCGATCGTGCAAGCCTATGCCCGCATGTGCGATCGCTATGGTAAGAACACGGATGTGGCAGTGCGCTCCAGTGCCACGGCGGAAGACTTGCCCGATGCGAGCTTTGCTGGTCAACAGGAAACCTATCTGAACGTCCACGGGGCCAAGGCAGTATTGGAATCCTGCCACAAATGCTTTGCCTCCCTGTTCACCGATCGCGCGATCTCCTACCGCACCATCAAGGGCTTCGACCACTTTGAAGTGGCTCTGTCAGTGGGTGTGCAAAAGATGGTCCGGTCTGACCTGGCGTCCTCCGGGGTTATCTTCTCAATTGACACGGAAACGGGCTTCCGCAATGCAGTGCTGATTACCTCAGCCTACGGCTTGGGTGAAAACGTCGTGCAAGGGGCCGTCAACCCGGATGAATTCCTTGTCTTCAAGCCCACCCTGCAAGAAGGCTTCCGGCCAATCCTGTCGAAGCGCTTGGGCACGAAAGAGATCAAGATGATCTACGACGAAGGCGGCACCAAGCACACCAAGAACGTGGCAGTTCCTCCGGCTGAACGCAATTGCTACTCGATTACCGAGGATGAAATCCTGCTGTTGGCCAAGTGGGCCTGTCAGATTGAGCAGCACTACTCCACGGTACGCGGGATGCCGACGCCGATGGACATTGAATGGGCCAAGGATGGCATTACCGGTGAATTGTTCATCGTTCAAGCCCGCCCGGAAACGGTGCAGTCCCAGAAGAGCCAGAGCGTCTTGCGGTCCTATCACCTCCTGGAGCATACGAATGTGCTCACCAGTGGTCGTAGTGTTGGGGAAGCGATCGGTCAGGGTAAAGCCCGTGTGATCATGAGCGTCAACGAGATTGACGTCTTCAAGCCCGGTGAAGTGTTGATCACCACCCGGACTGACCCGGATTGGGAACCGATCATGAAGCAGGCCAGCGCGATCGTGACCGACCAGGGGGGACGCACCTGCCACGCAGCGATTATTGCCCGTGAGATGGGGATTCCAGCGATCGTCGGTTGCGGTACGGCGACGACGGATGTCAAGACGGGCCAGGATGTCACCATTTCCTGTTGTGAAGGCGACGAAGGCAAGGTTTACGAAGGGCTGCTCAAGTTTGAGGTGGAAGAAACCCCCCTCGACAACGTCCCCGAAACCCGCACCAAGATCATGATGAACGTGGGTAACCCGGAAGAAGCCTTCAGCCTGTCCATGATCCCCAATGATGGCGTTGGGCTGGCCCGGTTGGAATTCATCATTGCCAACCACATTCAGGTTCACCCGCTGGCCCTCGTCAAGTTCGATGAACTCAAGGATCAGTATGCCAAGGCCAAGATTGCAGAACTGACAGCCCTCTATGAGGATAAGCCCCAGTACTTTGTTGACAAGTTAGCCCAGGGAATTGGGACAATTGGGGCTGCCTTCTATCCCAAACCCGTGATCGTCCGTATGTCTGACTTCAAGAGCAACGAGTATGCCAGCCTACTCGGTGGTCGCGAGTTCGAGCCAGAGGAAGAAAACCCGATGATCGGCTGGCGCGGGGCCTCGCGGTACTACGATGAACGCTATCGGGATGCCTTTGCCCTGGAATGTCAGGCCATGAAGCGGGTTCGCGATGAAATGGGGCTGGCCAACGTGATCCCGATGATTCCCTTCTGCCGCACCCCAGAGGAAGGGCGGCGGGTACTGACGGAAATGGCCAAGCATGGCTTGCGTCGGGGTGAAAATGGCCTGCAAGTCTATGTGATGTGCGAACTGCCCAGCAATGTCATCAATGCCGATGAGTTTGCTGAAGTCTTTGATGGTTTCTCGATCGGTTCTAACGACCTGACCCAGTTAACCCTCGGACTCGATCGCGACTCGGCGTTGGTGGCCCACCTGTTTGATGAGCGCAATATTGCCGTCAAGCGCATGGTGCAGATCGCCCTCAAGGCAGCCAAGAAGTACAACCGCAAGATCGGCATCTGCGGCCAAGCCCCCAGCGACTATCCCGAATTTGCCCGCTTCCTGGTGGCAGAAGGCATCGACTCCATGAGTTTGAATCCGGATTCCGTCCTCAAGACCATCCTGGATATTGCCAAGGTGGAGTCGCCGGATAGCGGCTTGATGGATACGGTGATGGATGTAGCCCAGGTGAAGTAGTCACACCTAAAAGGTATCTGGGTTAGCAGAGACTTCGCTGTAGGATAAATCTCAAGGGGGGTAGGTACTGCCCCCCTTTTTTAGTCGGGTTGTGTCGGGTCGCTCGGTCGGGAGGAACAATATTAAATTGATTAAATTGCTGGTCAGAACCGGGGCGGAATTTTTTCAGGTACCCTTAGGGTAATACAGCGTTTCCCAAGTCTCTGAAGGACAGAAGCCCCTGATGAACAATTGGCTCAAGCCAATTGCCTGCCCCTCACTGAGGCAACAAAGGCTGTAGTTGGGTATAGGCTGGATTGGGTATACACTGAGTCAGTGTATGCCGAGATCCTATGACTACTGTGATTCGTCGCCTAAGAACACTGGCCATTGGCAAGCAGCTACCCCCTATCCTCATCGGTTCACTGCTGCTGCTCATAGGGATGACGACGCCAGTTTGGGCACAGGCGGAGACAGCCCCAAGCGGAGTTGATGCCTTCTTTATCCCGATCGTCAACTTTTTTGCCCAGATTCTTTTTTTCCCGATCGGGGGTACCAATGGATTTCCCTTCATCGTTCTCTGGTTAATTCTGGCTGCCCTATTTTTTACGCTACGCTTGGGCTTTATCAATCTGCGTGGCTTTAAACATGCGATCGCCGTCCTGCGCGGTCACTTCGACGACCCCAACGATGCTGGGGAAGTGTCCCACTTCCAGGCGTTAGCGACGGCGCTCTCCGGGACGGTAGGCTTGGGAAATATTGCCGGGGTTGCCGTTGCGATCCAACTGGGAGGACCCGGTGCCATGTTCTGGCTGACGGTTGCGGGCTTTTTGGGCATGACGACCAAGTTTGTCGAATGTACCCTGGCTGTTAAATATCGCCACGTCCTCGCCGATGGCACGATCCTGGGCGGCCCCATGTACTACCTCACTCAGGGATTCCGCGATCGGGGCGCACGCCCAGTAGGGCAAGGCTTAGCCGTCCTCTTCGGTCTCCTGGGGCTAGCCGCTAGCCTGGGCGGAGCCAATATGTTCCAAGCGAATCAAGCCTATGCGGCGCTTGCCTCTCTCATCCCTGGTTTACCCAACTGGCTCTTTGGCCTGATCCTGGCAATCCTGGCCGGAGTCGTGATTATTGGCGGCATTCGTCGGATTGGGGCTGTGGCCGAAAAATTAGTGCCCACAATGGCGGTGATCTATGTGGGTGCCTGTCTCATTGTCTTGCTGGCCAATATTACCCAAATTCCCACCGCGATCGCCACGATTTTCCATGAAGCCTTTGCGCCAACGGCTGTGGCCGGTGGATTAGTCGGCGTCATGGTCCAGGGGATTCGCCGTAGTGCCTTCTCCAATGAAGCGGGAATGGGTTCCGCCGCGATCGCCCACTCAGCAGCCCGGACTGATGAACCCATCCGGGAAGGCATGATTGCCCTGTTAGAACCATTTATTGACACGATCGTTATTTGCAATATGACCGCGATCGTCATTGTGCTAACCGGAGCCTATCAAGAAACAGGATTGCAAGGGGTTGAGTTAACAGCCCAAGCATTTTCCACCACGATCATTAGCTGGTTCCCCGCCATTTTAAGCCTTGCCGTCTTTCTATTTGCTTTTTCGACAATCATCTCCTGGAGTTATTATGGTATTCAGACCTGGGCCTATCTATTTGGACACGATAGCACCATTATTTACAAATTGGTTTATATTGTCTGTGTCTTTTTGGGATGTCTAGCCAGCTTATCAGTCATTATCGACTTTAGTGATCTGATGCTCTTGGGCATGGCCTTTCCTAACCTGCTGGGCTGCTACGTGCTTTCCAACGAAGTCGCTGCCGATCTCAAGGATTACTGGCATCGCTTAAATTCTGGCCAAATGCCCACCTACGCCCAAGAGTTAGCAGTGGTAGGGCAGGACGATCGCCGCTCCGAGGAATAGGGTGGCGGAATCGCAGTTGTATCTAGGATTGTAACCACTCAATTTTGCGATATGGGGATTTGGAGGCTTCGCCCCCCAGCAGGGGTTCTCCCCCTTCACCCCTTGCAAAGGCTATCAGCCGTCCGATAAGCTGAACCTCGATCCTGACACGCATCTAACCCCAAATACTTGTGACATCAACCCCACCCAAACGACTGTTAATTGCCGCCAGTGGTACTGGGGGACATCTTTTCCCTGCTTTAGCTGTCGCCGCAGCACTGCCCGAATATGAGATCACCTGGTTAGGGGTGCCCGATCGCCTAGAAGTCACGCTCATCCCCCCCCACTATCCCCTGAAGACCGTCGTGATCGGGGGGATTCAGCAACGGTTGGGGCTGTCAACCCTGGGGGTATTGGGGCGCATGGCGCTGGCCACGTTGAAAATTCGGCGTTGGTTACAACAGGGACAGTATAGTGGCGTGTTTACGACCGGGGGCTATATTGCGGCTCCAGTGATTTTGGCGGCGCGATCGCTAGGGTTGCCGGTGGTCTTGCATGAGTCGAACGCAATTCCGGGGAAGGTGACGACCTGGTTGAGCCGATGGTGTACGGTAACAGCGATCGGGTTTGCACAGACAGCAGCTCGGTTGCCCCATGCGAAGACGATAACCGTGGGTACACCCGTGCGATCGCAGTTTTTCCAATCCACCCAGGCTCCGTTACCGTTGGCAGTGCCCGATGATGCGCTCTTGCTAGTTGTCGTGGGGGGCAGCCAGGGGGCCGTTGCGGTCAATCAATTAGTGCGCCAGTGTGCACCGGCCTGGTTAGACGCGGGAATTTGGATCGTGCATCTGACCGGGGAACAAGATCCCGATCGCAGAGCATTGCAGCATCCCCATTACCTGGCCTTGCCGTTTTCGGATCAAATGGCAAGTTTGTTAACGCGGGCGAATCTGGTGATTAGTCGGGCGGGATCGGGTAGTTTAACGGAGTTGGCGATAACGGGAACGCCATCGATTTTGATTCCCTATCCCTATGCAGCCGAAGATCACCAGACCTACAATGCCCAAATTTTCGCCGATGCGGGCGCGGCCCTGTGGCTCCCCCAAAGTCAATTAACTCCGGCCCTATTGCAGGAAAAGGTCCTCAGTTTACTCCAGGATGAGGTGGCGTTGGCTCAGATGGCCGATCGGGCACAAGCGATCGCGGTCCCCGACAGCGCCCAACAGGTTGCGAATCTGCTGAAAGAACTCCTTTAACTGATCATGCAGATCATTCATGCAGATCATCAAGAGGGCGGGTACTGACCCCACAGCCTTCGAGGACTAGAGGTTAAAACTGTCGGTAGTGATGCATAGGAATGGTCATCACAGGCTGGAACCCCCAGTTTGCCGTGGCTGACTCCATTAGAATGCACAACTACC
>CAZHXN010000023.1:0-3761 GCA_964536415.1 uncultured bacterium
ATCTTGGGAAGCCCGCGCTCCACCCGTTTCGGGTGAGCGTCGGGAGGATGTCACGAACACGTTCCGATCGCGGGGGCCTGGGTTGAGAGGGCCTTCGGGTAAGGGATGCGTTTGTGGTTATATTGCTGCCAGACGAGGACAAAGATTTCCGCGATTTGGGCTAGGTCCTCACGGCTGAGGCCGGAATCCACCAGTTGGTTATCCTGCCAGCGTGCCCGCAGGATCTTATTCACCATGCGCAGAGCTTCTTCGTGGGTGGCATCCTTAAGCGATCGCAGGGCCGCTTCACAGGAGTCGGCCAGCATGACAATTCCGGTTTCCTTCGATTGGGGGATGGGGCCATCGTAGCGAAAGTAGGCTTCATCCAGGGGACGATCGGGACTGGGGGCAGAGAATTCACCAGCCCGCTGTTGGGCCTGCTGATAGAAATAACTGACCAACATCGTCCCCTGGTGCTCTGGGATAAAAGCGCGAATGGCCTTCGGTAACCGGTAACGGCGAGCCATCACTAGACCTTCACTAACGTGCTTCTTGATAATCGCCACACTCAACCACGGGTCATCCAGTTGGTCGTGTTTATTCGGCCCCCCCATTTGATTTTCAATAAAGCCTTGGGGGTCATGCATCTTGCCAATGTCGTGATACAGCGTCCCCGTGCGCACCAATTCCACATTACACCCCAGGGCACAGGCTGCCGCTTCCGCCAGCGTGGCGACAAACAGGGTGTGTTGGAAGGTGCCCGGTGCTTCCGTTGCCAACCGTTTGAGTAGGGGCCGATTCGGGTTGGCTAATTCCGCTAGACGCACAGGGGTTACCAGGTCAAACAAATGCTCCAGATAGGGACTTAAACCGAGGGCGATAATGCTCCAGAGAACCCCCTTTGCGCCTTGAATCATGGCATCCAGCAGCACACTATGCCAAATGGTGCCTGCTGCGGCACTCAGGGTAAAGGTCACCAGCAAATAGGTGGTCGCCTGGGTAATGCCCACCACGCCCCCCAAAAGGGCCAATTCCTCTCGCGATCGCAGCCGTCCTGCAAAAAAAGCCGCCAATAGACCACTCACAGCACTGGCTAACCAATAGCCCCACTGCAACTCAATCCCGATCGGCAACAGGAGACTGAGCAACCCGACCGTCGCGACTCCCAGGTTCGAGCCATAGAAGCTACCGACCAAAAGCCCTACCATTGCCAGGTTGGTGGAGGGTAAACGCAAAGCAATGAAAGCCGGTGTACTGAGGCAGAGCAGGAGTAACAACAAGCGATCGCGGCGACGCAGTTGGGGATAAAACCGTCGTTGCAGTCCCCAAAACAAGCCCACCCCGATAGTTACAATCCCGCCAAACCCCAACAACCCCAACCAGTTCAGTCCCCGCTGGCTGAGATCGAAGTGATCCAAGAGCGCAAATTGGGCGGGTGTAATCGTTTCCGCTGCCTGGACGATGATCTCCCCGCGCCGAATGCTGACCATCACAGGTTCGACCGCCCGTGCCGCCTGCTCCGCCCGCACGCGGGTTTGTTCCTTGTCCTCAATTAAGTTGGGCTGGAGGCTACTCAAGAGCAACCGCACAGCCAGGGGTTTCGCGATCGGGGGGACCATTTCTTGGAACTGCAAGTTGGCAGCTTCCCGTAGGAATGGGGTAGGCAGGCCGGGGGGAATCCCCTGGGTTGTCATCCGACGCGCTACCCAATGCAGGGCCTTTTGCGTCGTTTGCCACTCCTCCAGCGTCAGAGCCAGAAGAACCGCATCATAGGGTGAGGCGGTATCAGGGGGAGTCGCAGCAGCGATCGCAGCCAAAGCCGTCGCGTACTGATGACGGGCCTGGTTAACTTGATTAACGATCTGGGCGAAGGCTTGGGGCGAGGCAGTGCGTTGGAAGACCCGCAATTCTGCGATCGCCCGCTGTTGGGCCGGTGTATGCTCGCTGGGAGGTAGGAGGGGCTGGCTGGGTAGGGGGGAAAAGGGCGCAAGGGGCGGGGTCTGGGTCCGAAAACTGAAGGGAACATCATCCACGGCTTGCTGGATGGCTCGCCATTCCCACTCTTCCGCCTGTTGTAGATAAACCTGGGTGGGCGTTGACAGGATCGTTGGGGACACAAAGGGCAAGGGGGTTGCCTGCGATCGCAACGTATTCCCCTGTTCGATCAGCCGTTGCAGTTTGTGCGAGATTTCCTGGTTAGCAGTGGGGTTTACCATCCAGACCGGTGCCGTCGCCAAACGCGCTTCCTTCCGTTTTGCTTCGGTACTCTCCCGATCCTCGATGTGGGCATCATAGCGAGCACGCAGGGTAATGGGTGCCACCTTACCCACGGCCAGCCGGGGTTGGTTATAAAAGCGCTGGCCGATCGCCCCCGTAAGGGTTACCACAGTTACAGTTAACGCCAAGGCTGGACGGGCATAATGCCACATAGAAACGCGCCGCACCTTGCGCACAGGCATGGTAACCGGAGCCTTTACCCTAGCATCGCCCCTCTCAGCGAGCGTGTCTTCGGCAGTGATTTCGACCTCGATCGGATGATCAATGGAATGGGGCATGGTACTGACATCCCCCGAAACTTGCTGTCAACTCAGTGGTGCAGTCTTCCACTCGAACAGTTTCCCCTCAACGCATTCGACTCCAGAAATCCTACCTCTCACCCATACCCAGCGACGATTCCTAGGGCTGCCTCACCACAGGACAAAGGTCAAGTTAACGGCTAAGTCCATGACGGCCATCTTGGCTCACTTTATTATAGCTTGCCGGACTGATTGCCTATATCGCTTGCATGGCCTGAGCCGTCTTCCTGATTAGGGTAACATCCCGGCGCAGGACCCAGCCATTAGGACCGTCGATCCGACGGGGCAACTGCTGTTGATCGATGACTTGCAGGGTGTTCATGTCGTAGGTTGTGTAGTCGGTAGCATTAGTGGCTAGGTGAATATCAACGACCGTTAAGGTTTTGCTGGGTGGCAGGTTGCTCTGCAACAGCGGGCGGGGACCACTGCCCAGGGCACCGGCATGGAGGAGGTCGAGTTCGCCGCGATGACCGGGGAAGTAAGCATGGTGGTGACCGCTGATGTAGGTATGGACGTGATAGCGCTCCAGCAGCGATCGCAGCCGATCGGCCTGATTTAAGAACTCCCCAGGGCGATCGCGCCCCACGGCGACGGCATACAGGGGCAAGTGGCCAATCACGATCCGCAGCCGTGCCGCTTGGGCAGCCGGACTCCCTAAGCTTTGGGCGACCCAGGTTAGCTGGGCTGCCGGGATCTCAGCCGTGGAGGCATCCCAGACCAGGTAGAAAATTTGTTGCTGTTGGAAGGTGTAGTAAAAGGGAAAGTGGGCACGATCGACAAAGGTCAACCCCGGATCATGGGCCGGAGTACGCCAATAGGCCGCCGCCAGTTGCCGCTCCTGGTCGAAAAGATATTGCCCCGCCGAGTTCAGGGCACCGGAAGCATCGTGATTGCCGATCGTGAACCCGAAGGGAATCCGGGCGCGTCGGAGGGGAGCCGCCACCCGGCGATCGAAGGCGGCCCACATGGCCTGGATTTGCGCCACCGTCAGCGTACTTTTCTGACCCGCCACCATATCGCCGCCACAGAGGACCAGATCCGGTTGCCAGTCAGGAATGAGTTGAATCGCACGATCGACCTCCGGTTCATAGTCCACCGACCCATACTGGCTATTGAGGTCACTAATGACCACCAGCCGCACATCCCCCCGCCGGGGGGCAAACAACCCCGTGGGCGCAGGCGCTTGGGTCAGGTTGAGAGCAGTGG
>CAZHXN010000023.1:3771-8475 GCA_964536415.1 uncultured bacterium
CGGAGCCGTTGCGGGTGGAGGTACGGTAGGCGCTGGGGCAAGTTTCCGGGAGAAACGGTGAGCGAATACCGCTGAGGAGACTGGTAGCACCCGATGGGCGATCGCTGCTAATCCCCCACCACACAGCAGGCCCCCAAGATATAAAACTTGCCGACGTTTCCAAGGCATTATTCCATCCCGTTCACAACTCACTAGCTGTTAGCAACCTATTCCCCCTCGCCCCTAGGGAGAGGGGGCCGGGGGGTGAGGGGCCTAGCCTTTAGCCGCATACTCCTCCGCCAATCTCACCTCCTGGAGCACTTCCAATCCGGCTAAAAATTGCCGATCCTCGCTCAGGTGGGGAAACTTGAACTGGGCCGCCCCCACCCCACGATCGAACAACCGTTGCTGCAACTGGGCAAAACTGCCAGGGGCCAGAATGCGTAACCGGGGGGCGGGCACCTGATCGATGCGTTTAACCTGATAGAGCACGCTAACTTCCTTGAGGGTACGATCAAAGGCCAGCAGAAATTGTTCCGGATCGGCCAAGGTGGAACCTGGGGCCAGTTCGATATTGACCAGATAATGGGCCGGAATGCGATCGTCGGACAGGGTAATACAGAAATTTTCCAAGGTAATTTGGAACCCTTGTTGGAGGGATTGCATCACCTGCACCACATGATATTCATTCGTCTTTTCCGTAGTCGAGGACAAAACCCCACCCTGCCGATGGCGAAAGATAATCAACGGCGTCGTGCCCATAAAGCCATCGACTTCCACCACATCCCCTACGTCATAGCGATAGAACCCACTGTAATTGGTAAACACAATCCGATAGCGTTCCCCTGGTTTCACTTCCCACGGTAACAGCGTTTGCGGTTGCTCTAGGTGCCACTGATCTTCAGGAATAAACTCGTAAAACCCACTGGCGATCGCTAGGGCCACACTGTCGGTATTAAAGGCCCGGTGCATCCCAAAAATCGTCTCAGCGCAAGAATAAATGCCGCCAAAAACAGGCGTCTCACCAAACAGGCTAGGGAACCGCTGGAAATAGAAATTGGAACTCCCCCCCCTAGCTGTGATGATAAACGACAGATCGGGCCACGCCTGGGCCGGGGTGAGCGAACCCGTAGAGTGCAGGTGCGATCGCAGATCCGCTGCCCGATCGGGGGCTGCTGACCATCGCCGTTCAAGCTGCTGCCGGATCGGGGGATCGATCGTTAACCAGGGTGCGATCGTGCCCTGGGCCAGATCCTCAATCATCGGCTCAGCATATTGGGCCAGGAAATTTGCCAGTTGAATCCCTAAGACCGGGAAGGTAGCGGCAATCACCCGCAGATTTGTCTGGCGCAGGGCAAAGAGCAAACAGGCATAGGTCCGGGCCGTGGTATCGGCAATCTGGAAGACCTCATAGGGATAGGCCACGGCCTGTCGGTAGAGAGACCCCAATAGCTGGACATCGCTGTTACTAATGAAGTTATAGCTAATTCCGCCCGCTGTCTTGCCCTGGCTACGGGCAGAACTGACAAAGAGCATTTTCCCTAGGGGCACCCCTCGTTCTCTGGCGGCCTCACAGGCAAACCCAGCAGCTACCAGGTACGCCCAAGTCAGGGTTTGGTGCGATCGCCGGGTGACCGGAATTAACTTCCGATTGCCCGTTGACCCACTGGAGAGGTTCATGTGGATCACGGGATCAGTCACCAGAATGTTTGGTTCCCCGTTAGCAATGCGCTCGGTGTAGGCCGCAAAGCCACTGTAGGGTTGGACGGGCACCCGCTGCCGGAAATCGTCGATCGTGCGAATATCCCCAAAATGGTACTGTTGGCCGAATTCCGTGTGTTGATGAGCCTTCAGGAGCGATCGTAAAAACTCAGCTTGTACACGCTCAGTTTGCCGTGTTTTGCGCACGAAATCGGCTTTAACGGCAAGGGCAACGGCGGACAGCAGCGAAAAAAATAAATTACTCATATACACACGCAAAAGTCCGACAGTTAGCTTGACACAGGGACAGCGTGTGCTGTCAATAGCTTATGAACAGTTAGTTAATTAAGCTGTTGATCCTGGTGAGCTGACAAATCTTTGCCCCTCATCCCTAAATCCCTTCTCCCACCAAGTTAAACCTTGGTTGACTGACGAATCTGTTCCCCTTTCACGAGGACAGAGAACAGAGGACAGAGATAGTCGCTCAGTTGCCCTCGCTTCTCACTGCTCTATCCTCACTCCTAAATTCCCTCTCCCACTAGGGGCGAAGGGACTTGCACCGCAAAGCCTCGCCGGCTCTGGGAAAGGGGCTGGGGGTGAGGGTGCTGTTTCAGCCTAAATTGCCATGACTATAAGTAGGGTAACGCCTACGGATTAACAGCATCACGCAGGAGAATCACATTACGACTATCCACCAGGGAGGCTAAATACCCCTGACTATTGAGCGATCGCAGGGTGGCGGCCGCTGCCGCCGGGTCCGTTGTGTGAATGGCTAACAGATAGGGCCGTTGCCCATACACCACCAGCCCCACATTACGCCCCAGACTTTGCGCTAACCGGGTGGCCACTTCAGGACGATTGAAATAATGAACCACCACGGCATAGCCCTCACCGAGGGCTTGCGGGTTGAAAGCAAGCGCGGGTGACGGAGCCGTACCGACGGTCGGAAAACCTGTTGGGGGTTGGGCAACCGCTTGGGGGGGGCGGGCGACAAAGGTGGCTAACCCCGTTGAATCATGTACTGCCTTGGCCCAGGCATTGGCTGCTTCCAGATGGGAGAAGCCCCCAACCCGCACCACCGAGTCATTCAGGTAACGACAAGAGACGGTGTTCACGCTACTGGGTAAAACGCGCCGGACTTGGGCCTGCTGGCGATCGGTGGCCGTAATAATCAGCACCAGATACTCGTTCGGGGCGGGCGGTTGGCAGGCCGCTAGAGAACTGGGGGCTTGAGCTACGACCGGGGAGACGGGACCGCCCCAGGCCATCGCCATCCCTAGGCCCACTGGGATAGCAACCCGCAACGCCAAGCCAACCCCTGCCCAAAATCGAGACCCTAACCCGGTGCGCGAGGGGGCAAACGGGACGGAAGACGTTACTCGGCAGAAGACGCTACACGATCGCATGGTGGTGTGGTGATAACCGGCACGGCTAGATAATGTAGCCGGAAGTTGGCTTAACCATAGCATTCCGATCGGCGTTTCGGCTAACCTGAGTGATCCCGCTAACCCGATCGCTCCCCCAGATGCGGTTGAAGTTGCTGGATGTTGAAGTTGCTGGATACAGTACAATTGCGCCATGACGCTTTCTCTTGATAGCTTCGCGACCCCTGCAGCCAATCACCCTGAACATGCCCTTGAACATGCCATTGAGTCCCTTCGGGCGAAATTGCGGCGAGGGCAACAGGCGATGGCCGATTGGCAGGGGGGGCCGCTGGCGGTGTCCGCTGTACCCGGAGCCGGAAAATCGACGGGCATGGCTGGAGCAGCCGCGATCGCGATCGCCCGTCACCAACTGCACCTGCGTCGCCAGCTGGTGCTAGTCACCTTTACGCGATCGGCGGCGGCTAGTCTCAAGAGCAAAGTGCGATCGGCGTTGCAGGAACTGAGGTTACCGCCCCTGGGGTTTAGCGTCAATACCCTCCACGGGCTAGCCTTAAACATTGCCACCCGCTATCCGGAACTGTCGGGGTTGGATTTGGATAATTTGGCGATCGTCAGTCCGAACCAGAGCCATCGCCTGATCCGCATTGCCGTTGATCAGTGGATTGCTACGGCGCCCCGGCTCTACCAACGCCTGTTGGAAGGGGTGCAGTTTGATAGCGAAGAGGCGGAACGCTTACGACGACAATCGGTCCTGCGCACCCAGGTGTTACCTGAACTGGCCAAGACCGTAATCCACGAGGCAAAAAGTTCTGGCCTGCAACCAGAGAACCTGCGGCAACTGAGCGAAGCTGTGCCCGATGAGTATGCCACCCTGGCGATCGCGGCGGGGCTGTATGAGCAATACCAGGCCCTCCTGCGCGCTCGCAATTTTATTGACTATGACGAAATGATTCTGGCGGCCCTGCAGGTGTTGACCGATGCGACCGCCCGCCAAACCTGGCAGGAGCAAACTTTTGCTGTCTTTGAGGATGAGGCCCAGGATTCGACCCCCCTGCAAACTTGCCTGTTGGAAATCCTGGCCACAGACCCGCAGCACCCAGAGCAACCCCCCAACCTAGTGCGCGTCGGTGATCCAAACCAGGCCATTAACTCAACCTTTACGCCCGCCGACCCGATTTTCTTCCGCACCTTCTGCGATCGCTGCACGGCAACGGGGCAACTGGTGACAATGGATGAGGCCGGTCGCAGTACGCCGATTATTATTGAGGCCGCTAACTTTACCCTGAACTGGGTCAATGAGCATGGCCGTAAACGCTTTAGCCAAACGAGCGCTCTAACGCCTGGTGTGACCAATCCCCTGGCGACGATGGCCCTACCCTTTCGGCCCCAAGCCATCCGCCCGGTGCCCCCTGGTGATGTCCAGCCGAATCCACCCCCCACGGGCCAAGGTTTAGAGTTATATCAACCCCAGGATATTTATCAAACGGTGGACTGGATTGGCGATCGCGCGATCGCCCTGCTGCGCGAGCATCCTGACCACAGTGCTGCCGTTCTCGTGCGGGAAAATCGCCAGGGACGGTTTGTGGCCCAACGGTTACAAGATCGGTTTAAGCAGGCGGGCATCGAGATCTACGAAGTC
>CAZHXN010000023.1:8506-39757 GCA_964536415.1 uncultured bacterium
CAGTGAAATGCTGGCCTTATTGCAATTCCTCGATCGGCCCCACTCGCCCGATCGCCTCAAGGCTGCCCTGAGCGTCCTCGTCAGCCGTCAACGCATCCCGGCCCAGGATCTCGACGCCCTCGCCAGCCTGCCAGAGCAGTTCCTCTACCCCACCCCCCTTGATCCGCCCCAACCAGAACCCGTGCAACGGGCACGCCGCTATGGGGTCAGCCTCCTGCGGGCACGCCTAGAACTGCCCAGTTATCAATTAATCTCCTTCCTGGCTTTAAGCCTGGGTTACGACCAGACCGAACTAGCCACGGCTGATAAATTGGTCAGCCGCGTTTTGCAACAAACCCAGGGGGATAGTTCCCTGGCTGCCATGATCACCGTCTTAAGTGAGATTACCAACTCGGAGTGCTTTGAACCCGTCGAAACCGATGAGGCTGAGTCCCGCTACGCCCGTGCCGGTCGGCTGACAATTATCACAATGCACAAAGCGAAGGGACTGGATTGGGATTATGTGTTTCTGCCTTTCCTGCACGATACCGTGATTCCCGGTAACCCCTGGGTGCCGCTGCAAGCCAAATTCCTCGGTGAGTTCACCCTGGCCGAAGTGGCCCGTGCCCAAATCCGCGCCGATCTCCATGCCCAACTGGATACCCCTGTCGACAATCCCGCCGCCGTGGCCGGAGCCGTTTCTCCCCTGGCCTCACCCGCGATCGCATGGCAGCAGGCCAACCAGCTAAAGTTTGCCGAAGAGTATCGCTTGCTTTACGTGGCCATGACACGGGCACGGCGATTGCTCTGGATGTCAGCCGCGCGGCAGGGTCCCTTTAGCTGGAATCAGTTAGGTAAGCTGGGCGATCGCAGCCCCTGCCCAGTCTTACCCGCCCTCCGTCGCCAGTTCCCCCAGTCTTGTTTTTAAAGCGTTAAGAAGGATTTCCTTGAAAGCGATCGAGTAGTTCTTGGCGGGAGGATTGAAGGATTAACCGAGCACGATCGGTAGGCGATAGGGCCATCAGTTGGGGAATAATGCTCACTAATGCTTCATCAAGGCGATCGAACTTAGCCATCAAAAGCGCTTCAATATCAGCCCGCCGTTCCTCTTGGCGACCTTGTTCGAGAGTCTCTGATAACCATTGTTCGTAGACAGGGGATAAGTTCATGGCGACCTCCTGCTCTGCTTTGCTTAGATTGTGCCGCCTCTGGAGGGTGATCTGCAACTGCACGAGGGCGGCGAGGGCTTGGCGTTGCAGGGGGTGATTGCCCAAGGCCATAAGTTCGGTGATGGCGGTGCGTTGCACAGTGCCGCGTCCAAGGAGCCGGAGCCAGAGGGTGTCGGAGTGGATGGGGAGTTGGTGAATGACAACGATCGCGCTGCGCAACCCTGCTGGTAGGAAATAGACACCCTCCGGCCAATCTGGTTGGGGTTCGGCCCGGAAGCTTGTGAGCAGGCGCGGCGAGGCAGTCGGGACCAAGATCCAGAGGTGAGGTAGCTCAGCGTCGAGCCATTTTTGTTTTTGGCGTTTGGCTTCGCGGCGTTGGTGGGCTTGGAGTAGCAGCAGTTTGTTGAGGCAGGCACAAATTTCAGCAGCAGGGGCGGGGTTGCGAAAGGCTTCGAGCAGGGCGGGGGTAGTCAGCATTTGTCCCAGGAGACCGAGTTGGTGTTGCTGGCTAGCAAGTTGAGGGTTGGGCTTGAACCAGAGATCGACTTGCTGGGGTTCACCAGGAGGGATTTCCAGACTGATTTCGGCCTCTTCGCTGAAGGGGGTCAGGAGTCCTTTGAGGTATTGTTTGGCAAATTGGTCGTGGGGCTTGCGGGTCATAGGCCCCACTGTAGCAGCAGGTGTTGTGCTACATCCCTTGAGGGAATTCCTCCCAGAGTTGGGTCGTTTGGCGTAGGCTGGTATGGTTGCCATTGCCTAGAATCAGGTGATCCAGTAGGGGAATGGCTAGTAATTGGGCCGCTGCCAGTAATTGGCGCGTTAGGTTTAGATCCTCTGGACTCGGCTCCGTATTTCCTGAGGGGTGGTTGTGGGCAATGATGATGCGAGTGGCGTTCTGGCGAATTACCTCCCGGAAGATGTCGCGGGGGTGGGCCAGGGTTTCTGTGGCCGTCCCGATCGTGATCACCTGGGTTCCCATCAGGCGATGTTTCACATCTAAGAGTAATATCGCGAACCGTTCCTGGGTCTGCCACATGAGATCATGGCTCAGGGCCATCGCTGCGGTTTCGGGACTGTCAATCACCGTGCGTTCCCCCGGTCGCAGTTGAAAGACTCGTTTACCGAGTTCGATCGCCGCTAGGATGGTCGCTGCTTTAGCTGGCCCCACGCCTGGAATTTGCATCAACTCTTGCACATGGATATCCCGCAACACCTCCAGGGGATCGCGCTTATGTTGTTCCAGCGTTTGCAGAATGTAATGGCCCAAACCTACCGCTGAGAGTTTG
Source organism: uncultured bacterium (assembly GCA_964536415.1). Classification (GTDB taxonomy): domain Bacteria; phylum Cyanobacteriota; class Cyanobacteriia; order B231; family B231; genus Trichothermofontia. The sequence continues at coordinate 10,941 of CAZHXN010000023.1, forward strand.
CCCGGTCCTTGCCCCGTGCCTAGCAAAATCGCAATTAATTCTGCTGATGAGAGAATTTTGGGGCCATTCGCAATCAAGCGTTCACGGGGGCGTTCAGTTGCCGGGAGATCCAACACCCTGAGGCTATAGGTCATCGTATGGGTCCTTTATCAATGACTGAGTGCTTAATCCATCAATCCTGGCTTGCCAATGGACCAGGGGAGCCAGCAATTCTCCTGTGGAGACGCTGCGCGATCGGGATTTATCTTCAGTTATGCCCACAGGGCAAATAGCCCTAACACCAGCGGCGAAAGTTACCGAAATCTTCACAATTACTCCAGTTAGACGAGGTACAAGGCGCGGGGTAGACGTTTCACCTGCCAGCAACCGTAAAGCCCGCTAAAAGGTAAGGAGTATGGTAAGGTAGGTGGTGGGCACACTCAGCCCGCTATAGCACGTCTGGTATCACACGTGACCGTTAGTGAATTTCCCTGGTCTCCCGATCCTGCACCGCTTCGCCCCACCCAAGCTTTCAGTCCATTACCGACCCTGGGGAATCCGGCTCTATGGAAAATTCTGAAACAGAAAATTGCCGCCAGCCCCCAGCAACGGCTTACTTTTGCCGAGTATATGGATTGTGTGCTGTATCAGCCTCAAGAGGGTTATTACGCAACCCATGTCCAGCTAGGAAGGCAGGGAGATTTTGTCACGGCTCCCCATCTTGCCGCCGATTTTGGTGAACTTTTGGCCGTCCAATGTATTGCGATTTGGGACAGTTTAGGGCGACCGGCATTGTTTACCTGGGTGGAGATGGGAGCCGGGGAGGGGGTATTCGCTAGGGATATGCTGCGATCGCTCCAGCAGCAGGCACCCGCCTGTTTCGCCGCGCTGGACTACTGCATGGTTGAGTCATCTGCTTATCTGCGCGATCGCCAACGCCAAACCCTTCAACCCCTTGGCTCCCTCGCTGAGGGTGTCCGCTGGCAACGCTTAGAAGATTTGCCGGAGAATGGCATCACGGGTTGTTTTTTTTCCAATGAATTAGTCGATGCCTTCCCGGTTCACCAGGTGATTGTCGAGGCTGGGCAACTTCGAGAAATCTATGTGACGATCGCGCCGGGAAGCTATGAAACTGAGCCACGGTTACAGGAAGTGATCGGGGACCTCTCAACCCCCGCCTTGCGCACCTATTTCGATCGCCTGGGGATTAACCTCTTGTCAGGCCAATATCCCGACGGCTATCGTACTGAGGTGAATTTAGCGGCCCTAGATTGGTTAGCGATGGTCGCCAGTCGGCTCGATCGGGGTTATGTCCTGACGATCGACTATGGTTATCCCGCCCCCCGTTACTATAATCCCCGGCGGCCCCAGGGGACGCTGCAATGCTATTACCAGCAGGGCCATCATAATGATCCCTATGTCTATGTCGGTCATCAAGATCTCACTGCCCACGTTGATTTCACCACACTACAAATTTGGGGAGAAACACAGGGATTAACCCTGAGCGGGTTTGCGCAACAGGGACCCTATTTGATAGCCTTGGGATTGGGCGATCGTCTGAGTGCTTTGGCCAATAACCAGGAGTATCTCACTGGCCAGCAGTTACAACAGTTGCTACAACGACGACAGGCCCTCCATGATCTGATTAACCCCCTTGGTATGGGGAACTTTGGTGTCTTGCTTCAGGCCAAGGGGCTAGGAGCAGCGGCAACGACAGCATGGCCACTTTCCCAACAAACGATTCCACTCTCCTGAGCTAGACATTAACATTGCAAAACACGGCAATTAACATCAAACCTGAATACTGGAACTTAACGCAGGATGATATCTCTATGACAACAACACCCTTACCCCCTAAAACGGATGCGGCTGAAGTCTATCTTGCCCTGGAAGTTGAGTCTGAAATTTGCCATGAATATCGGGATGGAGAAATTGTACCCATGACTGGGATAACCCCTGCCCACAATGGGATTAGCAGTCTTCTCAATGCCCTGCTGCGCGTTGCCCTGAAAGGCCAGCCTTATAGTATTTTTATGACTGACCTTTTGCATCTGGGTATGATCGGCACTACGATCGTGACTGTCCTGGTGGTTAGTCCAGCGGCACTGGCCCGAAATAATGGCGCTGGCATTGGCTACAGTGTGTCGGATACTTCCTATTGCTCGACGACTCTAAAGGCTCAGGACCGACAAGCCCAAATCAATGTTCGTCAGGGGGCTGGTACCCAGTTCCGAGCGGTTCACTATGGGTATCCCGGTGATTGGGTTGACATTCTCAACTATCGAGGTAATCCGCGAGATTGGCGACGTGCCCAAGATACGCAGGGGTACACCTGGTATCAAGTCGGATTCCCTACCAGTGGGGCCTTCGGTTGGGTCCGGGAAGATTTTTTGACCATTCCTCCAGAAGAATGTCGTAATTGAGGGTCGATCAGCAGCAGCCGGCTAAGGGCCGAGGGCTACAATCTCGGCAAATACAGACTAATCGAATGCGGTAGGCTCCGCTCTGCTATCGTGGGAGGATGTGCAAATCCGTTACCAGGGATAGTCCCCCTGAACACTGCCTTGAGTACCGAGTCTAATGGCGGCTTCAGGGTAGTTGTATCACCTTACTTAGGGGATTAACTGGTACGGTCCCTCTGTCCATTCTTTTCCTCCCTATGAACGCAGCAGAACCCTCTATTCAGCGCTTTCGCTTTGATCGACAACTGTGGCATCGGTTTATTGAGATCGCCCAGCCCTACTTTTATCCGACCAATCGCGGTAGTACCTGGATATTTGCTGGATTACTGCTGGTATTACTGGTTGTGGTCGTTAGCCTGACCTTTTTCCTAGCGGTGGGCCTGACCCTACTGGGTCAGTTGCTTTTCCCGACCTTTTTTACTGATCTGACGAAGGGATTGGTCACCCAGGTAAATGGCCTGCTCAATTCGCCAGTTCCCTATATTGCTTTGGGGGCACTGCTGCTCAGTGGGCTGATTTTTGCGTCTCAGCGTCGTAAACTCCGACAGCGGTGGCTGCAATGGGTGTTACTGGGACTGTTGCTCTTCCTCTCGTTTGCTGTGAATGGCATGAATGTCATTCTCAGTTTTGTCTTCCGGTTTATTGATAATGTTTTAGTTGATAAAAATGAGACCGCTTTCTGGCAGTTCCTATGGGTTTATGCTGGGGTATTAATTATTGCCATTCCAGTGATTGTCTTGTACCGATATGTTCGCTTGAAGTTGGGTTTATTTTGGCGAGAATGGCTCACTAAGGATTTCCTCGATCGCTATTTTGATAACCGAGCTTACTACGAACTGGACTCTAATGCCGCAAACGTAGAAGTCGATAATCCCGATCAGCGGATCACGGAGGATATTAAATCTTTTACGGGAACGACCCTTTCATTTTTGCTCGACATCTTAGATTCGATTCTCACGCTGATTTCATTTACCGCTATTCTCTGGTCAATTTCGCGACCATTGACAGGGGGATTAATCGTGTATGCCCTAGCCGGAACTGCGATCGCGGTCATTGCTGGAACCAAGCTCATCCGGATTAACTATGATCAACTCCGTTTAGAAGCAAACTTCCGTTATGGCATGGTCCATGTGCGCGATAATGCCGAATCTATCGCCTTCTATCGAGGTGAAAGTTTAGAGATTAAACAGGTTTTACAACGCCTGATTGCGGCTCTCCGTAACTTTGATTTACTAATTCTTTGGCAGGCAACTATTGATCTCTTTCAATATGGCTATAACTACTTTGCACGCTTGGTCCCTTATTTGATTGTTGCACCTCTCTACTTTTCGGGTAATGCCGACTTTGGGACGATCGGGCAATCCTACTTTGCCTTTAGCCAGGTCCTGAGTGCCCTCTCGCTGATTACTAACCAGATTCAATCGATCGCGAGTTTTGCCGCTAGCATTAACCGGTTGGGAATGCTCGATGAGGAATTGAAGGAAGCACCCCCCTCAGAAATCCGAGATCGTGGGATTGAAACCCGCATTGCTCCCCGGATTGCGATCGAGCATTTAACCCTGCGCACGCCCAACTCAGAACAAACCCTGATTGAAGATTTGTCGTTAGATGTGGGCAATGTCGATCGCTTGCTGGTGGTAGGCGCAAGTGGGTGTGGTAAGAGTTCTTTTCTACGAGCGATCGCGGGTCTGTGGACCAATGGTCAGGGGGTGATTACCCGTCCAGATTCTCAAGAGATGTTGTTCCTGCCCCAGCGTCCCTATATGCTGCTCGGCAACCTGCGTGAACAACTGATTTATCCCAACCTGCGCAGCCATATTAGCGATGATGAAATCCAGGAAGCTTTGCAATTAGTCAACCTCGAAGGGTTGCCGGAACGATTAGGCGGGATGGAGATTGTCAAAGACTGGCCGTCCGTCCTGTCCCTGGGGGAACAACAACGCCTTGCCTTTGCCCGTATTCTACTTTCCCAACCGAAATACGTGATGCTGGATGAGGCTACCAGTGCCCTGGATGTGAAAAACGAACGCCAACTTTACGAATTATTGAGAAGCCTGGATCTGGTCTATATCAGTGTTGGCCATCGGCCTAGTCTGCTGGACTATCACCAAATTGTGTTGGAGTTGGGAACCCCAGAAGGTTGGCGGCTCTGGAGTTCGGAGGAATATCGTTTTAGTCTCTAGCGCTTAGTTGACGCTCATACTTCAATGGGGGTGGAGGTGGGTGGCGAGTTTGCGTAGACAGCGCTAGGCGTTTTGCTACCTAAACTTGCTCCCACTTTTCAGACCAGTCACGCAACTTGCGTGTATGTTCCTGACAGTTATTAATAGCATATTAATAGCAGGTCGATAACCAATCGCCTCCGTACTTTCCCAGGAAGTGACAAGTTCCACCGCGTTTTTGGTCAGTGTCCCTCCTAACGATTAGGAGCAGCCATATTCTTGAATCGGGTAAATTGAGGTTCAAAAAGCATTTTGACAACGCCTGTGGGGCCGTTGCGATGTTTAGTGATGATAATTTCGGCAATACCCCGATCGGGCGTATCGGGGTTGTAATATTCATCCCGGTAGAGCATGAGGATGAGATCACTATCCTGCTCGATCGCGCCACTTTCCCGCAGGTCAGACATCATGGGCCGTTTATTGGTGCGGGATTCCACCCCACGGCTTAGCTGGGAGAGGGCAATCACGGGCACATTCAGTTCGCGGGCAAGTCCTTTTAAACTGCGGGTAATTTTCGAGAGTTCCTGCACCCGATTATCGCTACCGCTGTTTTCCATGAGTTGCAGGTAGTCAATCAGGACTAAGCCCAATTCTTTCCCGTGTTCTGCCTGCAAGCGACGGGCCTGTGATCGCATCTCCGTGACCGATAAACCCGGTGTGTCATCGATAAAGATCGGTAACTGGGATAGCAGGCTAATTCCCCGCCCCAATTGTTCCCATTCATTTTGTGCCACCCGCCCCGATCGCAGGCGGCCACTGTCAATTCCCACTTCACTAGAGAGCAACCGATAGACCAGTTGTTCCTTTGACATTTCCAGGCTAAAAACGGCAACGGATAGCTTATGAAGCAGGGCAATATTTCGTGCAATATTTAAAACAAAGCTGGTGTTATGAACACAGATTTCATTAGCCACAAAGTTATGAGTTTCCGGGATAGTCAGGTCGTAAACTTGCTTAAGCCCTTGGGGAACAATCTCGACAATCTCATCCCAATAGACCTCACGGCTAACCAGGTTTTGCAACTCAGGTTGTTCGAGGACCGTTGCCAAAGCGAACCAGCGTTCCCGTGTGGGTGCTCGTCTCCCGACGTGAATATTACTCGTCCCTTGTGAACCTGCCCGCTGAGCAATTGTTCGCCAGGACTCTTCCCCCTTAACAACCTGGAGGGATTCCCAGACCTCGATCGGAATTAAATCACGGTTCGTTTGGGTGCGGCGTTGGGCTAGAGCAGCTTTAGCGGTTGCGATCGCAGCTTCTTTCCCCAGAATACCAATGTCGTCAATAAAGGTTTGCAGGGAATTGTGATCGGTAATATCCAGTTGCCAAGCTGTTTGCTGGTGATCTTGATCGGCAATCAAACGATGTTTTAGGGACGAAAGAATGCCAAAACGCAGTAGTAAGTGTTGCACTTGACGGACAAGTTTCTCACTGACACTGGCAAAGCCAAGCTGGACTTGACCACTGTTGAGGGTGGTTATCCAGCCATCGGTCGCAAATAAACGATTTAAGAACAGAGAAAGCTGCGATCGTTCTAATGTAAAAATACTGGCAGGGATGGTTTTCTCATGGGCAGATTGATCCACCACACTGTGTGCAAGCTCGATGACTTGGTGTTCCGGTAACTGCTGGGTGCCAAACACAGGCAACCGACGCGGCACCGCAATCTTTGTACCAATCGTCAGTTCCGCTAAAGGACACCAACCCTGGAGGGTGAGGAAAGGATGCGTCAACGTTGTTTCTAGCGATCGCCCCGATCGCGTAGTCACCTTAAACACCGGCTTCAGACCATCATCGACAAAGGCACTGGGTTGGGTTAGCCGGAACCGCCAGTCGTTTGCCAGGGTCAGCAGCGTCGTAGGTGGTGCCGTTTCCCCCAAGGCAACGTGCTGCTGATAAAGATCGGCGATCGTGACCACCTGACCATCCCCTAGGAGAATCTCCGCATCGTGGCTTAAACATTTCCCCATCGAGGGCCGCCCCGCCACGATAATTAAATCCGATCGCTGGAACCCCTGGGTCATCGCATCCAGATCGTAGAAATTGCAGGAAATTCCCGATATCGCCATCCCCAGCGATCGGCTTTCAATTTCCGAAAAGGTACTGGTGAGGATATCCGCCGTGGGCACTAACCCCGTTTGGGGACGATCCTGGGTCACGCCAAATATCTTTTGCTCCGCCTGATCCAGCACCTTGGGCAGGTCCAGATCCGCCTCGTAGCCCAACTGCATGATCTCCGCCCCTGCCTGGATCAGCTTGCGCCGCTGATACTTTTCCGTCACTAGGGCCGCATATTGATCGATATTGACCGCGCTCACCGTGCGATCGACTAACTGGGCCAGCCGACTTGGCCCCCCAATTTTTTCCAGCACCCCCCGATCCTGCAACCAGGCCGTCAGACTCATCAGATCCGTCGGCTTCCCTTGGGCATGGAGCGCCAGCGCCGCCCGATAGAGTTCCTGATGGGCACTGATGTAAAAGGCTTCCGGTCGCAAGTGATCCCGAATACGTCCCAGCGCCTCCGGGTCCAGCAAAATCCCGCCCAAAATTGCCTCTTCGGCTTCCACGTTTTGGGGGGGCAGACGATCGTGGAGCGGAGCCTGAAAATTGGGTTGCTGAACCATAACCAGATGCGTATCTGTTGACTAAGCGGTTGAGACTCATCGATGGCCCCATTATAGGGACTGATCAATTAAATAATATAAATCTACTAATTTTCTGCTGTTTACTTGACGAGAAGACCCGTATCCGTGAAGTAGGCATCTCCACCTGCACTGTTAACCCAAATTCCCCCACCCCACTCATCAATGGGTCAGTGGGCCATACCAACCAAACCAGTGGTTGTTATCCCGATACCGTTACGGCATCGCCTTGCCAACCGACAGGCCAGTGGGCCGGTAGCCCACTGGGGTATTCCCCACCCAGGTTAGCTCGGTTAGTGATGGAGAGGAATGAGGAGGAGGGGGAGCAGAACGAAACCAATCCCCAGGCCGATCGCTGCATATACCGGAGAAGCCCGGTCAGGAGCAGCGGGGGACAATAGGGCATTAATGCGCTCCTCAAAACGGCTTATCCCCACTTCATCGTGAAACGCGGTTGCCCCCGTTGGCGGGGTTGGAATGGGCGATCGCACCACCTGTAACAGCGCTTCTGCTAGCAGGAGGGGATCAACGGTTTGGGCTGCCCAACGATCGGCCCGGAGTTCGCGCAGGAGCAGCAATTCCTGCCACAGGCGATCGGTATGGGGTAACCAGGCTGTCAGAGAGCGAAGCCACCCAAACCAGAAAAACCAGAAGGTATCGCGATAATGGCGATGGGCCTGTTCGTGGGCGAGGACTGCCACCAGATGATCGGGACTGAGATCTGCCAGCAGCCCTTGGCTCACCACCAATTGAGGTTGCCAAAAGCCCATTTGCCCCGCAAAGTGTTGGGGGACCGGCAGCAGTTTAGCCTCGGTCTGGGAAAAGGTCGGGGGCAAGGAAATGCTGGCATACGCACACAGTTGTCGTTGCGATCGCCAGCCCTGGACGGCGAGATACCCCAGCCATCCCGCCGCCAGCACCAGAAACCCCACGCTCAGGGCATAGCCGCCCCGGCTCACCGTTGCCCCAAACATAGTGCCGCTCGTCCCCATCCCCACGATCGCGAGGGCCGTCGTCAACAGCAACAACGGTGGTAACAGCAAAGCACTGACTGTCAGCAGCCACCGGGTTTGCCAAGGGCTTGCTCCGGAACATTGCCCCATAGGTAAGCACAGACCCCATCGCCACAAGACTGCCAGGGTCAACGCGATCGCGATTAACGCTAGGTGCATCGGCCTTAACCTCCACGGGCTTGTCGGATAGCTTGAATCCGTTGGGCGATCGCGTCCAACTGCTCCAGACTGGCGTGATCAAGACTATCGGCAAAGGCTGCCACGATATCGGGGTTCCCCACCGCAAGGAACTGCCGAAGCTGATTGTGAGCCTGGAGAACCTGGGCTTGTTCCCGGCTCAGACGAGGCCGCCACAGGTAGGCCCGATTACTTTTATCGCAGGTCACCCACCCCTTTTGGGTCAAGCGATTCAACACCGTGGTCACCGATGCATAGGCCAGTTCGCGATCGGGATCACTCAGCAGGCGATCGTGAATGTCTTTCACCTTAGCCACGTGTAGATCCCGGAGGATATCCATGATTTCCGTCTCTAGGGGGCCGAGGGAAAGGTGCTTAGGAGAAGGATCAGGAAGGGGAGGCATGGTAAGGGGAAGTCGGGAACGGCGAATAAGCTTCAATGATGAGTCGCATTAAAGAGTGACGAACTCAGCCAAGATATGCTCAACTGTAGCACGGGTTTGGGGCGCTTGCGATTAGCTGCTTGCAGCACCGCCCTTAACGCACCGTGCTCGTCCCTTGCCGCAACCTCTGCCCTAGATAACGGGATGGGCAGGATAGCTTGTCACCAGCCACCAAGCAACAACTGCCAACGCCAAGACACACAGCTTCACAATCACGTAAACGACCGGATTCCCGGTCGTTAAGGTTGCTAACAACATATTAACCTCCTTGCCCCGATCGCTATCAACGATCGGCGATCGCCTGTCAATTGATTCTAAACATCTCGCTTTACCTCCTATTGTCTGTCCTTAATCAGGCTGCTAGAGGGAATAACTTCCCTTTAGCAACAAGAATTGATAATTATTAACCAAATAATTATTAACCAAACCTGCCTGTAATTAATGATGCAATCTCTTAAGGAGCGGTTCTTCTGGGTTTATGCTGGGGCGCTACGCGCCTCCACAGACACCAGGCCCGTCCCCGTTCGTGGCGCTGCTTGTAAAGCTGCCGGTAGTGCCAGTGGGGGGCGATCAGGTGGTGGTAGTTGGCATCAAAAAAATGCTCAATGATGAAGGCTTTTTGGGTGGCGTCCAGTTGCTCCACGGGCGATCGCGCCAATTCCAGGTAAGGATCAGTGGCCACCCCAGCCGCATAATCCTCCGACTGCAAGAGCAGCGAGGGCACCAAGTTTACGGTTTGATGGAGACGCGGGTATCGCTCCAGGAGCAAGACCAGAAGGATTGGTATTTTCACCCGATCTTGACATTTGGAGCATTGGGACCACCCATCCCCCCGTGCACGATCGCCGCGAACCCGCCTGTCTCTCCCAGTTCTTTGGTAAAGTTTTGGTTACACTTGATCACGTTCGCGTCGCGTCCCCAAAGGGGAATCGTCAACGCTTAGCCGCGATCGATACACCCTACCCTCAACCTCGGAACTATGGCAGACGAAACCCCCGCCGCCCCAGAGAAGCCGACCGCCAAGGCAGCGGCGAAAAAAGCCCCCAAAGCAGAGGACAAACCTTTTGCCGACTTTGTGCAACAGGACTTCCTGCCCGCCCTGAAAGCCGCCCTCACAAAACAAGGGCTTCAGGATCTGGCCCTAACCTTTGAACAGCGGCCCTTGCCCGTTGTGGGTGTTCCCTGTTGGCAGGTGATCGGCACCTGGATGGGTAACCAGCGCCAATTCAACCTGGCCTTTGTGGATGGCGACATTAGCGGTCGAAAACAATTTGCCTGCGCTGACTACGGCACCCAACCCAGTTTGCTGGAATCCTTCTTAATCGATGAACGCCGGATGACGCTAGACCTGCTGGTGTTTGGGGTGATCCAACGCCTCAATGCCCAAAAGTGGCTGATGCGGAATTAGGACTCTGTTAAGCTTAATTTGGGTAGGTTGGGGTCAAACGCAGGGCGACTCAACCAGGCCAGTTGATGGGTTGGGTCTCGCAAGGCTCGACACCAATCTACCGCCGATCATTGGCCGATCATTTTAAGCATGACCGCCTACTGGGCTGGTCGGATAGGCCAGTCAGAGATAGTTTCCAATTCACCGCTGGTAGCAACATCCACCCTGCGGATGAGTTAGCCGAAATTTCAGCTGCCTTTGATCACATGGCCGAGCAGATTGAAGCCAAGACTAAAGCCTTAACTGCCAATCAGGCTGAATTAGAATTGGCCCATGCTACCGCCATCCAAAAAGCCCAGGAATTAGAGATAACTCTGCAAGAATTGCAGCAGGCACAGATGCAACTCATCCAAACTGAGAAAATGTCAAGCCTGGGGCAACTCGTAGCTGGAATTGCCCATGAGATTAATAATCCTATTAACTTCATCTATGGCAATCTAGTCCACGTCCAGGAATATACTAAAACCCTCTTATCCCTCCTGAAATTTTATGAGAAAATCTATCCTGTCCCAACGCCAGAACTCGCTAAATTTATTGATGAAAATGATATCCCTTTCCTGACTGAGGATTTACCTAAAATTATTGATTCTATGAGTGTCGGAACCGATCGCATTCGCCAAATCGTCCTCTCCCTGCGTAACTTTTCGCGACTAGATGAGGCGGAGATGAAAACCGTCGATCGGCATGAGGGGTTGGATAGTACCCTTCTGATCCTCCAAAATCGCCTTAAGGGGAAGGCAGGACAAACCAGCATTGAGGTCGTAAAGGCGTATGGGCCTTTGCCTGACGTGGAATGCTATCCCGGTCAATTAAATCAGGTGTTTATGAACCTGCTGAGTAAGGCGATCGAGGCTATCACCGATCGCCATCACGGGACAATCGGCTGTACCTCGGAACTGGGGCAAGGGGCAACCTTCTGGCTCGAAATACCCGTTCACCAGGGGACCCCTGCCAACACGCCTCTTTGATGCCTAAAGCCGTCACGACCACCAACTGGTCGAAGGTGATTAGCGATCAAAAAAATCCCTCCACTGGAGCCAGTGAGGGATACTGTAGTCTTTGGAATTCTTGCTGGACTATAGCATAACGTGTTACGGGTGTTCATGACTCCTCCCTGGGGTAGAGATATCTGCCCAGCGGGGAAGTCCTACACGGGAGGGGAGGGGGTGGCCTTTGTTGGCCTTGCGTCCTGGCCGATCGTCTCGATCGTCGCCGTTCCCCTGGCATCAATCCAGGCAATCCTCTGCACCTGGCGATCGCGGGCATAGCAACGCATCCCTTCAGCGGCTTCCCCCTCCTCCGCCAACGCCATCTCCACAGCTAAGCCAGCCGACTCCGCCCGCAGGGTTTGGGCATAGGCAAAGGCAGCGGGAGCCGCTGCGGGGGTCTGGGCCACCACTAACCAACTGGGGCTAGGTAGCTGCTGGGGAAGCAGCCCCGATTGTTGGAGCAAAACCTGGTGCAGCGTGTCTGTATTCAGGGAAAAGCCAATCCCTGGCATTGATTCCCCCTCCGGGTGGTAGAGGCTCATGAGTTGATCGTAGCGCCCCCCCTGACCCAGAACGCGCTGCCCAGAGGCAGTATCGCTGATAACCTCAAAAATGATGCCCGTATAGTAATCAAAGGGTTGAATCAGGCTTAAGTCGAGGACGAGGGAAATCCCTGGGCTGGCAGGAGCAGCGTTCCCCTTGGTTACCGTCCACTCCTCCTGCCGCAGCAGGTCTACCAATCCTTTGAGGTTACTCACCCGATCGCGTTGCCCTGCCGTGAGATCAAGTTGGCTAACCTGTTGCAGCACCGACTCCGGCTGTCCCCGCAAGTCCATCAGGGATAGCGCTCGTGCCCGCAACTCCTCGGACAAAGGAAGTGCTTCTAACCCGACGCGATCGATCTGGGCAATGGCCTGACGAACCCGCTGTCGTAAGGGTTCAGGGAAGGGGGAAAGCAGCGATCGGGTCAAGCCTGCTTCACCCAACAGCAGATGTCCCCCCGGCAGTTGCAGACACCGTAAACAGTCCAGTAACAGCAGCAAAATTTCACCATCGGCCATCAGACCACTGGCTCCCAGTAACTCAACCCCTGCCTGCCGAAACTCCTGCTGACTGGTTTTAGCTGTCCGTCGAAAGATATTAGCTTGGTAAAATAATCGCAGGGGTAAGGTTGCGGTTTTGAAGCGTGTCACCGCCATCCGGGCGATCGAAGCCGTGAGTTCAGGCCGGAGGCCCTGGATTTCACCCTCATCAGTGGTCTGAAGCTGAATCACCGTAGACGGTTGCACTGCCCCCCCCGCCATCAGCGTGTCTAGCCGTTCAAAGGTCGAGGTAATGGCCTGTTGGTACCCCCACCCCCGAAATACCTCCCGAAGACGGGCTTCAATCCAGCGAGTTTGGGCCACTTCCAGGGGAAGTAAATCTCGCGCACCAGGGGGGGGTTGATAAATCATTCTAGACCTACTGAAGGTTGCGTACCTAAAAGTTGTCGGGTCCAGTGTACACTGACCCGGTGGCTATTTTTTACCCCCAAACCATCGTCCAAACAAACCGCCCCCGGCTGGCTTATCCGATTTAGCAGGCGACTTCTGGGCAGCCTTTCCCCCCGTTGCCGCCGTGCTCCCTGTTGCCATCGCAGCCTGACCCAATTGGCGTAACCCCTCTCTGGCCTTGCTATCCTGGGGATTATGCTTCAGGGCCTGTTGAAAGTGAATTTTAGCCATCGTATTTTGCTTTTGGGCCAAATAAACCGTACCCAGGAGCGTATGACACCGGGCATTGGTTGGCTCTATCTTCAGCGCATCCCGCAATTCCTTGATGGCCTCGGCATAACTCCTTTTTGCGAGGAACTCTTCTGCCCGTCGATAGTATTGGTCACTGATCGAGATCTTAGCCTGAACGGGTGTGGTTGTCTGGGCTGTGGCCGTCGTCCCACTGGTTGAAGTAGCCTTGGGAACCGTTGTGGTCGTCGTTGCGGCTGGCCGACTGATCTTGATGCCGTCTTGGGCCTCCATCCGCATCAAGTAGGCAAGGTTCAGTTCACTAATTTGGCCGGTCACCGCCGTAATGTGATCGAGCGTATTGTACTGTTGCGTGGACAGTTGCCGCAGCACTTCGCGATAGCTTTTGGCTGGGTCCTTGGCCTGAAGCAGGGTTTTGGCTTCCTGGCTCACCAACCGATTCACGGCCTGTTGCTGGATAGCTTGTTTGCCCTTTAGCTTCAGCAGGAGCAGGTACTCACTGCGTTCCCGATCGTCCTTCAGCAGTTCGTAGGCGGGATTGACCAGCTTTGACAAAATCTCGGTAGCTGCTTGCTTATGGCTCTCGTCTTCCTCGGTTAGGCTGTCAGGATGGAGGCGACGGGAAATCTGGAGCCAACGCTTGCGAATATCTTTCACTTCAGCATCGATCGGGATTCCCAGTACCGCATAGTGATCGGTAAAGTCTGCTTGAAATAGTCCTTGCTCGATCTTAATGGACATACGTGGCACTCATCCTGGCAGTTGAAGGAAACCTGTTATCTAGTCTACTGTGACAACTCGGTACAACCCGGTCTATATTGCGGGGATCTACGAATTCATTGGGTTAATCCTCTGCCATCTCTGGGGCGTTGGGCAACTCCTGCTACTCATCGATGTACCAGGGGTCTTGGTCCAATGGCTCAGCGATCGTGGCCTTAGGCCGCAGCACAATCAACACCCGTCCCAAGATCGGCTGTTGGGGGTCAGCATCTTGCCACTGAACCTGAATCTGGTCGTCTTGGGCAACTAGGAAATAACTATGGGGATCCCATTGGCGCTGGGCACGATCGCAGATAACTAGCAACTCGGTCTGGGGCGCGATCGTGGCAGTGGGGGGTAAAGGCAATTGCTCAGGGGGGGCCAGGAGGGCGATCGGGTCCTCAGCCGCGACAACGACTTGCCAGCCGGGGATGGCAACCCAAGCCCCTTCCCCTTGAAAGGTGACGAGACGGAAAGCACCCTGTTCATCCAGCAGGGGGACGGCTTTTAGATCACTTGGATGAAGGGGCAAACGGCCCACAACCGGTACCACCCGTGGCATTTCCTCCTCAGCCTCTAGGCGGTACAGGGGGAGCAGGGGTTGGGGGTGCTGGGGAGCAACGGTAAAGTCGGTCAGCAGGTGTTCGAGTTGCTGGCGAGCGGCAGGGGTAGCAACAAAACTTAAGCCCTGGGCAATCAGCCGGGAGCGATCAGCGAGATCACTGGTTTGCCGTGCCAGTTTCCAATAGTGGTAGGCCATTGCATCCCCCGGCTGCTCCGAGAATTCCGGCGGACGCTGGCGACTCCGGGCGGCTTCTTTATAGATCTTGGCCAGTTCATGGGCCTGGTCCGCATCCAGGTGTTTGGTCAGGATGAGTTCGGCAGCGGCCACCCGTTCCGATTGGGTTAAGATCCGGAGTTCGTACAGGCGATCGCTCCCGGTTTTGGCATAGTGGGCAATCACGGCTTCGGAAGCCGGGGCATTGACGATCGAGGTGTAAACCTGAAAAGCCACAATAATTTGATTCTGCTGAACAGGTTCAAAGCCCGTGGCTTCAAAAATCTGCTGGGGGGTATAACCGGCTTTTTGTAAGTGCTGGCAGGCTTGCCCCCACGTCACCCAAGTTCCTTGTTTCTGGCGCAGTTGCCGCAGGAGTGACTCAGCGTCGATCTCAGGTTGGGCGGATGGGTTAGATTGCAGGGCCGTCATAGGAAGATCCATCAGCAGTGATTGGGCAGCGGTTATTAAATGCTTGACATACTCACCGTCCTGAAGGAGCGGTGATACTTGACAGTTCACAGCAACTTGCCCCCGAAGAGGTCTTACGGTTGCTCCCTGTCCATTTAAGGTCGTGCCGATGTCCCATGCCGACCATTTTTATACTTTTATCACGCTCAATGTTGTTGCATCAAAGCCATCCTAAAAGCCATCCTAGCAGGACGGGGCCTGTATCCCACTCTTTCGGTCCATGCCAATGATTCAGTGCCAATGATTCAGGGGTTGCACCGGATGCACTTGGTTAAGCTGCGCTTCTTCCGCGTCTCGTTGATGCTGTTGATGCTTAAGTTGACGCACGGCTTCTTGACCTGCCCCCACCAATAGTCCGGCAGTCGCCCCCGCGATCGCGTATTTACGACCCAGATCCTGATAGAGAGAACTGGCAAAGCGCCCGTGGTGCATCCTGGCTGCCGCTAGACCGATGACGGCACCAACCACCGCTGTGAACAGGGCTGAAAAGACGATCAGCTTCCGATTCATGGTGTTCACCTCCAATGGAAAAACCTGCGCTTGACCGCAGCATTCGGGACCTTAGCGGCCACCCTCTACCCTGACTATCCATTACTGGGCCAGTTGTGATCGCCAGCCATTATAAAACGTTACATTTATCCAGCCGTGTGGGTGCGATCGTGAGGGGGCTGTGCAACTGAACAATTCGCCCAGATAAGGTTGCTGGTCAGCGCAAAATTGGTCTCTTCCTCAGCATCCTTCCCGAAGCAGGGTCTCCGGTGGTGCGTAATCCCCACCGCTGGGGGCGGTAATCCCAAGTACGGTGGAGGGGGGCCTTTATGGTTAAGATAGATAGAGTTTCACTCCATTTGCCACCTGCGGTCATTGCCTGTGCTAAACACCTTCTTAAATGACTTCCGGATTGTCTTCGATCGCGATCCTGCCGCTCGCAACTGGTTAGAGGTTTTATTTTGCTACCCCGGTCTCCATGCTCTCATGAGCCATCGACTGGCCCACGGCTTGTATCGCCTGGGGATTCCCTTCATTCCCCGCCTGATTTCCCACCTATCGCGCCTGCTGACCGGCATTGAGATCCATCCCGGTGCCCAGATTGGTAAGGGAGTCTTTATTGACCACGGGATGGGGGTGGTCATTGGGGAAACCGCGATCGTTGGCGATTATGCCCTGATCTACCAGGGGGTTACCCTGGGGGGAACCGGCAAGCAAAGTGGCAAACGCCATCCCACTTTGGGCGAGAACGTGGTTGTGGGGGCAGGGGCTAAGGTCCTGGGTAATCTTCAAATTGGGGACAATGTGCGGATTGGCGCAGGGTCTGTCGTGTTGCGGGATGTCCCGTCCGACTGCACGGTTGTGGGGGTGCCGGGGCGGATTGTTTACCGGGAAGGGGTGCGCGTGAATCCCCTTGATCACAACAATTTGCCCGATTCGGAAGCGCGGGTTATTCGTTCGCTGGTCGATCGCATCGATCAACTGGAAGAACAGCTTCAGCAGTTACAGCAACAACTGGTACCCAATGGTGTGGAGGTCAGTGCAGCGGAGTTGACAGGGGGGACCCTGACCGAAGAGGTCGAGTTCGCCCTCGTTGCGGCTGGCATGAGCCAGACTAAAACCCGGTGCAGCTTGCGCGATCGCGAGATTGAAGCTTTCCTCGATGGGTCTGGGATCTAAGATGGTGCTGGGATTTAAGGATTTAAGTGGCCCATGCCCCGTGATCGCGAACCGCTGAATAGCCTGATTCTGTACCACCTTTTCAAGTGGTCTGTGGTCAGTCCGGTTTTCCATACCTATTTCCGGGGCCGGGTCTACGGGGTTGAACATGTTCCCCAAACAGGGCCAGTGGTGGTGGTGAGTAACCATGCCAGTAATTTTGACCCGCCCCTGTTGTCTTCTTGTATGCGGCGGCCAGTCGCTTTCATGGCTAAGGAAGAACTGTTTCGGGTGCCGGTGCTGAAGCAGGCCATTCGCCTTTACGGAGCCTATCCTGTCAAACGAGGGGAGGGCGATCGGGCAGCCATGCGGGCGGCGATCGCGTCCCTGGAAGCGGGTTGGGCCACGGGGATTTTCCTCCAGGGAACCCGGACACCGGATGGCCGTATTACTGATCCCAAACTCGGTGCGGCGTTGATTGCCGCTAAGGTGAATGCCCCCCTTCTCCCCGTGAGTCTTTGGGGAACGGAAGCCATTGAACCCCCAGGGGCACGTTGGCCGCGATCGGTCCCTGTTACCGTGCGGATTGCGCCCCTCATCCCGCCTCCCGCCTCCTCGGCGCGATCGGTGCTGGAAGACCTCACCCAGCAGTGTGCCGAGACGATTAATCACCTCCATAGTTTGGGCCGCTAAATCTAGAAACTGATCCAGCTAGGGTGACCCCTCATCAATTGGGCAGCATATAGGGCGGGCTTTAGCCTGAGACGCCTACAGTCGTTACTACCAATGGTGCGGGCATGACCGTTGCTCGCACCCCTCCACGGGAGCCTGTGCTGACTCAGCCTGGGGAAAAGCAGGCTATGATACTGCTGACGAACGATCGGATACGATGCGCCGATAGAAATCTTCTGTGATTGCAGTGAGCTGTGCAATGGCAGTGAACTAGGGGATAGGAGTAACGCCGGTGAGACTGGTTGATTGGGTGGGCCTGATTTTTTTGGGAATTGCCCTCGTGATCCTGTGGCAATTTCGCCAAATCTTGTTGTTGCTGTTCACAGCAGTGGTCTTAGCAACGGCCCTCAATAGTCTGGTGCGCTGGATTATGAACCGCTTCAGGGTCAAACGGGGCGTGGCAGTGCTCATTGCCATGCTCATGGTTGTGATCGGGACAGTCCTCTTTGTGGGCCTGGTTATGCCGCCGTTTATCAATCAGTTTCAGCAGCTTGTGCAACTGGTGCCTGTGGGCTTTAGCCGGTTCTCAGTCTGGCTCGATCGCCTGCTCAAGGAGCCGCCCGACTGGATCTTGCAATACAACCTGCAACTACCCCGCCTCGGTGACTTCACGCAGCAAACCTGGAGCTTGGGCAAGGAATTGTTTGGCAACCTGTTTGCGTTTCTGAATAATTCCCTGGCGGTCCTCTTGCAACTGTTGCTGGTCCTGGTTCTAACGGTGATGATTCTGGCCGATCCCCTAGCTTATCGCCGTTTGGCCGTTCGCTTATTCCCCTCCTTCTACCGGCGGCGCACGGACGAGATTCTGAGCCGGTGTGAAGTCGCCCTCTTGAGTTGGCTGGGGGGCGTGTCGTTTAATTCTATGTTTGTGGCGACCCTCTGCGCGATCGGGTTATTGATCCTGCAGGTGCGCTTTGTCTTTGCCCATGCCCTACTGGCAGGAGTGTTTAACTTTGTTCCAAATATTGGCCCAACGGTGAGTGGGGTGTTCCCGGTGGCCGTGGCGCTGCTGGACTCACCGGGGAAAGCGCTGGCAGTCGTCATTTTGTATGTGGTGGTGCAAAACCTGGAAAGCTACTGGTTCAGCCCGATGGTGATGCAAAAGCAGGTCTCGCTGTTGCCCGCTGCCACCCTCATCGCTCAGATCTTTTTTGCTACCTTCTTGGGCCTTTTGGGGTTGATCTTAGCGTTGCCTCTGGCAGTGGTGGTGAAAATCTGGGTGGAAGAAGCGTTTATCAAAGATTTCCTGGACTATTGGCAGGGCACTCTACCATCGGAAGCACTCGCTGTGGTGGGGAGTCACGATACCCTGGCGTTGACAGCGGCGGAAGGGACGACAGAGCAATCTCCCGATCGATCCCCAGTCATCGCTGCACCTCCCTTCTCAGAGAGGCCTAGTCCGAGTTCCCACCCGGAGACAGGTCCCATTAGCGCAGCATCCCCCACGGAGACGCTCGATCCCCCGGCTGAAGTAGGGGAATGAAACGTTCAGATTCCTGTATCTGGACGGCTAAAGGTGTCACGAGTAACAACTTTGACGACTGGTGACAACTTATGACAACTTGAGTTGTCGCAACTAACAGAAGCTTGTTGAATAGTGATTGCCATCCTAAAAATCATTCGCGAAAATCATTCGCGGTTACCCGCACCAGATTCGCACCAGATTCTCATTGTGCGAGGGTGCTTAAAGAATTTGGGATAAGAACTTCTGGGTGCGTTCTTCCTGGGGACGGTTAAAAAAGTCTTCTGGGGTGGCTGATTCCACCAGCAGGCCATCCGCCATCAAGACCACACGATCAGCTACTTCCCGCGCAAAGCCAACTTCGTGGGTGACCACCACCATCGTCATCCCCGATCGCGCTAGGGAAAGCATCACCTCCAGCACCTCCCGCACCATTTCTGGATCAAGGGCCGAAGTCGGTTCATCAAACAGCATAATCTTGGGTTGCATGGCGAGGGCACGGGCGATCGCGACCCGCTGCTGCTGCCCCCCCGACAACTGACCGGGGTACTTATGGGCCTGCTCCAGAATCCCCACCCGCTCCAGCAACCGCAGGGCAATTTCTTCGGCTTTAGCTCTGGGCCAACGGCGCACCCAGATGGGAGCCAGGGTCACATTCTTCAGCACGGTCAGATGGGGAAACAGATTAAACTGCTGGAATACCATCCCCACTTCCCGGCGAATTTCGGCGATATTTTTCAAATCATGGCAGAGGTGAATGCCATCAATCTCAATCCGGCCCCTTTGGTAAGGTTCCAGAGCATTAAAGGTCCGAATAAAGGTAGATTTACCCGACCCCGATGGCCCCATAATCACCACCACTTCGCCCTTATTAACCGTGAGGCTCACCCCGCGCAAGGCATGAAAGTGGTTGTCATACCACTTATGGACATCCTGGGCGACAATCATGGGATGGGTTTGTGTGCCCGTATCCTGGATCATTTCGGTTTGAGATTGGGTCATGGCTGAGTCTCTCGTGAATACTTCCTACACGTGATCAGGTCCTAATAGCTGTGTCCACTATTACACTCGACTTGTCCTAACGCTGTCCAGTATTGAGGTGTTCTTCTAGCCGACGACTGCCGATCGACATGGCATAACAGAATCCCCAATAAATGACGCCAATAAACAGATAGGTTTCGCCATATTTTCCCAAAAATTCTGGGTTGGCCAAAATTGCCCGACTGATGCCCAGTAACTCTAGCAATCCTACGATCGACAACAGCGTCGTGTCCTGGAATAACCCAATAAACTGACCCACGATCGCTGGAATCGAAATTTTGATTGCCTGGGGCAGGACAATCAAGCCCACCGTTAAGGGGGCATTCAATCCCAGGGCATTGGCTGCTTCCAGTTGCCCACGGGGGACAGCCTGAAGCCCGCCGCGCACATTTTCGGCCAGATAAGCCGCACTGAAAAGGGTTAACCCTAAAATAGCCCGCACGACGCGATCGGGACGGACACCCTCTGGTAGAAACAGAGGAATCATCACCTGTCCCATAAACAAAATCGAGATCAGGGGCACCCCCCGGACTAATTCGATATAGGCCATTGATAACCCACGCACCACCGGCAGGGGACTTTGACGACCCAGGGCCAGCAGCACCCCCAGGGGGAAACACAGCAGAATACTGGCCAGAGACATAATCAAGGTGAGTAAGAGGCCCCCCCAATCGTTCGTCGAAACCACCTTAAGGCCCAGCCCCCCTCGGATCAACCAGAAAGACATGATAAAGGTCACAGCCCAGAGCAAGGACAGCCATTGATTCAACGGGGGAAACTGCCGCGCCCATTGCCGCCCCCCCCAAGCACTGATTGTACTGATCAGGGCGATCGCCAATCCGAACAGCCGGTAAAGCGGGGGGGTGGGAATCAGGATAATCCCAATTGCACCTAAACTCAGGCCCGCCAACACAGGAACCGTAAACAACCGTATGGCCCGTTGCGCCAGTACCCCCCAGGTTAGCCCCGACAGCGCACCGATAATGGCCAGCATTAACCACAAGCGCCAGTATTGATCAGCCGGGTAACGCCCAACAAAGTAGAGGGGAAGATTCGCCGGAATCACCCGCCAATCGGCTGCCCCAATCGCCCACCTGAGGAACCCAATCCCTGCCCAGAGGAGCAACCCCCCCAGGACGATCGTAATCAGCCCATTAAACCAGCTATTAAACAGATTTTTCTGAAGCCAGCGGTGGGGGCGACGACGGGTGAGGGGTGGGGAAGTGGCCGTGGGCAGGGGGGATGTCATCGGTTAGCGCTCCTTGACCTGGACCATGCGATTCAATTGATTCATCACCAGGGAGATGGTGAGGTTCAATATTAAATAAATTGACATCAGGATAATAAACATTTCCAGCGGTCGCCCGGTCTGGTTCAGACTGGTACTGGCGACGGAGAACAGATCGGGATAGCCGATCGCCAAGGCCAAACTGGAGTTCTTCGCCAGGTTCATGTACTGACTGTTCAGGGGGGGAATAATCACCCGCAAGGCTTGGGGAAACACCACCAACTGCATCACCTGCCCAGAGGACAACCCCAGCGATCGCGCCGCTTCCCACTGCCCCCGTGACACGGCTTGAATCCCCGCCCGCACGATTTCAGCAATGAAGGCTCCGGTATAGACCACGAGGCCCACCAGCAGGGCAGTATATTCCAGCGACAGCCGTAAACCGCCCTCAAACTGTCCTGGCCTGGACACTTGGGGTGCTTGCCAATTAAAGGCGATCGTCACAATGCCTAGGGCGATCATACCTAAAACAATTAATCCCACCAGTTGCGGCAGCCCCGACTCAGCCTGCTCCACCTGTCGTGACCGTCGCCATTGCCACAGGGCGATCGCCGCAATCACGACCCCGATCAGCGCTAGCAACCATAGCCAAAACATGGGTGTGATCGTCGGCCAAGGGACATAAATCCCCGTCTTGCTCATGAAAATGGGACCTGGCCATTGGACCGGCGTTTGGGGTGGGGGCAGGCTCAGAAAAACCGGGAAATACCAAAACATCAATTGCAGAAGTAGCGGCGTATTGCGCACCACTTCTACATAGAGCAAGCTTAATTTGCGTAGCAACCAATTGTCTGAAAAACTCGCCACGCCAGCGAAAATCCCCAAGAGGGTCGTCAACACAAACCCCACCAAGACCACCCGCAGGGTGTTGATCACCCCCACCGCGATCGCCTTCAGGTAGGAATCGCTGGGACTATAGGGAATCGGCGTCTCGCCAATGCTAAAACTGGCGGACTTCGCCAAGAAGTCAAAGCTAAATTGCAAACCGGTGCGGTTTAAGTTGTCATTGAGGTTACTAAAGAAGACACTCAGTAACCCAATCACCCCCGCCAAGACGGCAATCTGGAATACGGCCTTCCAGAAGCGATCGTCGCGCCAGATCGGCGTCGGGGTGTCGGGGGAGGATGACATGGTGCGCTAGGGAAACAGGCTATTTAGAACCGAGGAGAGAGGACAGAGGACAGAGGATAGAGAACAGGGGAGAAATGCTGTTCCCTCGTATCTCTTGCCGCTGCCCTCTCTTAGCGGAAGGGGGGTGAATACATGAGGCCACCGTCGGTCCACAATTTGTTCAGACCACGGGGAATGCCCTCGCCAATGTTGCGATCGTAAATTTCACCGTAATTCCCTACTGCTTTAATGGCCTTAACCATAAAGTCCTTCTCAATGCCCAACTGGGGACCGAAATCTCCTTCCACCCCCAGGAAAGCGCGAACATCCTTACTCGTACTGGATGCGGCAATCTGGTCCACATTGGCCTGGGTAATCTTAAATTCTTCGGCCTGAATCAACCCAAAGGTGACCCATTTCACCACGTCATACCACTGGGAGTCGTTGTTCATCGTTACGGGACCCAGCGGCTCCTTCGACATGGTGACATCTAATAAAATATGCTCCTCTGGGTTTGGGAACTGGGTGCGGCGGGCAAAGAGTTGTGACTTATCTGAGGTAAAACCATCACAGCGACCGCTGAGGTAGGCTTGCACGGCCTCCGTCCCATCCTGGAATTTCACGTCCGTATACTTGACCCCCAACTCGGTCATGCGAGAGGTGAGGTTTAACTCAGTTGTGGTCCCCGTTTCCACGCAAATTGATTTGCCTTCCATATCCTGGAGGGTGGTGATACCGCTATCGGCCTTCACCATCATCCCTTGAGCGTCATAAAACGTGGTTGGGGCAAACTCCATCGCATTCCCCCCAGCCGCATCCCGGCTTAGGGTCCAAGTCGTGTTGCGCGAGAGCATATCCACTTCACCGCCCCGCAAGGCTGTAAACCGTTCCGTCGAGTCGAGGTTACGATACTCAACGGCATTGGCATCGCCTAAGACTGCTGCTGCCACTGCCTTACAGATATCGACATCCAGGCCGGAATAGTTACCACTAGAGTCAACAAAGCTAAAGCCAGGGATGGTCCCTTCTACACCGCAGATTAATTTCCCGCGTGACTTGACCGCCGCTAGCCGACTTGTGGTTGCCGATGCGGAAGGACTGGAGCCAGTACCGTTGGCTTGGTCTGTAGGCGGGGAGGTGGTCCCACCGCAGGCAGCAAGCGAGGCCCCTAAAGCGAGGGCGATCAGTGAGATAAGACCCTTTTTAGACATTTTTTTATTCACAAACAGCAGTGGACTCAGTATTGATTCCCAGGAGTTTCGTGGCAAAGTCGCAGGTCGCTTGGACGATCGACACCTGCTTCCCCGCACATTCCGGGTATCATACTACAAAGATAAAAAAATATGAAACTGTCAATCAATCAACAGCCATTGAGGCCAGTTTATGTTATTAACAATGCCTCAACGTAGCGCCAGCGGATTAGAGTCTGTCCATGCGAAACTACAGACGCCGACTCAAGAGAACGGCTCTAGCTTCTATCCCCTTGGGTCGGTAGCCCGGTTCCGTGACGCTTGGCAATGCAGCAGTAAGGGGTAATCGAGTTTGCTAGAATAGGCGGGCGATGTCGATAGGCATAAACAACTAAGGCATAAATAACTCCACTGTATGGCAAAGGTGAATGCAAGGAAGAAGTCGCAAGCACAGGCAGATTAGGTCTTGGTTCACCCTGGCAGAACCGTGGCAGTTGAAGCTGTCGCTGTTGAAAACGTTGGTGCAACGGGATCTGGAGGCCCGCTACAAGGGGTCGATCTTAGGTAACCTGTGGCCCCTCTTGAACCAGCTTTCCCAGCTTTCGATCTATACCTATGTTTTTTCGATCGTCCTGCAGGTGAAGCTGGATCTTGCCAGTATGCCCAATGGCAATGTGAGCTTTAGCCTCTGGTTGTTTGCTGGATTGTTGCCCTGGAATGCCTTTACGGCGGGTCTGTTGCAGTCGGCCAATAGCCTGGTCACCCAACCGAATCTCGTGAAAAAGGTGGTGTTCCCCCTACGCCTATTACCCCTGGTCCCGATTTGTTCGGCGTTTATCGAGAGTCTGATGGGGTTAGCAATTCTGGTGCTGTTGGTGGGGGTTCTCTCCCACGGCTTCAATACGGCGCTCGGGTTACTCCCCCTGGCCTGGTTACCCCAACTGTTGTTGACGGCGGGGCTGGGGTATCTGGTGGCGAGTTTTACGGTGTTTCTGCGGGATATTCCTCAAAGCCTGGTTGTGATCGTGAATTTATGGTTTTACTTAACACCGATCGTGTATCCCGCCCATGTGATTCCCGCTCCCTGGCAGCATTGGGTCCTCTGGCTCAATCCCCTGGCGGCGATCGTGGAGACCTATCGCGATCTAGTACTAGTGGGGAAAATGCAACACTGGGGGGAGTGGGCCTTTGCAACAATCTTAGCCTTACTGCTCTTCCTGGGGGGCCTATGGGTTTATCAACGCCTCCGACCGGCCTTCGCGGATGTGCTTTAAGCGTTACAATCACTCACGTGTGAGGAACTTCCATCCTGGCCTTTGGCCTACTAGCCGCGCTCATGATTATCTCTAATGCCCAATCCCCATCCCGGCCTTCTCGGTCTTCCCGACCGTCGGATACGCCGGCGATCGTGGTCCAAAATGTGGCGAAGTGCTTTAAGCAGTATCACCATCCTGTTGATCGGCTCAAGGAACTGTTGTTACCCAACACGGGCAAGGCGGAGTTATTTTGGGCACTTCAGGACATTAACTTAGAAGTTCCCCGTGGGCAAACCCTAGGGATTGTGGGCCGCAATGGGTCTGGAAAAAGTACGTTGTTGCAAATTATTGTGGGCACGCTCACGCCGACGCGGGGACAGGTTCAGGTTAATGGGCGGGTATCAGCGTTACTGGAACTGGGGAGTGGTTTTAATCCCGAATTTACGGGTCGCCAGAATGTGTTTTTTAATGGCCAACTCATGGGCTTAAGCCGACAGGCGATCGCGGCCAAATTTGACGAGATTGCCGCGTTTGCCGATATTGGTCATTTCATTGATCAGCCGGTAAAAACCTACTCCAGTGGGATGTTTGTGCGCTTGGCCTTTGCCGTTGCCACCAGTGTGGAACCGGATATTTTGATTGTGGATGAGGCACTGTCGGTAGGGGATGAGGCGTTTCAGCGCAAGTGTTTTGCCCGGATTCATGCCATTCGCGAACGGGGGGGGACGATTCTCTTTGTCTCCCATGCCGCTCCGACGATTATTAGCCTCTGCGATCGGGCGATTTTGCTCGACAGTGGGGAAATGTTGCTTGCCGGTGTCCCGAAGACGGTGGTGGCTAAGTATCAGAAGTTGATTTATGCCCCCCCTAGCCAGGTCAATGCGGTTCGTAAGGAAATCTATCAAGCCAGACTCGCCTCGATGGATAGCAGCGGGGAGAATGCAAACGGTAAATGGCAATTCCCCGGTGAAGCTGCTGCCCGAACGCTAGAATCCGAGAATGGTAACGGGAAGGGGAATGGCAACGGTAATAATGGCAATGGCACTGTTGAGGCTGACGCTGATTTAGATGCCCTGGAAGCGTATGATCCGAATTTAGTGCCTGCGACGACGATCGCCTACATTGCCAAGGGAGCCAAAATCCATGATCCCAGAATTACCACACTGGATGGGAAGCGGGTCAATCATTTAATTGCGCGGCGATCGTATATCTACACCTATACGGTTGAGTTTTTGCAACCTGCCTATCGCATTCAATTTGGTATGTTGGTGAAGACGATTAGTGGTTTTGAGTTGGGCGGTTCAGCATTTCCGATCGCGCCGGAGTTAGCGGATGAGATCACCACGGGTAGTCGGGTGACAGTGCAGTTTCGCTTTCAATGTTTGCTGCAACCGGGGGTATATTTCCTCAATGCTGGGGTGTCGGGCATTATCGATGGCGAAAGCCTCACCCATTTAGCCCGCTATATTGACGTGGCGATGTTCCGGGTATATGCGGCGGATGATGGGTATGGTACAGGCATTGTGGATTTATTGATTGACCCAACCTGTATGATTACCTCAGAATTACCGGACGGGCGAAACTGAACGGTAGACGTGGAGACGAGGTTATAAGCGCACCTGATTCAGAATGACCTGAAGACGATCATAGTCATCCTTCAGGATTACCCCTAAAGAACGGCTTGCATTCACCAGCCACGGGCGATCGGCTTGCCGGAGACGATAGACCGCTCGCAGAACCGCTGCAATCAGGGCGTCTACCGGGGCCGCCGTTAGTTGTAGCAGTGTGCGCAGGAAGTCAAAACGTTCGGTGAAAACCATCACCTCTTCGGGAGAACACTGATAAACAGCCTGGTGAATTTGGGGCGGGCGGGGCGGCAGATGGTGATAGAAATCCGCAGGATTGGGTCCGGAGCCGTTATGGTTCAGCGGCGGTAAAAAGCCGACGATCGCGGCCCGGAATTCGGTCTTGAGCATGGCAAAGATTTGGGGCTGTTGTTCCCGCAGTTCTTGTAGGGATAACCCCAGGGCACGGGCACGGTGTACGGAGTCGATCGGGCTGGTGGTGGCATAGTAGATCACGGCATAGATCTGATTACCCGACTCTTCATCCAGTGCCTTCACCCAACTGCCAAAGGGGGGCATGATGGGAAAGGCGAGATCATTCGGTTCAAGGCATTGGGCTAGGAATTCTGAGGTGGCCGTTTCAATCACCTCCGCAATATGATCTGGGTCGCGGTTTTGGGCCGTAAATTGGGGTAAAGGAAGACGCATAGATAATGACGCAGAGATCGTGACGCACAGAACTGAAGCGATGACAGTCAGGTTCCTTCCTAAGAACCCTTACCTTAAGTCTTTCCTATTGTGACATGTCTGAAACCGCCCCTACCATAAACTCAGGAGAGCCACAAAAACCGCCTGGGTAAAGCTCAATAGCATGAGGACATGATGTATCGAATTCGTTCATCCTCTTCTGGAAATGCAATGCCAACCTGCCCATGCCTCAGACACGCTCCTCCCCAACTATAGTCATTGCAATTTAGGCTGAGACAGTCCCCTCACCCTCAGCCCCTCAGAACGGGAGAGGGGCGTGAAAAACCGTATCGTTCTTATTTGGGTTGACCATAAAGTCCCTTCGCCCCTAGTGGGAGAAGGCATCTTAGGAGTGAGGATAGGGAAGTGAGAAGCGGGGGCAACTGAGCGACTATCTCTGTTCTCTCTCCTCGTGAAAGGGGAAAAGATTGGTCAGTCAACCAGATCCCCCACTTTGCCCTCACGCCAGCCGCTCTTTTTGCCTGAAGTGTGACACTTCTATGCGGCTAACAACTGCCGCAGGACGTACGGCAAGATCCCCCCATTGCGGTAGTATTCCACTTCGTCCAGGGTATCTATCCGGCACAGGAGTGGAACTTGTGTCTGGCTACCATCGGCCCGATGCACGGTTAAGGTCACCGTCATACCGGGGGTAATCCCGTTCTCTAGGCCCGTGAGGTCGAAGGTTTCGCTGCCATCCAGGTTGAGGGTACGACGATCGCTGCCCGCCGGGAATTGCAACGGTAACACACCCATCCCCACCAGGTTGGAGCGATGAATGCGTTCATAGCTTTCGGCCACGACGGCTTGTACGCCTAGCAACCGGGTACCCTTGGCGGCCCAGTCGCGGGAGGAGCCAGTACCGTACTCCTTGCCCGCAATCACAATCAGGGGGGTGCCCTCGGCTTGATACTTCATCGCCGCATCATAGATCGACATCACCTCGCCACTGGGCATCAGTTTGGTGACGCCGCCCGTGGAGCCGGGGACCATTTCGTTCTTCAAGCGAATATTGGCGAAGGTGCCGCGCATCATCACCTCATGGTTGCCGCGTCGGGAACCGTAGGAGTTGAAGTCAGCAGGGATGACATTGTGGCCGGTGAGGTAGCTGCCAGCGGGACTGTCGGTTTTGATCGCCCCGGCGGGGGAGATATGGTCGGTGGTGATGCTGTCGCCGAGGATCGCCAGGGGACGGGCGTTATAGAGGTTAGCGATCGTCCCGGCACTAGCGGTGGGTTGCATCCCGGTGAAGTAGGGCGGATTCTGGACGTAGGTACTGCTGCTCTGCCAAGGGTAGGTTTTGCTGGTGGCGGTGTCGATCTGCTGCCATGCGGCATCCCCGGCGAAGACGTTGCTATAGCGACTGCGGAACATTTCTGGGGTAAGGGCGGCCTGCATCACGTCGCGGATTTCCTGGCTGCTGGGCCATACGTCGCGCAGGTAGACGGGGTTGCCGTTGGCATCATGCCCCAGGGGTTCAGTCTTGAGGTCGATCGCCAAATTACCCGCGATCGCGTAGGCGACCACCAGCGGCGGTGAGGCCAGGTAGTTAGCCTTAGTTTGGGGATTAACGCGGCCCTCAAAGTTGCGATTCCCAGAGAGGACCGCCCCAACGACAAGATCTTGGGAGGAAATGGCTTCGACGATCGGGTCAGCAA
>CAZHXN010000023.1:39767-47203 GCA_964536415.1 uncultured bacterium
GTTGCCGATGCAGGTGGTGCAGCCGTAGCCCACCAGGTTAAAGCCCAAGGCATCGAGGTCAGCCTGCAATCCGGCTTTTTCCAGGTAGTCGGAGACGACTTGGCTACCGGGGGCGAGGGAGGTTTTCACCCAGGGTTTGACGGTGAGGCCCTTTTCCCGCGCTTTACGGGCGACCAGACCCGCTGCCAGCATCACAGAGGGGTTGGAGGTGTTGGTGCAACTGGTGATTGCAGCAATGACGACGGCCCCATCGCTCAGGCTATAGTCGGTACCAGCCACGGGGACGGTCCGGGCCTGGGCATAGTCCAAACCGCTGAAGTTGGGGAAATCTTTAGTTTTGAACTGGGCGGCGACTTGGGAGAGGACCACCCGATCCTGGGGCCGTTTGGGGCCAGCCATTGAGGGTTCGATCGTGCCGAGATCCAGTTCCAGGGTGGTGGTGAATACGGGGTCGGGGCTGTCGGCATCGCGCCAGAGTCCTTGCGCCTTGGCGTAGGCTTCCACCAGATCAATGCGATCGCTATCCCGCCCGGTGAAGCGCAGGTAGGCAATGGTTTCGGCGTCGATGGGGAAGAAACCGCAGGTGGCCCCATATTCCGGAGCCATGTTGCTGATCGTGGCGCGATCGGCGAGGGTGAGGTGGTTGAGGCCGTCGCCGTAGAATTCGACAAATTTACCGACAACCCCCTGTTGCCGCAGCCGTTGGGTGACAGTAAGGACCAGATCAGTCGCTGTCGCCCCTTCCGGCAGTTGGCCAGTGAGTTTCATGCCAACAACTTCCGGGATAAGCATAGAAATCGGTTGCCCCAGCATCGCGGCTTCGGCTTCAATGCCGCCCACCCCCCAACCGAGAACGGCGAGGCCGTTGATCATGGTGGTGTGGCTATCGGTGCCCACGAGGGTATCGGGGTAGGCGATCGTTTCCCCATTTTCCTCCTTCGTCCAGACGACCTGGGCCAGATATTCCAGGTTGACCTGGTGGCAAATGCCAGTGCCGGGGGGAACAACGCGGAAGTTGTTGAAGGCTTGCTGGCCCCAGCGCAAAAAGGCGTAGCGTTCACGATTGCGCTGGAATTCGTACTCAACGTTAGCGGCAAAGGCGCTGGCATTGCCATAGGTATCGACCATAACCGAGTGGTCAATCACTAGATCAACGGGAGAGAGGGGATTAATCCGATCAGGATCACCCCCTAGGGCCACCATCGCCTCACGCATCGCAGCCAGGTCAACAACAGCGGGCACACCCGTGAAGTCTTGCATGAGCACCCGTGCCGGTCGGTAGGCGATTTCCCGTGTGGCCGTGCGGGTTTGTTGCCAGTTAGCGATCGCGCGGATGTCATCGGCGGTGACGGTGCGGCCATCCTCATGACGCAGCAGGTTTTCCAGCAGGACTTTGAGGGAGTAGGGCAGACGGCTGAGGTCGCCCAGATGTGCAGCCGCCGTCGGCAGGGAGTAGATCTGGTAGGCTTTGCCGTTGACGTTGAGGGTTTGTTTGGCGTTGAAGCTATTCACGATGGTGGTCTCTATCAATACACGATTAGGCAACGGTGCAATCTTACATCGTATATCCAACCGGATTGTCAGGGACCGCTGCTGTAGGCTAGATAGCGATCGGGCGGACGGCAAACAGAGGTTACAGACCCTAACGATAGGCAGATATACTAAAATTATAGAGATAGGTGTCTAGTAAAATTCCTTAAATAATGGCTAGTGAGATAGCAAATGGCTAGTGAGATAGCATTATGAGATAGCATTAGAAGATACTCCAGGTTATCATTAGAAAGCGGAATCTGGTGTTTCTCAATGGCTGCTTCTATAGAGTATTTAGCTAAAAGCCTTAAATTTTCAGTTCTTGGAATCAGAGGAGAGAAGAGTAATGGTCCAAATGACATGTCTAGAGATTTGTGC
The DNA here is from genome assembly GCA_964536415.1 of uncultured bacterium. Lineage (GTDB taxonomy): Bacteria > Cyanobacteriota > Cyanobacteriia > B231 > B231 > Trichothermofontia. The sequence goes on from CAZHXN010000023.1 coordinate 41,676, forward strand.
TGGTGCTGGTGGTCAAGCTCTAGGGCTAGAACAGGCTGGTTTTTAGCCTCAAGCACTTGTTGAGGTTGATAGATCTTGTTGTAATACCCTCAGATTTAATCGACCTTGTTGGAATATCATAGAAAATGATTTAAGGAAAATGATTTAAGGCGTTTCGAGGGCCAGACATTTAATGGCATTTTACTGGCAAGAAAACTCCTGCATATCGTCAAGTCGGTAATGCTTTTCCTCCACCTGAACCCGTGATTTACCAGAGTATGGCCTGAAAACCGGAGATATTGCAACACTCATTGATTTTGTCACCTATCTGAGTGGTGGCGAAGCAGGTTGTATCCTGGAAGTTTTTAACGCGATCGGTGAATCCATTGTCGCGATCGCTATTTCTATTACCGCGATCGCAGCCCTTCGCTGATTAACCTCCCCCCATCAGCCCACGCAGACACTCATCGCTCAGAACCGATAGCGGAACCGTCCCCAAGGCTAGCTCCCCCGCTGGCGGCGGCTTCTAGGTCAACAAATCCTGGAAAAGTGATGCGATCGCACTACCAACGATCGGGGGGAATACCCGTACAATAATTGGGACTTGAACCGCCTTGTTTGTGGAGCGAACCTATGCCCCGTCGTACCGATCTCCGTAAAATCATGCTCCTGGGTTCTGGCCCGATCATCATCGGTCAGGCGTGTGAGTTTGACTACTCCGGCACCCAAGCCTGTAAGGCCCTACGGGAAGAGGGCTACGAGGTGATCCTGGTGAACTCCAACCCGGCGACGATTATGACCGACCCCGGCATGGCCGATCGCACCTATATTGAGCCATTGCGCTGGGAACTGGTCGAGAAAATTATTGAAAAAGAACAGCCCGATGCCCTACTGCCGACGATGGGTGGACAAACAGCGCTAAACCTGGCGGTCGATCTGGCGGAGCATGGGGTTCTCGATCGCTATGGGGTAGAACTGATTGGCGCGAAACTCCCGGCGATCCAGATGGCAGAGGATCGGCAACTGTTTAAAGATGCGATGGCCCGGATTGGGGTAGCCGTGTGTCCGTCGGGAACGGCCTCCACGATGGCGGAGTCGCGGGCGGTTGCGCAGCAGATTGGCAGCTATCCCTTGATTATCCGCCCCGCCTTTACGATGGGGGGCACGGGCGGTGGCATTGCCTATAACCAGGAAGAGTTTGAACTCATTGCCCAGTCCGGCTTAGATGCGAGTCCAGTGTCGCAAATCTTGATTGAGCAATCGCTGCTGGGCTGGAAGGAATACGAGCTAGAGGTCATGCGCGATTTGGCTGATAACGTCGTGATTATCTGCTCGATCGAAAACCTGGACCCGATGGGGATTCATACCGGCGACTCAATCACCGTCGCCCCAGCCCAAACCCTGACCGATAAGGAATACCAGGTGTTGCGGGATGCCTCGATCCGGATTATTCGCGAAATTGGCGTGGAAACGGGGGGATCGAATATCCAGTTTGCCGTTAATCCCGAAAATGGCGATGTCATCGTGATCGAAATGAACCCACGGGTGTCGCGCAGTTCGGCCTTGGCCTCGAAGGCAACGGGATTCCCGATCGCCAAGTTTGCCGCCAAATTAGCCGTGGGTTACACCCTGGATGAAATCCCCAACGACATTACGAAGAAAACCCCGGCCTCGTTTGAACCCACTATTGACTACGTGGTCACGAAAATCCCCCGCTTCACCTTTGAGAAATTCCCCCACACCCAACCGTACCTGACAACCCAAATGAAATCCGTCGGTGAGGCAATGGCGATCGGGCGGACATTCCAGGAATCGTTCCAAAAAGCGCTGCGATCGCTGGAGACGGGGCGGGCCGGTTGGGGCTGCGATCGGGCCGAAACGCTACCCAGCTTGGAACAGGTGCGGGCGGGCCTGCGGACCCCGAACCCGGAGCGGATCTTTACGGTGCGTCACGCGCTGCTGCTAGGGATGACAGTCGGGGAAATTTATGAACTGACGGGGATTGACCCCTGGTTTCTGGATAAACTCGCTGACCTGCTGATCACTGAAAAACAGTTGAAACGGACGATGTTGGCGGCATTGACCCGGCAGCAGATGTTCCACGCCAAACGTCAGGGATTTAGCGATCGCCAGATTGCCTTTGCCACTAAAACCAGCGAGGACGAGGTGCGTCGCTACCGCCAGCAGATGGGAATTGTGCCAGTCTACAAAACCGTGGATACCTGTGCCGCCGAGTTTGAGGCGCTCACCCCCTACTACTATTCCACCTATGAAGCGGGCAGTTACCAGATTGGTCCCGATGTTACCGACGCCCATCCCCAGCCGGTCGTCGAGTCAGAAGTGTTGCCCTCCACCAAGCGCAAGGTGATGATTCTGGGGGGTGGTCCCAACCGAATTGGTCAAGGGATTGAGTTTGACTACTGTTGTTGTCATGCTTCGTTTGCGCTGCGGGCGGATGACTTTGAGACGATCATGGTCAACTCCAACCCGGAAACAGTTTCCACCGACTACGACACCAGCGATCGCCTCTATTTTGAACCGCTGACCCGCGAGGATGTGCTGAATATTATTGAAGCTGAACAACCGGAAGGGATCATTATCCAATTTGGCGGTCAGACGCCCCTGAAGTTGGCAGTGCCGCTCCAGAAGGCGTTGGAAGCCAAGGGACCGGATTTCCCGACCAAAATTTGGGGCACCTCACCGGACTCGATCGACATTGCCGAAGACCGGGAGCGGTTTGAGCAAATCCTACGGCAATTGGGGATTCAACAACCGCCCAATGGTCTAGCCCGTAGTTTTGAGGGGGCGCTGAATGTGGCCCAGCGTATTGGCTACCCGGTAGTGGTGCGGCCTAGCTATGTTCTGGGTGGTCGGGCAATGGAAATTGTCTACTCAGATGCGGAACTGGAACGCTACATGACGTTTGCGGTACAGGTGGAACCGGATCATCCGATTTTGATTGATAAGTTCCTGGAAAATGCCACGGAAGTCGATGTGGACGCGATCGCTGATCAAACGGGACGGGTCGTGATTGGTGGCATCATGGAGCACATTGAACAGGCGGGAATTCACTCTGGGGATTCGGCGTGTTCGATTCCCTCGGTCTTGTTGACACCCAATGTGTTAAATACGATTCGTGAGTGGACTGTGCAATTGGCCAAGGCTCTTAACGTTGTGGGGCTGATGAATATCCAGTTTGCTGTCGTCGGCTTGGGTTCGCTGACGCCCCAGGTGTATATCTTGGAAGCCAACCCCCGCGCCTCGCGGACGGTGCCCTTTGTCTCGAAGGCGATCGGTGTCCCCCTCGCGAAACTGGCCTCGCGGATTATGGCAGGCAAGACCCTAGAAGAGTTGGGCTTTACCGAGGAAATTATCCCCCGTCACGTCGCCGTGAAGGAAGCGGTGTTGCCCTTCGATCGCTTCCCTGGTAGTGATGTGATCCTAGGACCGGAAATGCGATCTACCGGGGAAGTGATGGGCATCGATACCGATTTTGGCAAGGCCTTTGCCAAGGCCGAACTGGCTGCTGGTCAACACCTACCGTTGTCGGGGACGGTCTTTGTGTCAATGAACGATCGGGACAAGGCGGCGATCGTGCCCGTTGTTAAAGATCTGATGAATCTCGGCTTCAAAATTGTTGCCACCGAGGGCACCCGACGGGCATTAAAGGAACAGGGTATTACGGTTGAGTTAATGCTGAAACTCCACGAGGGTCGTCCCAACATTATTGACGCCATTAAGAATCACACAATTCAACTGATCATCAACACTCCAATCGGAGCCACAGCCCAGGAAGACGATCGTGAAATCCGGCGATCGGCGTTAGCCTATAAGATCCCGATGATCACTACGATCGCGGGAGCCAAGGCGACGGCAGCAGCTATCCAGTCGTTGCAGTCCCACCCGCTAACAGTGAAGGCATTGCAGGATTATATCGGGGTTTAGATTCCGATCGGCTGGTAGAACTGCTCAGTCGTTAAGCTGAAATGCTTAAGGCAAATGGCTGAGATGAGCTTAGCGACTGCCTGAGTTTTTCAATTGCCCCCTCTCGTCAAGGCGTTGCAGGGCGTTTAAGGCTGCTTGTTTCTCAGCTTCTTTCTTACTGTGCCCCTGCCCTTGACCATAGCTAATCCCGTTAATTAACACCTCAGCAGTAAACGTTTTGGCGTGATCAGGGCCAGACTCGTGCAAGAGGCGATAAACCGGCAAGGTTTGGGGAGGCTGCGCCAAGGCCCATACCTGTAATTGACTCTTGGGATCAATAGCAGTCTGTTGGCTACCAATAGTAGCCATTACCGGTGAAAATAACTGCCTAACATAGGCTCTTACGGTGTCGAGATCTGTATCGAGTAAATAGGCCCCCACGATCGCTTCAAACGCACTGCACAACAGTCGGGGGTTCTCGCGTCCCCCTTGTTTTTCGACCCCTTTCCCTAGCCGTAGTTTTGACCCCAGATCCAGCGCCCGACCGAATTGGGCCAGTTGGGTCTGATCCACTAGGCGCGATCGCCAACGGGTCAAATCCCCTTCTCCCATCTGGGGATACTGCTCATACAGCCAGGAACCAATGAGAAAATTCAGTACGCTATCACCCAAAAATTCGAGCCGTTCATTGTTGTCAACCATTTCTGGGTAATCGTTAACGTAGGAGCGATGGGTCAGGGCTTGTTGCAGTAGGCGGTGATCGCGAAAGGGCGGTAGGTTCATAACATTAGAAGGTCTGCTGTCAGATAGGCCGTGAGACTGGCTGGCATTTGCCACCGGGTCTGAATCTCGATCCGGTAATCATTGATCTTATAAGGTAATCATTGATCTTATAGTTAGTATTGGAGTTTATGGCTGCTAGGTTAGACTTGTCTCTACCCTAACATCCACCCGCTTACGGGCAACTCCCGTCTATTGGTTGTGAAGCAGGGCATGGGGTGAGACAGGGTATGATGAAGCGGCGTCAATTTGTCACTCGGACGGCGATCGGAGCCGGAACCGTTACCGCACTGGGAGCTTGTGGGCAAGCCACACAAAGTGCAGGCACAACAGGCAGCGATCTCCCAATCGTGCGTTGGCAAATGGCTACCAGTTGGCCCACCTCTCTCGATACCTTGTTTGGGGCGGCGCAAATGATGGCCGCGCAGGTGAGTGCGATGACCAATGGCCGCTTTACGATCGCACCAGCGGCGGCGGGGGAAATTGTCCCTGGCCTCCAGGTCTTGGATGCGGTGCAGGCGGGCACAGTCCAGTGTGGCCACTCCGCCAGCTACTACTACATTGGCAAAAACTCCGCCCTGGCTTTTGGGACCTGTGTCCCCTTTGGCCTGAATGCCCAACAACAAAATGCATGGTTCTACTACGGCGGTGGCATTGAGGCGATGAACAAACTCTACAGTGATTTCAATGTCATTGCATTCCCAGCGGGGAATACGGGGGTCCAAATGGGGGGCTGGTTTAAGCGGGAAGTAAATACCGTGTCGGACCTGAATGGCCTCAAGATGCGAATTCCAGGGTTAGGTGGAGAGGTCCTGGCCCGCTTGGGGGTGAATGTGCAGGTGTTG
>CAZHXN010000023.1:47213-51032 GCA_964536415.1 uncultured bacterium
ATGGGGTCTGGCGGGGCCGCGGGGGCCGGGAGAGGGCGCGCCGGGGGGGGAGATCTTCCTAGCGCTGGACCGGGGGGCGATCGATGCTGCTGAGTGGGTGGGTCCCTACGATGACGAAAAGTTGGGCCTCAATGAGGCTGCCGAGTTTTACTACTATCCTGGCTGGTGGGAGCCGGGGTCAAGTTTTGACTTTACGGTTAACCTGACGGCATGGCAACAATTGCCTAAAGAGTACCAGGCCGTGATCAAGGCCGCAGCTGCCTATACCAATATTGACTGTTTATCAAAGTATGATTCCCGGAATCCCGAAGCCCTCGATCGCCTCCTGGCGAAGGGAACAAAACTGCGGCCCTATAGTCGGGAAATCCTCACCGCGGCACAACGGGAATCGACGGCTCTGCTGGAAGAAAAAGCTGCCGCTAACCCTAGTTTCCGGGAGATTTACGAACCCTGGAAAACCTTCCGGGAGGAGATCTTCCGCTGGCACGGGGTCAGTGAATTGGGCTACGGTAGCTTCGCGATCGCCTCTCCGCCCCCACCGTAGGACCTTGTGGTGAATAGCCACTTCCAGATGGTCTTGAGCCAGTCTCATGGTGGGTAAACCAGTCAGATGATCTTGGTTAGCAAGATGCTCAATTTCATCTCGCTAGCGTTCAATTTCTCGCAACAAAATTAGTGAAGTACGTTGTATCACTCCCATAGCACGGAATGCAACAATGCTGATGAGAACACTATCCAGACCGACATCCACGCCGAAATATTGGTCATATAAATATTGAAATTTACTGGAGACTCAAGGGTTCCGGAAGTGAAACCAATGCCAATGACAACAAACAACATGGAAGTCAGAATGAAGCAAGCAAAGCTTATATGGGGAGGACAAAATGATGCGATCAGAAATTGTAGTAGAATTAGAAAAGGTACACCCCCGCTCGCCAATCCAAAGGTCTTAAGCCCCATGAATGCAAGAAAAAATAAACTAATTATCAGAAATAAAAGCTTAAATAAAAAAATGAAATAAATAAAAAATGAAAATTGATTAGGGAAAAGATGGAAAATAACAAAAAAATTCCTATAAAAAGCTGCGAAATATAAATTTGGTTGCCAGCCGAAGGTGAGCGCTCTTGATAATGATAATGAGATTGATATGCCAAAGATAGCCAATATCAAAAAAACGATCAAAATCCTATTTAAATTTAAAAAGTAAACGCGAAGTTGATTCCGGTATTCTGAAACCGAAGTTTTGCTATCAATCAAGATATTAATTATCTGAAAAATACTTCCAATGGAATGAAGAAGTACAAAAAATAGTGTATCTTCTCTTGTTATTAGAAATTTTTCTTCGGTTGAATCTTTTCTTCAACCATCACAGAAAATAGCATAAATTAACGATTGGAGCAGTTTGCTGAGTATTTGGCAGGGGCGAGTTACAGCCTTTACCTTGACTATTAAGTACAATAGCAACACCTGACAAACCAATTATTTAAGCACTGTGCGTCAACAAGACTCACTGCCACTGCCAGCAATCCTTCTAATCATTCTATGGTCTCTGTCCTGAACTTAGACACTAAACTTTTTAGTTGCGACCACATCATTTCTATTGGATTAAACTCAGGCGAATATACCGGCAGATATTCTACTTTAATGAATTCCAGACAATCCCCTTTCTTCATCGATCCTTCTAAAACCTTTGTCGCCACTACGCCTGTACGTTTAATTGCACCAATCATCGTCATCTTTTTGCCGCAATAACATTTCTGCAATTGATAGACCTTCCGCCCTTGCTTGGCTCGCCCTACACGGTGAGTCATCCCCGCCCAAAAACCGCTCCCGTCAACGAATATAAGGTTTTCAAGGTTCACAGTTGCAATTCTCTGCCAATACGCTAATTGCTCTTGCTGTACTTCTTCCGTTATGACTTTTTCGCTCCTGTAGTTTTTTTTTTGAGACTGATATTATGTTGCTTTAAGAATCTGTCCATCATACTTGTATTAACAGTTATACCTAGCTCCTCTCTCACCGCTTCACAATATTGCCATAAAGTAAAGTCAGGGTTGGCTTCTACAATCGCTAGTACGCTTATTTTATACTGAGACAAGATGCTTTGTTTCTTAGTCCCACACTTTTGTGGGGATAAGCTTCCGGTTAATCGATATTGTTTTAGCAGTCGTCTTACCGTGTCAGGACTGACCAGGAATTGCTGGGCTACTTTGCGGATAGAAGTACCTCCTTTTTCATAAGCTTCTACGATTTTTTTACGAAAATCAACAGAATAGCAGCTCATCAGCGTTTTCTATGCTAACCTAAAATACTAGCTCCATTATACTGTACCTAGTGTTTTAGGTAAAGGCTGTATCGTTGGACAGTCAAGCCGAGGACGATTATTGATTGTTTCGTATTCAGAAAGTTGGGTTCTGGAAGAAAAAGCTTTGGTGGCACTACTGTACGGTTAGAACCTGATGTCGCGGAGATGTTTCCTAGTGCTGATGCGGTTAATGAGGCGCTACGGTTCTTGATTAGAGTGATGTGGGATCATCAGGCGATCGCTCCAACGGCACAGGCTAACAATTCAAATGCAGCGGACGGATAGCTACTGGTGCTGAGTTTGACGGATAGCTACTGGTGCTGAGTTTAAGGTTACTTGCCGCCGCTGATTTGAGCCGTTAAGAGGCATTGAGCTTAACTGATTAGTACCAGGATGTTAACGGGGAGTTAGTCATGAATGCGCTTCCAGGTGCCAGCATCGTCCCATCCTCAGACAGACCTTTCTATTTCTAGAGCAGACATCCATCGATCGCTTTGTTAGAATGGTATAGTTACGAGGCGAGCTCCTAGTGGTTACGAAAAACTGGCTATGGATTATAGGAACTACTTCACGATCGAGCCAAACAAGCGCAGTGGCAAGCCTTGTGTGTGTGGCTTGCGTATTACGGTTTATGAGGTGCTCGAATATTTAGCCTCTGAAATGACCAAGCAGAAATTCCTGATGATTTTCCTGATCTAACACGAAAAGACTTGAAAGCTTATATTGCTTACGCTGCTGATCGTGAACGTCGGTTGATGCTCGCTCCATTATCCGTATGAAGTTACTGTTTGATGAAAACTTATCGCCTAAATTGGTAAGCCGTTTGAGCGATCTTTTACCAGACTCGCTTCACGTTCGAGATGATCGCCGTACCTGCTCAACCGTCTCAGGTTGCCATTGCCGGAGTTTGATATCAAGCACTTGAACCAGGGCGTCCATATCAAGCAACGATACGACTGTTCACTCTAATTTCTATAATAAAGTACCCGTTAGCCTGATGCTCATGTCCGTTTTGCGCCAATCCTGGTGATTCTGAGGGTAGTGAATATCATCTACGCGGCGCTCACGTCCTTTGCCCAGTGCAACCTCAAGCGCAAGATTGCCTATTCGTCGATTTCCCACATGGGCTTTGTCCTGATTGGGATTGCCTCGTTCACGGATTTGGGCCTGAGTGGGGCAGTGCTGCAAATGGTATCCCACGGGTTGATTGGGGCGAGTCTGTTCTTCCTGGTGGGGGCCACCTACGATCGTACCCATACGCTGATGCTCGATGAGATGGGCGGCGTGGGCCAAAAGATGCCGAAGATCTTTGCCATGTTTACGGCCTGTTCGCTGGCGTCGTTGGCGTTGCCGGGGATGAGTGGCTTTGTGGCAGAGTTGATGGTGTTTGTCGGCTTTGCGACGAGTGATGCCTACAGTTTGGCGTTTCGGGTGATTGTAGTGCTGTTGGCGGCGGTGGGCGTGATTCTGACGCCAGTCTATCTGCTGTCGATGCTGCGGGAGATTTTCTACGG
>CAZHXN010000024.1:0-2535 GCA_964536415.1 uncultured bacterium
TCAATCTCTGGCTCCCGCAGTTCGATGGTGGCACTGGTATTGTGGGTAGTCCAATGGCGTTGGACTTGCATGTAAAAGTCAAACTGGGCTAGGGCCGAGAACTTAGACACGTCGATCGCATCGGCTCCCGGCAGATTCGCCCAAGGCACCTCCACGGGTAACTCCACCAGCCACTCGCTACACCGAGGATCAAAGGGATCGTTCAAGAGATTGCCATTTTCGTCCTTGTCAGACTGGGAAGGAATGACGCTGTAGCCGCAATCCAGACAGGCAAGGGCAACCGGATCGTTTTTGCGGAAGGTGATCCGCCGGATAAAGCGTTGGGCCTTAGGCGGATGCCAACCGGGGGATGCACCAGTGAGTAATGATTTGGTACCGGCTGGTTGCACAGTAGTGCAGCGATTAGGTCGCTTCAGTCCGTGGCGATCGCAGTAATCCCACACGGTTTCATGCACGATTTGCCGCCAACGGGTCAGGTATGCTTGTTCCTGTTGCCGGAATTCTAAACCCGTGGGCGTATCCGGGCGACCAGCCTCCCACCAGCGTAACCACTCGACACCAAAGGCGGTGACGAAAAAGTCGAACAGTCCCGTAAAGGAAACGCCGACGATCGGGTCTAATTGCCGACTGAATTGATAGCGCGGTTCTTGGAACTGGTGATTGAGTAATATCGCAACCGATAAGGCACCGGCTGTAAACGCTTCTTTTTGTTCGTTTAAATCCTGGGGATATAACTGATTGAGATGGATCTCTGATAAGTTACAGTGAAAATCCGATCCGAGGATCTCACCGCAATTATGAGCGACAAACCCATTGGCATCAAAACAACTTGGGCCGGGGACCGTACAGTCATAAACCGGTTCCATACCATCCGGGTTAATTGCGATAACAGTTACACTAAAGCGCTCAGCATTCAGGCAACGCTTGTAATTGGCCAATTTCTGGGACAGTTTCTCAGCTTTCTGTGGTTCTTGGAAACCAATCAATTGTTGGAAATAGTAAAGATTATCATTGGCAATGACAAGTTCATGTTGCGCTTGGCACCAGTAGGTTGCTAGTTCACGATCGCTGTCTGGCAGCAGTCGATATCCCGCCTCACGCCGGTTTTGGTAAATCGTAGACGCAATTCCCAACCGAGCCAGCATCCGTTGGACAGATTGGAGATTAGACAAATTACTCTGGGCAAGGCGAACACTCACGCCCTTGTTCTGTGTTCCTTGTACACTGCCATCGGCATCAAAAAGGCCCCGCAAAAAGCCTCGATAAAAGTCATAGCCTGCTGATTCAATCAGAGGGGTAATTTCTTTCTTCCCTTGAACAATCTCATATTTAGCAGCTAGTCTAGCTAATCCCGTTGAACTAATCAATCGATGCTTCAGAGTAGGGTGATAACAGGCAGAATCGGTTCGTCGAACATGCCCTACGCTCGACTCCAGGCAGGCAATGGCATACTCACTCATTTCGAGCTGTGAGTCTTGCCAAAAGTGCAGGAGGCCAGTGTCATTCCATTCAGTTTTGGCCAGACTACCATCACCAATTAAATTGCCCAGTAGCCACCCTGACTCGAAGTTACCTGAGCCTTCCCAAGGTTGCAAATCGCGATGGTTATGGAGTAAAACGAGATCGCCGGGTTGGAGATCTGCCACTTCAACCCATTCCGTATATTGATGCTTCTGGGTTTGGGCCGTGACCTTGAGAACCCGATGATTAGCTGTCAACCGCAGCTCATATCCCTCTTGTGTTTGCAGTTTAACCACTGGTTTCGTGCCACTGTAAAAGAAACCAGCAGGTGTTGTACTGAATAGCTCTCCATTTACATAGGTGCTGTGTTGTACACCAATCAATTGACTGACTTGCCGAGGTCCCTCGCCCGTGGCTACCCAGGTATCGGCAGTGACGCATGGATTCAGAGCATAGCGCTGTAAACGATGCGAAATTTCATTTTCTGGCATCTCTGGCTTGTAGTGTTGTAGCCAGTTTTTTGCTTCTTTGGCACCCAGGGAGGTATAGACCTCTAGAAATTCCTGCTTGAGTTCAGGGGTGGGCAGTAAATCGATATTAGCACGGGCGATCGCTTCGGGGGCATATTGAATTGCACCTTCGCCGGAATAAAACTGTTTCCGTACTGCTTCAATGCACTCCGTTTCTGTTGGCTTGTGGTGGAACACACGGGTGTGGTTGGCCATGCGCAGGGCGTCCCGTTCCGGATCAATGCGCCAATTCCCCGCCTCATCCTGTTGCCAAAGATTAGCCTTGGCATTGGCAAAGGCTTCGTCTTCGCTGTCGCCTTGACGCATGCCCGCGCTACGACGCACATTGCCAGCAACAACGACAACGGCAGCTTCATCAATGAGCAAACAACACTCAACGGAGGTGAGTTGACGACCGACGGCCTTATTCAGAATTTGGGCGCAGCGGTGATACATATCCGGCAATTTAATCGGATTAGCCACTCCCCCAAAGCCGCGCAAAGGTTCGCCAGTTGGCCGCACATTGCTCAAGTCAACGATTACTTCAATTTCTCCACTAAAGCGA
>CAZHXN010000024.1:2553-28277 GCA_964536415.1 uncultured bacterium
TCGGTTGAGAGTTCCAGTAGGGATTGGTAGGACTTGACCCAACCCTGGCGGCTGTCGCCAACAGTGATCACAACCTGGTTGCCCGTGATGGTAATGTCGGTCTGTTCCCGGCGATCGCCTACGGGAACACTGCCTACCTCCCCCTGCACCTTAACCTGGAGTGTATTCCGAATCGACGGTAACTTTTCAATATATTTCGGCTCCAACACGGCTCCCGTACCGCAGCCCATCATGGCCAGGTCCATCATCAGGCCAAAGGCTCGCCAGTCGATGACATTGGTACTGGTGCAGTTGTAGGCCCCGGAGAAATTTTCCGGCTGCTTGATCCAGTTCGTCCCCCCCACCCAGAGCCAGCGGCCAGAGGGCAGGGCGTGAATGGCCCGTTGCTGTCGGTTCAACAGGGCAATTTCTTCGGCGGTAAGGTCACCCAATTCGATCAACCCCCGGAGTGTGCGATCGCAAACCTCATCCCAGGACTCACGCTCCCCGTCCTGTTTACGACTGTAGGTGCGGTAAAACACGGGGTTAGCCGTCGGAGCCGTTTGGGGGAAACCTTCGGCCTTGCAGACACGCGCTAGCTCTTGGACCATGATCACTGCTCCTAGGGGTTGTTGTGGGGAAACTGGCCAGTACCGACACTATGGGTAGAGTGTCTATCCTACCGCAGCCGGACTGTCACGGCATCCCCCCCCATAAAGCTTGGTTGATCGATACATCTTTTCCCCTCATCTCTTCTAAATCTCGTCTCCCACAAGGGGCGAAGGGACTTGGAACCCGAAACCTGGCTCGATGAGCACCTTGCTCGCTCTGGGAGAGAGGTTGGGGTGAGGGTGCTTCGAGTTTTGTCAGTCAATCAGGGGGTAAAGCTCATCCGCTTGCTTGGACCGCTTAGTTTGCGGAACACTCGATCGAAGATCGGGTTTCAGACTGGGATTCTCCTCAAGGTGCTCCAAAATGCGCTGGCGCTGTTCCCGAATGGTGTAGCAGTTGTGCTTGCTGTTGTGTCCAGGCATAGAAGTCAGCCTCGTAGAGTGTCTGCGATCGCGTATTGGCCTGCATTTACGCCCCCCTTAACCGCAAAATTAGATTCGAGCCTCTGCCTTGCTAGAAAAGTGGCCAGTTCCCAGACTAATTGTCACGCGAAAAGCCGTCCGGTTGGCAATAGCGAGAGTCACAACTCGCAAGCAAACCGAGGGTGGGCCAGTGAGGGTACCTGGAACAAGTTGGGATCAACCCCATCAGCTTCCAAGTTCAACAGCCCTAACATCTCCGCCCAAGTCGGGGTCAAGCTGGGATCATTGGGGCGATCGCAATAGGCAGCCGCCAGCGTGGTGAGGGCATCATTCCAGAGATTCCTTTTGGCAAGGGCGATCGCTTTGGGACTGGCTGGTCCAATGTCTGGAGATGTGCCGACGGCCACCCGTTGAATCGCGCCCCCAACCGCATACAAACTATTTAGCTCTGGGTCATTCGCCCGACAGATTGGCGTCACCCCCCAGTCATAGACCTCCCCAACCGCCAACGCCACATCAGGGGGAAGGGTGACACTGTAGATCCCTGATTGACCGGTGGGAATCCTCACCGTAGTTCGATAAACCTCTGCCCCTGTCTGCCGCGAGGCCAATAAAAAGGTGACCTGTTCGGTTGTCGGGGCCGCGCTCAATCCTTCCCGGTCCGAGCGAAAAGTGGGTTGATACCAAAAAATTTTAGGCTGGGCTAAAGTTGTCAGACTCATCCGACTTTCGGGCACTAGGGCGATCGGGAATATCCCAGCTTGTTTATCTTGATCACTCGTAAAGTGACGCTTCTCAAAGTAATCTGGGAAGCAAGGCCCACTGCGGGTCCCGCCAACCACGCGCCGTCCCGGCAATCCTGGTTTCGCGATCGCGGGTAAATTAGCTGCCATTATGCCTAAGAGACTCGTCAAGAATAGACTCACCAGACATGTCGTGAATAGATGGGATTTCATAGAACAAACCTCGTCGCTCAATCATGATCAATACTCATTCGCAACTGCACGCAGCGAGAGTGGCGTGTCTTGATGTCGTTAAACGCTACCCTGTTAGTGGGCAGTATTAGTTAGGCTATTGCTTTTTCTCGCTTCCCACTATTTGTAGTTATAAATTCTTGAATGGGTACGGGTATTCCGTATAAAACGCTTGGTTTTCCCAGAAGATTGCTTGAATAACTATTTACATAAATAGCGACTTGATGAGCGGTACCTAACGATCGGTGTATCTTTATACTTTATTTGCTCGTTAAAACTCGAAGCAGCAATCGGCGCTAGGATGGGTACACATAAGTTGGTTCAAACAGGGTAAACACATGGGGCAGCGATTACTGTTGATACTCTTGACATTAATATTACTGATTGGTAGCCTCATCGCTTATCCTCCTGTCCGTGCCCAATTTTCTAATACAGACTTTCGAGTCTCGCAATTAGAAACGGAGGTGGGCAACTTGCGATCGCAGGTCAATCGCTTAGCTGCTAGCCTCGATCGCTTGACCCCGACCCCCCTCCCGACGATACCGACCCCCCCCAATAGCACGCCAGAGACGGCACCCATCGCGCCAGCGGATACCCGCTTTAATCGGTTAGCCACCCTGGTTATCGAACTGCGCCAGGAAGTTATTGACCTACACGCACGGGTACGGGCACTAGAAACCCAGCGTTCCCCATCCTAACGGGTACCTGCGCCAAGAGCATTTAAGGCCAAACCCGTGGGATGACGATCGCTCGCCCCAAATACCAGGGCCTTAACACCTGCCAAATCGCCACAAACCATGCCTTCGCTGCTGTTACCTCTGGCCCCCGGTAGCGGCAACAAAGTCCTTGGGGTAGTCGCGAAATCCCCGTATCACCAGGAATTTGCAAGGTGGTCGCAAGGGGACGCAGATGCTCCAACACTGCCTGATCCACGGCTTGACCAACAAACACCAGCGTTCCCACCACCGGCTGACCCGCTAACCCCTGCGGACTGTGGCAAACCGTCGCCTTCCCCGGCAACCACTGGCGATCGACCCAAAGGGGTTTCTCCCCCTCCCAAACCTCTGTGTGCGATCGCCAATCCCCCGCGAGAAATTCCTCCCCCCGCGCACTGCGGCCCATCCGGGTTAACTCCCAACCGAACCAACGGGCACCCGGCGCTAAAGTAACCTCTATTGTCTGGCGATAGTGGGCACCCTTGAAGGCAATCGTTTCCTGGGGGAGCCATTCCAAACAGGCATTGGGACCGATCGCAATCTGGATCGCCTGATGAGCCGTGCGGGCCTCACTGGCATAGACCTTCGTGGCCGCCGCTGTCGTGATGAGAACCTGGGTTTGGGCATCCAGCGTCACAGATTGGGTCAAGCGATCGCCCCCGACAATCCCCCCCGCCGTATGCAACGCGACACAGTGGCAGACACCGGGTCCCTCCGGGAAAAAGGGCCGTTGGATTTTGAGCGGAGCCTGAAGCCGTTCCCGGCGCAGATACGTTTCGCCCTGACGCTGACTAAAGTAGAGATCGAGCAGACCCTGCCAGCCTTGCGCAGGAGGCGCGATCGGCGACATCAGTGCCCTAGGCTGAGGAACATTGACCATCAGTTTCTCCCGGCGCGAAAGCCACCCAGACACCAAGATAGCACCCCCCCTCTCCGTACCCCTGCGGACTCTGCGTGCCTTAGGGGTTCAGAAGCACCTTAAATCCCTGACCCTTGATCAGCCTCCGGTCGTTTCTCCTCCTCCGGCAGCGCCTCACACACCAGTAACGCCACCGGAAAATCACTCAAAGCCTCGCGCAACCAAAGGGTTTCCTCACACTCAACCACCTGGCCAGTAATCAGATTACGCCAGTTTGAAGCCAACCCCAACGGCAGACAAATCCGGGTTTCCTGCCAAACATGCTCACCCAGCGGATAGTCCCCCACCTTTAGCAACGAAGTGAGCAAACGGGGCACGATCGTGATCGCGATCGTCCGATCCCAGCGGCGGGCAAAGGCAATGACATGATCCTTCAAGCTACCTAGAATCTTCAGTTTTTCATACTCACCCCGCTGGAAAACCTCCTGATAGGTATGCCGCGCCTTGAGAACCTGGTGCATCAAAAAGAGCTTAATCCGGCCATCGGTAGGTGTCGCCAATAAATCAGCAATGAGGGTAGCCCGTTGTCCCTCTGGATGGCCCCCGCGTGTATCGCCCCCCCGCTTGCGAAGATCCTGTAACCAGGCTAAGCGCTTCTCAAAATTGACCGGACGACGGTTATCCGGATCAACCAGATTCAGTTCCCACAATTCCGTTCCCTGGTAAAAATCAGGCACCCCTGGCACAGTCGCTTTAAGCAGCACTTGTGACAGGGAATTCAAGATCCCAAAGTGTTGAAGCTTGGGTAAAAACTCCCGAAAAGCAGTGACAAATGGGGTCTCTTCATTCGCTGCTAATTGTTTGAGAATCTCTTGGGCGAACTGGGTAACCCCAGATTCGTAGCTGCTATCCGGTTTCAACCAAGCCGTGTATACCTTCGCTTCGCGGATTGCCTTAATGAGGTAGTCCTGAATACGCTGGGTGTAGGCGGCATAGTCTACAGGATCAAACGGAAAGGTGCCCAATAGGGTTTGATAGAGGAAATATTCATCATTGCGATCGGGCACATCTCGCCCCTCAATCTCCGTTTTATAGCCTGCATTTGCCTTCTGGAAAATCTGGAGATAGTGCTCCCACTCTTCGGGAATTTCCGATAGCACATTGAGGCGGGCACGCACATCTTCTCCCCGCTTCGTATCATGGGTGGAAGTTGCCGACATGGCATGGGGCCAATATTCAGCCCGATCTTGATTAAAGGCATGGAAGGCATCGGGTGATATCCCAAACTGACTCGGATCTGACCCTACCTCATTTAGTGATAACAAGCGATTGTAAATATACAGCACCGTATCCTCAACTCCCTTAGCCATCAGGGGACCGGTAAATTGCTGTAGACGCATGAGGAAGTGTAACCAGGCCTGTTGATCATCTTCCGATAGGGAATCATCAAATTTGCGGGACAGAAACTTTTCTAGAAAACTGAGTTCATTCAAAAAGTTGGGAATATTGGCTTTTGCCCTAGCCAGGACTTGCCGAATAATCTCCTGATCAGCCAAGCTAGCCCCATCCCCATTGATATAGGTCCGGTAAACTGGGAAAACTGCCAAAATTTCAATCAGGGCTGCCTTCAGGCCGTAAATCGTAAAGTCACTGGCATAGCGATAGCGATTGGATAACTCCTTAAGAAGATAGGCCAGGTTATCAATATCCCCTGCCATGTGTTTATCAATGATCAGACGCTTCTTCTGATCGATCAGATCCTCAACAACTCTTGCCTTTTGAGCGATCGAGCCTTCGCAAACCTCCGGGCTGCCAATAAACCGATAGTAACTGTTAGTGAGTGCTTCCTCCGATGCTTGTTGACAGAAGAGGCCATTCACCTGGTTCAGGAAATCGTAGCCCGTAGTTCCCTGTACCGGCCAATTGATTGGCAAACTCTCATGGTTCTCCAGAATTTTCTCAACGACAATATAGGCATCCTCGGCCCCCTCCCGCAGACGATTGAGATATTGAGTCGGATCATAGAGACCATCAATGTGATCAATCCGCAGCCCTGTAATCTGCTTTTTCTCAACTAGCCGCAGGGTCAGGCCATGAATCTTTCGGAAAACTTCCTCATGTTCAATTCGTAATGCAATTAGATCATTAACGGTAAAGAAGCGACGATAGTTGAGTTCTTCATTCCCCACCTTCCAGTAGGACAGGCGAAAATACTGATCGGCGATGAGACTATCCAGGAGATTAAAACTTTCGGGCTTACCCATTTGGCCATTGAAGATCGCGATATTCTCTTGGATGAAGTCCCGAATCACTTCACTCTCATTCCAAACCTCCCAGAGCATTCGTTTAATAAAGGCAATTTGCTCATAGCGCTCTTCTCCTTCCTCTAGGGAGGGCATATAGCGCAGGGCATACAGGACACCCAGGAGCTTAACAAAGTTGGGATCATTGCGACTGAGTTGCCGCCGTAAGCGATCGAGGTCATGGGTTAGCACCTGCGTATAGGTTTCAATTTTGAGTGGAAACTTTTGGTGATAGTAGTTGATCGAAAAGCCATGAAAATCATATTGAAGCTCTAACTCCCCACTTTCCAGACAATCGCCATAAAATTTCCCGAGGAATGGTGCCAGGAGTCGCCCCTTCATGCCCGCATAGGGATGTTCCCAGTGAATATCAAAAAAGTCCCGATATTGGGATTCTGGCCCATTTTCCAGAACATCCACGAGCATCAGGTTTTGACTGCTAAAGGCCATGTGATTAGGCACAATATCTTGCAGCCAGCCTAGGCCATAGGCCTGGACCGTTGCCATCAAAGCCTCAAACTCTTCAGGCGTGCCTAACTCTGGGTTGAGTTCATCGGGATCAACCACGTCATAGCCATGTTTACTCCCACTGCGGGCTTTGAGGATGGGCGAGGCATAAATATCAGAAATCCCTAATTCAGCTAGATAGGGAATAATGGCTTGGGCATCTTTGAAGGTAAAATCCAGGTTGAATTGGAGGCGATAGGTGGCAATGGGAATCCTTAGCATGATGGTTACTAACCAGAAACGTCAAAGAAGCTTAAGAGGGGATCGTGGCTAACAGCTTGTCTAGGGATTACCTGAGGTGTTCAGAGTCGCGACTCTGGCTTTCAGCATGAAGGTATGGCTAAGTGCATGGGTCTATGCTTGATACATCACTACACTGCGAGGGGATAGCGTGACGATCGTGTTTTCCTGAAGGGTAGCGGGCGCGATCGCCCCGGGCCCCCCCCACTGGCTATCGGCGGAGTCGAGGCAACGCTCCCAAATACCCGGTGGCCAGGGAGGGGCAATGGTCAGTGCGACGGCGGCAAAGTTCATGCAAATCAACACTTGCTGGGTTTCAACCCAGCGATGTAACCAGAGCCCAGGTTGCGCCGGCACAGTGACGACCTGCTGGGAGCGGGTGTCCAGGGTTGCCAAGGCGGGGAAAGTCCGTCGGTATTGAATGAGTTGTTGGTAGAACGATCGCAAGCGTCCTTGGTTCCCCTGCTGCGATCGCGCCCAGTCTAGCTTAGATTGTGCGAAGACCTCTAGTCCCTGGGGGTCAGGCACCTCCCCTTGCCCATGAAACGCTTTAAATTCTTCGGCGCGACCGCGACGGACCGCCTCAATCAAATTCGCGTCTCCATGACTAACAAAGTAGAGAAAAGGAGCTGTTTCTCCATACTCCTCACCCATAAATAGCATCGGCACAAAGGGGGATAATAACACGGCCCCCGCCGCCAGCTTCAGTCCCTCAAAGTCTATCAAAAGCGACAGGCGTTCACCAGCGAGACGGTTACCAACCTGATCGTGATTTTGGCAACACACGACAAACTGTTCTGCCCGACAATCACTGGGATCATTCCCATGTCGCCGCCGCCGATGGACGGAATATTCCCCAGCATAGACATAACCCCGCCGATAGGCTTGGGCCAGGTGTTCAATCCCGCCAAAATCAGCATAGTAACCCGATCGCTCTCCCGTCAGCAAGGTATGAACGGCATGGTGAAAATCATCACACCACTGGGCATCATGCCCCCACCCACCCAGGGATTTAGGCCGAATGACACGGGCATCGTTCAGATCACTTTCGGCAATTAAATAACGCTGATAGGTAGCATCAGAGAGAGTAGCGACGCGATCGGCTAACTCCTGTAAAAAGGGCTGGGCACTGAAGTCATAAATAGCATGAACAGCATCCAGACGCAGGGCATCAATATGGAAATCCTGTAGCCAATACTGGGCATTTCCTAGAAAATATTCTCGGACCTCATCGCTATCGGCATCGTCAAAATTGATGGCACTGCCCCAAGGGGTTTTGTATTTCTCGGTGAAATAAGGTCCATAGTCCCACAGATAATTTCCCTCCGGTCCCAGGTGGTTATAGACCACATCCAGGATGACGGCGATCCCCGCCTGGTGGCAAGCGTTAACCAGGGTTTTTAGCCCGGTCGGCCCCCCGTAGGAATGCTGCACGGCGTAGGGATACACCCCGTCATAGCCCCAATTGCGATCGCCGGGATATTGGGCTACCGGCATGAGTTCGATCGCGTTAATCCCCAAGTCGAGGAAATCTGGCAGACGATCGAGAATGGCGGTAAACGTTCCCGCCGGGGTAAAGGTACCGACATGCAATTCATAAATCACCATCTGGGCCAGGGGAATGCCTCGCCAGTCTGCATCCTGCCACGTGAAGGCATTGGGATCAACGATGCAGGAAGGGCCATGCACCCCCTGCGGTTGCCAATGGGAAGCCGGATCAGGGCGCTCAAGATGGTGATCGAGTTGGTAACGGTACAGGGTGCCGGGTTGGGCGCGAGTGGTAATCTGCCAGTAACCGCGATCGCCGCGATTTAGGGAGATAAAGCGATCGTGAGGCAACGATGCCCCATCATTGGCATCGAGCAGATGGACAGCTACCGCTTCGCGCTGCGGTGCCCATACCGTAAATTGACACTGGCCATTGCCGAGATAATAACTCCCCAATCTCATGATTTCTGCTGTGATTGACAACAATTCTCCCTGGTCCGATACCCCACCTCTACAGAAACAAAACAAATATACTATATTTAGAGCCAAAGGCACAGCACGTGCGCTAATCCCGTGTGCCATCCCCACAGGCAGTCAGGGTATTCGTATAGGGCAGCATCGCCTTGACCATAGCAGTTTCTCTGGCAGAATGCCAAATTCCCAGTGCTCCACCTGAAGTTGGAAGCCTTAGCCAGTGAGGAGATTCCCCGCTAACCTGGATTGGGAAACTTCTTTGGGGAGGATACAAACAGGGGCCTAGTCGGCTAGGAAACACGATGCGTCAGGAAGTCAGGAGATGGTAGCTATTAACGAATGAAGCCTTTTTGACGCGCCAGTTCATCGTTCAGAACGAGGACACTATTTGCAGATAAATTCCAGATTTTGACAGTGCTTTGTAAAGCTTTTGCAAGTGTCTCTTGTAAAGGCGGTAGCCATTTATCTTGATGCCCCTTGATGACTAAGAGTAGTCGAAATTCAAGTTTTTCTAGATTCAAGCCTTGAAAATAGCTAGGTAATTCATGATGAGTTGGGTGGCGTTTCAGTGAAATTGCTATATATAAGGAGAGCGCATTAGCTAATTTTTCAGAAATATCTCTGATGAATTTATCAAATTTCTCTTGATTTTGGGGATTTTCAGGATTGGGGCTACTTGATTTAGCTTCAATAATCCATATTATTGGCTGTTCAGTCGATCGGAATAGTATGAATTCCGCAATTTTAACACCGTGAGACATTATAGTTTTGTATGTATCGCTCACCTCAATATGGAAAATTTCTCCATAAAATTCCATGCCAGATTCTGTGATTGTAGGATTTGTCATTCCAGCGCAAGCTCCACCTGCTCTTCATAGAGTCGAATCGACTCATCAATAATGGGATTATCTGGCAACCCCTCTCTTAGATTAGTAATGGTCCAGATATCATCATTAACGGAAATGATTGATACTGAGACATCTGGATTCCTCTGAGCAATCAGGAAGAGTTTCTTAACCACGAAATAGGAATGACTCGCCATAAAAAATTGAATCCCGTTTTTGGCTAAGAGAGTCACGATATCAAGAAATTTGGAAATAGCTGTTGGATGGAGGGCAGCTTCTGGTTCATCAATAAAGATAATGGAGTCACGATCGAGATAGCGATTTCCCAATAAAGTATCCAGAATAGAAATTTTTTTGATACCTTCTGCGGTGATACCAATGGGAAATTTTTGGCTGCCTTTTTTGAACTGCCAACGCCCTAATTTATCATCGTACTCAATCTTGCCATCGAGAAGCTGACTTAAGTCTTTTCTAGATTGAGAAAATTCGCGATAATTCTTGCCAACTGTAGGGGGCTGACGCAGTGCCCGGGCTAAGTCAAGATAGGTATCATCAAAACCAAATATTTTATTTTGTTCACGAGATTGCAAAATAATTCGATGTAGGGAAATAACTTCTTTGGCCGGCAGGAAAATGGAATTACTCTGACGTGGTGCAATATTATTTTCTAGATCGATATTTCGAGTTGTGTCTTTTCCAAACTTATACAGAAATGTTTTGTCATTGAAATCAAGTTTGAAAGACAGGGGTGAATCTGCCCCTTTACGAACAAGATCGCCAATTCTATCGACTTCAAAAGTCCAATATAATTTTTCTGCAAGAATTTCAGCCGCACTGCGTGGTTCAGCCCCTCGTTTATATTCCTCTATCGTTCGCATAGCAGTATAAAGCACTTTCAGCAGAATAGTTTTGCCAGTGCTATTACGACCAATAATAAGATTGATATGACTGAGATTTTGACAACTTAGATGTCCTATTGGCCCAAAGTTTTTGATCTCAAATTGATTAATCATGCTTCCGGTAAGGTCTCTTATAGATCTGATTGAGGGACTTGGGCGAGTGCGGCTTTTAGCACCTCACTTCCGGCTCCCGGCAGGTGGGAATGTTCTGTCAGATAGCGCTTCCAGGCACGGCTACCCGGTTGTCCGGCAAATAGGTGTAGGAGATGCCGCGTAATGCTGCTCAGCTTTAAACCGTTCGCAACCCAGATATCGGTATAGGGTAGCATCGCCTTGACAATTGCCTGTCGGCTCGGCGGAACGGCGGTGGCATCTCCAAATAGCTCCCGATCGGCGCTCGCAAATTGGTAGGGGTGATCGTAGGCGGCACGACCGATCATGACCGCATCGACGATCTGCAGGTGTTGTCGGGCCTGGGTTAGGGTGGTAATCCCGCCATTGATTTCAATCAACAGGTGGGGAAAGGCTTGTTTGAGCTGGTAAACCGCGTCATACCGCAGGGGGGGCACCTCACGATTCTCTTTGGGGCTAAGGCCCTGCAACCAGGCTTTGCGGGCGTGGACGGTAAACCGCTGACAACCGGCAGCGGCTACCGTAGTCACAAATTGCACAAGGTCCTCATAGCGATCGCGATCGTCCACCCCAAGACGATGTTTGACCGTGACCGGGAGTGACGTGGCTGCCCGCATGGCCGCTACACACTCGGCTACCCGTTTCGGCTGGAGCATCAGACAGGCCCCAAAACGACCTGACTGCACCCGACCGCTAGGACACCCCACATTCAAATTGATTTCATCGTAGCCAAAGTCCTCGGCAATGCGAGCACAAGCGGCAAGGTCTTGGGGCCGATCCCCCCCAACCTGTAGAACCAGGGGTTTTTCCTCAGGACTGAAGCCTAATAAATGATCACGATCGCCGTGCAAAATGGCCTGACTGGTCACCATTTCGGTATACAACAGAGTGCGGCGGGTGATTTGGCGCATGAAATAACGAAAATGGCGATCGGTACGCTCCATCATGGGCGCGATACTCAAGGGAATGGCCAGGGAAGGATGCCTCTGGCTATGAGAATCTGTGCGGGCGGCCTCATCGCGCCAGCGGGATTCCCATCCGGTGATGACAGGGCTTGCGGCAGGCTGTACCGAGAGATGGTTGAACACGGCTACCTTCTTAGCGGGTAACCTGACCCTTCGTGACGAGGTTGGGCGATTGGCTGACGCTCACCGTCAGGGCAGGACATCGGCTGTTCTCCAGTCAATGCCCCTATTCTACCCAGCATTTGCAAGAAGATCAGTGCCCAACTCCATCTCCGATCGCCGCCCCAGGAGCCAATAGGTCATCATCTTGCCCCGTCCCTTAATCGGCACATGGCCCCTCGGTTCCAGGATATAGCGATCGCACAGACGGACATAGGTGGCTTCGGTCACCTGAATATACCCCGGTTTACCCTGGGATTCCATCCGCGAGGCAATGTTTACTGCATCTCCCCACAGGTCATAGATAAACTTTTTGATCCCAATGACGCCCGCAATCACCGGTCCCGTATTGATGCCAATGCGGAGTTGCAGCGAGTCACCGAAAATACTATTCAAATTGTGCATGTGGGCTTGCATATCGAGGGCCATTTCAGCGATCGCGAAGGCATGATCTTCCCGGGGAACTGGTAGCCCACCCACCACCATATAGGCATCGCCGATTGTTTTAATTTTTTCAAGCTTGTATTTCTCAGTGAGTTGATCAAAGGCCGAGAAAATTTGATTCAGGCCATCCACCAGTCGCATGGGTTCCAGCTTCGCTGCCAGGTTAGTAAACCCAACAATATCGGCAAATAAAATGGTTACTTCCTCAAAATGTTCAGCCGGGGAGGCATCTGCTTGTTTTAAGCGTTCGGCAATTTCCGCTGGCAGAATGTTGAGCAGTAATTGTTCCGAGCGTTCCTTTTCCTCGCGTAATTCTGCGGTACGCGCCTCTACCCGTTGTTCTAATTCCTCATTCGCTAGCCGTAGTGCCTCCTCAGCTCGCTTGCGATCGCTAATATCACGGACCATGACCAACACCTCATCCTCGCCCATGACCGCCACCCGTACTTCTTCATAAATCAGTCGATCGTGCAGAGTTAAACATTGTTCATAAACCTGAAGTTTGCCCGTTGCCAGGGCTTGTTCAATCGCCTGCATCCGTAATTGGGCCAGATCCGGGGGCAGTGAATCCCAGATGGTCGTCCCTGCTAGGTCGCTAGCTCCCCCTGAAACTTCCTGCAAGCGATTAGCCCCGATCGCATTACTCAGATAAGTCCCATGACGATCAACGCGTAATAATAAATCGGGAATGGCCGCGACTAAAGCCCGGTTGGTCGCTTCACTATGGCGCAGCGATCGTTCCGCTTGCTTGCGTTCAGTAATGTCAAAAATGGCCCCATCTAAATATATGGGGTTATTATCGGCATCAAATACGGCCCGCCCCTGTTCATGGACCCAACGAACACTGCCATCGCGATGTAAAATACGATACTCCAAGACAAACGGTTCTTGAATGATTAAGGCATGGCTGGTGACAATATCCACCAGATCCTGATCTCCGGGGTGAATAATACTGGCATAGGAACGAACCTGATTTTCAAGAAAGTCGGTGGCCGGATAGCCTGTAATCTTAGCAATGGCATCGCTCAGATATACCGTTGTCCCCTCAGGATCGAGCCGACGGCGATAAATCGCGCCAGGGATGTTGGCCACTAGGCTACGGTAGCGTTCTTCGCTCTCTAGTAGATTAGCCTCGGCGCGATCGCGATCGCGCCGCGCTGCCTCGCGATCGCTAATATCCCGCACCATTAAAATGGCTTCCGCAGAGCCACTGCGCACCACCCGCACCTCACACTCCTGTTCCTGATCGCCCACGCGTAGGTGATGTTCAAACACCTGAACCTTACCCGATTGAATAGCGGCTTGAATCGCCTCAAGATATTGCTTGGCTAAGTTGGGGGGCAGGAGATCTTGCAGTTGCTGGCCAATGTGGTTAGTGGGGGTCATGGAGAATTCCACGCCTTTGGCCGGTTCCACATCCAGATAGGTCCCATCTTCATGCACCCGTAAAATCAGATCCGGGATCGCATTCAAAATGGCCTGGTGACGGGCCTTACTTTGGCGCAGAGCAGTAATGGAATGCTTCAAGCTGGCGGCCATGCGGTTAAAAGCAGTGGCCAAGCGATCAATTTCAATAAGATGGCTTGAGGCGACCTGCTGATTCACATCTCCCTGTGCCAGCGCCACTGCCGCGTCGGAAATTTGGAGAATCGGACGCGTTACCCAGGTAGCCGTCACACCCCCAATTAAGATTGCCAGGATCAGGGCACCGCCACAGAGCCACAAAGTATTGTAGGTATTTGCCGTAATCTGGGACATGAAATCGGTTTCGGGGATCACCACCACCACCAGCCAATCCAGTCCTAAGCCATCTTGCCAGGGAGTGACGGTGACAAATACCTTTTCACCATTAATCGGCAGCACAAGCAGCGAGGCAGTACTAATCTGGGCGAAACTGCCAAAGCGATCGCGTAACTGGGTTGCCGTTAACCGGATCAGTGGGTCCTGACTATGTAAGACATTCAACCGTTGCGCCTCGCCCCGTACCTGCCGGTAGGGGGGTTCGAGACTGGAACTGGCCACAATCAGACCATCCCGTTCAATTACAAACACCTCCCCTGCCGGACTCACATTGATAGTGCGCAAAAAATCACTGATTTGCGACAAAATTAAATCCACCCCAAAAACACCGACCAACCGCTGCGACGCATCATAGAGGGGATAACTGGCCGACAGGGAAAGGACTTCTGGACGATCGGACCATTGATAGATCGAACTCCACCGGGGTTTACCCGTAACCGCCACATTTTGGTACCAGGCATCGTCCTGAAATCGGTAGACTTCCGTTGCCAGCCAGCGGCCAGGCTTACCCGTCTCATCCAGGGCATAGCGTTGATATTCAAAGCCATCATTGGGTAGCATCCGTTCCACGTAGAGGGTGCCATCATCCTCGCGACCCACTCCCAAAAAAGCCCCCGCTTCATTACCGATATTGATGTAGCTCAAGTGTTGAAAGATCTGCATCTGCTTCCAGAAAAAGCGGATCATGGTTTCCTGGTCAGCAGGATTCAAAATGCCCAAGGCCATCGCCTGCTCATTTAGGCGGCTGATTTGAACTGGGGTGGCCAAATAGTTGCTCAGTTGTTGCCGGACCCGATCGCTAGCCTGGTTACTAAGTTGGGTCGCCAGATCGGTCACGGCCTTTTGACCATTGCGAAAGGAAAGATAGCCCACTAAGCCAACCGTTACCACAATTTGCACGACAAAGGGGACTACTAGCATTGTCCGTAGTCGTAATTTAGGCATGGCAGGTAAGTGCGGCATGGTGTTTCGCTAACTCTCAAAGGTTAGTCCAAAACCCCTTGGCTGCAGGGATAATGGCTCTAGGTACGATCGTGCGGCGATCGGCACCAGGGTTTGACCGCAGGGTACCCCACCCATTGGGCAGTGGCGAAGTAGCCAGAAGACCCTTGACTGTCCAATTCCTCCTGGCAATGTGTCCGTAGATGGTTGCCGAACCATAACTCCTTCCTGGCTTAAAACATTTTTACCGGTTGGTTGTATCCCCACCAGGGTTCTATCTCAGTAGGGGTTTTATCCTAGCAAAACCGATGGTGGCGGCCCATTGAGGGTCCCAAAGGTGTAAATGATTCTTAAACAATCATGCTATTTGCGCCTAGAGTTTATTTCTTTGAGTTTAGCAGCATAGACATTTATCCTTGTTGACTATCCAAAAACCGGAGCTTTTCAATGACCTAGGTAATGAAAATTCAGTTTGTTAAAGGGCCAATTCCCGATCGCGTCCGTACTGGCAATGCCTATCGTCGATCCAGAATACCTTAACTATCTTAACTATTAGGCAAGCTTCTGGAGTAGATCAGGGAACGCCACGGATCTGTAATCCTGTCAAGTCAAGTAGCTTCTTATTAAAGAATGGTAGAACTGCGGAATCCTGATGGCGGGGATCAATTCATCGAGCTAACTTCCTACTAACTTTCTAAGAATAGTCACCTAGCATTCATAGGGATAGCCACCAGGCATTGATAGCGATCAGCGGCATCATAAGGAGGTTCGTAGTACTGTTCGTAGTACTGACTTCAGTCAGCATTAACAGACCTAACATGCACAGCATCCTAACCCAATTGCGCCTTACTATCCCTATCGCCTCGTTAAGCGCTATGGTGCTAATTATCCCAAACACAGGTAACAGCTACTTAATCGCTATTTGCTTAATCGCTATTTGTCAGTAGGTAACCTAACAATTGCCAACAAGATTGCCCTGGCCGGTAACAAACAGGTGCATTATCCAGCAGCCATGTCGTGATCGGCCCAACCATACCTTGCCAACCTATCAAATTTCACCCCAGTAGAGAGTTCTAAGGGAGAATAGCAATGGATAAGCAAGATTTCCCCACTATCCTCCCTCAAATCGTGCGTTGATTCCAAAGACTACTTTGGCATCGACAGTTTCAATTAAATCAACCAAATGTGGAAAAGTTGTGGAGTCTTCGCTGCCCTCCCCAGACTGGGGGCCATATTAGGCACAATAGTCACCCAGACAGGATCGGTGCCGATCCGGTGGGTACAGCACGATCGGAGGCTGCGCCAGTCCCCAGTTGTTTGCTAGGACTCAGTGTTTTCACGCAGGCAAGATCCCGTGTTTTCACGTAAGTAGGGATAGACTGCCAGGCAGGGGGTTAATGAACCAGTGACGCTTCCCAGTACCGCTCCACTTGGGCCTGCTCCAGATCACGGCCAATCAGCACCAGACGGGTTTGGCGGACTTCATCCCCCCGCCAGGGCCGATCGTAGAAATAATCAAATCGGGGGCCGACCCCTTGCAACACCAACCGCATGGGCTTACCGGGCACGGCGACAAAGCCCTTAATCCGATAAATTTCCATCTGCTGGGCGAGGTGTGTGAGGTGATCGACCAGTTGTTTTGGCTCAAAGGCACGATCGCTCTGGAGATAGACCGCATTGATATGATCGTCGTGCTCATGGTCTTCCTCCGTATCGTGGTGGCTGGGGCGTTGCTCCAGGTTATCTTCCACCGCCGCATTGAAGCCCAGGAGGATTTCGGACTCGATTTGGCCCTGGTGGCAGGGGAGTACCCGTACCCCTGCCGGCACTTGATCCGCCAACCAGGTTTGAACTTGGGTAACGGCAGCAGCGTCTAGGCGATCGGTTTTCGTCAACAGCACCAGATCCGCGCAATTCAGTTGATCTTCAAAAAGTTCGGCGATCGGGGTTTCGTGTTCCAGGTTGGGATCGGCCTGTCGTTGGGCTTCGAGTTGGGTCAGATCGCCGACCAAACGCCCAGCGGCCAATGCCTCCCCATCAACGACCGCAATCACCCCATCCACCGTTGCCCCAGTGCAAATTTCTGGCCAGCGGAAGGCTTGCACCAGCGGTTTGGGAAGGGCCAAACCGCTGGTTTCAATCACAATGCAGTCGATGCGATCGCGCTGCTTTAGCAGGGCTTGCATCGTGGGGAGAAATTCCTCCTGGACCGTGCAGCACAGGCAACCATTGGTTAACTCAACAATCTGGGGGGCTGTCGGTGTCTGATTGGTCCCCCCCTTGGCCTCACCCTTGGCTTCAGGCTTAACCGCAGAGTCCTCACAGATTTGACAGTCGCGCAGCAGTTCCCCATCAATACCGACTTCACCAAATTCGTTGACCAGGACAGCAATCCGGCGGCCTGCCGGGTGTTGTAGGAGGTGGCGCACGAGGGTCGTTTTCCCGGCTCCTAGGAAGCCCGTAATCACCGTAACGGGAATTTTATGCATCTTAAAACTTGGGTCAGGATTGGATTGGTTGATGGGCACCCCGGAAAATCCCGATCCGGCTCTGATAACCAACGTCATCTCATTGATTGGGGCAGTTGCACTGCCCGATCCCAGATTAATCGAGGTGCCCTTATCGCAGAATCAGGGTTAGGGCGTTTGTTAGCCCAAAATTGCCGTGCCCAGGAAAGCCAAGCCCACACCCACGATCGTAAATCCGGCAGATTGAAAGGTCGGCTGGGTATTAGCACGCGCCAGCCAGACACGTCCCCCCATAAAAATCGCGATCGCCACGACTAGTTGGATCAGGGCAAATCCCGCCAGATAGGCGACTAAGGGAGTCATCTCTGCCCCCACGATCGATTCACCGTAGGCATACCCGTGGAAGAGGCCCGCGATCGCCACGAGGAGTGCCCCCAAGAGGGGTGGCAGATCTTTCTGAAAAGCGAGGGACCCCCCGATCGCCAACACGGAAAGAGCAACGACGGCTTCGGCCCCGGGCAAGTCAACCGCCTGGAGATGCAACCCGGTTCCCGCGAGGGTGGCCAAGACAAATGCGATCGGCCACATCATTCCCCCCCGGCTCAACGCAGCCAATAGCCCGATCGCGACGACAAAGGCAAAGTGATCCAGGCCAATGATCGGGTGGGCTAACCCGGAGAGAAACCCCTCAAAGAAATTCGCTGGCGTTCTTCCCCCAATGGCATGGTGTGCCCAAGCGGGTTGACTGATTAACAGGAGGGTAGCCCCCGCGATCAGGATCAGTTTGCCGGGAGGCCAGATGGGGCCAAGGGGAAAACGGGTAGAGATTGCATTCAATGATGAGAAGGCTGAAGGAGCCATCATCCGTACCTCGCAGATGTGGATAGGGAATAAAACAACGAACGGCGGGTGTTCTGACTGGTGATTAGGGCGCTAATCACATCACAGTTGCGGGACAGTGCCGGACTGAAACCGGGCTTTCCCCGTTACCTCCAGGGACTGCTCCTCCCTGGAACCGATCGCGCAGCATCACCTAGGAGCATCGCACCGATACCCCAAAGGCAGACTGAAGCTCTCAGTGTACTGGCTAATAGGCCAGACTGGGGGCAATTGCATCAGGTTGTAACAATTCAGGGTATCCCCCCAAGCCGATCCCTGACCTTAACTAACAGTGGGCGGGGGCAGTTGCCGCAGACGATCGCGGTAAATGTCAATTTTTAGATCGGGATCATTGCGCTGCGCCAGCGATCGTTGGACCTGGCCAAGGATCAGCGGTTGGGAGATGCCCGGTTGCGGGTGGAGGATGGTGCGGGCGCGGATAGTCAGTTTGGCATCATTCTGGCTACCGCGACCGAGGGAGTAGAGGTCACTGGCCGCTTGCTGGAGGGTGGCCTCTAATTCAGACCGCGTAATCGTATTGGGGACGCTGATCACGGCTTGGTTGGCCCCATTGTCATAGACAACCACATAGCGGACCGCGCCAGGGATGCTCGTGCGGGCAATGGGAAAGAGGCTGAGGGCAAACAGGCCAGCCGTCAACACCAGCATAAAGCCCGTTGTCCCCACTAGCCGGAAGCGAATCCCCCATTGCAGGGCAAAGCCAATCCCGGCCACAACCGCACACACAATCGTCAAGATCCCGGCCCATTGGGTCAGGGTAAGAAAGGTTTCTGGACTGAGGGTCATCATGGGGTTCGATCTCGCTCCCTTAGCGATTGCTTTCTCAATATATTTCTGAATGGCTTATTTCTGGATACCGGGTTGCACGACAAGGGGGTTGTATGGACAAGTTCAGATCGAGGGCGGTGTCAATAGAGGGTGGAAACCCCCACCTCAACACGATTCCCTATTCCCTGTCCCCTGTCACCTATGACCTCAAGTGACCTCAAGCCTCGTCGCCTTCATTACTGACATAGCCCTCCTCGGTGGTCACCGCCTGGGGTTCGAGGGCAGCTCGCAGGGTATGCCAGGAGAGGGTGGCACATTTGATGCGCACGGGAAATTGGGCGACGCCTTGCATCACATTGAGTTTACGCAATTCCTTAGGGAATTCCGCCTCCCCCTTCATCATTTGCTGGAAACGCTGCACCATCTCCAGGGCTTCAGAGACAGTTTTCCCCCGCAGGGCTTCGGCCATCAGGTCAGCAGACGCGATCGCGATCGCGCACCCTTCGCCCTCAAATTTGACATCGGCAATCCGGCTCTCTGCATTGTCCACATCCGGTGGGGAGAGGTGCACCGTGAGTTCGATCGTGTCGCCGCAGGAGGGGTTATGGCCGCGTTGCTGGCGATCGACGGGATTGGTCTTGCCTTTGTGGCGCGGTTTTTTGTAGTGGTCAAGGATGACCTGTTGGTAGAGGTCGCGCAGGTTGCCCAAGGTCATGGCCTGTACAGTTTTGTCCCGTAAAATTTTGCTCAGTTTGCCTCTTCGATCCTAGCAGGGCTGACTCCCCTCTTGGGGATAGAAAGAGACCCGTTTCGGTGCAGACAGCATGTAGGGGACGATCCCACGGGTCAATCGGGAGGCTAGGCACATAGGCGTTGTCAAATACAAGACCGATCGTCGGTTGGGTTTGCCAGTCCGGATCGGCCAGCAGGCGATCGTAGTAGCCACCGCCATACCCCAGACGATATCCCCGGCGATCGCAAGCCACCGCCGGAATGAGGATCAAATCGATATCGGCGGGATGGAGGAGCGGCGCGGTGGGCAAGGGTTCTTGAATGCCATACGGTCCCGTCATCAGGGGATCAGCGGGTGACCAGTGATGCCAGATCAATGTGTTGTCTTGGCAGCGGGGGCAGCCCCAGCGGCGATCGGCGTCGTCGGTCATTAGGGGCATGAGGTCCGGTTCCTGACGAATGCTGAAGTAGGCCAGAATGGTTTGCGCCCGTTGGAACCAGGGGGACGATCGCAGGTGGTGGCAAATTTGCTGGCTTTTGTGCTGCCACTCGTCTAGAGACAAGGCCCGCCGCTGCTGAAGCCATTGCCGCCGTAAAATTGGTTTGGACTCGATCGGTAACATAACGTGAGCAGCCAATCCTCCAGGTTGGGCGGGTTTACAAAGGTGCTCGGTTTCCAGGAGAAAGTTTAGGACAACCCGCCCCTACGAAGATTTGATAACACATCAATCCCATGCGTCAATTTGAGGCATCAAGAGACATCAATCTTCATGGATACTCGTGGGTACTTATGGGTACTCATGGGTCAAATAAGTATAACGGCTCAGGCTGCGTTCATAGTTCGAGAGCAATAACTGGGATTCCTGAAGGGTAATGCGATGATCTTGCAGGGCTTGCTCCGTTTGTTTACGGATATTTTCTACCAGATCCTCCGAGTTATATTGCACATAGCTCAGGACTTCAGTCATGGTATCGCCTTTAACGACATGTTCAATGGCATAGCCCTTGGGGGTGAGCTTAATATGAATGGCATTGGTATCGCCAAACAGGTTATGGAGATTACCCATAATTTCCTGATAGGCCCCCCCTAAAAAGAGACCTAGATAGTAGGGTTCACCAGGTTTGATCGGATGCAATTCCAGCACTGATTTCACATCCCGCAGATCAATAAATTGATCAATTTTGCCATCACTATCGCAGGTAAGATCGGCGAGGGTGGCTCGTTCTGTTGGTTCTTCATCCAGACGGTGAATTGGCATGATCGGAAAAAGCTGATCAATAGCCCAACTATCCGGTACAGATTGGAAGACGGATAAATTGATGTAGTAAATCGACGCCATGATTTTTTCCAAATCTTCCAGATCATCGGGCACATAGTCCTGCTGACGGACAATCTGTTGAATCTTACGACAACAGGCCCAATATAACCGTTCTGCATTGGCCCGATCGCGCAAACTTAGATACCCAAACACAAACAGACTAATCGCTTCTTCCTTAAATTGGGTGGCATCATGGTAAGCTTCCTGATAATTCTCTTCACTGATGGACTGATAGGTTTCGTAGAGATTCCGCACAATCAGATGATCCTCACTCTGAGCCGGATCGGGCGTTTCAGTCGGGACTGCGCTAATCCCTAAAACGTCAAAAATCAAAACCGATTGATGGGAGGCGATCGCCCGTCCACTTTCGCTAATCAGGGTCGGTACAGTAATCGCCTGTCCATCACAAGCTTCCTTGACTTCCGCCACAATGTCATTGGCGTAGTTTTGCATGTTGTAGTTTTTCGAGGCATGGAAATTAGTTTTGGAACCGTCGTAATCAACCCCCAGTCCCCCCCCAACGTCGAGGTAGCGCATATCAGCGCCCAGCTTGGCTAGCTGAACGTAAATCTGGCTCGCTTCCCGGATCGCATCTTTGATCACACTAATGGCCGAAATTTGAGAGCCAATGTGGAAATGTAACAGTTGTAAACAGTGCAGCAAACCCGCTTCCCGTAACTGCTCAACCGCATCCAGGATTTCTGGAATCGTTAGCCCAAATTTAGCCCGATCGCCTGTGGAACAGCCCCAGCGACCCACGCCCTTACTGCTGAGCTTGGCCCGGACCCCGACGATTGGTTCAATCTTCAACTTGCGACTGGCCGCAATCACAAGTGGTACCTCTTCCACCTGCTCCAGAACAATAATTGGCAACTTGCCCAACCGTTGAGCCAGAATCGCTGTTTCTACATATTCCCGATCCTTATAGCCATTACAAATCAGCAGCGCCCCCGGCGTATCCAACAGTGACAGCGCAATGAGTAACTCTGGCTTTGATCCGGCTTCCAGACCAAACTGGTGAGGCTTACCAAAGCGTACTAAATCTTCCACTAAATGACGGTGTTGGTTACATTTAACCGGAAACACGCCTTGATAGGTACCGGCATAGCTATAGCGGGCGATCGCCTTGGCAAAACACGCATTCAACCGTTCAATCCGATCTTCCAAAATGTCGGAAAAACGAATCAACAGCGGCAGTTCCAAGTTCCGCTGCTTGAGCGCATTCACTAATTCAAACAGGTCCAATGATCCCCCGCGATCGGCCTTGGGGGAAACCGTCACATGGCCGGCTGCATTGATCGAAAAGTAGGGTTCTCCCCAGCCATTAATGCGATAAAGTTCCTCACTGTCTTCGATCGTCCACGCAGAGGCAGCTAACCCAGGTACCGATGCCGATCGCGCCGCTCCCTCCGTAACCAGCAGCGATGGCACGTCCCCATGCTCCTGAGCAACAGCCGTCGATTGTTCCAACTTTGAACCCATGTGCGCGATCTCCCTCGCCTATGCGACCGACTGTCAGTGTATCGTATCTATATTTGCCCAGTCTTAGTGAGTCGCCAGGAGCACAGTGTCGTGGAAAGAACGTTTATTGCCATTAAACCCGACGGCGTTCAACGGGGATTAGTGGGGGAAATCATTGGCCGTTTTGAGCGCAAAGGCTTCACCTTGGTGGGCCTCAAGCTCCTCAACGTGAGCCAGGAACTGGCCGAATCCCACTATGCCGTTCACCGGGAACGCCCCTTCTTTAAGGGATTGGTGGAATACATCACGTCTGGTCCGGTAGTTGCAATGGTGTGGGAAGGCGATGGGGTCGTCGCTGCCGCCCGCAAGTTGATCGGGGCCACCAATCCCCTAACGGCAGAACCCGGTACGATTCGGGGTGATCTAGCCATCAACATCGGTCGTAACCTCATTCACGGCTCGGATGCGATCGAGACCGCCCAGCAGGAAATTGGCCTCTGGTTTACCGACGCCGAACTGGTAGGTTGGGAACCGACCCTCAGCCCCTGGCTCCATGAATAACCCTGGGGAGTGGGATCAGTAAAGATCAAGCAATTGACAATCAATGCCGATTGCTTGAAGGCTCTATCAATAAATCTGGGGAGTGAGATAAGAAAGTCTAAAGCTTGTCGCTGGGGAAATCTGGCAATCTGAATCTAGTCGGTTGGGTTAAACGCCATGCGACCCAACAAAGTGAGTGATGTGGGGTCTCGCAGACTCGACACCAACCGACAATCCCCAATTCCCATCCCCGCATAGCGTCTCCGCTGGCGCACCGACTGCACCGGCTCCTCCCTAGGGACGGATAGTGATTGCATGGCTAATCACTTCCATAGCAAATTGAGATTTCCGAAAC
The DNA here is from genome assembly GCA_964536415.1 of uncultured bacterium. GTDB lineage: Bacteria > Cyanobacteriota > Cyanobacteriia > B231 > B231 > Trichothermofontia. Next base: position 25,857 of record CAZHXN010000024.1, read on the forward strand.
ATTTGGCAAAAATACTTAATACTTCTTAATATAGAGAAGAGGTCTAGCAGGGGTTAAGACATTAGTTGTGTTAGGAACCCTACCATTTCCAGGACAAGCCCAAGGTGGCGAACGGCTCCTGAGCCAGGTCGTCACGCGGGCGATCGCGGCCCTATTTCGGCGTACCGAGCAACTAGAGGCCACGGTGCGGGTGGAGCCAATGGCAAAGCTCTTGCAGGGCAGTGTCGATGGCTTCGATCTGATCGGCAAGGGGATGTTGATGTACAACGGCCTGCGCATCGAGGCGATGGAGTTGTACCTAGAAGCCGTGGCGATCGACTTTGGCGGCATCCTGCGCGGCCAGGTGAATCTGCGCCAACCCACCCAGGCAACGATGCGGGTGGTGTTGACGGAAGCCGATTTGACCACCTCGTTTAATACGCCCTTTGTGGTAGAAAAATTGCAGCGGCTCCAGTACGAGGGAAAACCGCTCCATTTCCGAGAGACGGTGATGACGATCGATGGTGAGACGAAATCACTCCGGCTCCAAACCCAGATCCAGGTCTGTCATGCCGAGCAACCGCTAGCAGTCGATTTAACGACCCAGTTAGCCGTCGAAGCGCGTCGCAAGTTACAGTTTGTTGAGGTGGAATACCGGGGGGAACCTGCGGCGATCGCCCTAGGGCAAGCCCTGATTGCCCATGTCAACCAACTGCTGGATTTAGACAAATTTGCCCTAGAGGGGACCCAGCTACGGGTCGATCGCGCTCGCATTCAGCACCACACGATCGTCTTCTACGGCACGGCTCGGATTGACCACTTTCCCCAGAACAAACGACAAGCCGCCTAAATGGGGCAAAGTGTGATACACTTTGTTACGATAGGTAACGACTCGCCCATTCCGGTCTAACGCGGGTCAATGGCACTCGTCCCACCTGGGGACACCCCCTGTGTGGCTGCCATTTCATTTTATCCGTTCACTGCTCTTTGGCTGGCCCAGACGATTGATTTGGGATAAGGGCACCCCAGGAGCAAAATCATCGTTAAGGACTCTATGACCTTTGAAACCCTCGGTCTCTCGACCGAAATTCTTCGTGCTGTTGCCGACCAAGGCTATAGCGAACCGACGCCCATTCAGCAGCAAGCGATCCCCCTGATTCTGCAAGGCCGGGATCTGCTGGCCAGCGCCCAAACAGGAACCGGTAAAACAGCCAGCTTTACGCTACCTCTGCTGCACCGCTTGGGCAGTAACCGTCGTCCCCAGCGCCGTTCTTCCTCGCCACGGGCCTTGATCCTGACGCCCACCCGTGAGTTGGCAGCCCAAGTGGGAGAAAGCGTCCAAACCTATGGCCAATATCTACCCATGCGATCGGCGATCGTTTATGGTGGCGTGAAGATTGGCCCTCAAATTCAAAAGCTACGGCGCGGTGTTGACATCCTGATTGCCACTCCCGGTCGTCTGCTCGATCACCTCGGCCAAGGCACCGTCACTCTGGAGCAGGTAGAAATGCTGGTGCTGGATGAAGGCGATCGGATGCTCGACATGGGCTTCCTGCCCGATATTCGCAAGATTCTGGCGCAATTGCCCCGAACCCGGCAAACAATGCTGTTCTCAGCGACCTTCTCCCCAGCGGTGAAGAAACTGGCAGCAGATCTGCTGACTGATCCCGTCCAGGTAGAAGTTGCGCCCCACAATACGGCAGCGGAGACGGTGGAGCAACTGATTCATCCGGTCGATCGCCACCGCAAGCGGGAACTGTTGTCCCACATGATTGGCTACCGCAACTGGGGCCAAGTTTTGGTCTTTACCCGGACTAAGCACGGCGCAAACCGGCTAGCGGAACAGTTGGCGAAGGATGGCCTGAAAACCGAGGCGATCCACGGCAACAAGAGCCAAGCAGCCCGATCGCGTGCTCTGGCTAAGTTTAAACAGGGATCGGTTCAGGTTCTAGTGGCGACCGATATTGCGGCCCGTGGTCTGGATATTGATCACCTGCCCCACGTGGTGAATTTTGAACTGCCAATGGTACCGGAGGACTATGTGCACCGCATTGGTCGCACGGGTCGCGCCGGTAAGGAAGGGCAAGCCATCTCCCTGGTCAGTCCGGAAGAGTATACGCTGCTGAAGGGCATTGAACGCCTGCTCAAGCGCGATCTCCCCAAGGATGTGGTACCGGGCTATGAGCCGACAGCCCCCCTCCCTTCGGGGGTGGAAATGCCCAGTCGCAAGCGTTCACCGAATCCCCGTTACCGAGGTAACCGTGACCAAGGGCGGGGAGTCACTCGTCCGACACGCTTCTCCGAAGGAGACACGACGCGATCGTCGGCCCCGGTGAAACCGGCCAAGGTGCCAACGCCGCGATTCTCCGGCGCAGACACGGCACGATCGTCGGATAAGCGCATGCATTCTGCCTAGACCCTAGCTAGGGTCTAATCTGAAGT
>CAZHXN010000024.1:28287-50082 GCA_964536415.1 uncultured bacterium
AACCGGGGGATTTTGACAAGCGGTTGCCCCGTTTTTATTTTTGGGAAGGGCTGCCTTCACTGGAAGCCATAACTTGCAACAACTGCTCAACCACATGTTGCCAGGTAAACCGAGTCCGGACGAAGGCAGGTCCCCGTTGTCGAGCCTGGGCCATAAACGCTGAATGCTCGATCGCCGTTTGCATCAAACTGATTAAATGCTCCAGATCCGGGAACAAGCCATAGCGCTCCTCCCCCTCCAACTCGATCGCCCGCCGTTGGCTCTTAATCGTCAAGGTAAAATCAGGATGGGTAAAATCATCCGTGGGACCTCCCTGGGTACAAATGACTGGCAATCCACACGCTGCGGCTTCTAAGACCGGCAAATTAAACCCCTCGGCCACATAGGGAGCCACATAGGCATCTGCTGCCTGGTACAACTTCGCCACCTCGGCAAAAGCGAGCGTATCCCCCACATACTGACACCGGGGCCGCACGCGATCGGCTTCTGCTGCGCTCAACATTGCCCGACTACTGGCCGCGATCGACTGACGCGAGCCGAAAATGGCCTCCCGGCCTTTCAAAACTAACCTGGCCTGGGGATAGTGCTGGACAATCTGGGCAAACGCCTTCAGCAACAACCCGATCCCCTTCCGATTGCTCATCACACTGACGTTGAGAAAGACAAACTCATCCTGCCAGCCCAACTGGCGACGCAACGCTTGCCGCTCAGCTTCCTCCACAGGATGGTAGAGGTCAGGATCAAACCCGTGGGGAATAATCACAATGCGATCGGGATCAATCCCACTGAAGATCAGCCCGGCCTGTGACCACACCGAGGGCGTTACGATCGTGACCCTGGGGTCCAAAACCAGATCTTTGAGCGACGCGATCTGCATCGCCCGTTGCATCACCGCTGTGACCTTGCCCCACTCCGTCACGGCACAGACTAGAGTCCGCTGCGAGGGAGCCGCTGCAAAATTAAAGGGGCCATAGAGACGGAGGGTGGCATCAGCGACTTGACCCGGTTGCGGGGCGGGGATCGCCGCGATCGCCGCTTCCTGGTCTGGCCGCATCAGCCCACGCACAGGTTGCCAATCCGCGACGGCAAAGGGCGCATCCTGATGGAACAGTTCTAGCTGGGGATACGCTTGCAGGGCGAGTAATTGAAACTGGTTAACGATCGCATAGGAGTGGGGGATAAACCGCCAGCCTTCGACAATAAGTTGCATGGTGAATCCTGAGTTGAGCTAACTGCGTCGCCAACCGAAAAAACTCTCTAGGACATTCTGCCAGAAGGAACTGTGTTGTAACCGTTGTGCCTGCCACTGGGCGGCGGTTTGGCTGACAACGGCAGCCAGGGCTACCCCCGGAATGGTCAAATCAGCGGGGAGAGAGGGGGTTCCCTGGGCAAGGGCAGAGACCTTGAGGCCCTGACGCAGGGCCAGGACGATCGGCGCGATCAAACTGGTGGCCCCCGGCCCTACTAAATGGGCACCCAGAAGTTTACCGTTGCGGTGGACAACGAGTTTGCAAAAACCGCTCGTGCTGGCTTGCACCTGGGCCGCCGCGATCGTCGCCAAGGACTGTTGCAACACCCACACCTGATCCTGGCCATAGCGGCGATAGGCTTGGACTGGCAGGAGACCGATGCTGGCCACTTCGGGTTGGGTCAGAATCAGTTGGGGAACCGCTTGGGTAGGCGTGCGCTGCCACGGCCCAAATAGGGCATTACGCAGGGCCACCTGCACGTGTTGACGCAGCGCCTCCTCGGAGTCGGTCTGATTGCAGCCGTAAATCTGAGGGTGGGAGGTCTGGAGGTGACGGTTGAGCCGCAATTGACCCCGGTCTTGCCTCAGCCCCAGACTTTCCAGATTTAAATCACGCCAGTCTAACTGCCAACCGGCTGCCACTACGATCGCATCTACGCTTACCGCCGCCTGCATCCCTCCTGGTAAAGCTGGCTGACCCAGTTGCACCTGGATCTGGGTATCCCTCTGACGCACCTCGGTGACTAGCGTTTGGGTAAGCACCTGGACGCCTTCCGCCTCCAATTGGGCCTGGACCCCCAAGGCAATATCGGGATCGGTCTGGACTAAAAGATAGGGATCTGCGGTCACCAAGGTGACGGCAACGCCTAACCGATTTAAGGCTTGCGCTAGGATAACGCCACTGGGGTGATCCCCCACGATCGCCATTTGCTGCGGCAATTGGGTCACTCGTTGCCCCAGGGTAACGGAGGTGAGATAACCCACGGTTTGCAGGCCCGTGATCGCGGGCACGATCGCCTGGGAAGCGGGAGCCAGGAGATAGGCACGGGCCGTCAGCGATCGCGTGGCGGTCAGCAAGCGTAGCTGGGGCCGCCGTTGAAATTGTCCCGCTTCTGGTACCACATCGACGCCTAATTGGGCGAGGCGATCGCGGCTTAGGGGGGCAATCGTTTGGGTCGCGATCGTCTGGGACCAGGCCATTGTCTGCGACCAATTCAGGACTGTTAACGGGTCCTCATCCAGATGCGGTGCTGGTAACCCCAGTAAACCCGCCTGATAGCGGTGTGTTTGAACTTGCCCCACCTGTTGCCATGCCTGAAGCCAAACCTGACCGAGAAAATAGGCATCTTCCTCAGCAGGGCGGGGCTCAACGAGGGCAACCCGTGCCCGCATAGTAGCGGCAGCGGCAGCAGCATAGCGTCCCGCGAGACTGCCCCCCATAATCACCAGATCGTAGTCAACCCCCATGTGCGTCTTCTGTACCCATTCTTTAACTATGGCTCTTCTGAGTTTATGGTGGGGGCACTACGCGCCCCCACCATAAACTCAACATTTAAGATCGTTTATTTGTAGTTGCTTATACTGTTTATACCCAAATCTCAGAAGAGTCTTAACTATTAGCCTGCTATCTGTCTAGTTATGTAAGTGGCAAATATTCAATTCGATCTTAATATTCATTTTCAAATGAAGCGCCTTCTATAATTTCCAGGTCGTCCAGAGTTTCACCTAAACTCAAATTCGGGTTCAAAATAAAAACCCCAGGGATATGCTGTCCTTGATCAATGTGATCAGTGAGATGCACTGGCATCGATCGTCGGTTATTGGTTACCAGAATAAACCCTGTCTGTTCGCACCAATTAAGGATTTCGGGATCAAGGGTACCTTTTGCTGGTGTTGAAGGCTCACCCACTATTCGTACTACGAGATCTGGATTTCGCCGCCTTAGCTGACGAGCATACTCCGGATCAACATTTTCATCAAAGAGATACTTGAGGCTCATGCGCACCCATCCTCAGCTTTTTCAGTTGTTGAAATCGCAATCTAGACAAAGACGGATTTTTTTGCTGTTCTGCCCGCATTCGTTCCCCATGTTCGAGCCAATCAGCAATATATTGACTGACTTCCTCTTTGTTATGGAGATAGTAGAGGATGGTGGCATAAACTTGTTCAAGTGTTAAGGAGGGATAGATTTTGGCAATTTCTTCCGGGGTACGGCTCCGATAGATATAGTCGTACAAAATGGTTTCAATGCCAATTCGGGTCCCCTTCAGACGAATATCAGTGGGATTGAGAAATATAAAATAATTTTCTAGTTGCATGACAAATACCTCGAAGAATTGGTTAGCAAGTGAGAGCGTTCGTTTGCGGCTCCTGCGGAAGGGTGCCGCGATCGCAAAGTAGTCGGTAGGGTAGGCATCCTGCTGGTCACTACGACAGCGAACTTGGACATCCTGCTGGCTACTGAGATGATTATCTCGTATCGGTTTGGAAACTGGGTTCATCTGCCTTGAGGCGGCATTGAGCAGGTCCTGCTTCTGGCCAGTTGGCTAGCGTCCGCAACTGCCTGGCCACTGGAGGACACCTGCCACAACTGCCTAACCCCACCTTGCGTTAAATTTTCTTCATAATTAAAACAGAGCGGGGTCGATCGGCCCCGATGTCACCCTTACGGATCATCACCATCGAAATCACAATGGCCCTATTTGGACTTGGTAAAAAGTTATCCCTGCCCTCCCCTGCTGAGGCATTACCCGGACGGCAGACCCCCATGCCCCTGACCGATCGCCATTTCGTCAACGGTCATCCCCTGCGTCCCCCCTTCCCCGACGGAATGGAACTGGCCCTGTTTGGTTTGGGCTGTTTTTGGGGGGCTGAACGTAAATTCTGGCAACTAGAAGGGGTTTTCACGACGGCGGTTGGTTATGCAGGCGGTCTCACCCCCAATCCGACCTACCGCGAGGTCTGTAGTGGCCTGACGGGCCATAACGAAGTGGTGCGGGTGGTCTATGATCCCCAACAAATTCGTTATGAAACCCTGCTGAAGGTGTTTTGGGAAAGCCACGACCCAACTCAGGGGATGCGCCAGGGTAATGATGTGGGTACCCAATATCGATCGGGGATTTACGTCTACTCCCCAGAGCAACGACAACTCGCTGAAGCCTCGCGGGATGCGTACCAGGTCCTCCTGAGCCAAGCGGGCTTTGGTACCATCACAACGGAAATTCTCGATGCCCCAGTGTTTTACTACGCCGAAGACTACCATCAGCAATACCTGGCCAAAAATCCCAATGGCTATTGTGGCCTGGGAGGGACTGGAGTAAGCTGCCCCACCAGTGTGTTTGCCCAGACAACGCCCTAACCCCCCCTGATAACACTCACTCCGGCCACCACGAGAACTATCCCAGGCTCACAGCCAAGGTTACCTGGGCCGCTAACGTGCCACCGGGTTCTAAGTGCAGCAGATGATCCCCTGTATTCAGGGCATTGCGGGGAGCTGTCCACGGTTCCAAACACACAAATGGCTGCGCCTGGAGCGTCCAGAAAACCAAGATCGCATAGGGGGAACTGTAGTGGAGGCGCACCTGGAGTTGGCGGCTATCATCGTACATAGTCGCCTCCGACTGGAACAGGGATCGGAAGGCCCAGTCAATTTCCTCCTGTTGGAAATTAAAACTCCCTGCAAAGGGCAACACCTTCCCCGTCCGCTGGTCGAGGGCCTGGGTGCTGGGGATCGTGAACCGGAGTTGGGATTTATCGGGGGCCAGGAAGTAGGGATGGAGGCCAAAGGCCAGAGGCATCGAATCCGGTGAGTGATTGGTATAGCGTTGCTGGATATCCAGTTGGGCGCCGCGAATCTGGTAAGTAAAGTTCAACTCAAACTCAAAGGGATACACCGATCGCGTCTGTTCATTACTTTGTAATCTCAGACCAATCGCGGCCCGATCGTCCGTTACCTGCTCAACCACCTCCCAGGGCAAATCACGGGCAAAGCCATGTTGCTTCAGCAGATAAGTCTTACCCTGATAGAGATAGGTATTGTCGGGCAGATTGCCACAAATGGGAAACAGGATGGGAATCCCCCCCCCGCACCGTCAGTTCTGGGTTGGCGAAGCGCTCCCGGTCTAAATACAGCAATTCCTGATCCTGCACTTGCCAGCGGGTGATCATCCCTCCCCGCTCTGGGACAACTTCCAGACGCGATCGGGCCGCTTGATCAGACAACACATAGGTGCGGTATTGGCCCGGCTGGACAGCAATAGCAAACATAAACTCTCCCTGAGACGGCTGGATTCAGTCAGTGGTACATCGGTTGCGCCCAGCATACCTTGTCTCTCGCCCATTATCACCGCAAGGGAGGGGACTTGCTTGATCCCGCCGCATCCTGGTCGGGGCACGGGTGACTTGGGTTTTACCCTGATCTCATGCCAATGCTGCCGAAAAAAGGAATATTCCCCCGAAGGTCATCCGTCCGGTGACCCTTGGGTATGCAACAGGAGATGTATGGTGACTCATCCTTGGCAATTGCGACTGGGGCCGTCCCTAGTTGGGCCATCCCTATTGGCGACGGTGGGCTTACTGGCCACTGCGGGTAACGCGATCGCGCGTTCCGTCTACGTTCCCGCGTGCGAACCAACCCCACCCGACCACTACGCCGTGATCGTCTTCGCCCCTACCTACCTCGACGACATACGGGCCGTTCTCCCCCCCGGAGCCACTGCCACAGTCTGTGCCGCCAACCCCTCCCGTCAGGATATTGTGATTAAGATCGGCCACTTCTCACAAGCCAATAATGCCCACGGCTTTGCGGGACGGATCAGTGCCGATATTACCACCGCCGTCGAGGTGCGGAACGCGGCTGGCGAAAGCCTCCCCTCCCCCTTTACCCCGGCTGGTGTTCCCCCGGTGTCTCCCGCCTCTCCCAATTCTTCTGGGGTCCCCGCCCTGTACTAATCCCCGGTCCCGCTCAGTCTGCACCCACAGCCCACGTTCACATTACTCGACCCAAGAGAATCACAACTGTTCTATAAATTTTTCTGTCAGTTCTTGTCCGTTACTCACGGCGTTTGTTAGCAGTAGAGTATAAAAACACGCAAGACAAGCGGGTATTTCGTGACTCACAATAACATTCGCCTGAATCGTGCCACCCGCGAGTGGGTTATTTGTGCCCCCAATCGTCAGGGACGCCCTCAGGAATTTCTTAATCGCAAACCCTCAACGATCGTCGAGGTGAAGTCAAAAGAGCAGTGCCCTTTCTGCGCTCATCCCCAGCAGGCATCCGAGAAGATTCTGTTGGAAATCCCGTCATTGTCGGGTAATGGGTGGCAAGTTCGGGTGGTTCCCAATAAATATCCCGTCCTATCAGCAGACGTAGCCATTAAGCGATCGCTCTCCGGGGTTTACTATCTCGAATTACCGGGCTACGGCCACCATGAAATTGTGATTGAAACCCCCGATCATGATACGACCTTGGCCTTGATGTCAGTTCCCGAAGTGGAAGCCGTCATCGAGGCCTATTATCAACGCTATTCTGACCTCATGCGTATCCGGGAAAATCTCTGGATTATCATTTTCCGCAATCATGGGAAAAGTGCCGGGGCTTCGATGCAACATCCCCATTCCCAAATTATTGCCACACCGATCGTCCCCCGCCATCGCCGTTGGCATGAGGATGAAGCCCAGCGCTATTTTGATGAGTGGGGTCGTTGTGCCTACTGTGATATGCTGGAGTTTGAAGAGAGTGAACAGCTACGAGTGGTCGGCAGTAATAAACATTTTTTAGCCTTTATCCCCTTTGCGGCTGAAGTCCCCTTTGAAGTGTGGATTTTACCCAAACGCCATCAAAGTGAATTCGGGGCAATGACGAAGGAGCAGCGATCGTCCTTTGCTGATATCCTTCAAAATATTCTGGCCAGACTCTATCATAAATTAAATAATCCCGACTATAACTACGCCATTATTACCGCTGCCCGCTATAAGATTGAAGAACCCCAATTACATTGGTATTGCCAAATTCGTCCACGGTTAACAACGGCTGCCGGATTTGAAATTGGGTCTGGTATTAGTATTAATCCGTCACTGCCAGAAGTTGATGCCCTGTTCCTCAATGAGAATTAATCCTTCAGCCAAGCTTTTGCTATGACTTTTGATGAAATCGAATCCCTCCTTATCCAGTTATTTGGAGAGACCGTCCAAACAACCGCAGCGGGATTGTGGAAAGTTGAACAAGCGGGTAACCAGATCCTGATCCTGCTCTCTGATGATCGCAGTTGGCTGCGGGTTTTGCTACCAATCGCCCCCTTCCAGGATGTGCGCCCCCTGCTTGAACAACTGTTTACCTACAACTTTGATGCCAGCCAGGAAACGCGCTATGCCCTGCACCAGGATGTCCTCTGGGGTGTTTTCCAACATCCCCGCGAGAGTCTGACGCCAGAAGATCTGACTGCCGCGATCGGGCGCTTACAAATCCTCAAACACCAGGGCTTAACCGATTGTTTCAACCAATTTGTTGATAACCGCATTGGGCAAATTATCCAAGCCGCGAAACAACAGGGCCAATCCCTAACAGCGACCTTGCAAACCCTGGAGCGCTTCTACGATGAAGGTTTATTAGGCGATCTGACGCAATCCAGCGAACAACGCAGCGCTATTTTGGGGGCATGGCGCACCCGTCTAGAGCAACTGTGGCCGAATATTACCCCCTAGGGTGCAATTCCCCCCTTTCCCAAGTTCGGTTCAACCGACTTCACCCAGGGGATGCACTTGTTACAGTGTAGGGAAGGAATATCGCCTCCCTTCATTCCTGAGTCCGAAACCTGGCAGTGGCTGGGCTAACCCTCCTAAACCAGGATCAAGGCTGGGGCGATCGCCCACCCGCTAACTGGAGTTGAGTACCATGTCTGATTCATCCAATAACACTACGCGCAACTTCTTTAATCGGGAACAGGAGTCGGAAGGGACACTGTGGAATTATGTACAGTCCCTGAGTCCAGAAGCTGTGGCCCAACTCTCCCGCCCTGCTTCACCGGAAGTCTTTCAGGTGATGGAGCGCAACATTATTGGGCTACTGGGCAACCTGCCTTCGGAACACTTTGATATTACGGTGACCACGAGTCGAGAAAACCTGGGCCGGTTACTGGCCTCGGCGATGATCAGTGGTTACTTCCTCCGGAATGCCGAACAACGGTTGACCTTTGAACAAGTCCTGCATGGCGCGCAGGATGGGGCCGAGGGTGCGAACCCAGATACCCATTAACCCGTCGTCGGGTTGTGTCAACTAGGGTTGCGCCATTCTGGCCCAACTTCAGCCGCTTTGTCCCCTTCCCCTCTCAACCCTACCCATGTCAGACGGATTGCAGTCCGATCACTCCGTTCTCCCAGACTTAGAAACCCTCGCGCAGCAAGCGCAAGCCCTGGTTCAAGCAGAAACTACTGTGGTCGCCTTGGCTGAGGCGGGGGGTACCCATGTCTACTATGCCGCTGCAGTGGGCAAACATGCCGCTGCGATCGTGGGGAAACGGGGCGCAGCCGCCACATCGGGTCTGTGTGGTCTGACTTTTAACACCCAAAGCCCAGTACGGGTGTGTCAGGCCAAGGGGGACGAGCGATTGCGCCAAGATTATGTGACCGCATTGGGAATTGAAACCGCCCTCGCAGTTCCGATCGTCCATGCGGGGCAATTAATCGGTGCGCTCATGGTCCTCAACCAACTTGAGGGACACCCCTTTGATGCGACGGCTGAGCAGCACTTGCAGACCTATGCCCAGGCGATCGCCCCTGGATTAGACAAACTGATCTCGCAAACTGGAACCTAGCATCGGGCAGGCTAAAACTAGGGCTGACGGCTACCCCTACCATGAAAAGAGGTTTCCAAAGGGCTAGAGAATCCTCAGGAAACCTGATCAGCGTTAAAAACAAGCCTTGAATGATAGCCTAGTCGTCGGCAAGAAACTTTGGTTTAGCTGCCAACCCCCAGCGGCTTCTTGCCAGACGCAGGTCTTAGTACAGGGCTTCTTCCTGGTGGGTGATAATGGTGCAGTCAGACGTTGGGTAAGCCACACAGGTTAGGACAAAGCCAGCAGCAATTTGATCATCATCCAGGAAGGATTGATCGGATTGATCAACCGTCCCTTCCGTGATCTTTCCTGCACAAGTCGAGCAGGCACCCGCACGACAGGAGTAGGGAAGATCCAAGCCCTGCTCTTCTGCCGCATCCAGGATGTAGGTATCGTCATCAACGTCGATCGTTGTGTTCAGACCTTCAGCCTCGTTAATTAGGGTGACCTTGTAAGTTGCCATGTACTTAATTCCTCTCAAGATTACGATGAAAGCGGCGTCTCAAGCTGAACGGTAGCCGTGTCATGGGGTCTAGGTAACCCACCCTGGCTACAGGCTGACAACTGCCGCCCGCGTCAGCTTCAACTCTGATACTACGGGAAAAAAACAGTCTTGCAACCACGGATTAGGGGTGAACCGCGTGGCAATTAGTAATAAAATTTAATGAGCCATTAAGAATAAGCAAAGCTTATAAAACTGCCAGGGGTGCCCCGATCGCGGTTGCCGATTGGGAGCGATCGCGCTATGGGCAGATCGGGCTGACCGGGCCGATCTGGAGTTAGCCCCAGCAGTAAAACCCTTATGGGACCTGAATTTTTACCAACAGATCTAGACGTAGCGGATGTCCATCGTTGGGGCGATCGCCGACGACAAATGGCAGCAAAGATTGGCTAGATGCGACCCATTGTTTTTTATCTATTAGCTAACCTTATGTTAACAATGGGGAGCAGAAGTGGCTCGCCAGCCAGCACCAGCGGTGTCAGTCGGACCCGGTTGGCATTGATCCCCGGTCCACCGGGGTAGTGTTGGCGGAAGTCGCCACATACCATGAGGAGAATCATAGGAGAATCAACCTGGATATCTTGCGATATCAGGATGATTCGTAGTGTTGGTGGAAGTCGCCATATACCATGAGGAGATAACGCTGGGGCCAGTGAGGCGGGAACGGGTCAGGGCAAGGGTAGATACAAGTCAGTCTATATCAGTCTGTAATAGATGCTTAGGACAGGTAATGTGGTGATCAAATCGATCAGCTTCCCTTTAAAGGTCGGTGTGGTGGGGACAGGCTATGCGGCCAGTGCCAGGGCGGACATCTTGAAAGCCGAAGATCGGGTCCATTTGCGAGCCGTGGCGGGTCATAGTCCGGCCAAGACCCAAGCCTTTGCCCAAACCTACGGGATGGAACCCTGCGATACTTGGCAAACCCTCGTTAACCGTCCTGACCTGGATTTGATTCTGGTGGCTACCGCCAACCATCTGCATGGCCCGATCGTCCGGGCGGCCCTGGAAGCCGGTAAACATGTCGTGGTGGAGTTCCCCCTCACCCTCGACTGCACCGAGGCGGAAGCATTGCTCACCCTGGCGCGATCGCAGCAGTGCTTCTTGCACGTGGAGCATATTGAGTTGCTAGGCGGGTTGCATCAAGCCAGTCGCCAGTTTTTACCCCAGGTGGGCGAGATTTTCGCCGTAGACTATGCCACGGTGACGCCTCAACGTCCGGCTCCCCGGCGGTGGACCTACCATCGGGATTGGTTCGGCTTTCCGCTCATGGGGGCCTTATCCCGTATTCACCGACTCACAGACCTGTTGGGCACGGTCGCGACGGTGAGTTGCCAACTGCGCTACTGGGATGATCCAACGATCGCGCCCAGCGATGCCTACTACACCACCTGTTTCTGTCAGGCCCAACTCCAGTTTGATCAGGGCATTTTGGCCACGGTCACCTATGGCAAAGGGGAAGCCCTGTGGCAAGCGGCGCGATCGCTGACGATTCAGGGAGAACAGGGTGCCCTCCTGTTTGAGGGCGATGCCGGCCAGTTGGTGACCGCCACCGGCACCCAGGACATCGCCCTCGGCAGCCGTCGGGGCCTTTTTGCTCAGGATATGCAACAGGTGTTGGCCTACTTGCAGGCAGGGACCCCCCTCTACGTGACTCCCGAAGCCAGCCTCTATGCCCTGAAAGTAGCGGATGCGGCGCGACGCTCAGCCGCTAGCCAACAGGTGATCGCGATCGCCTAGGTGTCCTGACTCTGGGGTACACTACAGACCATTGGCGCGGATCAACGACTACCAAATGCTATGGGCGCAACGTTACAGCAAATTGCTGGCTATCTCGATCACCACGGCTGGACCTACCGCATCGACGCGGCAGCGTCACAGATTATCACAGGCGTCCAGGCTGAGAATATCGAGCGCTTTCTGATCGTGATTGAACTAGGTGAAGAGGGGGAGTTTTTTGAGATCTATGCCCCCCAGGTCCTTACCGGAGTCAAAGACCATCCCTACAAGGCCGCCATTTTGCAAACCATGCTCTGCATTTCCTGGGAAACCAAGATGTTGCAGTGGGAATATGATCCCTCGGATGGCGAAATTCGCGCCATTATTGAATTCCCCTTAGAGGATTCAACCCTGACGGAGCGTCAATTTAATCGCTGCCTGGATGCTTTAGTCCGCATTGTCGATGAAATTGCCATGCCCCGCCTGCGGGAGGTGATGCGCACGGGCCAAGATCCGGGCGATTTGGAAGAAGGAGAACGACTACTGCTCCGCCTCCAGGAGGAAGCACCGGGGCTACTGAACTTGCTGGAACGGGCGATGGAAGCCCGCAAACGTCGAGGGTTATCACCCTCACAGGACGACCTTTAGCATCCCCCGATCGACTCATCCGCTCGCCACCCCCAATCCTCGTCCCCACCCCTCTCCCCACCTGACACCGAGTCAGGTTTGCTTGGCTCGTTCAGTCATTTCAATTTATTGAGAATCTTTATTAAGATATCTACAGCTAGTATCTTGAGGAGGAAGTCAATTATTCATATTTATTAGTGATAAGGGATGGGGAAGGGGCAGTATGCAAAACACCCAAGCGAATGGGGAACGCTTTAAGGCAAGGTTGCATCAGGAAGGCTTGCGCTTCACCCGCCAGCGCCAGAAGATTTTAGACCTGTTCCAAGACTTAGCCGCAGGCCAACACCTCAGCGCCGAGGAAATTCAGCAAACCCTGGCCCAGCAAGGGGAGCGGATCAGTCTCTCGACGGTCTACCGCACCCTGCACGTGATGGCAAGGGTCAAACTGCTGCGGGAACTGGAACTAGCGGAGGGCAAAAAGCTGTATGAGTTGAGCGCTCTTTTCCTGAGCCAGCACCATCATCTGGTGTGTGTCCAGTGTGGCGCAGTTGTTGAGTTTGAGGCTGAAAAAATCCGCCAGGTTGGGGCGCACCAGTCTGCGGGACGGGGCTATGCCCTGCTGGATTGTCAATTTACGCTCTATGGCATCTGCCCGCAATGTCAGCGGCAGACCATTCACAGTGAAGAATGACTCTAGTGGCCTGTCAAACCGTCGCTTTAGGCATGACAGACCACGCAATCGTTTCAGCAGCACCATTTATTGAGAAAAAATTTTTACTAAGTTGACAAATGCAATAGGCTTGTCCTTATACTTAATAAAAGTAATTCTCATTAAGGAGCGGCGTTGTGGAAAATAAGGTTCTCTGGCTGAATTTGAGTCATCACCTTGGTTGCTTACATCGCCCTCTCTTGCGGGAGTTGGCCTACTGGACGCCGGTATTCCGGTGGGACTATGTACAAAGCTTAGATGAGTCGGCTTCGCTAGAGGTGCCATTGGTGTTGCTGGATGCGTTTCTGCGCGATCAGGCACAACCAGTTCATTTAGCAGGGCATGGCTTAAGTGGGGCGCTGGGGTTGCTCTATGCCCGCCGGTATCCAGAGCGAGTGAAATCCCTGGCGCTGTTAGGGGTAGGTCCCCAGCCAGCCCACTGCTGGCAGTCTCAGTATTACGCCCATCGCCGCCTGTTACGCTGCGATCGTGCTTTTGTCTTATCGGTGATGGTGTCCCAGCTATTTGGGGAAGCCGTGCGATCGATCAGTCGGGAGTTGGTGGGGCGGCTTCAGCGGGATCTCGATGAAAGCCCTTCCCCCCACTCGTTATTCCAGCGCGGGGAAATTGAGGCAGGCGGTGCGCCGGTACCGTTACTGATCTGTGGCAGTCAGGATGATGCGATTGTGGGGCCAGATGTGTTAAGCCAGTGGCAATCCTACCTGGTTCCCGATCGTGGGGATACCCTTTGGTACTGTCCCAGTGGTCGTCATTTCTTCCACTATGGTCAGGCAAAAGCAGTGAGCCGGGTGATGGTGCAGTGGTGGCAACAGCATGAGCCTAGGGTGACTGAAACTCGGCATGGGTTGCCTGCATTACCAGCGATCGCGGAAGTCTGAGGCAGCCCCATCGGATTCAGATATCTCCTACGAAGATCAAAGCCGGTTGGGAACATCCAATGCTATAGTAGGGAATTGTCATCCACAGTCGTCTGTGTTTGCCGATGTAGCTCAGTGGTAGAGCATCCGATTCGTAATCGGACGGTCGGGAGTTCAAATCTCCTCATCGGCTTTTTGCAAAAGCTATAGTCCATAAGGGTTTTAGCAATTTAGGTACCGTTGATCTGAGACAGACTTGTCTACCCAGTACCCGTGAGCGCCTATCGCCATAGTCAATCGTTATTCTGCATTGGGCAGGCATGGCCGATCGCGCTGACCTCCTATCCCTGAGTGAAATGATTACCCTACGTTGCGCTCAACCTTCAGACATCTCAACCCTGGCTGCTCTCTATCGCCAGAGCGTCCTGGCCACTGCCCCTCAAGCCTGCACTCCTGCCCAAACGGCAACCTGGGCGGCTTTTGCCTCAGACTTGGCCCAGTTTCAGCGATTTATCCTGGGGGTGACGACCTACGTTGCGATCGAGGCCAATGCGATCGAGACCGATGGAATTGAATTGTAGGTTTTGCGGGCATTGGGGCTAGGGGTCATGTGGCCTCAGTTTATGTCCATCCCGATCGCGCCCGTCAGGGGATTGGCTCTGTGCTGATGCAGCAAATTGCGGCCCATGCTCAAGCTCATAACCTGCACCGCCTCTGTGCCGACGCCAGTGAATTTAGCTTAGGATTATTCCAAAAGTTTGGGTTTTCTCTATACGATACGGAAGTCATCGATCGACAAGGGGTGACGTTTACCCGCTACCTAGTCGAGCGTATTGACGATCAAAACTCAGACTAGCTCGGTCTATATTTCAATTTCAATTCCCGACTCCCTCATTTCAATTCCCGACTCCCTCAACATGGCGAAAAAACAGAAATTTCCCCGCCTGGTTGGATCCAAGTGGACTGCGCAGCAGGAAACTTGGGGGTGGCGGCATTTCCAGGTTGTCAATCGCAAAAATCAAGGCCAATGGGTGTTTGTGGAACTGGTGGCGGCCTGTGATCCCTCGGTGCGCTTCTGGATGAATGCCAAACTCCTGAAGGATCGATCGCAATGGCAAGCGGGTTGGCAACCCCTGCAATCGCTCAGACTCGATCAGGTGCCTGATCAAAAAACGTGACTTTGATACCGCAGTCCAAGGGCTAACACGCCCACTGCCCCACCAACGCCCTAACGTCGCCGTTCTTGCAATTTACGATAAACCGCCTTGAGGTCAACCTGGTGCTGGGCGAGGGCTACCAGAGTGTGGTAGAACAAATCCGCGACTTCCCCGGCAATTTGCTCGGGATCATCATCCTTACAGGCCATCACTACTTCCGCCGCCTCTTCACCCACTTTCTTGAGGATGTTGTTATCCCCACCCGCTAGGAGTTTACAGGTATAGGAATCTGGGTTGGGGTGGTCGCGCCGCTCGCAGATCACCTGGAACACCTGGGAAAGGGTATCAGCAGGGGGCGGCACGATTGCCCCCTCGATTTGATGGAAACAACTGCGCTCACCCGTGTGGCAGGCGATATCGCCCACCTGCTCGACGGTGACCAAGAGCGCATCGCTATCACAGTCGTAGCGGATGGTTTTGACCTGCTGGACATGCCCAGAGGTTGCACCCTTGGGCCACAATTCGGCCCGCGATCGACTCCAGAACCAGGTTTGCCCGGTTTCCAGGGTTTTTTGCAACGATTCCCGGTTCATCCAGGCCAACATCAGCACCGTACCATCTAAATAATCCTGGACGATCGCGGGGACGAGGCCCTGGTCGTTATAGCGAATTTGGTCAAGGGGGAGCGCCGAGGCAAGGGAGGCAAGGGTCATAGTGAATTGGGATTTAACATGAATTGGGATTTAACATTTGGCTGTATCTTGGGGTTAGGAACTTGGGGTTAGGGAACGCCTCCTAGCCCAGATACCTTTCCCGCCCAGATAATTGTCGCTTAACCCCTATGCTAAAACTTTACGGTGCGGTTCGCAGTCGTTCGGCCATTGTGCAGTGGTACCTGGAGGAATACCAGATTCCCTATGAACTGGTGATGCTGGATATGAAAGCCGGGGAACATCGGCAACCCACCTACTTGGCCGTGAACCCAATCGGCAAACTCCCCGCGATCGATGATGATGGGTTTATCCTCTGGGAGTCCGGGGCGATTCTGCTCTACTTAGCCGAAAAATACGGCCATCTCCCCGCTACCCTACCGGAACGGGCGATCGCAACCCAATGGGTCCTCTACGCCAATGCCACCCTGGGGCCAGCCCTGTTTATTGAAGCCAACCGGGAGCGGGAAATGCCGAAGCAGTTGCCTGCGCTCAACACGGTCCTGACCCAGCATCCCTTCCTCTTAGGGGACGAATTCAGTGTCGTGGATGTGGCCGTTGGTTCCATGCTGATTTATGGGGTTACCCTCCTGAAATTGGACTTCAGTGCCTATCCCGCGATCGTGGATTACGTGACTCGCCTATCTCAACGGCAGCAGCAAGCCTTAAAGGGACAAAAACAGTGATGGCATCAGCGATCTTGCTGCAAACTTGGTCAATCAACAGGAGTGCCTAGTCCAGATGCTATTTATTACCAACCGTGTATTTAATGAGGGGCCAACCCCGATTACTCAGAATGGGACGTTTCAAATTCCGCGATCGCTCACCTTTGCTCTGCAAAATAATCAGGCAGAACAATCCGTTTATTTTTGTCAGCGACGGCGGGAAAATGACTACCGAGAGATTGGTAATCGTGCTTTTTTCACCGCCATCAAAGAAAGCCCCGTTGAACAGATTTTGCTCTATATTCACGGATTCTCTAACTTCCCGGAATCGTCGATCTTTCGGACAACAGCAGAATTGCAACGCCTGTTTAACCAAAAGTCACCCAACGCCGTGCTCGTCATCCCGATCATTTGGCCCTGTGATAACAAGGTAGGACTTGTACGGGACTATTTTGATGATCAAAAGTCCGCTGATGCTAGTGATGTGGCCTTTATGCGGCTGATTGAAAAGTTTTTGGAATGGCGGCAACAAAATAGCACGCTGCAAAATCCCTGCCTCAAGTGGATTAATGTTCTGGCCCATTCTATGGGTAACCGGGTGCTACGGGGTGCCCTGAATCGGGCGGTGGATTATTATCAGGTGGGCGGGATTCCCCAGATTTTTCGCAATGTGTTTATGGCCGCAGCCGATGTGGTCAACGAGGCTCTGGAACCGGGTAAGGAAGGCCAACATATCCCCAATGCGGCCCGTAACGTGGTGGTTTACCACGCTGCCGATGATTTAGCCCTACGGGCGAGTAAGGTAGCCAATGTGGGCAATATGATTGCCTCGCGTCGCTTGGGCCATACAGGTCCCGAACGGATAGCCGATGTGCCCCGCAATGTCTATGCGATCGACTGCGACGATTTCAATAATCTCTATGATTCACCGACCGGGCATGGCTATTTCAGCGCTGATCCCACCGGTGCCCCTGGGTTGTTATTCGATCACATGTGGGAGTGTATCCGCACGGGCCGGGTACCCATGAATCCAGTCGGTGCCCGGACAACGATCCTCCGTACCCGATTCTGGCTCTAACCCTGACCTGGAGAAACGCGAGTAGAGTACACATAAAGCCCCGCCAAGTTGGTAGTAACGACTTTAGTCGTTGCAGGCTAAAGCCCGCACTACAAACGTTGCGTAATTATAGTTGCGTAATTATAATTGTGGGCTGCCCTAAAGCGGGGGAGGGGGCTGATGATTCTCCGGTGAAGATGCTACGCGAACAGCCATCGCAAGGGAGAGCAGCCGTTGAACTTCGGCATCGGAGGTTTGTGAAAAATCATCGTACCAAAGCCCGATCGCTTGGAGCGAATGGGGCATTAAGGTACTAACCACCTCATCCACCTGATCGCAGAGTTCCTGACAGACTGCACTCGCAGCAACGGGGACTGCCACCACTAGGCGTTGGGGTTGCGCGGCTTGCACGGCAGCGATCGCCGCCCGCATCGTAGCTCCCGTTGCTAGCCCATCATCTACCAGGATGACAATCTGCCCTTCGAGATCGGGCGGTGGCCGATCGCCTCGATAGAGCCGTTCACGCCGTTCCAGTTCCCGGAGTTCCCGCTGGGTGATTGCTTCAAGGGTGGCTTCACCAATGCCTAACTCCTGAATCAGGGCCGCATTGAGAATGCGCACTCCCCCCGTGGCGATCGCGCCCATTGCCAACTCCGGTTGGCTCGGTACGCCCAACTTACGCACCACACAAATATCCAGGGGGACGGCCAACGCCTGGGCTACCTCAAAGGCAACGGGAACGCCCCCACGGGGTAGGGCCAAAACCCACACCTGCGGGTCACCGGCATAGGACACTAACTGGCGAGCTAGGTGCTTTCCTGCCTCATGACGATCGCGAAATCGCATAGCCTGCCTCTGCTGGGGGGATCTTGGCTGTATGACCCCAGCTTAACCCTGGAAGCTGGTTACCTGACAAATCTTTCCCCCTCATCCCTAAATCCCTTCTCCCACAAGGGGCGAAGAGACTTGAACCGCCAAACCTGGCTTGATGAGCACCTCGCCCGCTCTGGGAGAGCGGTTGGGGTAAAGGTGCTGCGAGTTTTGTCAGTCAGCCTTAGGAGCCACAACTGTCTTGAGGTGGTTTTAACCTCCCCGCTCGCACCGCCTGGTTGCCTAACCCTGTCCCCATTGGAAAATGGCCGCCCCCCAGGTCAGACCTGCCCCAAATCCGGCTGCCGCGATCGTATCTCCTGACTGAATTTTGCCCTGACGAACAGCTTCATCGAGGGCAATGGGCATCGAGGCTGCCGAGGTGTTGCCATATTGGGCAAGGTTACTCAACACTTTTTCGGCGGGAATTTTTAAGCGCTGCGCCACAGCATCGAGAATACGCTGGTTTGCCTGATGTAATAACAACCAATCTATGTGTTCAACTGATCGCGCTGCCCGATACAGGGCTTTTTCAATAACCTCCGGCACCCGTTTAACCGCGAAACGATAGACCTCTTGACCATTCATATCAATGGGTTGATAGGTGCCTGTAGCCACGGCTACCGGTCCCGTCAGGGGTTGGGGATGCCCCTGGTAGGCCAGCGTTAGGCAGGCGTTTTGTGTCCCATCACTCCGCAGTTCAAACCCCAACAGGCGATCGCGATCGGCTGCCTGAAGCACCACCGCCCCGGCACCATCACCAAACAGTACACAGGTCCGACGATCGCCCCAATCTACCCAGCGCGAGAGGATATCTGCCCCAATCAGGAGTGCATTTTGATAGGTCCCCGATCGCAGATATTGCGCCGCCGTCACCAGGCCAAAAATAAATCCAGAGCAGGCCGCCGTCAGATCAAATGCTACTGCTTGGGTTGCACCCAACCGCGCTTGGATCAAGGAGGCACTACCAAACAAGTCATCCGGCGTCGAGGTCGCCAGGATAATTAAATCAATATCCGTTGCAGCTAGGCTAGCCATCGCGATCGCGCCTTCGGCAGCCGGAACCGCGAGATCAACCAATGATTGGGGGGGAGCAGCCAGACGACGTTGACGAATCCCTGTCCGGGTTGTAATCCATTCATCCGAGGTATCCACGATCTGACTCAGTTCCTGATTGCTTAAGGCCATCGTTGGAACCGCCGAACCACTTCCCGTGATTACCATCCCCCGTCCGGCGTGCTGCACCATGTTTCTCCATCAAGTCACAATAGGCTGTCAGCAGACAGCTTCTCACAAATTGGGTACCCCTGTTCACTCCTGATGGGGTACCGATCGCGACGCCCTGCCAAGGGCCGATCGCACTTTTATCCTGATGCCTAAAATTGCCCGGTGAAAGTTGCTGCTGGTAACCCTCAGCCTGGGATTGCCCTCTGGATGTAGTCATGTCTAGTCTTGTCCAATACCAACGGGGCTGTGGCACGATCGCGTTCGGCAAGGCCCATTGGGTGATGTGTCCTGGACTGGAGCTAAGCAACCCCCTCAGCGCAGGAATTTAGAAAGATGAAGATTTCAACGGCGGCAATCTGTACTCTGGCAGCCCTCACAGCCCAGGAAGTGCTCCAGGATGTCACAATCGCAGCAGCGAGCAATGGGATACACCCTCAAGCTAGCGAGACAACCCCAACCCTCAAAATGAAGCGGGTGATGGTCAGTGCTGCCCCCGTGGCGATCGCCCAGCCGGAAGTATTGCCTGTCACCCCAGCCATGCGGACCATCCCCGCTGCTGGGGAACACGCCACCCTCAGGCAGTCCCCAGCAACACCACCGCTACAAGCCTATGATCCCAGCGCGGGCCGCCGGTTAGTGGTGCGGCGACGTTTCCGCAACCTGGCTTCCCCCCAGGTCATTGCCCAGGCCCCCGGTCGTCCTGTCCACATCGCCCAGCAAGGGGCGTCCACAACTCCCATTAGCGATCGCTTTGGTGTCCGGGGAACCGAACCCAATGCCGAGGCTTGGCGAGCTGAAGTCAAACAACGCTATGGCATTCCCACCGTTCCGACCCCGATTACCGATCGCTTTGGCGCAACGGGCACCGAACCCAACGCTGAGGCTTGGCGGGCAGCGATTAAGCAACGCTATGGCATTCGGATTCGCTAGATCCCGTCTTCACACCCAACCCAGGGCCATCTCCATAGACTTCCCTCTTATCTTCCCTCAAAGCGACAGAGCCAATTGGAGTTGTGGGGGTGGGGAGCCACCCGGTAAGGGTAACGGGGCGGGACTTATCGCGGCACAGTACCGGCGATAGGCACAAGACTCACAGTGGGACCCCGTCTGTGGCTGCCAGGATTCGTCTCGGCGCAATTCCAAGGCCAGGTGACCAATGAGGTCCCGCACCTGGGCTTCGTGTTGGGGCGTCGCCGCATAGCTCAGTCGCTCTCCCGTGCGTAAATAAATCAGTGTCAGTTGCTGGAGGGATTGACCGTAGTGTTGTTGCAGCGCCAGGTAATACAGACCCAGTTGGAGATCGAGCGTCATGGGGTCCGGGGGCTTAGCATCCTTGCCCGATTTGTAATCAATCAGTTCGAGGCCCGTATCCAGGCGATCCAGGCGATCGTAGCGCCCAGTTAACGTGAACTCGATATTTTCAACCTGAAGCGTACCCTGGATTTTCCCCTCGACGGCAACGGGCCGCTTCAGCACACTCAGCGGTTGGATGTGGGTTTGATAGTACCGTTCCAACATGGCCCACCCTTCATGAATCTGGGGGGGTGACAGGCGATCGTCACTGGCTTCCCAACATTGGGCTAACCAATGGCGATCGGGCAATGGCTCCTGGTAGTGCCAATCCCTATAAAACAAGGCTAGTGCCTGGTGTAGTGCTTGACCCAGGGCCACCGAGCCAAAGGCCGCCGCATCCTTTACCCCCCGCTCATAGCGAAAGTAATAGGCTTGAGGGCAGCGATCGTAGGTTTGGAGTTTAGTGGCAGATAGGAAATAGGCCATGAGGCGATCAGCAGCAGATTTGCTAAGCAGGGTCTCTAGGTTGGTTTTCTAGGCCAATCCTTAGAGGGTTTAATTAGAGGATTTAAGCTGTACCCAGCAGGGACTTGTCGCTCCTAGCGCCAGGGTAGCGCAAAACAACTTTACGAGAAGTGTTAACTTTCATCGCGATCGTATCCATTCACCTTCATCCTGCGATAAATTAGCTTATATAAGCTTAAAGCTTCTGCTTGATACAAAACGTTCAATTCACGAATTCTTAAGAGGTCAGTTATCGATTTCCGCGTGAATGTGTCTCGTTTTAGTAACAATAGCATCTTTTAGTAACAATAGCATCCACCTAGATCGCACAAATTTTCTCGCCCTAAAAACTGGAGGTTTTGGTACTGATTACTGCAATTAGTCCAACTTTAGTCCAACTTCACCTAGTCTCAAGTATCAGAGGAAAGCTCAAGTATCAGAGGAAAGCGCAGAGCGATCGGTCGGGTGCTGTTGTTGCTTTTAAAAATGTTGCTTTTAAAAATAAAAAAGAATAATTTTGAAGAATAATTTTGAGTTTATGGTGGGGGTGCTACGCGCCCCCACCATAAACTCAGCATTTGAGATAATTTAATAATGAGATAATTTATTTGTAGTTATTTGTAGTTGCTTATACTGTTTGCACCCAAATCGCAGAAGAGCCGATCATTTTGAGATCAATAAATTGAGATCAATAAAAGATGATTTTGAGATAAAGCGTTTCCCAAGTCTCTGAAGGACAGAAGGACCTGATGAACAATTGGCTCAAGCCAATTGCCTGACCCTCACTGAGGCGACACAG
>CAZHXN010000025.1:0-38660 GCA_964536415.1 uncultured bacterium
GAAAAGATCCCCCAATTCCGCCTCCTGCGCCGCTCGACTTTCACTCTGGACAGCTTGCTTCAGTTCGTCCAATTCCTCATGCACCTTCTCCCATACAGCGGCGATGCAGTCCCACTCGAAGCCTGCTGCTGCCGCCTTGCGGGAAATTTTTTCACTGGCAAGCAGGGGGGGGAGGGTGCGGGCATAGCGCTCAAGGGCTGTTGAGAGTAAGGGGGGGCGATCGCTTTCCCCTTTTTCAGCCGCCTTAATTTGCTCCCACTGTTGATGCACCTCGTCTGCCGTCTCAAGGGACCGATCGCCAAACACATGGGGATGACGGCGAATCAGCTTTTGGGTAATGTGCTCTGCCACAGTGGCCAGGGAGAATTGACCCTGTTCACTGGCAATCTGGGCCTGGAGCACCACTTGCAGCAGGAGGTCTCCCAATTCCTCGGCGATCGCCGCCGGGTCTTCACTACGCAGAGCATGGACCGTTTCGTAGGCTTCCTCTAAAACATAGGGAATAAGGCTTTGGGGCGTTTGCTCCCGGTCCCAAGGACAACCACTGGGCGATCGTAATTGGGCAACGACTTGGATGAGATCTTGCAGGGCCACCAGCGTCGGGGTGAGCGTTGGCGGCGTGGGAGAGGAGGGGGCGGCAGTCATTGGCAGCGCGTCATCAGGGAGTGGGGAATTGCTCTCCAGTCTAACCGCTGTCTTGCCCTGGGTGAGACCCCCAGGGTTAGGCGACAACGTTTGTCAGCCGGTGGGTGTCATTAAACCAAAGCCCCTCATCCCCTAAGTCCTTCTTCCAAGCCGGGAGAAGGGGGAGCGAGCTTGCTTCCCCTCGCCTCACCCTCCCGTTCGCAGGGGGCCAGGGGGACTGGGCTGAGGGTGAGGGCAATTCTCCGGCGGAGAGGCTATGCGAACAGGGATACTTCCGTTTAATTAGCTTGGTCTACTGAGTGTTGGCTCTAGCCTGCAACGACTGAAGTCGTTGCTACTAACGTTATAAAACTTTATGTTGGCTGCACCAGGCTACCATCCTTTTTCGGCTTGGGCTAAGACATAGGCAGCCACATCTTCAATCTGGTCCGTTGTTAGGCGTCCCAAGAAGGCGGGCATTGCGGCCTTCCCCTTCGTGACTTGGGCTTGGATTGCTTCCAGAGAGGCCATGCCGTACTTATCTAGATCGGCCTTTTGCAGCGTTTTAGTAGCATTCACCACATTCAACCCCCCGGCATGACAGGCGGCACAGTTCGCACTAAATACCTTGGCCCCATTAGCCAGGTCCGCCGCGATCACTGGCGATGTTACACTCGATACCCAGAAGGCGATCGTTCCCAGTAGGATCAACAGTAAGCGTTGCATTAGGGTTTCCTCGTCAAGATAGTCATGCCTGATCATCTTGGGTAACGACGATCGTCCGTGTCAAAAGACAGCTCGTCAAATGTGAGTGTTCCATTTACGATAGGATCAGAACTGCGGCAAATATTAGAGGTTTCCTATTTAGATAGGGTTTAGATCTGGGGCATACCCCCCTAAACCTAAGCGCCCTTAAGCCGTTGTTCTCTCTCTGTCAGTTTTTGTCAGATACCCCTATGACCCGTCGCATTATCCAAACCGACCAGGCTCCGGCCCCCGTAGGTCCCTATAGTCAGGCGATCGTGACCAGTGGGCAGATGCTCTTTGCAGCGGGCCAAATTGCCCTCGATCCAGCTACCGGTGAGATTGTGGGGACGGGGGATGTGGCCAAACAAACGGAGCGGGTGATGGCCAATCTGGAAGCAGTGCTCACGGCGGCGGGGGCTTCCTGGGCGGATGTGGTTAAGACAACGGTGTTTCTGGCAGATATGAACGACTTTGCGGCGATGAATGCCGTTTACGCCCGTTATTTTGATGCCGCGATCGCTCCAGCTCGTGCCTGTGTCGAGGTTGCCCGATTGCCCAAGGACGTATTAGTCGAAATTGACTGTATCGCCGTTGTCCTCGACTAGGGAATTCCTGAGTAGCCACTAGCCGTATTTGTACTGCCTAACGGCTTGTATTACCAATTCACTCATTGCTAGTCTTATGGATAGGTTTGAAAATATCTCAGTCAAAGGCTTTCGTCGCCTCCGAGATATTGATCTAGCGATGAGAGATCTAATTGTTATTATTGGTGTAAACGGGTCTGGCAAAACATCTTTTTTAGATGTTATTTCAATCTTATCCGCTTCCGCAAACTGTAAACTACAAGAAACGCTGCAATCTAAAGGCGGACTCAATGAGATTTTGACGAGGGGTAAGGCTCAGGACCTAAGTATTACCGTTTCAAAGCAAGTGCCTAACAGAAAACCGCTTCAGTATAGCTTAACCCTATCACCCAAAGGATTATCCTATGAAATTAGGGAAGAAACTTTAACTCAACAGAGCGATCCGAATGCACCTCAACCGTTTAAATATATTGAATCTCATGGTTTAGATATTAAGTATTTCAGCCAAGATGATCAGCGGCTTCTGCGCCCCAATTGGGAACATAATTATCTAGAAACGTCCCTATCACAAGTCCCCAGGATGTACCATGAACCAGAAAGTTTAAGGAAAAGCCTTGCTTCCTGTACCTATTATGGGGCACTTGATGTTTCTGATAAAAGCCCAATTCGCTTACCCCAGTCCATGCGCCCTGCCAAATTGCCGGGTGCCAGGGGTGAAGATTTAGTCTCCTGCCTCTATAATCTTCGAGAGACGGATGCCGATCGCTTTGAGATGCTTGAAGATATTCTCTCAACAGCCTTTCCAGATTTCAAGCGATTAAATTTTCCGCCTGTTGCGGCTGGTACTCTTTCCATGACTTGGACAGATAAGAATTTTTCTTAACCTATCTATATCCATGAGTTGTCAGAAGGAACGCTGCGTTTTCTGTGGTTAGCGACGCTTTTACAAAGTCAACACTTAACGACAATTACCTTGTTAGATGAGCCAGAAGTTAGTCTACATCCTGAACTTCTGCAACATTTAGTCTACTTGATGCGAGAAGCTTCAAAACACACACAGCTTATTGTCGCAACTCATTCCAATCGACTGATCGGATTCCTTGAACCGAAAGAAGTCCTTGTTTGTGATCTTGAAGAAGGCAGTACCCAAATGACTTGGGCAGATACGCTTGATTTAGATAAGTGGCTGCGGGATTACAGCCTCGATCAACTTTGGGCAATGAATTTGCTCGGTGGTCGTCCATGAAAATTGCTATTGTGGTTGAAGGTGAAACTGAGCGGGCTTTCAAAGAAAAACTGTGTGAATTTCTTCAAACACGCCTTGGGCAAAACATGCCAAGGCTAAAGTTTATTCCACAACATGGTCGTGTTCCTAAAGCGGAGAAACTTAAACGTGTTGTTGAAAATCTGCTTTCTGGAAGTCAAGCCTATGATGCTGTAATTGCTCTGACCGATGTTTATACGGGGACAAAAGACTTTAAAGATGCAGCAGATGCTAAGAAAAAAAAATGAGAGAGTGGACGGGGCATAATCCTAACTTTTATCCCCACGTGGCCCTTCATGATTTTGAAGCTTGGCTGCTCCCCTACTGGAAGACCATTCAGGCCTTAGCTAAGCATAATCGATCGGCTCCTAGTGGTCTGCCGGAAACAATTAACCATCAGAAACCACCTGCTTCCCGCATTAAAGAAATTTTCCAACTAGGCGAGCGGCAGGACTATAACAAGCCTATTCATGGAAAAAAATCTTGAAGGATAATGATCTTATGATTGCAATCCAGGCCTGTCCAGAAATGAAGGCTTTTATCAACCAGATCATCTCTCTTTGTGATGCGAGTAAAGTCATCTCCTAAATTCTATATAAGAGATAATTCTATATAAGAGATCATACTGATACCCACTACTAGGGTATAGGCAGCACAATCCAATGCTTCACAAGAATGCATCGAAATCACTCATCGAGGTTACTCTAGGAAGCTCCAGATATCTTTCGAGACTTGACGATTGCTCTTGTGGGCCAGCAGGACGCGGAAGCGGCGCTCTTCTCCCACCTGTCGTGTCCGGAGCATACCGTCCTCTACTAAGTGATCTAACATGGGGGTAACGGTTGCCTCATCTTGCTTGAGATGCTGGGCCACCTCCTGAACACTCACCTCTCCCTTGCGAAGCATCCAACTGAGAAGCTGTCGCAGCGAATCAGGCAGGGTGAAAATATCAATCATGCTGATCGAACTATCTTCACCACCTTGGCCTTGCACGGAAAAGTCATTGCTTGGTTCACTCATACCGGCTCTCCCTAGCTGTTAGGCCATGACTTGTTGGGCAACTGACTCGATGACTTTGCTAAGCGGATGATCGGGATAGCGCAGAACAAATACCTCACTACTGGCCAGTTGAATCATTTCTTCCGAGAGTGGCATAATTCCGGCTACGGGTACACTATAGGTTTCTTGAACACTTTTCCGCATTGCCGCAAAGTCATAGGAAGGCAGAGCTTTATTAATCATCAGTAGCATTTTCGGCACTTCCAATTTGCGGGCAACATCGACCGTTACGGCTGTTCCCTGGAAATCCTGGCGATCGGGTCGCAGGATCAACAGCAGAATATCCGAAATCGTGATGGACAGCAGGGTTTCCTCATTCAAGCCGGGGTGCGTATCAATAAATAGATAATCAAGTTCTAAGTTTTCAATTAGCTCTTGGAAACCATCGTTCAAGAGACCCACATCATAGCCTTCGCGTAATACCCGCGCAATTTCTCCCGCTTTCAAACTGGACGGAATCAGGAAGATTTTGCCCCCTGCTTGAGTGGGCGAGTGATGGCGTGTCAGCACCTCACTCACGTCGTAGGCGGTGTCTGAAATCGCACAGCGACCCCATAGGTAATCATTGAGCGATCGCTCGATTTTTTCTTCATCAAATCCGAACAATACATGGATGCCAGGGGATTGGATATCCGTATCCACGATCGCCACACGATGACCATAACGGGCAACTGTAGACGCAATATTGGCAGTAGAGTTGGACTTACCAGTCCCCCCTCGGAAGGAGTGAACAGAAGCGATTTTAGCCATGAATCAATTCTAGGGTCCCAATAAGATAGCGCTGGGGGAGTAACCCCATTGACACTGGGTTTATTCTATCAGTCGATTCAGGATTTGCTCGTTGGCCTGCTAGGCATCGGGTAAGTCGCGGTTCGGCCAGAGCAACCGAACGGCCATCAGGGCAAATCCGAGGGCAGCGATGGATTTCACTAACCGAGGAGACGGTAATAATTGGGCAGTTCCATGTCCCAGGATAACGCCCACAAAGGTGGCCAGGAGGAGAGCCGCTGAGGTTCCTAGGAAGACAGCCCAGGGGGCACGAGAACTTCCACTGAGGGCGATCGCGGCTAACTGGCTTTTATCCCCCAACTCGGAAAGAAATACCGCCACAAAACTTAACCAAAGCAAACTCCAATCCATAAATCACCATATTTATCGAGTATTTATATCGAGTATTCAATCGGCTATTTACAGATGGACCACATCCCACAGCAGCCCGATCGCGATCAGGAGCAATAGGGCACCCGCTGCGGTTTCCAAGAGCCGGGGGGGAAAATGGTGGGAGAGCCAATGGCCAACAAGGACCCCTAACAGGCTGGTCGTCATCAAGGCCGAACCAGCTCCCAGGAAGACCAACCAAGGCGATTGAGATTCGGCACTCATGAGCAGCACCGTAATCTGGGTTTTGTCTCCCATTTCTGCAAGAAGGACGGTGAAAAAGGTGGAGCTAAAGATCCCCAGGGAAGCAGGCCAGTTAATCTTGCTGGAATGTTCACGCAGGGGGCCAGGGAGGGCGGCTAGCAGGGTAGACCTAGGGAATTTAGTCAAGGCAACTTACAACTGAGTGGACAAAAACGGCCAGAATGCAGACACTTAGCATCTTCCCCTTAAGTGTAGGCCAAGTTTAGGGCGAGTCCGGTAGTTGCGACAGGACCTGGGCGATCGCTTGGCGTTGTTCAGCATCGTATTCCCAGCGATCCAGAAAGGTTTGGTAGGGACCGTCGGCGGTAGTAAGGCTGACCTGCATTTGGGCCAGTTTGGTCGCGACACTCGGCAACTGCACCTGTTGAATCAGACCCATAACCCGTTGTTGGACACGATCGGAGCCTTGGGCCATGTCTTCATTCTGGTTGCGGCGGTGGGTCATTGCCATCGCAGTCGCCATCGCCAGATTTTTGACCAGTAATTCTGCCACCTGTTCCGGCGACGATCGCAGGGCCTGGATCAGGCCAGGGGATGGGGTATCAGCCAGGGGGCGAGGATCGGTTAGATAGCTCACAAAAAAACCACGGGCACCATTCTCATGCTGGACCAGTTGGCTAACGGCAACTTCCAGTTCCGCATCCGAAAGGTCGTTGGCTACGAGTTGGTCTAGGAGGGATTGGGTGAGGGTAATGGCTTGTTCAAAGGTCACAGTCATAGGCACGGCGAACGCAGATTCGAGCATCGTTAGGGAAGCCAAAGGGGGGCTGGAAAGAACCATCAGTGCGTCACTCCTCTACGTTACGGGTTTTATGTCATCTGTCTCTAGGTATAAAGACATATCACTAATTGTAACGAATCGTAATGACAACCGGATGGATGGGGCGTCAGGGAACGCCAACCGAGTGGCATTGGCCAATGGGGTGACAAGGTTCAGGGCGAGAAGATCAGAATACGCTCCAGGTTTGCGTGGCTGCCAATAATCCAGGGACGGCTGCTGGTGGCCAATACCCCTCAACCCGTCGCCCGGAATGGATGATGACCGAGAGACCATAGGCGTGGGGATAGCCTTCTACCGCCAGCCACACCGATTCACTCTCGGCTTCACAGGTGATGCGCTCTTCCGGCATAAGTTCACTGGCCATTGCGGCCATTGTCTCAGCTAGTTGTTGCAGTAAACGGCAAAAGTCCTGGAATTCCGCCGCCGTCAGTTCGATCGCCCAATCATCCGTGCCAACCAGACCCACAAATGCGATCGCCGTGGGGTCCCAGCCTAAACGCCAGCCCTCGCCTTGCTTGAGTACTTTTTGCGCTGTCATTAGGGAGCTAGCAGTTGCGCGTCCCCTGGCCGGGGCAAGGGGGGTAAGGTAGAAGGTGCCGACGGGGGGGGAGCCACCGGTGCAGGACTTTGCGCGGGTTTGTAGGTCGCGGCCTCTAGGACGAGGCGATCGTACAGGGGATTAAAAGCCCGAACCAGCAACTCCACTAGGCGATCGCGGTCCCGTCGGGAAAGCCGTGCGATCGCGGCCCGATCGCCTGCCAGGGGATTGGTGCGCAGGGTATCATGACCGGGATATTGGCTTTCCCGCATAATTTCATTGACCCCCAGGTAATCCGCCAAGGTTAGCTTCCAATCCAGACGATAGGTACTGGGGCGACTTTTGACATAGAGGTGGTAGCGAATGAGGCGACTCACCAGAGTGTTATCGATCGCAGTCTCGGCACCGGCAAGGGGCTGATATTGGTTTTCCTTCGGCAATTCCGGAAACAGTTCATAGATGACGGCCCCCACTTCCCAGGGCCGTAACCGGCGGGTCGCCGCAGAGGGGGTTCCGGGAGAGGCTTGGGATTGACTCAGGTAAACCGGAGCCGGGGGTTGGGCAACGACCATCGCATTGGCCAACCACACCAGTCCTAGCATGGTCAGCACCATCAGGCTAAACCGGAGCGATCGCGAGACGTTTCCGCCGGACAATCGGGACAACCACTGCATCAGACGAGCGGGGTGTTGGCCCACAGTAAGACAAGGCTGAGAGCGTTCGTGTAGCGTCTCCACCGGAGAATCGCGAAGCGTTCCCAGCGGGACATGGTTCCTGCGCTGGTTCATTCGCCGATAATTTCCGGTTGGGTC
Source organism: uncultured bacterium (assembly GCA_964536415.1). Taxonomy (GTDB): domain Bacteria; phylum Cyanobacteriota; class Cyanobacteriia; order B231; family B231; genus Trichothermofontia. The sequence continues at coordinate 7,832 of CAZHXN010000025.1, forward strand.
AACTCATCCGACATCTCGATAATCGCCCGGATAACAGGCTTGAGCAGGGGATCATCCAGGCTCTCAAAATCTTCATAGCGGCGGCGTTTAGCCCGATTCGCCACCTGGACCGTGATGCGATACCGATTCGAGGCGGCGCTAATCAACTCCTCAGCCTGGTACATGATTTTGCTGGTATCAATTTGGGGGCGCTTTTGCATATAAACAACGAGGTAGTTGAACACGAGATAGTAATCTCTCTTGGTCCAGTTTAAAGTGCAGGGCTGGCTTATGGCGTTTAGGCAATGAATTCGCCCAAGTTTTCTGGTCGGTTCACGCTCCGCCTACCAAGGCAGGCCCAAGATGGGATAAGAAACCTCTGATGCTAATTGCTGGACGAGGGGATGGTTTGGGGTATAGCAGCCAACCAGGAGCGCCTCTGCCGCGATCGCACCTGCTATCTGATGAAGGGCTGGGGCCACGGGGCCAACTCGTAAATGGGCATGGAGTTTCCCGCGCCACTCACTGGCGAAACAGCGGGCTTGCCAAAGAATGCGATCGGCCTGAGCGATCGTCTTGGGCCGGATTTTATCAACCACATACACCACATGGACCAGAACGGGATGGGGTTGCAGCGATTGTTTTTGCTCGGCCATCCCCAGGGTTAATGCAAGCACCGCCCGACTATAGGCGGAGCCATTGTAGCCAACCACCAGATTGGTCGCTGGCTCCGGACTGGGGGTGACCGAAGCCTGGGGCGGCGCAGGCACAAGGACCCGGCATTGGGTCAGATGCGGATGGCATAGGGTTGCTTCTAAGCGCGAAATGGCAGGTTGGAGTGAGACTTGCTCTGGTGTTGTCGGTTCGGTATTGCGACACAACAGTAACCCCGCTGGGGTCGTCGCACGCGTTTGTGGCCTAGGCTGCATGAAGCCCTCCTGCGAGTCTATTCATGGACAGCGAACAAGTCGCGATCACACCACGACCTAGGACACTGAAACAGTCAACAACAAAAAGGCTGACGATTCAATCTCCTCTCAATGCCAACGAGGTTAGCTGACGGGCTAGGGCTGAGAGATGCCCTTTTCCAAACCCCTTCCTTGGGTACTTGACAACGTTGGAAACACGCCCCTTAAATGGTTCCCCCGTTTCGTTACCGCTGACCCTGTGAATAAATTTTGAGCCAATTTAGAGATGGGAAGAGCGGCAGCGAATTAGGCAGACTTGTTCGATTCTTCCCCCATCCTAAACGGCCAAGCCTAAAGCGTCAACTTGAGGGAAGTCATGCAGCCCTCAAGGGACAGATAGGCCAGACACCCATTCTTCAGGCGGGTTACGTTTGCTGTTTGTAGTAACGACTTTAGTCGTCAACAGTCTCTCGACCCAGCCTTTGCCAACTCCTTTTCACGGTGTCACCTGGATCTCGTATAAATTCCAAAGAGCACCTTCGAGATCCGAGAATTGCACTCCCTGGATGGTGTTGCGCACGGCGGACATGAGCAATTCTGTAGCCAGATGAATGAAGGGTAATTGTTCCTGGGCGATGATCTGAGTTTGAGCGTAAATTTCCCGACGTTTGTCCTCATCTAATTCCTGGGCACCCTGGATGTATAAATCACCAATTTTCTGCTCCCAATCGGCCACTTGTCGGCCTTCAATGGGGGGTTGGTTGGGCATGGGTTTCTGGTTAAAACTATGGAGTGAACCATCGGGAGACCAGATATTAAAACCGCTATTTGGTTCAACCCCACCAGTAAAGCCAAGTAAATGGCACTCCCAATCCAGGGTATTCCCTAACTTATCCACCAGCGCACTGAAGGCGATCGGGGTAAAGTCCACCTGAATGCCAATCTTAGCCAGGTCTTGTTTAATTTGGGCCGCCATCGAAACCCGGATCGTATTTTCGGCATTGGTTAATAGGGTAAAGCGCACCCGGTTCCCATCGGCATCGAGTAATTCATTACGATCGTTATACCGAAATCCAGCTTCTAACAAGAGTTGCTTGGCTTTTTCCGGGTCATAATTGTAAACCGGCAACCCGGCTTCTGGCGGCAGATAATAGGGGCTTTGGCTAGTTAGGGGAGAATCAATTTTGGCCCCCAGTCCCCGAAAGGTGTTGGCAATCATTTTGTCACGATCGATGGCATAGGCCACGGCCTGTCGGAAGGCGAGGGTATTAAACCATTTGGACTTGATGAGATCAACCAGGGGTTTGCCATTGCGGCTGCCTTTATTGAGGTTAAACGCAATAAAGACCGTGCCGGGACGGGGGCCGCCCATTTCCACTCGAAAATTACCGCGTTTTTCCTCCCGTTTGAGCAAGGGGAAATCCTCTGGGCGCATGGGTTCAGCCACATCCAGATCGCCAGAACGGAATTTGAGCAATTGGGTATCGCGATTTTCAATAATTTTCCAGATAAACCGCTGGACATAGGGTTGGGGTTCCCCCGTGGGGCCGCGCCGCCAGTAGTAGGGATTGCGCTGTAACACAATGCGCTGGCCAGTGACGTAGCTAGCGATCGTATACATGCCGTTCGTCACAATTTCCTGAGGTGGAGTCCCCACGCCCCACGTGGAAAGGAAGAGAGGTTTCCCGTCCGCATCAAGGGTTTGCACTGACTGGGTAAGCACATGGCGAGGCAGAATTGGTAAGCCCGTATTGCGCAGGAACGGGGCAAAGGGTTCCGGGACTCGAAACACCACCCGGCGATCGTCAATTTTCTCAACTGTGGGTAATGCACCGGCAACCCCCACCCGCAAAATATCCCGTGAACCCGTGGGAATTGCATCATTTAAGTAGATATCGCGATAACTAAAGATCACATCATCGGCTGTCAAGGGATGGCCATCGGACCACCGGAGTCCGTCCCGTAGGCGAAAGGTAATGGCCAGCTTGTCCTCAGAAATTTCCCAGGATTCGGCCAGGGCCGGCTGAATTTCTCCCGTAATCCCATCACTGGTAATTAACCCCTCATAGATCAGACTGAAAACATTGGGTGAGGTGTTATTGAGAGCCGAATTAAAGGTTTGAGGATCACCCAAAAAACTGGTAATGATTTCAGGAACTTGTCCGGCCTCCACTCGAAAGCGCTCAAGACTACACCCGGTGAGCAATAGACCACCGAGGAGAACAATCAACAGAACTCCCCCCAGACCCCTTTTCCGCGTTAGTTTCATGTTGCTCAATCCAGAACCTCAACCCGTCCCAGTTGTCCATCCAAGCGTACTCGCTGTCCATCGCGCAACAGTTGACACGCATTATGGACATCCATCACGGCTGGAATACCATACTCACGAGCCACGATCGCCCCATGCGATAACCGACCGCCGACTTCGGCAATAATGCCCCCGGCTTGGGCTAACAGCGGTGCCCACCCCGCATCGGTATAGGGGACCACCAGGATCGTGCTGGCCTCGATCGCAGGCAAAGCTTGCCAGGTTTTAAGGATCTGCACCCGGCCTGTTACCTGGCCAGGACTCGCCCCTAACCCGTGCAGGATCATCGCACCCGCTGGCGGGGGCGGGGCCATGACAGTCAAGGGTTGGTTGCCGTAGGCAAGGAGGGGCGGCTGGGGTTGCTGGCGATCGGTCTCGAATTGGGCACGGCGATCGCGAATCTTTGCCTGAAGGGGGGTGATCGCGATGTCGGGTCCGGCAGCGATACCCTGCTGAATTTCCGGCAGTTCCAAGAAGAAAATGTCCTCAATTTCAGGCAGAATCCCAGCCGTTTGCCAATGACGGGCGATCGCCAGGAGGGTCCACCGCAGTTCCGCCAGCAGCCGATTATAGACCTCGCTCACTTGCCCCTTCAGGGTCAGCCGCCGCTGCACCCAGCGTTGGGCCAGGGAGGGTGGGACAGGGGCAGGCGCTGGGTCTGCCGGGGTAACGGGGGGTTGGGCGACAAACTGGGCCAACAGGTTGCGCAGGGGGAGCGGGTCTTCCTGCCAGGTGGGAACGGCGATATCCGTGGCCACTTCGCTGAGATAACCAAAGCGATCGCGGATCTGATCAAACCGTTCGAGCAGCGATCGGGCATCGGGCAATTCCGCCAGTTGGGCAAAGAGGGCGGCCCCCTGAAGCGAGGCGGGGGTGTCTCCCCGTAATTCAGCGTGGGGCAGGAGATGCTGGATCGCCGTTGCCAACTCCCGCAATTCTCGTAAAACCACGACTTCCGGTAGATACCGCGCATCCAGATCGGTCTCTGGTACCCGTAGGATCGCCTGCCGCAGGGCCAAACTCAAGGGAGTCAGAATGCTGTAATAGGTTGTCTGCTCAAGGGCCGTCAGCAGGCGATCGACCCGCGCCCACAGGGCGGGCAGATCCAGATCGCTGAGCGTTTCCTGGGACAGGCGGTGCAAAACGGGTTCCAGGTTTCGTCGATACGATCGTCGCCAATCCTTTTCTAGATAAATCTCGCGACCGAGCAGGCGCAGCAATCCCGGCAGATTGCGCAGGGTGGAGCCGAGCGGCGGCTGGCTGAATTTGGCCCCCCGCGTCAGGAACTCCAGGCTTTCCGGGGGTAGCCCCATGCGCCGAAAAATCGTTCCCAGCAGGGTGGCATTAAAGTAGGCAACGGACCCCAGGAGGGTGGCAGTTTGGTTAAAGTCCAAACCACGGACACGATCGCCCAGGACGATCGTGAATAACTGCCCCCACACGCCACAGGTCAGGGGCCGATTAATCGACCAAGTGAGGGGCCGGATATACCCTGGGATGACCTCCGCCGCAATCTTACGGGTCCAGATGGGTACCAGGGTGGTGATGGGACGCGATTGCAGCAACCAGAGCCGCTCGCCATCATAGGTCCACTCAATATCCTGGGGAATGCCGTGGAAGTGGGCCTCCAGACGGCGGGCCAGGAAGGCGACCTGCCGCAAGAGGGTGGGGGAAATCTCCGGGTTGATAGCCGCATCACCAGCGGGCACGATCGGCCAATCAACTTCTGGGAACATTCCCGTAGCGTCTCCCTCAGAGAATCGCCCCCCCGGCCCTTCCACAACTGCCGTTTCAACCTGGGCCAGGGTTTGGCTAAAAGCTGCTTCCGAGAGCAATACGCGATAGGCGGCAGGCGTCACCCGTCCCGACACCACCTGGGTCGCTTCCCCCGGCAGCGCCTCGATCATCACCGCCTCGCCACACCGGGCGATCGGGTCCCGGCTAAAGGCAACCCCAGAAACCACCCCCCGGATTTGGGTTTGGATGATGATGGCCAAATTGCCGTCCGGTAAACCGCGATCGCGGCGATATTGCACTGCCTGCGGGCGATCGTAGGACTGCCAGCAATCCCGAATCGCCTGGGCCAATTGGTCCGAATGGCGGATATGGAGAAAACTCTGGTACTGGCCCGCTGCCGATGCCTCCACGCTGTCCTCCCCGATCGCCGAAGATCGCACCACCAGCGGCTGTACTGGCGTTGGGTGTAGCTGGGTTAAGGCAACCGCTGGATCATCCCCTGGCAGCAGCACCCATCCCGGTGGTACCGGATAGCCCTGGCGCAACAATTTCCCCAGCGTGGCTGCCTTCTGACCAACCTTTGCCGCAGCCGGTGCGCGATCGAGGGGCAGCAGAACCGGATGTCCCTGGAAAAATCGCAACATACGCTGACTTCGGGGTTGGGCAGCCGTGGCTGCAAGGCCCAGATCATCCGGAATCTTACGATAGATGACCGCCAGACACCCACTCAAGGCCAGCGTCGCCAGCCAGCGATCCCCCTGGGTGGGATAGACCAACAGGGTCACCAGGGGGAGCAGCACCAGCATCCCAAACTGGGCCTGTTGCCGTTGCCGCAGCACCGTAAAGCTCACCCCCCCAATCAGGGTTACCAGGGCCGCCACCCGCCAGTCATGCACCCAGTAGCCCCAAAACATATTAGTAGTGCCCGCCCCCCTAGCGATCGCGTAGCGTCCCATCACCAGAGCAATCAGCGCCAGAATCTCCCACACCGAGCCGGTTGGGAAAAATTGCCGCGCCAGCAGCACCGCCAGTATCCCCTTCAGCGCCTCCGACACCACCGCACACAGACCGACAACTACCCCCCCGTGGTAAAACGCCGCCGACACACTCAGATTTCCCGTCCCCTGTTGGGCCAGATTTTTCCCCGTCAACAGGCGAGTCATCCCCGCAATCAACGGCAACCCCCCCAGCAGGGGGCACAAAATGAAGATCGCCAGTGCCCCCCAAACCTGCATTAGCGTCATCGAAAAATTTGGGTCCGCAACCCCGTCCTACCAGGACGGCTTTACGTCTTACAGCCTAGCAGGTATCACCTGAGCCAAGACCAACCCTACCCCTACCCCCCAATACCCAAGCCAATAAGCCCCTTCCACCCTAACCAACATCGCAGCCATGCTTACAGCCTTTACCTAATTTACTCAGTACACCGTTAAGGCTTGGATCTCGATCCGACCGGCAACCCGCATCCCCCAACCCCTGCTCCCAGAGCGGGGGAGGGATTTAGGGTGAGGGTCGCACCAGCGGACTGCCCCCAGCTTACCCCGGTAACACTGTACTTTATGATTAAGGTAAAGGCTGTATAGTATTGGCCTTAACCAGCAACGACCACCAGCCGATCTAAAACCTAAAGCCCCCAGCCCTACAGCACGATCGCCGCTGCCTACTCACCCCTTACCACTCACTACTCACCACTCTCAACTCGCTACTCCCCACTCTCCGCACCTAAATTCTCAACCCGGCGGCGACAGCGGCGACGGCCAGCCGCGCCCTTCCGCCTGCATCCGCACCCGAACCGATTCAGCGTGGGAGGCCAAGCCTTCCGCCGTTGCCAGGGTAATCACCGCCTTAGACACCTGCTCCAGGGCTTGGGGGGAATACTGCACCAAACTGGAATGCTTCAGGAAGGTTTCCACCCCCAGGGCCGAAGCATAGCGGGCTGCGCCAGAGGTGGGCAGGGTATGGCTAGGACCGGCAATATAATCCCCGACCGCTTCCGGAGTCGATTGCCCCAAGAAGATAGCGCCCGCATGGCGGATCTGTTGCAACAAGGCCCAGGGATCTTCAACTTCAAGTTCCAGGTGCTCTGGAGCAAAGTCATTGCTCAAGGCCGCTGCCGTTTCCAGGGAATCCACAATCACCACCAGGCCATAGTTGGCGATCGCCTTTTCCGTCAAAGTCCGGCGGGGATGATCCTCCAATTGCTGCCTCACCGCCGCGACCACCTGCTCGGCGAGGGAGAGGGAGGGGGTGAGCAAAATCGCTGCTGCCAGGGTATCGTGTTCCGCCTGGGCCAGCAGATCCGCCGCAATGTGCCGGGGGTGAGCCGTCTCATCAGCAATCACCAGCACCTCCGACGGCCCTGCCAACGAGTCAATCCCCACCGTCCCATAGACCAATTTTTTGGCCAGGGTGACATAAACATTGCCCGGTCCCGCAATCACATCCACCTTGGGCACAGTCTCCGTTCCATAGGCCAGGGCCGCGATCGCCTGGGCACCGCCGATCCGGTAAATTTCATGGACACCGGCCACCTGAGCAGCCACCAACACTGCCGGATTCACAGCCTTCTCCCGTCCAGGTTCCCGACTAGGCGGCGTGGCAATGACAATGCGTTGCACCCCCGCCACCTTCGCCGGAATGGCATTCATCAACACCGTGCTGGGATAGGCCGCCAGCCCCCCCGGTACATATAACCCAGCCCGATCGACGGGGGTGTAACGTTTCCCCAGAACAACGCCGCGATCGCCAAACTGTACCCAGCTTTTGGGTACCCGCTGACGCTGGAAGGCTTCAATCTGATTGGCAGCCAACTGGATCGCATCCACTAACTCCTTAGGTACCAGATGGTAAGCCGCCTCTAGCTCGGCCCCGCTGACGCGCAATTCCTCAACGCTCAGCCGTTGTTGGTCAAATTCTTCAGTGTAGTGGAGGAGTGCCCAGTCGCCCCGGCGCTTCACGGTTTGAAGGACTTCGCGGACAGTAGCCTCCTTATGGACAACCTGCTCATCGTGGGTACGATCGCAGATCCGTCGTAGTTCAGCCTCTGCCTCGGCCCGCTGAGTGATAATTCGCAGCATGGAGAATGCCAACCGTAAAATCAAGCGTGGTGTGGCAGGCTGCCCTCCGTCCACAGCCCACAGATGGGTAGGCTGCCGGGGAAGTCGACCTGCTTCTGTACTTTCTAGCTTAGCTTGGATTCCGGATCGATGCTGAGTCGCCAGCAGATGCTAGTATAGTTTCTTGGCAGATTTTGGCCGGACGGATTGTGCTGGCAAAATTTGTATCCCAGTATACCTTTTGACCATTACCGGGTGAAGACCGTACTCCAAGGAAGCGATCGTGGCTAATACCAAGTCAGCAATCAAACGGGTTCAAATTAACGAACGCAATCGCCTGCGCAACAAGGCGTATAAGTCGTCGGTGAAGACGCTCATGAAAAAGTGCATCGTGGCGGCCAATGACCAGACACGGCACCCCTCGCCAGAAGCAGCGGCTTTGACCCAGGAGCGGCTATCAGAAGCCTATAGTCGCATCGACAAGGCCGTTAAGCGGGGAGTGCTCCATCCCAACAATGGTGCCCGTAAGAAGGCGCGGTTGGCTCGCATCGCCAAGCAAGCCGGACAGACTGCTGCTGCCACCACAGAATAGGCGCACCGATGGGCATCCCGCTGATTGATACGCACGTCCACCTCAACTTCGACCAGTTCCAGCCCGATCTGGCGGCGATCCGGCAGCGCTGGCAGGCGGCGGGGGTGGTGCATTTAGTGCATTCGTGCGTTGAACCAGGGGAGTTTCCGACCCTGCAAGCCCTGGCCGATCGCTGGCCGGAGCTCAGTCTGGCGGTGGGCCTCCATCCCCTGGATGCCGATCGCTGGTATCCAGCAATGGCAACAGAGATTACCCAATTGGCCCAGGGCGATCGGCGGGTGGTGGCGATCGGGGAAACCGGCCTAGACTTTTACAAGGCCGACAACCGGGAGCAACAATACCAGGTGTTTACCGCCCAGTTGCAGATTGCCCAGGCCCTAGGGTTACCGGTCATTATCCACTGTCGGGATGCGGCGGCTGAGATGGCCGAGCACCTCCGTCGCCATTGGCAGGCAGCAGGGCCAGTCCGAGGCGTGATGCACTGCTGGAGCGGCACCCCAGCGGAAACCGAATGGTTCCTCGAATTGGGGTTGTACATTAGCTTTAGCGGCGTGGTCACCTTCAAGAAGGCCACGGCGATTCAGGCAGCAGCCCAAATGGTACCGAGCGATCGCCTGCTGGTTGAAACCGACTGTCCCTTTCTGGCTCCCGTGCCCCACCGGGGTAAGCGCAATGAACCCGCCTTTGTCCGGGAGGTAGCGCTCAAGGTCGCCGAGTTGCGGGGGGTGGACCTGGCCGATCTGGCCGTCGAGACCAGTCGCAATGCCTGCCGCCTGTTTAACCTACCCGTCGAACTACCGGCAGCCGCAACCCCCCAGGTTCCCGCGATCGCGGCCTCCTAATCCAGTCAACATAAAGGGTTGCAACGTTTTTAGTAACGACTTTAGTCGTTGCTGGCTAAAGCCAGTCCTACAAACAGCGTCAAAGCTGCACAGGACGCCCTGCTTGCGGCATAATAGCAAAGAGGGTCAACAGCTTTTCTACTTGGTTCTCCTGTTTAACTGCTGTTTAACTGCTTAATTTGATTTTTATTAATGGTTAACTGGATCGCCCGATCGGGCAGGCGGGTCGCCCCCCTGTCCTTTATCCGCCTCGCTAATGTGGGTATTCCCCGTGAATTCTTGTCATTAACTGGCGATCGCCGTCGCGATCGTCCTTCCCTGCTCCCAGTCACCCCCTAGGGAGCCATTTTGGACTGCTTAACAGGACACGTCAGGATCTATTGAGCCACAAGACTGGTTTGAAACTGGGTTGCACAAGCTGGATCGTTTGCGATCGCAGCTGTTAGGCACCGGTTCCACACCCGTCATCGCTGATCATCAATCCAGCCGTCCCTAGGGCACAGGGCATTGACAACCGTACACTCTTGATGTAATAAGAGGTTTGCGCTGGGCGCAACCTGCCAGAGGAGAAGCATGGCTAACGAGACCACCGTAACACCGACCGTATCCACCTTCAGCCTACCGGACTTAGTCGAGATTCAACGGGCTAGTTTCCGCTGGTTCCTGGAAGAGGGCCTGATTGAGGAATTAGAAAGTTTCTCCCCCATTACCGATTATACGGGGAAGCTGGAACTCCACTTTCTCGGCAAGGACTACAAGCTCAAACGTCCCAAGTATGATGTCGATGAGGCGAAGCGGCGAGACGGGACCTACGCCGTCCAGATGTATGTACCGACGCGCTTGATCAACCGGGATACGGGGGAAATCAAGGAACAAGAGGTGTTTGTCGGTGATCTGCCCCTGATGACCGATCGCGGCACCTTCATCATTAACGGTGCCGAACGGGTGATCGTCAACCAGATCGTCCGGAGTCCGGGGGTTTATTACAAGTGTGAGACGGACAAAAATGGCCGCCGCACCTACAATGCCAGCCTGATTCCCAACCGGGGGGCCTGGTTGAAGTTTGAGACGGACAAAAACGATCTGGTCTGGGTGCGGATTGACAAAACCCGCAAGCTCTCAGCCCAGGTGTTGCTCAAGGCATTGGGGATCAGCGATAACGAGATCCTCGACGCCCTGCGCCACCCCGAATATTTCCAGAAAACGATCGACAAGGAAGGCCAGTACAGCGAAGAAGAAGCGCTGATGGAGTTGTACCGCAAGCTGCGACCGGGCGAACCGCCGACGGTGGCTGGGGGCCAACAACTACTGGAAACGCGCTTTTTTGACCCGAAACGCTACGACCTGGGCCGCGTCGGTCGTTACAAGATCAACAAGAAACTGCGGCTGCCCATCCCGGAAACCACACGGGTCCTGACGCCCCAGGATATTCTGGCCGCAATCGATTACCTGGTGAACTTGGAACTGGACATCAGCGGTTTTGAGATTGACGATATTGATCACCTAGGGAATCGCCGAGTCCGTTCCGTTGGTGAGTTGCTCCAGAATCAGGTGCGAGTGGGTCTCAATCGTCTGGAGCGGATCATCCGGGAGCGCATGACCGTCTCCGATGCCGAAACCTTGACTCCGGCCTCCCTGGTCAACCCCAAACCCCTAGTAGCGGCGATCAAAGAGTTCTTCGGGTCCTCCCAGTTATCCCAGTTCATGGACCAGACCAATCCCCTGGCGGAACTCACCCACAAGCGCCGTCTGAGTGCCCTGGGTCCGGGCGGGTTAACACGGGAGCGGGCCGGGTTCGCCGTGCGGGATATTCACCCCAGCCACTATGGCCGCATCTGTCCGATCGAAACCCCGGAAGGTCCTAATGCCGGGCTGATCGGTTCGCTGGCTACCCATGCGCGGGTGAATGCCTACGGTTTTATTGAGACGCCCTTTTATCGGGTGGAGAATGGTCGTGTTTTGAAGGATGAAACGCCCATCTACATGACCGCCGACGAAGAGGACGACTTCCGCATTGCGCCAGGAGATATTCCCGTCGATGCCGACGGCAGGATTCTAGGTGACTTGGTGCCCATTCGCTACCGGCAGGAATTCAGCACCACCTCTCCCGACCAGGTGGACTACGTACAGGTATCGCCGGTACAGATCGTCTCAGTGGCCACCTCCATGATTCCCTTCCTGGAGCACGACGATGCGAACCGTGCCCTGATGGGATCAAACATGCAACGGCAGGCGGTGCCCCTGCTCAAACCAGAGCGTCCCCTAGTGGGAACTGGCTTGGAAGCCCAGGCCGCACGGGACTCTGGGATGGTGGTGCTGTCCCGCGTGACTGGGGAGGTGGTGTTTGTGGATGCCACCGTAATCCGGGTGCAGGACGAAGCCGGGAATGTGTACGAGCATCCCCTGCAAAAGTACCAGCGATCGAACCAGGATACCTGTCTCAACCACCGCCCGATCGTCTTCGCTGGCGACCAGGTGGTGGCGGGCCAAGTGCTGGCGGATGGGTCAGCCACCGAAGGTGGTGAACTGGCCCTGGGTCAGAACATTCTCGTGGCCTATATGCCCTGGGAAGGCTACAACTACGAAGACGCCATCCTGATCAGCGAGCGCTTGGTGATTGAGGATGTCTACACCTCCATCCACATTGAGAAATTTGAGATTGAGGCCCGCCAGACCAAACTCGGCCCAGAAGAAATCACCCGTGAAATTCCCAACGTCGGGGAAGATGCCCTGCGGCACCTGGACGAAAACGGCATTATCCGCATTGGAGCCTGGGTGGAGCAAGGCGACATTCTGGTGGGTAAGGTAACCCCCAAGGGTGAATCGGACCAGCCGCCGGAGGAAAAACTGCTACGGGCGATATTCGGGGAAAAGGCACGGGATGTGCGCGATAACTCCCTGCGGGTTCCCAACGGCGAAAAAGGTCGCGTTGTTGATGTGCGCCTGTTCACCCGTGAACAGGGGGATGAGCTGCCCCCCGGCGCAAACATGGTGGTCCGCGTCTATGTCGCCCAGAAACGCAAGATCCAGGTGGGCGATAAGATGGCCGGTCGCCACGGCAATAAGGGGATCATCTCACGGATTCTGCCCGTGGAAGATATGCCCTACCTGCCCGATGGCACGCCCGTCGATATCGTCCTCAATCCCCTGGGGGTGCCCTCGCGGATGAACGTGGGGCAAATTTACGAGTGCCTGCTGGCCTGGGCCGGTCACAACCTCGACGTGCGGTTTAAGATTGTTCCCTTTGACGAAATGCACGGTAAGGAAACCTCACGGGCTACCGTCCACGGCAAGCTGCAGGAGGCGCGGGATACCCGGAAGCAAGATTGGCTCTACAATCCCAACGATCCGGGCAAGATCCAGGTCTACGATGGCCGCACCGGGGAACCCTTCGATCGCCCCGTCACGATCGGCAAAGCCTATATGCTCAAGCTGGTCCACCTGGTAGACGACAAGATCCACGCCCGATCGACTGGTCCCTACTCCCTGGTCACCCAGCAACCCCTCGGTGGCAAGGCGCAACAGGGCGGTCAGCGATTTGGCGAAATGGAAGTGTGGGCCTTGGAAGCCTTTGGGGCCGCCTACACCTTGCAGGAATTGCTGACAGTTAAGTCCGACGATATGCAAGGCCGCAATGAAGCCCTGAATGCGATCGTCAAAGGCAAACCCATTCCCCGCCCTGGCACTCCCGAATCCTTCAAGGTCCTGATGCGCGAACTCCAGTCCCTCTGTTTAGACATCGCCGTCCACAAGGTCGATACCCTTCCCGACGGCACCAGCCGCGACTACGAGGTAGACCTGATGGCCGATGTCAGCGGACGCCGCGCTCCCTCGCGGCCCACCTATGAATCCATTTCCCGTGATGACATGGACGACGATTAGAGAGAGGAAAGAGAAGTGAGCAAAGAGAAAGGAATCATTTTCTCCTCTCACTCCTCACTCCTCCTCCAGGCTTCCCCAAAGATCCACACTCTAAAATCCCAAATCCCCCATGCCCAAACTCGAACAGCGGTTTGATTACGTCAAAATTGCCCTTGCCTCGCCGGAGCGCATTCGCAAGTGGGGCGAGCGTACCCTCCCCAACGGTCAAGTCGTGGGTGAGGTGACTAAGCCGGAAACCATTAACTACCGGACCCTCAAGCCGGAAATGGATGGCCTATTCTGTGAGCGCATCTTTGGCCCTGCCAAAGACTGGGAATGCCATTGCGGTAAGTATAAGCGGGTGCGCCACCGGGGTATTGTCTGCGAGCGGTGTGGTGTAGAAGTGACCGAGTCGCGGGTGCGCCGTCACCGGATGGGCTATATCCAACTAGCTGCCCCCGTGGCCCACGTTTGGTATCTCAAGGGAATTCCCAGCCACATGTCGATCCTGCTGGATATGCCTCTGCGGGAAGTCGAGCAAATTGTCTACTTCAATGCCTATGTCGTCCTCGACCCAGGTAATGCCAAGGAAGTGGGGTTTGACCTAGAAGAGAAAAAGCTGCTCACGGAAGAGCAGTGGCACGAAATTGAGGATGAGATCTATCGCGAAGACACCCGCCTAGAGGGGGTGGAAGTCGGCATTGGGGCCGAAGCCCTGCAACAATTGCTCGATCGCATCGACTTAGAAGCCGAAGCCGAACAACTCCGGGAGGAAATTGCCAACTCCAAGGGCCAAAAGCGAGCCAAGCTGATCAAGCGCCTGCGGGTGATTGATAACTTTATTGCCACGGGTTCAAAACCCAGTTGGATGATTTTGGAAGTGATTCCCGTGATTCCGCCAGACCTGCGCCCAATGGTGCAACTGGACGGGGGTCGCTTTGCCACCTCGGATTTGAATGACCTCTATCGGCGGGTGATTAACCGCAATAACCGCCTCGCTCGTTTGCAGGAAATCCTGGCCCCGGAAATTATTGTCCGTAACGAGAAACGGATGCTCCAGGAAGCCGTCGATGCCCTGATCGATAACGGACGGCGGGGGCGCACGGTAGTCGGGGCCAATAACCGTCCCCTCAAATCCCTGTCTGACATTATTGAAGGGAAACAGGGCCGCTTCCGCCAAAACCTGCTGGGTAAACGGGTGGATTACTCCGGTCGTTCCGTGATCGTGGTGGGTCCTAACCTGAAGATCCACCAGTGTGGTCTGCCACGGGAAATGGCGATCGAACTGTTCCAGCCCTTTGTGATCCATCGCCTGATCCGGCAAGGCTTGGTCAACAATATCAAAGCGGCAAAGAAGCTCATCCAGCGCGGCGACCCCAGCGTGTGGGAAGTCCTGGAGGAAGTGATTGACGGCCACCCCGTCCTTCTGAACCGGGCACCGACCTTGCACCGCTTAGGGATTCAAGCCTTTGAGCCGATTCTGGTGGAAGGACGTGCCATCCAACTCCATCCCCTCGTCTGTCCTGCCTTCAACGCCGACTTTGACGGGGACCAGATGGCCGTCCACGTGCCCCTCTCCCTCGAATCCCAGGCGGAAGCACGGTTACTTATGCTGGCCTCCAACAACATCATGTCGCCAGCGACGGGGCGTCCGATTATTACCCCTAGCCAGGATATGGTGTTGGGTTGCTACTACCTAACAGCGGAAAATCCCAAGGCACAGCGCGAACAGGACTACTACTTCGCCAGCATGGACGATGTGATTCTGGCCTTTGAACAGGAACAAATCGCCCTGCACCAATACATTTGGGTGCGTTTTGATGGTGAAGTCGAAGATGACGAATCCACGGGTGAACCCGAAGTCGAACAGACCGCAGATGGGGGTGTGATTAAGCTCTATAAAGGCCAAAAAACGGGTAAACGCCTGCGGCGGGTGCGGGAAGATGCGGAAGGCACGGTGGTTTCCCAATACATTCGCACGACACCGGGACGGGTAATTTACAACAAGACGATTCTGGAAGCATTAGTTGGGTAATCAGTAGGGGCGGGTTTAGCAAGCGTTGCATCCCTCATTGGACATAACAGGACCAAACCCGCCCCTACAGGACCTGTCATTAAGGGTTTCGCATACACATCACGGGCTATTGGGTGAAGAGGTCGCAATGACACAAGCAAATATCATTTTCCGCAACCGGGTGATTGATAAGGGGCAGTTGCGTAAGCTGGTTGCCTGGGCGTTTACCCACTATGGCACGGCTCGCACGGCACAGGTGGCCGATCGGCTGAAGGATCTGGGTTTCCGCTATGCGACGCGGGCGGGGGTATCGATTAGTGTGGATGACCTCCAGGTGCCGGATACGAAACCACAGTTGATTGCCGAGGCGGAGCAGGTGATTAACCAAACCAACGATCGCTATGAGCGCGGCGAAATCACCGAAGTTGAACGCTTCCAAAAGGCGATCGATACCTGGAATGAGACGAGCGAGAAACTCAAAGACCAGGTGGTCGATAACTTCAAAAAGCGCGACCCGCTGAACTCGGTCTACATGATGGCCTTCTCCGGGGCACGGGGGAATATCTCCCAGGTGCGGCAGTTGGTGGGGATGCGCGGTCTGATGGCCGATCCCCAGGGGGAAATTATTGACCTACCGATTAAAACCAATTTCCGTGAGGGGTTGACCGTCACCGAGTACATCATCTCCTCCTACGGTGCCCGCAAAGGGTTAGTAGACACAGCCCTACGGACGGCGGACTCCGGTTACCTGACCCGACGGCTGGTGGATGTGTCCCAGGATGTGATCGTTCGCGAAGTCGATTGCAATACCCAGCGGGGGATCTGGCTGGAGGATATGCGCGACGGCGATCGCGTCCAAATTGCCCTGAAGGATCGGCTGATGGGACGGGTGACGGCCAATCATGCCGATGGCCGGGTAGTGCATCCCGAAACCGGTGAAATCCTCGCCGAACCCAATACGATCATTAACGACGACCTAGCCCAGATTATTGCGGATGCTGGAGTGAAGCGGGTTCTGGTGCGATCGCCCCTCACCTGTGATGCGACGCGATCGGTGTGCCAACACTGCTATGGCTGGAGCTTGGCCCATGCCCAGATGGTGGATATGGGCGAGGCCGTCGGGATTATTGCTGCCCAGTCGATCGGCGAACCGGGGACCCAGCTAACCATGCGCACTTTCCACACCGGAGGGGTCTTTACTGGGGAAGTTGCCCGTCAGTTACATGCTCCCTTTAAGGGGGTTGTACATTATCCGGCGAATGTCCGGTTGCGTTCCTTCCGGACCCGGCACGGGGACGATGCCTTTTTGACGGAAACAAATTTTGAACTCACCCTGGTTTCTGAAGGAGGACGCAAACAAACCTTCCAGATCGTCCAAGGCTCGATTTTAATGCAGCCAGAGGGGCAGGAAGTCGAGACAAACCAGATTCTGGCGGAAGTGCCGATCGCGGGACGGGCCACCCGCAAGTCCACGGAAAAAGCCAGTAAGGACGTGACCACCGACTTGGCGGGTGAAGTCCAATTTGCGGACATCGTGCCAGAAGAAAAGCGCGATCGCCAAGGCAACATTACCCGCTACGCCCAACGGGGGGGCCTCATTTGGGTCCTGTCTGGGGATGTGTACAACCTCCTGCCGGGAGCCGAACCCACGGTCAAGGAAGGGGATGTGGTCAACGTCGGCGATACCCTGGCCGAAACCAAGCTCACCACCGAACACGGCGGCATCGTGCGGATTCCCCACGACGAAAGCAACAAAACCATGCGGGAAGTGGAAATTATTACCGCTTCGGTCTTGTTGGATCAGGCCCGGGTGCGCGTTGAAGGCTCCCAAAGCCGTGAACATTATGTGATTGAAACCACGACCAATCAACGCTTCTTCCTAAAAACCACGCCTGGGACAAAAGTCCACAGTGGTGACGTTGTGGCCGAACTCGATGACAAGTCCTACCACACCGAGACAGGCGGCATCATCAAGTATGCCGGGGTGGAGGTGGCCAAAAAGGGTAAGGCCAAGCAGGGCTACGAAGTCATCAAGGGGGGCACCCTGCTCTGGATTCCGGAAGAAGCCCATGAGGTGAACAAAGACATCTCGTTGCTCATGGTGGAAGACGGCCAATATGTTGAAGCTGGAACCGAAGTCGTCAAGGATATCTTCTGCCAGAGCAGTGGCATCGTCGAAGTCACCCAGAAGAATGACATTCTGCGGGAGATTGTGATTAAGCCGGGTGATCTCCACATGGTGGACAATCCAGAGGACTTGATCGCCAAGGATGGTACGCTGGTCCAGGCCGGGGAAGAAGTGCTACCAGGGTTAGTCTCGGAAGACCTGCGCTATATCGAGTCGGTGGAAACGCCGGAGGGACCCGCCCTGCTGCTGCGTCCGGTGCAGGAGTTTAGCGTTCCCGATACCCCTTCGGTTCCCAGCCAGGAATCGGCGAGTGAAGCCGGTCGGGCGATTCGCCTGCGGGCGGTCCAACGCCTGCCCTATAAGGATGGCGAACGGGTGAAGTCGGTGGAAGGACTGGAACTGTTACGCACCCAGTTGGTCCTGGAAATTGACAAGAACACGGGCACCGATCTCGGTAAAGAAGATCATCACCTCGCCGCTGATATTGAGTTGGTAGATGATGAAACTGATCCTGATGTCAAGCGCCTGCAACTGGTGATTTTGGAATCCCTGGTCATCCGTCGCGATGTGGTGAGTGACCCCACCCAGGGGGGAACCCAAACCAGCATCCTGGTCCACGATGGGGATCAAATTACCCCAGGGGCAGTGGTCGCCCGCACCGAAATCCAGTGTCGGGAAGCCGGGATTGTGGGGGGCATTCGCGAGGTGGCAGAAGCGATTCGCCGCATCCTGGTGGTGCGGGATGCTGATCGCGTCAGCGTCAACACGGCTGGTCAAACCCCCAGGGTCAATGTCGGCGACTTAGTTGTGGAGGGCGATCACCTCACTGCTGAAACCGTTGCGGAACTATCGGGGCAAGTGGTGGCGGTCAACGAGGGTGAAATTCAAATTCGCCTCGGTCGGCCCTACCGCGTCTCCCCAGGGGCCGTGTTACACATTGAAGACGGCAGCTTAGTCCAACGGGGCGACAATTTGGTGTTGCTGATCTTTGAACGCACCAAGACCGGGGACATCATCCAGGGTCTGCCGCGGATTGAGGAACTGCTGGAAGCCCGGAAACCCAAGGAAGCCTGCATCCTGGCGAAGCGTCCTGGGGTGGCCCGTGTGGTCTATGGTGACGATGAGTCGGTGGAGGTCCAAATCGAGGAAGAGGATGGGGTCGTCACGCACTACCTGATCGGGCCGGGGCAAAACCTGATGATTTCCGATGGCGACACAGTGCAGGCTGCTAGCCCTCTGACAGATGGTCCCGCTAACCCGAACGAAATTCTGGAAATTCTCTTCCAGTACCACCGTGAACGGGATGGTCTCTACCAAGCCTCATTGATCAGCTTGCAAAAGGTGCAAAAATTCCTGGTGGATGAAGTCCAGTCGGTTTACCAGTCCCAGGGGATTGATATTTCCGACAAGCATATTGAGGTGATTGTCCGCCAGATGACCTCGAAGGTTCGGGTTGAAGACGGCGGCGACACCACCCTCCTGCCCCAGGAGTATCCGGAATTGCAAGAGATCGAAAAGATCAACGAAGCGATGTCGATCACGGGCGGTGCCCCAGCGGAATACACGCCGGTGCTGATGGGAATTACCAAGGCTTCGCTGAAGACGGACAGCTTCGTCTCGGCGGCCAGTTTCCAGGAAACTACCCGGATTCTCACGGAAGCGGCGATCGAAGGTAAATCCGATTGGCTACGGGGTCTCAAGGAAAACGTCATCATTGGCCGCTTGATCCCGGCGGGGACAGGATTCAATACCTACGAAGAAACCGCTAGTTTTGAGCCGGATATGGGCGACGGCATCACTATTCTCGATGATGATGAGGATGCCGATGATCTGAAGGATGTGATTCTGGTGGATGACGAGGTGGCGCGATCGCTCAACCCTGAACCGCCGTTGTCAAAATCTGGTTCCGAATTTCGATCGGCCTTTAACTTTGGCGGCAGTGGCCGTAAAGGTGAGAAATTCTCCCCTATCCTCGGTGATGATGATGAGCTAGTGGATGATCACAATGGCTATGACCTCGATGAGGACGAGGAGGAAGACGATGACGATTTCTATGAGGGCGAGGATGAGTAGACCCTAGTAGACTGTCCTGCTTCAACTGTCCTGCTTCAACTGATGGGTTGTAGGTTGGTGTCGAGCCGGTGAGACCCAACGTGCTGACGTTGCTGGATCGCCCTGTGTTTGACCCAACCCACCCTAGTTAAGCTTGACAGAGCAGTCGCTCGGGATGGTCAGTAAAATGTCATTGTGCCCATGTGGAGGGCCAGCGTGTATTCGCGGAGCACCTCCCTAAGAGAATTACCCCATGCTAAGCCAAGCACAGGACTAGGGGTTGGCACTGGGTGAGCGTTGAGCGCTGACTTGGACCCGTCTTGGCTAGCAGTCACCTTTTCTGTCTTCCTCCCCATTTCTCCACTGGATCTCTCTGTTCCTAGGTTGTAACGTATGCATCCCGCCCCTATCCCTCCGGGTCCTGGTCAAGAATCAGTTTGGGATTATCCTCGTCCAGCCCGTTGGGAGGAGACTGCCCAGGTGATTCGGGTGGTTTTCGATGGGGTGACGATCGCCCACACTTGCCAGGGGAAACGGGTCTTGGAAACCAGTCATCCGCCCACGTATTATATTCCCGCTGCAGACATCCAGCTTGATTGTTTGATCGAGACTCCCCGTGTGAGTGTGTGTGAGTGGAAAGGTCGGTGTCGCTACTATGATGTGGTTGTTCAGGGGAAACGGGCCAACTTGGCCGCTTGGCGCTATTTTGATCCCACCCCTCCCTTTCGGGCTATTCAAGATGCCTATGGCTTTTATGCCAGTCGGATGGATGCCTGTTATGTTGATGATGAATTAGTCACACCCCAACCTGGTGACTTTTATGGAGGCTGGATTACCCAAAATATTGTGGGTCCCTTCAAGGGCAGCCCTGGAACCCTAGGGTGGTAGGCTAGGACACGGGTGCAAACGACGATTCCAGGGAGAAGCGCGATGGACGTGAAAGATATCAGAGCCTATCGCCAGATGGGCATCGATCGCCTAGAGCAGTTATTACTGGCGGAACCCGAACGGATTCATCGGGCTGATTTCTTTGTCGATACTGCGATTCGCCAATACTCCAATCCCAAACTGCCTGATCGCCCGGTCGGTGCCAGTCCCTATGTGAGCCTCTATGGATCGGGGGCGGCCATGCGGGATCACCGTCGCGTTGCCCTCGATCGCCTGCAAGAGTTGATCCTGCCTCTGGAGAAATTTGAGAGCGTCGATCGGGACATCGACTATTTCATCCGCTTTATTTCAGATCTCCCGCCCCGGCCTGATAAGGTTGATCCCTACGTGCGTCTCTTTGTCCTGCCCCCGTCCACCCCTGAGCCGGGTAACCTGTTTCCTCCCGTGGGCGGCAGCACTACAGCCAAGGAATATGTCACTGCAAACCAGTTGATTCAAATTGCTGGGTCTACGGAACTGAGAACTCGAATTGAGTCCCTCACCCCAGGTGTTAATGAAACCTTTGAACGCTATCAAATCAACACACGGCTACGCATGGCCCATTTTCTGGCCCAAGTCATGCACGAAAGTGGTGGCTTTCGCTGGCTACGGGAAATCTGGGGGCCAACGGACGCCCAACGGGGGTATGAGGGACGACGCGATCTCGGTAACACCCAACCGGGGGATGGTAAACGATTTATGGGGCGGGGATTAATCCAACTGACGGGACGGGCCAACTACACCGCCTTTTCCAAAGATCTGGGCGTCGATTTCGTGGCCAATCCCACCCTGGTGGAACAACCGCCCTATGCGGTCATTGTGGCTGGATGGTATTGGGACCGACGCAAGCTGAATACCTGGGCCGATCGTGATGATTTAGAAGGCGTGACCTTCCGAGTCAATGGGGGCTACAACGGCCTAGAAGATCGGCGGCGCTACCTCAATCGAGCCAAGGCCGTCTTGAAATAAGCACTCAGCACGCCCGACTCTCCTGAGATTAATGTTGAGTTTATGGTGGAGCGCTACGCGCCTCACCATAAACTCAGAAGAAGCGTACCCCTTAACTTGTTCCTGAAACCACAGTTTTGCCAATGGCATTTTCACTCAAATTCAGCCCCTAAGCGCCTATCCCACTAATGAGCTTAATCCGTAGACATTCCAGATGGCCTAAATACAGCTTTAAGGCTTGTGCCTCACTCAACGATTCAACGAACTGGATGCGCTTCTCCAGGGGTTCGCGACGAATAGCATACCCCTGACAATCCAACGGATTGCCCCTCAGTGGGCACTCAAAAATCAACCCATACAGCATGGGCTTGACCGACTTCAATTGGCGAGCCGTTGTGGCCAGTCGATCAATATTTTCATTGACGCGCTCAATCAGGGCCTTAGTCTGCCGATCGGTGGGATGATCCAACCTACCTCCTCAGGACTGAGTGATCATCACTATTGGTGCTAACAGGTTACACCAATGGGTTGTGCAGTTCGCTGTCTGGTTAGGCATACGGTTAATGGATAACCAGCCCCTTACCCCTATTGTACGATTTAGTCGGTTGGGTCAAACACAGCGCAACCCAACAAAGTCAGTGCGTGTGTTGGGTCTCGAAACCTCGACGCCAAACAAAAAACTATCATTTTAAGCATGACAGTCCACTAGCTATTTCCGTCACCTCTGGGCAGTTGCGAAAAACCCATCCCTCGCGCCAAAATTCTCTGCTCTCCTTAGCCCTCGCCCAACAAAAAACAAGTCCTGGGACATTTTGGGATACAATTGTGAATTGTAAAGTTCTGTTACTGTCGGGGTCCATAGGATTTTGCCTAAGCACCAACAGGCTGATTAAGGCCCGCAAAAGCCTTTAATTCAGCACTCAAGCTCAGGAACCTAGTACCCTTGTTAGCAGTAACCTTGTTAGAGAGGAATCGAACACATGGCTTACGAATTACCTCCCCTGCCCTATGACAAGCAGGCACTGGAGCCTTACATCTCAGCGAGAACTTTAGAATTCCACCACGACAAGCACCATGCGGCTTACGTGAACAATTACAACGCTGCTGTCAAAGACACAGAATTGGACAGCCTGCCGCTAGAGACGGTGATGACACAAGTATTTGGTGATCCTGCCAAGGTGGGCCTGTTCAACAATGCAGCCCAGGCCTGGAACCACACCTTCTACTGGTATTGCATGAAGCCCGGTGGGGGTGGTCAGCCGACGGGAGAACTGGCTGCTAAAATTGACGCCGATTTGGGGGGCTACGAGAAGTTCAAGGAAGCTTTCCTCAGTGCTGGTGGGACCCAATTTGGCAGCGGCTGGGCCTGGTTGGTGTTGGACAACGGCACGCTGAAGGTGACCAAAACCCCCAACGCCGAAAACCCACAGGTTCATGGTCAAGTTCCCTTGCTGACGATGGATGTGTGGGAACACGCCTACTATCTGGATTATCAGAACAAGCGTCCAGATTACGCCAAGACCTTTGTGGAAAACCTGATTAACTGGGATTTTGTCGCTGAGCAATATGCTAAGGCAAAGTAGGATTCGAGGGCCTGCGATCGGCGTGAGTTTGTGTTTGAAGCGCGATCGTGGGCAGCTTTGATCCCGATGATGAACTGGAGCTATCTCTCGCAAGGGTGCTCCAGTTTTTTGTGATGCCAGTATGCTTAGGAGACAGTGAGAACCGGGCGGCAAGGATGCAACTACTTTGTATTAGTAATGGTCATGGCGAAGATGTGATTGCAGTCCGCATCTTGCAAGCACTCCAACACCAGCCCCAGGCTCCTGAAATCGTCTCCCTTCCCCTAGTGGGTGAGGGGAATGCCTACGCCCAGGCGGGGATTCCCCGAATTGCCCCGACGAAGACGATGCCATCCGGGGGGTTTATTTATATGGATGGTCGGCAACTGGTCCGGGATCTTCAGGGAGGGCTATTACAACTGACCTGGCACCAACTTCAGGCCGTGCGCCGCTGGGCGAAGCAGGGAGGATTCATCCTGGCAGTAGGAGATATTGTGCCGCTGCTGTTTGCCTGGTGGAGTGGGGCACCCTATGCGTTTGTAGGAACGGCTAAATCGGAGTATTACCTGCGTGATGAAGCCGGTTTGTTACCCCGCCGGACGTGGTTTGAACGGTTAGAAAGCTGGTCAGGGTCTGTTTACTTACCCTGGGAACGTTGGCTGATGCGCCGTCGCCGTTGTCGTGCGGTCTTCCCACGGGATGCGCTCACGACCATCATTTTGCAACAGTGGGGTATTCCTGCTCTGGATTTGGGTAACCCGATGATGGATGGCCTGGAGCCGACGGGAAGCCTTGCGATCGACGCTGTTCCCCCCCAGTCCGCCACAACAGCTTCGTCACTCGCAGGCGCTACCGAGTTGAGTCAACCGCCCCTCACCCTGCTCCTGCTCCCTGGTTCCCGACCACCCGAAGCCTACCGCAATTGGCAGGTGCTGCTACCGGTCATCATGGCCCTCTGTACAGCGTTCTCCAAACGGCGATCGCTTCGTTTCCTGGCCGCGATCGCCCCGACTTTAGATCTCGAACCCTTTCGGCAAGCGCTCCAGGATCAAGGCTGGCAAGCACAATCGGTTCCCAACTCAGTCGCGTCTCGCTTTACCTGGAGCGGTAGTTTGTATCCCGCTAGCCTCGACTTAACCCAATCAGCCTTTAATGATTGTCTGCACCAAGCTGACTTTGCGATCGCGATGGCCGGAACTGCGACTGAGCAGTTTGTGGGGTTAGGCAAACCCGCCATTACGATCGCGGGGGAAGGTCCCCAATTTACGCCAGCCTTTGCCGAGGCCCAAAGCCGGCATCTCGGTCCCTCGGTGCGTCTGATTGAGCGGCCAGAGCAGGCCGTCGCGATCGTCCAGAGCCTATTAGCCGATCCCGATCAACTGCACCTGATCGCGGACAATGGTCGCCGCCGTCTGGGTCCCCCTGGTGCGGCCCAACGGATTGCGGCAACTTTATTGGAATGCGAACCGGCCTTATCAGAATCCTCGGCCTGAAGTGGGAGCCAATGATCTCGTCCTAAATTAGGACCAGCAAGCCCCACGCCCCATTCGCTAAACAATACCTCAAAGGACAAGACCTCGAAGGACACTTGCTCCCCTTCAGCGAAGAGTCGGAAAAAACGTAAACCACCCGACACCGAACGCCCCCACGGCTGGATCTGGGTCCCGACCGCTGCTCACTGAGTTCTAAGCAGCTTCCGGGCCGATCCCCAAGCGGGCTAGTCCGACGCTGAGACGCAGCATTCCTGGGCATTATTCCCCTGATGGCCCTGTCCCCTAGCGATCGCGCTCGTTTGATTCTTCAGCACTTTGCTGTAGATAGTTACTCAATGCGATCCACTGGGCGATGCTCACAGCTTCCGCCCGTACTTGGGAGTCAATGCCCAGATCGGTGAGTGCTTGTAACAAGGCTGCCCGATCGACGATCGCATCCAGGTTATTGCGCAACATTTTACGCTTACTGGCAAAGCCCAGCCGCACTAGGGTATCCAGAAATTGGGGATTCTGGGCGGGGTTGAGCGGGGGTTGGGGTTGCAAACAGACGATCGCCGAATCAACCTTGGGTTTGGGGTGAAAGGCACAGGCCGGGACCAAGGCGACCATTTCACAGGTCGAGAGATACTGCACCCGTACCGAGAGGGCACCAAAGGTTTTCGACCCCGGTTTAGCACAGAGGCGATCGGCGACTTCTTTCTGCACCAGCAGCACAATGCGCTCAAAGGGGGTGGGATTGGGTTGGGCGATCGTCCCTAGGAGGTGTTCCAGAATGGGTCCCGTGATGTTGTAGGGAATGTTGGCAACGACCTTATTAGGCGCTTGGAACCGGGGAAAGTCAGTCAGCAGAGCGGGCCAATCGAGGTTCAGGACATCCCCCTGGAGCAGTAGAAAATTTTCCCGATCCCCCAGTTGTTTCACCAACCGTTGGCACAGATCCCGATCGACTTCGATCGCGACCAACGCTGCCACCAGGGGCAACACCCGCCGGGTGAGGATACCGGTACCGGGGCCAATTTCCAAAATGCGATCGTCGGGGGACAGAGCCGCCGCTGCCACAATTTGATTGAGTGCTGTCTCACTCCGGAGCCAATGCTGGGCAAAGCGTTTGCGGGGATGGGGCATGGTTAGAGGCTACTCCCCATTTGGGATACGAGGAGACCTAGAACAATGGCGACCAACGCCCCGATCGTCGTGTTGATCCCATTCACCACTTCATTGGTCAGCCAGGAAAAGCGGTTTTGGAGTGTGGCTCCGATGGCGCTTTCGAGGCTGGTGGCGACCAAGGCTGCGATCGCGCACAGCACTACCCCGACCCCATCGATCAAGTGAACTGCCCAACCGAGGGCAGCGATCGCCAACGAAGCCACGATGCCAGCCAGGGTTCCCTCTAAGCTCACCGCCCCTTCCGTACCCCTAGGCACTGCTTGGAATGTGGTAATTAAAAACGTTCGTTGGCCGTAGGCTTTGCCCACTTCGCTGGCACAGGTGTCTGAAAGTTTCGTGCTGAAACTCGCCACATAGCCCAATAGCAAGAGGGAAATCGGGATGGGTAAATAGGCAGGGGGTAATAGCGTCATCAGGGCAAGCACCGTGGCCGTCAGGGCTGATCCCCACACATTTTCCGGTCCCCGTGCGCCCGATCGCGCTTCGGCAATGCCTGCGGCCTCTTTCGCCGCCAGCCCAATGCGGGTGACGGCTGACCCCACCAGAAAGTAAAACATCACCACGAGATACCCCGGCCAGCCCAAGGTGCCCCAGAGGAGGACACCGAGTAACCAGGCATGGGCCAGTCCCATCGGTGTCAATAGCTTTTTGGGAGCCAGGATAGCTAGGGGCAGGAGGAGGGAGTTTAATCCCACAGCGACGAACCAAGGGTTAAGCGTTGTGAAGAAAGTCGGCATGATGCGTCAGGGAAGCGAGCGATCGGGCTTGACCAGGGGAGACACGGCGCGATTCTCCTGGGGAGACGTGGTGCAAACGGGGTGAGCTAGGAAACGCCTCAGCGGGAACCCTCCTAAGAATATCTGGATTTAGGGGGGATCTTGCCACTCAATTTCACAGGTTACAGCCTTTGTCGCCTCAGTGAGGGGCAGGCAATTGGCTCCAGTCCCTTGTTCATCAGGTGCTTCTGTTCTTCAGAGACTTGGGAAACGCTGTATAGGTGTCTATAGGCGAACCCGGCACTGGGTTTGACAAGACATCCCCTAGGCATTGAGGTAAGTTACTTGAATACGTGCGAATGGTGATATGTGCGAATAGCTTTATCTAGGAGGACGGGTTCCCTGTCGAACCACCCGCTCATTATCTGAGTAGAGGTTACCGCCCTATAATGGAGGGCATTGAATAATCATGATTTTTGGGGCATTAGTTTCAGCGTAGCCAATTTCTGCTTAGCTCAATGCCACTTAGTCCAACCTGCCCAATTCTGTGCTGATCGTGTTCTCAGTCTATCCATTTCGCCCCTAACTGCCTGTGGAAGCAACGCCCACTCAAGCGTCCCGTCCCAACCTCAAGCCGATCGTCCCCTTGGTTCTCGGCGCGATCGTTGTGGGTGTAGGTGTGACCATGTGGCGAGTGTGGCCACGCCCCGTGGAAACCAGCCTACGGCTCAGCGGGCGCCTAGAGGGTTATCCCACCCAGATAGCAGCACGGGTAGCTGGTCGCGTTAAGGCGGTGGCAGTGCGCGAGGGGGATGCAGTAACCGCCGGGGCGGTGATTGTCCAGTTAGATGACGATGAACTTCAGGCTCAGATCCGGGGGGCGGAGGCCCGGTTGCAGGCCGCCCAAACCCAGGTGCAACAGGCTCAACGTCAGATCCAGGTCATCCAGGCCCAGATTGCTGAAGCCGAGTTAGGACGGGAACAATCCCAAGGGGATACGGCGGGTCGGGTGGCCCAGGCGGAGGCCAATGTGGCAGCAGCAATGGCCCAATTAAGTCAGGCGGAGGCGCAACAGGTGCAGGCCCAGGCTGAGTTGGATTTGGCTAGGCTCGATCGCGATCGCAGTCAACAACTCGTCCGCCAGGGAGCCATCCCCCAGCAACAGTTCGACCAGGCTCAAACCCGGTTTAGTACGGCTGAAGCGACGGTGGCTAGTCGTCAGGCGGTGGTGGCAGCGGCTCAACGCCAGGTCAGTGCTGCCCAAGCGGCGCTCACCCAGGCCAAAACCAGTCGCCTCAACCCGGACATTCGCACGGCCCAAATTACGGCGCTCAACCAACAGTTGGCGGTGGCCCAGTCCCAGGTGCAAACGGCCCAAGCCGAAGTCGCCAATGCTCAAGCGGCCAAACAGCAACTCCTGGCCCAACGGCAATACCTCAATATTGTCAGTCCCCTGACGGGCGTTGTCGAAACCCGCAGTGTGGAGCCGGGGGAGGTGGTGACAACGGGCAAGACCGTTATGACCGTGATTGATTTGAACCAGATCTATTTACGCGGGTTTATCCCAGAGGGCGAGATTGGCAAGGTGCGGGTGGGGCAATCGGCGCAGGTGTTTCTGGACTCGGCTCCCCAGCAGCCACTCGCGGCCACGGTCACGGCGATCGATACCCAGGCGTCGTTTACGCCGGAAAATATCTATTTCCAGGACGATCGCGTCAAGCAAGTTTTTGGGGTCAAACTCAGTCTGGCCTCGCCGCAGGGGTATGCCAAACCGGGAATGCCAGCCGATGCGGTGATTCAAATAGAGAAGTAGACTTCAGGCGCTCGCGCAAGGTTCACTCCCCAAGAGATTCACTGGTCTGAGACGATTCTCAACGTCATGTCAACCCCAAGACTACTCCATTGGCTCCTAGCGATCGCCCTGTTCCTGAGTTGGGCGAACGTCAGTCGGGCGGCTGAGTGGAAAACGATCCGCCGTCGGGGGCATTTGATCATCGGAGTGAAAGACAATCTGCGCCCCCTGGGGTTTCGTGGGGTGAGTGCTGGTCGCCCTGCCGCTTCCCAGATGCATCGCACACCCACTGGCGAACTTCAGGGGTTGGAAATTGATATTGCTCACCAACTGGCCCAGGAGCTTTTAGGGAAGGCCGATGCCGTTGTACTCAAACCCGTGGCTAATCGCGATCGCCTGCGCCAAATTCTCGATAACGAAGTGGATCTAGTCATTGCCCAGGTAACAGCAACACCGAGTCGTGCCCGCGTGGTGGCCTTCAGTGTGCCCTACTATCACGACGGCACCACTCTGCTAGTCCGGGCCGGGACGGTTCAACGCCAATCGCAACTGACCCAGGGCACTATTGCTGTCCTGAACGGATCGAGTGCGATCGCCCCCCTGCAAATGACGTTTCCCCAGGCCCAGTTGTTAGGCGTAGACTCCTACCAAACCGCCCAGAGGCGGCTCGATCACGGTGAGGCGATCGCGATCGCGGCGGATGCCAGCGTTCTGACAGGCTGGGTACAACAAACATCCGACTACCAACTCTTACCCGTCCGCCTGGCGACGGCTCCCCTCAGCGTTGTCCTTCCCAAAGGCAGTCAATATAGCGATCTCAGACAATTAGTCAACGGCGCAATCCACCGCTGGCAACGGAACGGTTGGCTCCAGGAACGCATTCAATACTGGGGACTCTCGCTACCCGACACCCACGCCCCCCATTCGCAGTCCCTTGTCCTCTGTCCTCTATCCTCCCGTCAGGGGAAAAGATTAGTCAGTCAACGAGGTAGCTAGAGCCTTGGATCTCACCTAGCGAAAATTACGGAACTTTTCAGCAAAACCGCCGTCTGGGTCGCCTAAGCTACGTGCCTTTACGGAGACGAGAAACTGATGCTGACTAAAATCGGCGTACTCGGTGTGTTAAGTACAGCCATGTTAGGGGTGGCTCCCCTGCCAACTTGGGCCGGTTCCAATCATGACCAAGCAGCCACCGTCCAAAATACCAGCCAGCAGGCCACCGTCACGGGGGACAACAACCAAGTGATTCAGGTGATTAACCAGGTAACCATCAATCACCCCGGCCAAGGCAACCTTAAGCGTGCCCTAAATCCTACGGGGACAGTGCAGGAGGCCGCCCAAGGGGCCACGGTCAACGGTCAGGGTAACCAGGCAGTCCAGATGACTACGCAGGTTAATCAACGTCCCCAGGGGGATGGCCAGGGGCGGCGGCACGATCGCGCAGTCGGTAACCAGGGCAATGGTCATACCCGCAGTCACGATCGGAAATAGAGTGCAGGGTCTATACCCATTGCGTGAGATGTTTGACGATACGCCCAAGGCATCGCTGAGTAATACTAAGACGTTAATACAGCCTGTGTCGCCTCAGTGAGGATCAGGCAAGGGGATCAAGCCCCTTGTTCATCAGGTACTTCTGTCCTTCAGAGACTTGGAAAACGCTGTAACTAGACGTTAATCAATTACCGCTATAAGCCAAAGGCGTCGCAAATTTATCGCAAGTAAACAGCTATTCCTAAGCTGAATAAATTAACTAGGAATCGATTCTTTGATTCCTGATTTTTGATGCTTGAATAGTTGTCAGTCTTAAGGCAATTTATCTCTATTGATAGAGAGTGAATTAGCTCAAAAAATCTCAGAAAAAAGTCAAAAAAACGGGAACTTAAAATCGAAAATAACGTCGAATAGGCCATGAGCAATGGATACTGGCCCTGCCAGTAAAACGAGAGGTACCTCGGATTAATGCTCTACCCAACTACGGCTGTTTTTTTAGTTTCCGTTCACTCCCACTTTTCATTTTCAGCCGTAGTATTCATCGAGAGACCGGTTCCTTCCGGAAACTTTTTCACTGTTCTCAATGTTCTCAAAGAACAACTCACTGAAACAACACAATATCTAAGGAGAAAAAAATGCTGAAGCGAGCTTATGCCTTGGGTCTGTTGAGCCTCACCTCTCTGGGGATGATTTCATTGCCTGCCTTCGCCGACACGGCAGTGATTCAACGCAATACTCAGGATCTGTATATTGAAGGCCAACGGAATACGGCAGTCCAGGACAGCCAGCAGATCAATATCAATCGGCGGACCAATGTGCGGCACCAGGAAGGTAATGTGGGGGTGGTGCAAGACACCTATCAGGGGGCAACTGTAGTGGGCAAAGACAATGCCGCCTATCAGGGTAGCACGCAGATCAATGTGAACGATGAACGCCGAGGTCCGGATGGCAAGAAGCCACATCCGGGACGTGGCCACGGACGGGGTGGCATCTCGATCGAGCAAAAGTAAGCAATTTTCACCGGGCTTCAAGGATGAAAGCATTCCTTGAAGCTAATTTTGCTTGCAGACGAGGTGCCTGACCTCGTTTCTGAGATGGGATAGAAGCGCAGATCTGCGGGTGGGAACAGATCTGTGTTTTTCCCATTGCTACCGTAGGTTTGTAAACGGAGTCAAGGCTGATGGACAGCAAACGTGTACTGCCATTTTGGGTATTGGCGGCTTGCCTGTGGGTACCCAAAGTAGCATTGGCGGAAA
>CAZHXN010000025.1:38670-49467 GCA_964536415.1 uncultured bacterium
GCGATTCTCTGGTGGCGACGCTGCGCGATCGGGTGAGATGAGAATTCGCATTGCTGATGACGGGCAAGTGCAGATCAAGGGTGATCAATTGCAGGTACAGACCCCCGGCTATGCCTTCCGCAGATCGCCCTATCTTGAGCGCAACTATCGCTACCGACGCCCCGATCTTTCTGCATGGCGGCAAGCTTGCCAGGGGCAGGCGGATACCCAGGAACGGGTGTATACCCAGCGATCGTCCGATGGTTTGGTCTATCAGCGTAGCTCGGTCGTTACCCGCACCTGTCGCTAACCTAGCGTCGGTGATTGCGTTGCGTGATCGTATCTCGCGATCGCATCTCGGCAGGGGAATTGTGGGGTAGGCATCCCGTCTGCCCCCGCTGTCCCCGATGGGGCGGGTTTAGCTAGGTTGTCCGTTTTCAACCAAATTGTGGAGCAAGCCGCATCTACCCGCGATCGCGCCTAATTCCCTAGACATCTCTACACACGTCATATCCCACCTCGCGTATTCCCACGCGCCTGACTCCAGGCGTATGAACCCGGTTTAACCCCTTACTCATTCGGGAGGAAAGTATGAAGCGGAAACGTTCGATCGGCTCCCTGAGCCTCCTATCAATAGCCACCCTATTGGCCCTAGCCATACCAGAAACCCGCCCTGCGGCTGCGCAATGTGTGATTGCTGACGTGGCCGTGCAAACCGCGATCACCGGTTCACAAAAACCAGCCAAACAATCGAATCAGGTCACAATCGACCGACGCGGTGCCTGTAGCGGCAACAGCAGTGTCAGCGTGGGCCAGCAAGTGCAGGTGGGCGGCACTGGCCAGGTGGTGCAGGAACGGCGCAGTCATCATCGTATCGAAGGGACATCCGGTAACGAGACCGGCGTTAAGGGGCCTACGGTTGCTGTCCCTGTTCAAGTCCAAGTGGATGTCTACAATGCTGCCGATCGCTTCGCGACGCCAAAGGCGAATCGCCTCCAGCAACCCTAGTACAGCACAAATTAACGATGCAACGTTCGTAGTGTGGGCTTTAGCCCGCTTGGCGCAGCAGCGCCCCCTTCTGTCGCACCCAATCCTGTAAACACCCAGGGGACGTGGGATAGTTGCCTCGACTGTCTCAATGGCAGACAAGATGACTACCCCACGATTTTTTAGGGTTTATTCCGACTAAAGTCGTGACTACTAACTTTGTTTACGACTAAAGTCGTGACTACCAACTGAATGAACTTGGTCGAACAACTAAACTGCTATTGTTCGTCGTCGCGATTTTAATCGTGACTTTCCGTTTAGAGGCTTTGCATAACTTCCTTCGCCACGGCTAGGGTTTTCTCAATATCCGCCTCGGTGTGAGCCAGGGAGGTAAACCCGGCCTCAAATTGGGAGGGAGCTAGATAGATGCCCCGCTCCAGCATCCCGCGATGGAAGCGGCTGAATTTGGCCAGATCCGACTGTTTGGCATCTTCGTAGTTATGGACCGGGCCAGCCGTGAAGAATAGACCAAACATCGCACTAATTGACCCGCCACAGGCCGCATGACCCGTTTCCTTGGCAATGTCGAGGAGGCCCTGGCTCAGGGTCTTGGTAATGCGATCGAGGTAATCGTAGGTTCCCGGTTTTTGCAACAATTCCAAGGTTTTGATCCCCGCCGTCATCGCCAGGGGGTTACCAGAGAGGGTCCCCGCCTGGTACATGGGACCGGCAGGCGCCACCATTGCCATAATGTCCGCCCGTCCCCCGTAGGCCCCCACGGGCAGGCCGCCACCAATCACCTTACCCAGCGTGGTCAGGTCAGGTTTAATGCCAAATTTCTCCTGGGCACCGCCGTAGGCAATCCGGAAACCCGTCATCACCTCATCAAAGACCAGCAGCGCCCCATTTTCCTGGGTCAACACCCGCAACCCTTCCAGGAACCCCGCATCCGGCGGAATAAACCCAGAGTTCCCCACCACTGGCTCTAGGATCACCCCTGCAATTTGATCCGGATTTTCGGCAAACAGGGTTTTCACCGCCTCCAGATCGTTGTAGGGAGCCGTGAGGGTATTGCTGGTCACGTTCTTGGGCACACCGGGTGAGTCGGGTAACCCTAAGGTGGCTACCCCAGACCCGGCTTTTACCAAGAACATATCAGCATGGCCGTGGTAGCAGCCCTCGAACTTAATCACCTTGTCCCGTCCGGTGAAGGCCCGCATTAGGCGCAACACCGACATACAGGCTTCCGTACCCGAATTGACGAACCGCACCATCTCAACACTGGGTACTGCCGCAATCACCAGTTCTGCCAGCACATTTTCCAGGACGCAGGGTGCCCCAAAACTCGTTCCCTTGTCCAGAGCGGCCTTCAGGGCGCTAATCACCTCCGGGTGGGCATGGCCGCAGATGGCGGGTCCCCAAGTACCCACATAGTCAATGTACTGGTTGCCATCGACATCCCAGGCATAGGCTCCCTGGACGCGATCGAAGACGATCGGCTGACCACCCACCGACTTAAAGGCCCGCACCGGGGAACTCACCCCACCCGGCATCAGCCGCTGGGCAGCGGCAAAAATTTCTTGCGATTTAGTGGTTTGAAACTGACTCACGACCGAGGTTTTCTCCTAATCACTCGTGGCAGGGGGAGAAGGGGAAAGATGATAGGGAACGGGGAACAGAATTCTTGCCTGTCCCCTCTTCTCTGTTCCCTGTTCCCTGTTCTCAATCTCCTCACTGCGCTTTAACCAATGGGACGATTATGCCACTGTGGGAGGGACCCCACTCAAAGGATTTACCCAAGAAGGGACTACGCGCCTGTCCCTAAACCTCGCTCGTGGTAAAGGTGAACGATTTTGTCCACAACCGCTTCAATGCTGAGATCGTCGGTCATGACTTCAATGGCATCGGCGGCTTGGCTCAGGGGTGCGAAGGTACGGGTACTGTCGAGGTAATCTCGTTGGGCGATCGCCTGCTCCAGTTCGGCTTGGGACAGTTGGGTCTGGCCCTGGTTCAACAATTCCTGGTAGCGGCGGCGTGCCCGTTCCTGGATGGAGGCGGTGAGGAAAATTTTGAGGTCGGCCTGGGGAAAAACGTAGGTACCCATATCGCGACCCTCAGCGACAATGCCCCCCTGTTCGGCGTAGCGCTGTTGTTGCTGTACCAGCAGGCGACGCACCGCTGGCTGGGCCGCGATCGCTGAGACATGGGCCGTCACCTCCAAACTGCGAATCGCCTCGGTAATCACCTCGCCGTTAATCTTCACCGTCAGTGTCCCCGTCGGGGATTCGGGATGGACGGACAGCAGTTCAATGACACATTGGCTTACGGCTTCTGCGATCGCCGCCTCATCATCCAAGGGAATTCCAGCTTGCAGCACTAACCAAGTCACGGCCCGGTACATCGCCCCCGTATCCAGGTACATCAGCCCCAGGCGATCGGCTACTTGGCGGGTCACCGTTGACTTGCCCGCCCCAGCGGGACCGTCGATCGCCACGATCGGCTTACGGGCATAGAGGAGTTGGTTATCGATCAGACGCGTCTTGCCCACATAGGCAGCAACCCCCAACAGACCCTGCGTGGTGACCTCAGTGAGGGGAACCAGGGTTTGGGGATGGACCAGTTCGGCGTATTCCAAACGCAGGTCAGGGAGGGTACTCATGGTTTGCTTTACCGTGTGGATCAGAGGTGCAGCGCGGCGTTCCCCCGCTCGAAATTGGGCCACAGCCGCCTGCAAACTACGGTACAGGCCCGTGGCGTGTT
This sequence comes from uncultured bacterium, assembly GCA_964536415.1. Taxonomy (GTDB): domain Bacteria; phylum Cyanobacteriota; class Cyanobacteriia; order B231; family B231; genus Trichothermofontia. The sequence goes on from CAZHXN010000025.1 coordinate 42,397, forward strand.
CCCGTTCTGTCGGGGTGAGGTACTGGTTGCGGGAACTGTAGGCTAGCCCCGATGCTTCGCGCACAATGGGACATCCTATGATATGGACATCCAGGTGCAAATCCGCCACCAGTCGCCGAATAATCGCCAACTGCTGGGCATCCTTTTGGCCAAAATAGGCGCGCTCGGGCTGGACCAGTTGTAACAATTTGGTGACGATCGTCGCCACCCCCTCAAAATGCCCCGGACGGTGGGGACCACACATCACCCTTAACATGGCCGGGGGTGGCACGACCTGGGTGTGGGCACTACGATCCTGGGCGGCGGCACCAATTAACTCCGCCGGTGACGGGGCAAAAATGACATCGACCCCCATCGCCTCACATAATTGGCGATCCTGTGCCAAGGTTTGGGGATAGCGATCGAGATCTTCCTGGGGGCCAAACTGCAAGGGATTGACGAAAATACTCACCACCACCAGGGCATTTTCGCGACGGGCCTGGGCGATGAGACTTTGATGCCCTGCATGGAGTGCGCCCATCGTCGGCACCAGACCCACCTGCCGTTCGCGCAGCGTCTCCGCAGAGGCATAGTAGCTATGCGACGCTCCTAGGGGCTTGGGGGCCTCTTCCCCAAACTCACCTGCAACGGGCAACTTGCCCGCCCGGTACTGGTCCAAATAACACCGCAGCGCGGCGATCGTGGTAAAGGTAAATAGGCGCACGGATTTTCCTGACTAGCGACGAGAAACAAGCCTCTCCGATTAGTAGTCTACAGGTCCCACTGCCAGTACCCTAGACTAAGACTCTAGACTAAGACTAGCGACTGAGGTTATGGCATGGCATCCATCCGCAAACTGCATCAACAACTGATCACAAAGGAACGATCCGCCGTTGAAATCGCCCAGGACTCCCTGGCGAGGATGGAGCGCCTCGAACCCCAGCTACACGCCTTTCTGCAAATCACCCGCGATCGCGCTTTGGCACAGGCCCAACGGGTCGATGCCCAAATCGCAGCCGGGGAAGACATTGGCCTGCTGGCCGGGATTCCGATCGGCATTAAGGACAATCTGTGTACCTTAGGGATTCGCACCACCTGCGGCTCTAAGATTTTGGAAAATTTTGTGCCTCCCTATGAGTCTACGGTGACCAGCCGTTTGGCAGAGGCCGGAGCAGTGATGGTCGGCAAAACGAACCTGGATGAGTTTGCCATGGGGAGTTCCACCGAGAACTCGGCCTACCAACTCACCGCCAACCCCTGGGATACTAGCCGCGTGCCGGGGGGATCGTCCGGCGGATCGGCAGCCGCCGTCGCCGCCGATGAATGCCCGATCGCCCTTGGCTCGGATACGGGCGGCTCGATTCGTCAACCGGCCTCCTTTTGTGGGGTGGTGGGCCTGAAACCTACCTATGGCCTGGTCTCTCGCTATGGGCTAGTCGCCTATGCCTCGTCCCTGGATCAGATTGGTCCCTTTGGGCGATCGGTCGAGGATACGGCGATTTTGTTGCAGGCGATCGCGGGCCATGATCCCAAAGACTCCACCAGTTTGAAGATTGAGATCCCCGATTACACCCAATCCCTCACCAACAGCCTCAAGGGCAAAAAAATCGGGGTGATCCGGGAAACCTTTGGCGAAGGGCTAGACCCGGTGGTGGGTGAGGCCGTCCAGACGGCATTGCAAACCCTGGAAAAACTGGGAGCCACAGTCCAGGAAATCTCCTGTCCCCGTTTCCGGTATGGCTTACCGACCTACTACATCATTGCCCCATCGGAGGCATCGGCCAACCTAGCCCGCTACGACGGTGTGAAATACGGCTACCGCACCGCAGAGGCGGAGAACCTGCTGGAGATGTACATGAAGACCCGCGCCGAGGGCTTTGGGGCCGAGGTCAAACGCCGGATCATGATTGGCACCTACGCCCTATCGGCGGGCTACTACGACGCCTACTACCTCAAGGCCCAAAAGGTGCGCACCCTCATCAAGCAGGATTTTGAACAAGCCTTCGAGCAGGTGGATGTCTTGGTCTGCCCCACGGCCCCGACGACGGCCTTTAAGGCGGGGGAGAAAACCGATGATCCCCTCAGTATGTATCTGTCCGACTTGATGACGATCCCGGTGAATCTGGCGGGCCTGCCGGGGATGAGCCTGCCCTGTGGGTTTGATGCCCAAGGATTACCGATCGGGCTGCAAATCATTGCCAATGTGCTCCGAGAGGATCAAATCTTTGCCGTTGCCTCAGCCTATGAAAACGCGACCGAGTGGCACTTACGCACCCCCGCCTTGGACTAAAACCCCGATTCGGGGGGGGTGGGGATCTTGTCAAGGGTACCTAACCATCAGACACTAAACATAGCTGTGACCGATGAGGTAAAGCGTGAAGAGAGTACTGGGAATCATTCTGGGCGGCGGCGCAGGGACCCGCCTGTATCCCTTAACCAAACTCCGGGCAAAACCCGCCGTGCCCCTGGCAGGGAAATATCGTTTAATTGATATTCCAGTTAGTAATTGCATTAATTCCGATATCCTGAAAATCTATGTCCTGACGCAATTTAACTCGGCCTCACTCAATCGCCACCTGGCCCGTGCCTATAACTTTGCTGGTTTCCAGGAAGGCTTTGTCGAAGTCCTGGCGGCGCAGCAAACCACGGAAAATCCGGGTTGGTTCCAGGGCACGGCTGATGCGGTGCGGCAGTATCTCTGGCTTTTCAATGAATGGGATGTGGATGAGTACCTGATTCTCTCGGGGGATCATCTCTATCGCATGGACTATCGCCACTTCATTGAGCGCCACCGGGAAACGAAGGCGGATATTACCCTATCGGTTGTGCCGATGGATGAGCGGCGGGCCTCGGATTTTGGCTTGATGAAAATCGATGCCGATGGTCGCATTATTGACTTCAGTGAAAAACCCAAGGGGGAAGCACTGAAGCAGATGCAGGTGGATACAACCATTTTAGGGCTAACCCCCGAACAGGCACGGCAACAACCCTACATTGCTTCGATGGGTATTTATGTCTTTAATAAAGACGTGATGAATGACCTGCTGAAGCGCTATCCTGACCAGACGGATTTTGGTAAGGAAATTATTCCGGCATCTTCGGATACCTACAATTTGCAAGCCCACCTCTTTAATGGTTATTGGGAAGATATTGGGACGATCTCGGCCTTTTACGAAGCGAATTTGGCCCTTACCCAGCAGCCACAACCCCCCTTCAGCTTCTACGACGAAAACGCGCCAATTTACACCCGCTCCCGCTTCCTGCCGCCGAGCAAGTTGTTAAACTGCCAGGTCACGGAGTCGATTATTAGTGAAGGCTGTATTCTCAAGAATTGCCAGGTGAGTCACTCCGTGTTGGGGGTACGATCGCGGATTGAGTCGGACTGTGTGGTCGAAGATGCCCTGCTGTTGGGGGCCGACTTCTATGAACACTATGCCGAACGGCAACGTAGCTTGGCGGAACGGAAGGTCCCGATCGGGATTGGTGCCGGCAGTGTGGTGCGACGGGCGATCGTGGATAAAAATGCCCGCATTGGCAGCAATGTCCGCATTATTAACAAGGATCACATTGAAGAGGCCGATCGTGAAGAATTGGGCTTTATCATCCGTAGTGGCATTATTGTCATCCTGAAGAATGCCGAGATTCCCGATGGGATGGTGATTTAAAGTAAGGTTCAGCAAACAGGAGTTTGTGGGGTAGGCAGACTGCCTACCCCTGGAACAGCCGCGTCTTCCAGATACTCAGACGGCTATCCCACAGCCAATATTGTGCGATGACTCCTGCCTGCCACACTTCTGTTGGCCACTCAAATAGCCAAGACCCCACCGCTCCCCAGGGAAACCTAGGGGAGTTTTCGCTTTAAATCCAGGTAGGGCCTACTGAAAGCAGGCGATTAGAGGTAACGTGCGATGACCCTGACAATCCAGAAACTCACCTTGGCCGAATATCTCGCCTACCATGACGGCACCGACAATCGCTATGAACTGGTTGCAGGAGAATTGAAACGCATGGCCACTGGCACTGGGCAACATGGCCAGGTGATTGAGTTTCTGAACGATGAATTGCGGGCCGAGATTGCGCGATCGCAGCATCCTTGGACTGCCAAACAAAGGGCTGTGGGCATTCAGTCACCGCGAGGCCACCGCTGGGATACGTGTCGGATTCCGGAATCCCAATGGTTACAAAGCCCTAAATGGCGTGAACCGATGATATTCCTATGGGAATGTTTGGTCTGCTAGGGCCAAATGGGGCTGGCAAATCCAGTCTGATGCGCACCATTGCTACACTGCAGGAAGCCACCGAGGGCACGATTCAGTGGGGCGATATCAACGTTCTAGAAGAGAAAGTGACTGCTTTTAGCGAAGAGACTGCCCCGATCAGTTTGAAAAATATGACCAAAGCGATCGCGGCTTTTGAGCGCAGTTTAGTTTCCTTTAATTCGCCCTACGATCGCTATCGCTATGGTGGCGATCGTCACGCCATCTCCGAGGCCGCTAAGCGGGGGGAAGCCCTGTTTCATAGTGAACGCTTGGAATGCTTTCACTGTCACGGCGGATTAACCTTTAGCGATGCGATTGTCCATGAGCGATCGGGGTTTACCGAAATTGCTTTTCATAATACGGGCCTTTATAATCTGGATGGCCAGGGGGCGTATCCAGCCAATAACACCGGTGTTTATGAAATTACGCATAACCCCCAGGATATGGGTCGATTTAAGGCACCCACCCTGCGCAACATTGCCCTGACAGCCCCCTATATGCATGATGGCAGCATCGCCACCTTGGAGGACGTGATTGACCACTATGCGGTGGGAGGACGTACCCTGCACAGCGGCGAATACGCCGGGATCGGTCGGGCCAGTCCCCTGAAAAGCCCCTTTATCCAGGGCTTTACCTTAACCGCGACGGAACAAGCGGATTTGCTGGCCTTTTTACAGAGCTTGACGGATGAGGCATTTATCCGGAATCCAGCCTTGCAAGATCCCCAGATTGCCCAGACTGTTCTTGACAATTGACAAGCAGGACCTCACCAGACAGCGTGGTGGCATGGGTTGGTTGGGATTCGCTCTCCCCCCCTGGCAAGTACGGGATTCTCACCCTCAGCGCGTCCAGACTGGATTGAATCCCCTTCTAAGACTGCCTTAAGATAGGGGTACCCGGACAGTGTGTGATGGCAAAACAATGGGATTTTTTGACTCAGAAATTGTTCAACAAGAAGCGAAGCAGCTTTTTGAGGACTACCAGTCCCTCATGCAATTGGGCAGTAATTACGGTAAGTTCGACCTAGAGGGCAAGAAGATCTTTATTGATCAGATGGAGTCGATTATGGAGCGCTACCGCATCTTTATGAAGCGGTTTGAACTCTCGGAAGACTTTATGGCCCAAATGACCATCCAACAACTCAAGACCCAATTGGGCCAATTTGGCATGACGCCGCAGCAGATGTTTGAGCAGATGCACCAAACCCTGGAGCGGATGAAGTCAGAACTGCCCCAAGCCTAGGTTGGCACACCGGTACCGTTGCTGACCCCCTATGCAAAGTTGGCTGAAGCGTTTATCCGTACCGCCCTTGCTCCTGGGACTCACTGCGGGCAGTGCGGTGCTGCTGTTGCTGGCGAGCAGTCTGCGGCATTGGCTGTTTCAGTCCGCTGGCTGGGACTTGGGAATCTTCGATCAGGGGTTGTATCTCCTGAGTCAAGGGCTTCCTCCCTACTCCACCCTGCGCGAGATCCATCTTTTGGGGGATCATGCAGCCTGGATTTTGTATCCGCTCGCCCTCCTCTATAAGCTTTATCCCAGTGTCTACTGGCTCCTGGCTATCCAGGCCCTCGCTCTAGCCTTAGGGGCCCTTCCCACTTTTGCCCTGGCCCGTCAGGCCAACTTGCCCTGCTCACAAGCCCTCACACTGGCCCTAGTTTATCTGCTCTATCCGCTGGTCTTTAACGTTAATCTGTTTGACTTTCACCCGGAGGTACTGGCTGTTCCCCTGCTCCTAACGGCGGTTTGGGCGGCTCGTTCGCATCGGATTTCTGCTGGAGACCCCCGCTATTTAGCCCTATTTATCCTTTGCCTCCTGTTGACCTTGGGCTGTAAGGAAGTGTTGGGGTTAACGGTGGCGGCCATGGGGATCTGGTTGCTGGTTTGGGAACGGCAACGGGTGTGTGGCCTCTGGGCGATCGCGGCGGGGACGCTCTGGTTTGCGATCGCGACCCAGGTGATTATTCCCGCGTTTAGTGGGCTACAACCGGCTGGAGTCAGTCTCTATGGCTATTTGGGTGATTCCATCCCAGACGTAATTGCCAATTTCTTCCTCAAACCTCACCGGGTCTTAGGACAACTGTTTTCCCTGGAGACCCTGGAATACCTGGCGCTACTGCTGGGACCCGTCCTTTGGGGCCTCTCAATGCCTGCCTTGGTGCCGCTTTTCCCTGCTCTGCCGACGCTGGCGTTGAATCTGCTCTCGAGTGAACCGCAGCAGCGTAACCTCACCCAGCATTATTCGCTGCCTATCCTGCCGTTTTTAATCCTGGCGGTGATCACGACGTTGCAGGTACAGCATAACCGGGCAGAGCGCGCATGGCGGCTGCGATCGCCCCTGATCCTGGGTTGGGCGATCGCGGTGTTTTTGCTGCTGGCCAAATATGGCTATTTCGGTTCTCTCTATCTGCGATCGCTCGATACCTGGCACGCTAGCCGCACGGCGATCGCCCAAGTAAGGACCGCCGACCCTGTCCTCACCACATCTAACCTGGCTCCCCACCTTACCCATCGCCGCCTGATTCGCCAAACCCAAGCCACATCACCACCGACGGATTTAGGCGAGTTTCACTACGGGGTATTGAACGTGAAACAGCCCGGTTGGCTCAGTACACCAGAGTTTGCGCAAGGGTTGGTGGAACAATTTCAAGCCGACGATCGCTTTACTCAGGTTTATGCCAAAGACGGCGTCTATTTATTTCAAAAGATTTCAAAAGACAACCGTTCCCTAGGACATGACTGGAGCATCCCAGATGGGTAATTTCCCCCGCATTCCCCAATCCCTGCTCCCAGCCCCCCTAACCCCCCGTTTGCGGGGGGATGGGGGGAAGGGGAG
>CAZHXN010000026.1:0-227 GCA_964536415.1 uncultured bacterium
CAGGAGAATTGCTCTCATCCCCAGCTCCCCCGCAAACGGGGGGTGGAGCGAGGGGAGTGCGATGCTCGCTCCCCCTTCTGCCAGCTTGGGAGAAGGGGATGAGAGCCTTCGGTTTAATTACACTCACCTACTGACAAACTCCAAACAATGCCGACTGGGATGACTGAACATCAATGTTCGTCATCCCAGTTTTAACCACAAGTCCCCTTGTAGAAGGGCTTAGCCAA
>CAZHXN010000026.1:237-5378 GCA_964536415.1 uncultured bacterium
TTGGAGGGCCTCATCATGTTCATCCGCGATCGTGGCAACCACTGTAATTAATCGGGAAATTTCTGCTGCCGAAAGATCCTCGAGATTGCGACTGGTGACGACCACCACTTCATAATTGAAAATAGCAAACCGGGCCTCAAAGGTTTCAGCCCAATTCATCTCCAGTAGCCGCTGCATCAACTGCGCTTCATTCTTAGCGGGCAAGCTCAGCACCGACGCCCAAACCGTGAGAATATCCTCCGGTGCTACCCCCGATAGCTGGACAAAGACCTCAACCGTGCCGTAGGTAAACCGCCACAGGTGCCCCGTATCCTGGGTCAGGACCATCGCACTGCCCTCTTGCCCTAGGCTGCTAATGACCGTTTCGATGATCTCGATGTAGTTGGTCTCTGTGAGGGTTTCCATAGGTGCTTGCTGCCAAGTATCTCCCCTCTTATTGTACCCGTCCCGTCTCCCGCGATTGCAGACGTTCCCAGGTCATGTGGCCATGAGTGACGGTAGCCAATTCACCAAAACCGGAAAGCGAACTAACAGGGCCAGGACCAACAGTTGAATCAGAATAAAGGGAATGGCCCCCCGATAAATATCCTGGGTCGTTACCTCTGGAGGAGCCACATTCCGCAGGTAGAAGAGGGCAAAGCCAAAGGGGGGCGTTAAAAATGATGTTTGGAGGTTAACCCCTAGGAGAACTCCAAACCACACTAGGTCGATCCCCAGGGGACGGGCCACTTCAGCACAGAGGGGCACCACGATAAAGGCAATTTCAAAAAAGTCGATGAAAAAGCCGAGGGCAAAGACGATGACCATCGTCAGGGCCAAAAACCCCCATTCCCCACCGGGTAAGTTACTAAAAAAACTTTGCACAACCCGTGCCCCCCCCAACCCTCGAAAGACGAGGCTAAAGGCTTGGGAACCAATCAGGATCAACATCACCATACTGGTGGTGCGGAGGGTGGCATCACACACCTTGCGGAGGGCCTCAACCGTCAGCCGTTGGTTAAAAGCGGCCAGTCCGATCGCACCTACACTCCCCACGGCGCCTGCCTCAGTAGGGGTGGCGATCCCCAAAAAGATGCTGCCCAAAATCAATAGGATCAGGATTAAGGGGGGAAGCATCACCTGGACAACCCGCTGCCCCAAGTTGGGAAGCTGCCGCACGCTGGCGGGTAGGGCTGGGACCAGATCGGGCCGTAACCAGGCAGTCAAGGCAATATGGAGAATGTAGGCCCCCGCTAGGAGCAGCCCCGGTAACAGCGCCCCGATGAAGAGTGCACCCACGGGTACGCCTAACTGATCCCCCAGGACCACCAGGACGACGCTAGGGGGGATAATTTGTCCTAGGGTGCCGGATGCGGCAATCACCCCCGTGGCCAGTCGGCGATCGTAGCCATACCGCAACATCGTGGGCAGCGAAATCAGGCCCATCGCAATCACCGTTGCCGCCACTACGCCGGTGGTCGCCGCCAGGAGCGCACCCACAGCAACCACCGCGATCGCCAGGCCGCCCCGAATCCGGCCAAAGAGAATCCCGATCGTCTCCAGCAGGTCCTCGGCAATGCCCGACTTTTCCAGCATGGAACCAATGAAGATGAAATAGGTCACCGCCAGGAGGGTGAAATTATTCATCGTGCCAAAAATGCGATCGGGGGTGGCTGACCACAGGGCCGGATTAAACAAAAGGGTGGGGTCGATTAGCTTGATTATCACCCCAATCAGGGTAAACAGCAGCGCAACCCCGCCAAAGGTAAAGGCCACCGGATAGCCCACTGCCAACAGCAACAACGCCGCCCCAAACATGGAGGGTCCCAGCCAATCATAGCTCCCCATCATCTACCTCCGGCAAGGGCAGGTCACCGCGCAAGGCCGCATAGTTTTTAATCGCTTCAGCAATCCCCTGGATAAACAGCAGGGCGAAGCCAACCAGAATCATACTTTTAATCCAGTAGCGGGGAAGGCCACCCGGATCAGGCGACATTTCCCCCATCCGCCAGGACTGGGCCACCGCATTCCAGGAGTAGATAATCACCATGACACAGAATGGCAACAGGAACAGGACTGTGCCTAGGAGGTCTACCCAGGCCCGACGACGAGGGCTGAAACCTTGATAGAAGAAGTCCACCCGCACATGCTCGTTATGCTTGAGGGTGTAGGCTCCGCCCAGGAGAAACAGGATATCGAATAAATACCATTGGGCTTCAATCAGGGAATTGGAACTCAGATTTTGGCCAATACCACGCCCCAGAAACCGACCGATGACATTCCAGGTCCCGATCGCGACCATTGCCAGGGCTAACCAGGCCGTACCACGACCGACCCATTCGTTAAACGTGTCAATCCACCGGGCTAATCGAAGTAGTTGCTGCACGTGTTGGATTCTCCCGCTGCGCACCAATCAGGATTTTCCCACGTTTCCTTGCCCTTGGTTAGGCAGTTAGTCAGACGACTGCCTTGATCGTCACAAACAGATCACTTCCCACGGGGGGTAGCGTCTCGCCTGCTCCTGTTTCCTTCATCGGGTAAATATTCAGGATTCAATACTTGCTCTGGCGTGTAAGGGCACAGTAAGGGAAACGTTTCTCGTGATAAGCCAGTTTCATCGGCAGCTTGTTCGCGAGCATTTGCATAGCATTCAGCCAAAACGGATTGTAGATAGGGAACTAAACTCGGTGAATCTTTCAGATCATCGTTGACACGCCGACGATGTTCGCGGATGCTCCCACGCCAACTACCCGTGCGGTATTCCGGTTGATAGTGCCACTTCAGCAAATGCAGCAGAATCGCCACCAGATTATTTTTCAGGCTTTTTCGCTCCCGCCGCGACATGTCTTCAATTTCTGCGATTAAATTTTCCCAATCGACACAGGTATAATTCTGGGCGCGTAATTGCTCGACTGTCGTCTCCACCCAACCAACAAAATCGACTTCATAGAGATTCTTTTTAATTTGGGGTTTGGCTGACATGATTGCATTATCAGGTAGTTAGATCTAATTTTTAAAGTAAACCTTAAGAGGTGATTTGTAAACAAAAGCTTAAGTACTTAAGCTTTTGTTTACAAATCACCGTTTACACAGTAAGGGTTCTAGCCATAACTTTGCCCCTCAGTTCAACCAGAAACGCTGTAGGATCTTTTTATTAACTAATCGTATATCTTGCCAAAGTATCTATCTTAATCCAAATAGCTACGCATATTTTCAGGGCTACTGGTTGAAATAGAGTCGTCATGGTAGAGATGAATTATATCGGTATTTATATCGGTATTATCATCACCATACCAGGAAAAACTAGCTGCTGTATTCTGGTTGATTTCTTTGATCCTGTGACATATCGGATAATCTTCATATCTCAAAAACTCAGTTGTATCGAACCCTATTGGCTTATACCGACGATTTAAGATGATGTAGGTACTATCTTCCATTCTTTTCAAACAATATGGCAAGATAATTTGTCTAAAGCCAGTCATTTTCGTTGCATCCTCAAGAAAAACATTGTCCTGGGCAGACAAGCTGCCTACCCCACGATCGCGATTCTTATCCCGATGCTACCCTAAGCTAACTGTTCTACCCTAGGCAAGTCCGTGACCGTTGCCGCATCGACTTCCCGCAGGTGAATCACATCATTGCGCGGATCAACATAGGCCACCCGCAGGGTTAATTGTTCACCTAACGCCACTGGGCGATCGAAGCGCATGGCTAACTCCAATCCCAACTCTTCCAGCAGCACTAGGGCCAAACTCTCATGTTCCCGTAACCAACGCAGGACCAACCCCTGCCAGAGATCCGCCGCATGACGTCGGAGGAATTCTAACCCCCAGTAGCGATTGGTTTGCCGCTCCACCCAGACGGCTTCCTGGGCCGCGGCACTGACGCTCATCAGCACCTCTTGCAACTGTTCCGCCGAGAAGGGCGGGGTTTCCCCCCGCAGGTGGGCCTTGATCTGGAAATGGGCCAACAGGTCACTGTACCGACGAATGGGGGAAGTGACCTGGGCGTAGGTATCAAGGCCGAGGCTCGCGTGACGGGCAGGCGTCAGACTCACCTCACTGCGGGGCATACAGCGGCGAATGGCACTATAGCGCACGGGACCCGGCGGCAGTTGCAGTAACTCTGTTTCCGGAGGGAGTTCTGGTTGGGGCTGGTTGCGGAAGGGCAGCGGCAAGTTATGGGCTTGGCCATAGCGGGCAGCCACTTCCCCTGCCAGAATCATCATTTCCGCCACCAGTTGGCGGGCCAGGGAATCATCTAGAAGCTGGATGGTAACTTCATCATCCTGAACCTTGATCGATGCCTCCGGCATGTGGATGGAAATAGCCCCCTGGGACTGTCGCCACTGCGATCGCACTATTCCCCACCGGGCGATCGCGGCAATTTCCGGCTCCGCCTGCACCCCCAACTCCAGCATCTCATCCACGTCCTCGTAGGTCAGGCGATAGGTGGGCTTAATCTGACTGGGGGCGATGGTATAGGCATCCACGGCCCCTTCCGGCGTCAGGATCACCCCAAAACTGAGGGCACAGCAAACCTGCCCCTGATTCAAGCTCATGGGTCCCGTGGCAATCTCCGGTGGAAACATGGGAATCATGCCCGTGGGGAGGTAGAGCGTGGTACTCCGGCGGCGGGCTTCGAGATCCAGTTCATCCCCTGGCGATACCCAGCGGGTCGGGTCGGCAATATGTATCCAAAGCTGTTCCCGGCCATCCGGTAAGGCTTCCCAACTCAGGCCATCGTCAATTTCTAGCGTGCTGATGTCGTCGATCGTGTAGACCTTGAGGTGGGTCAGATCGATGCGATCGCGATCGGCATCCGCAGGCGGGGAGTCAAGACGAGAGGTGGCCATAGCGAGTACCGTAGAGGGGAACTGGACAGGAATTTGACTGCGCCGCAGGAAGAGATTCTCATGGGGCTGCCAGAGACCCAGGGCCACCAACAGTTCAAAGGCAGCTTCCGGTGTCTCTGGACGTTGTAGGGCGGCAAGGACTTCCTGGGCCTGGGTGGTATCCCGTGGGTTGGCTTCTTCCTTGAGGGTGGCATAGCGTTCGAGGGCTTCCAGGCGGGGGCGATCGCTTGCCTGCCAATCGGCGCTGCCCGGTTGCGCCAGCGCTTGCCGGAGGCGTTCGCGCTCAATGGCAGCGGACTCGCCACGC
>CAZHXN010000026.1:5388-48363 GCA_964536415.1 uncultured bacterium
TGCCGGAGGCGGCAGAGGAGCGTTCCCCATTCCTGCTGCCGCTGCTGAGCGATGGTGGCCTGGTACTTGAGCTCGGCAACCTGATTAACAGAGCGGGGTTCGTACACCTCACCTTTCTGTTTGAAATACAGCTTGTCCTCAGACAGAAGGCAGTGGGCCGCGTAGCAGTTCACTGGCTCGGTATCGGCAAACAGCAGGGTAGACATGGCCGCCGGGTCAACAGAGCGCCCTTCTTCCACCAGAATTTCCCAGGCCACTTCCAGGCTGTCGGGGTCAAGCTGGGGCGCAACTGCTGCCTGAAAGGCTGTGATTTCAGCCGTCGTATAGCCAGGACCAATCGTGTAGGTGACTTGACGGGGATTGATGGTGTGGGCCTGGTTAAGGTGATCAACCACAATCCAGTGTTTATTGTCCTTGGGGCGATCGACCACTGCCAGGTGGCGATGACCGTGTAGCCAGAATTCAATCAGGGTACCTTTTTGCATGGGAAACTGTGCGATTCGGAAAGCGATCCCGAAGGGGAACTCGGAGGTTGGCCTGCCACACGGGCCTGCCACACGGGCCTGCCACACGGGGTGGTGGGTGACACTTCACTAATGTACCTGCTTATCCGCGACTGTGCTGCACTCCGGTGCCGGACAGCCCGTTGGAGCGCCAAAAGAAGCCTCCCCAGCCTGATCGACTGGGGGAGTGTCAACACCGGTCCCGTGCTCCGGGGAGATGCGATCCGTCCGATGTCCGCAGGGATGCTTCTGCGAAGACACGGCGCGGATACTGCGTGACTTGCGCGGGGACGCTATCCCATGAGAATGACGCGATCGAGAACATGGATAATGCCATTGTCAGCCTCAATATCCACTGCTAGCACCGTGGCATTTTTTACCTCAAACCCATCCTCAGTATGAATTGGGATTGGGGAACCTTCCACCGAGGTGAGCACCGCTACGTTCGCCAGATCTGCCTGGGTCCAACGGCCAGGAACCACGTGGTAGGTCAAAATTCGAGTGAGTTGGGGGATATTTTGCACCAGGGTTTGGATGGTACCGGGGGGAAGTTTGGCGAAAGCATCGTCGTTGGGGGCAAAGACGGTGAAGGGGCCAGGGCTTTTGAGGGTTTCGACCAGTCCAGCCGCTTGGACCGCCGCAACCAGGGTTTTGAAGCCATCGGCACTAACAGCAATGTCAACGATATCGGGCATGGTGCTAGATAAGACGCTAGATAAGACTAGATTAAGAAGGGTTAGGGTGGAGGTGCTGGGCACGTTCTTTAGTTACGTTAGCGGAAAAGCGTAGACCTCAGCTAGCGTCAAGGGATTGCGATCGAAGATTAGTGCGATTGATTTCCCAAATTGAAGCGACAGGGAATCAGAAGACAGGCAGAAATACAAGGCATTGAAAACGGTTAGGCCCATGGGCATTGCGAATAGATGGGCCAAAAGTCCATCCCACAGCCTCTGCGTAACCGTACACCCATGCTTCTTTGGATCTGGCCACAGCAAGTTTTGTCACAGAGGTTACAGCGCTCTCCCCTTGCCCATAAAATTGACACAGAGGTAACGGAAGCGTGATTGACTTGGGAGGAGGAGCCAATGGCCGCCGACACAGATACCAAACGCCCCATCTACAAACGTCCGATTCTGATCGGGGGGCTGGCGCTGTCGGTCTGCCTCTGGTTATTAGATAGTCTTCAGCACGTGCTGGCGGAAGCGGGTACGCTCAGCTTCCTGGGCTTGCTGGCCCTAGCGGGGGGTGTCCTCATGATGAAACCCCGATCGACGCTGCTGCCGATCGCACCGCCGACCCGTCCCCTCGATCGCACTGCCGTTGAAGCCGCGATCGCCCAAGCTGCTACCGCCCTTGAGCAACTGAATCAGACATTAGCCAGCACGCCAGAGGGTCCCCTGCGGGTGAGGGTTGCCGAGCAAGTACAGGCGTTACAAAGCCGTTGGCAAGCGCTTCGCCCAGAGATGGATCGTCCCATCCTCCGGGGGGCGATCGTGGGTGGCCCCTCCGTCGGCAAAACCACACTGCTCAACTACCTGAAGGGGCACACTATTCCCTGGGAAGATCCCCTGATGACCTGGCAGGAAATAGCGGGTCTACCGCTCACGACGGAACAGGCGATCGCATCGGTAACCAGTTGGCCCCAGTTGGCGGCCCAAGATGTGGTGATTTTTCTGATTACGGGGGACCTCACGGAGTCGGAGCGCCATACCCTGCACCAACTGCAACAGGTTAATCTGCGGACGGTGGTGGCGCTGAATAAACCGGATCAGTATTTGCCGGATGAGTGGCCGCTGGTGCTGCAACGGGTCCGCCAGCATCTCCAGGGCACGATCGATTCAGCAGACTTGGTGGCGATCGCCCTAGATCCCACGCCGATCAAGGTGCGGCAACAACAAGCTGATGGCTCGATGCGGGAGTGGCTAGAAGCGCGTCCTGCCGATGTGAGTAGCCTGACCGATCGCCTCACGACGCTGGTGGCAACGGAACAACCGGCTCTGATCCTAGCCACTACCCAACGACTGGCCCAGCAATTACAGCAGGAAGCCCGCGCCGCCCGGAACGAACTTCGTCGCCAGCGTGCCCTACCGGTGATTGAGCAATATCAATGGGTGGCCGCCGCCGCAACCTCCCTAAACCCGGTGCCAACTCTGGATTTGTTAGCCACAACGGCAATCAATGCCCAGATGGTGGTGGATTTGGGGGCTATTTACCAATGTCCGCTTTCCTGGCAACAGGCCCAAACCCTGGCGACTACCCTGGCTAGCCAAATGCTGAAGTTAGGCTTGGTGGAGGTGTCAACGCAGTTACTGGGTAATGTCCTGAAGGGGACCTCGTTAACCTTTGTGGTGGGGGCAGCGATTCAGGGGGTGAGTGCGGCCTATCTTACCCGTGTCGCCGGTCTGAGTTTAGTGGAATATTTTGCCCAGGTGGAGACGGCCACGCCAGACACAGAGAATATTGGGGATCGTCTCCGGCAAATTGTTCAGACCATAGCGCAAACGACTCAGCGGAGTACCCTCATTCAGGATTTTGCCCGACAGGCGATCGCAGCCTTACCTCAACCGAATGCAACACCAGCCGATGCCCCCCTGTCACAAAGTTAATCAGCGTTGGTGCGATCAAAACAGAGTTTTTGGTTGGCAAAATCGCTCAACAGAGTGAAAACCCGGCATTGAATGGGCGTGGAAAGTGGACACATGATCGCGATCGCCGATGGCTACTTTCAGGAAAAAGTGGAAGTGCAATGATGCAAGGAAAATAATTTACTGCTACTTGGAACACACTATCTTATGGAGGTAAGAGCGTGTTATGAATAGCCGAATTAGTATGAGTCCAGATGTTTGCAATGGACAGCCTGTGATTACTGGAACTCGCAAGATACTCAGATTTGGGAATATGCGAAAGAGAGAAATCTGGTCATTGTAACCAAGGATGTTGATTTTTCTGATCGATTGATGCTTGATCCAAATCCACCAACTGTGGTTCATTTACGCTTTGGGAATATGAGAAAATGTGAATTTCATCGTTTTTAGCTAAGATTTGGCCACAGATTGAGGTTTTGATCGCTGACTATAAGCTGATTAATATTTATCTAGATCGTATAGAGGCGTTAATGCGACATTCCCAACTAAATGGATAAACTAGATGTCCAAAGGCTAAAGAAAGTCATAGCGGCAGAACGAGACGAGTGAAAATTGCGATGGATAAACTCACCCAATATAATGGTATCGATCTGGAACAATGTCGCGAGAACTTTAGGAAGCGGCTAGCCCTGCAACAGGCGCAGCGAGAAACGCTCCGCCAGCAAGCCCGTGAGGACGCGATCGCCGCGATTCTTCACGTTGCACCAGCCTATCCCTGCGTTACCCAAATCTATCTCTTTGGATCGGTTACCCAATCTGGCCATTTTAGCGATCGCTCTGACATTGATATTGCTGTAGCAGGTACGGATGCTGCGACTTACTTTGCCCTTTGGCGCGACTTGGAGACGGCTTGTCCCGATTGGTTAATTGATTTGCGTGAGATTAACCAGCCCTGCCACTTTAGTGATACTGTCCGCCAGATGGGAGAACTCATTTATGACGCCTCAAATTGCCGTTCTTAAAGCTAATATCGAAGCAGACTGTCGAGAAATTGAGAAGTTGTATAGCTATTTGACTCCCTATGTCAATCATTTAGAAAATCAAGAACAAACCATTACTGCTAGTTATTATCTAAATAATTTATATTCAGCTTTTGAAAACATTTCTCTAAATGTTGCTCGAACCTTTGAGAATCAGATTGACGATCGTAGCCAATGGCACGCCACCTTACTAAAGCGCATGACGCTAGATATTGAAGGTATGCGTCCAAAACTGTGGAGTGAAGCCTCTTACCAAGAATTGAACGAACTACACCGATTTCGCCATGTCTTTCGTAATGCTTATACCATTAACCTCGATCCCCAGCGAATTGCGATCGTGATTAACCAGGCGCAACGTCTTCAAGAACTTTATAAGGCTGATCTAGAGCAATTTAAAGCCTTTCTTGATGCTCTCGCCCAGTCAAGCTCAATTTAAACTAGAAATACCTTAAATATATAGTCATTGCAATTTAGGCTGAAACAACACCCTCACCCCCAGCCCCTCTCCCAGAGCGGGAGAGGGGAGCGAAGGACTGTATCGTTCTTATTTGGATTGACCCTAAAGTCCCTTCGCCCCTTGTGGGAGAAGGGACTTTAGGGATGAGGGGGAAAGTCAACCAGGGGAGGTTAGGGTGATCCCTTGGACTGACTTTGGACCAAAATTTGTTGCAACGTAGCTTCAAATTGCATAGGATCACACTCCGCTTGTACCCGCTTGAGCGCATTCTGTTGTAACCGTTGCCACAGGGCCTCCTCCTGATAGAGGCGCACACAGGCCGCCGCAAATCCTTCAGTATCATCGGCGACGAGTAAATCAACTTCTGGCTCCCAGCCCAATTGTTGGGCAATCAGGGAAGTGGCCACCACCGGAACGCCCCTAGCCGCTGCCTCATGAACCTTGTGGGGAATCCCGGCTCCATAACGGGTAGGGGCGACAAAAAGGCGAGCCTGGTTATAAAGGGGTGTGAGGTCGGGTACCGTCCCCAGCACCTTAATCGCAGGATTACCGTCTCGCCAAATTTCGTAGTTAATGGCTTCAATATAATTGGTGCCTGCAATGATCAATTCTGCGGTTGAAGCAAGTTGTTTTTGAATGAGTGGAAAAATTGCCTGACTGAGCCAGACGACGGAATCGGCATTCGGCGAATCAGCGGCATGGATGGCCCCGACAAAGAGGAGTTGGGTACGATCGCCAAACAGATTCGGGGTTGGCTGGGTTTCCAGGGCATGACCCAGGGTGTAAACCGAGGTACAGCCGTAGGTTAGAAACTGTTGCCGTTCGGCTTCAGAAACCGCAATCACACATTGACTCCCCTCGGTTAGGGCGACTTCAGCGGCAATCTGTTGCGCGATTGCGTCCGGCATCAAGGCCATTCTACTTAACTTTTGCAGGGCCACCTCTCGCAAACAATACAGAGCTTCGGCATCGTAAATAATGGGGATTTGATTGAGGGAGAGATTAATTTTTTCTAGGACCGTTTTTAAGGTCCTCATATTGTGAGGACGGCTGACAAAGATCAAATCATAAAAATGCGATCGCTCCTGTAACAGAGATCCTAAACGATCTTCGCCAGAACCATCAACAACTTCGACTTCCAGGGGTACATCACTATAGAGGGTTTGCCAATTGCCTACAGCAAAATTCATCGGAAAAACCGTGACGAAATAGCCTAACTTTACCATCAGATTGAGGATACGATTAGCGCGGGTAAAGCCTGATCCGAGGTAACGATGAGGAACGCGATCGTCAATAAACAAAATCCGCCGTTGCTGAGTCCGGGCAATCCGCGCCAGTACGATATTCTCTGGGCGAGGTTCATATTGTTGGGCTAACCAGGCCGCGTGCTTTTGGGCAAAAATCGCTTGATGGTCTACCTGAAGCGCGATCGCGCTATCCTGGGAATCGGAACTGGCAAATTCATAGTGTTGAATCACCACTTGGGGATCATAGATGACTGATTTCCCCTGTTCCCACAATCGCACACAATAATCTGTTTCCTCATAATAGGCCGGGACATAGACCGGATCAAAGCCACCCATCTGTTTAAATAAATCCCGGCGGGTGAGCAGAAACGCTGCCGAGCAATAGTCCACCGGGCGTCGGAATTGATAGGGTGGCGCATTGGGATGATCGCCACGGCCATAGCCTAAACAAGAACCCTCTCGCCAGATGATACTCCCAGCTTCCTGGAGTGTCCCATCGGGGAGAATAATCTTGCCGCCAACGGCCCCGATCGTGGCCTCCTGTTCCATTAAATTCCAGGCATGGGTCAGGCTATCAGGGAATAAGCGAGCATCGTTATTCAGGAATAAAAGATAGCGACCCGTCGCCAGTTGTCCCGCTTGATTACAGGCCCGGAGGTAGTGCAGGTTTTGGCGATTGCGAATCATTTTAACGCCCTGAATTTGCCGAAGTAACCGGGGTGTTGCATCCGTCGAGGCATTGTCCACCAGGATAATTTCTAGAGATTTGAAATTGCTGGCCAGCAGCGATCGCAAGCAGGCTAAGGTCAGTTCCGCCCGGTTATAAAGCACCAGAATCACGCTGACTTCTGGATGTTCAACCTGGGGAAACTCTAAAACCGAAAGAGTTGTGAGAAAGGTCTGTAAATCCCGTTGATACGCTTGGGTGAGTTCCTGTTTGAGGACCTCTAAAGGTTGGTTCGCTGGAGGTTCAAGTTGGGGAGGCGGCACCGCTAGGCCAAGAAAACTGGAAAAATCAGTGGCTTCGATCGCCCGTCCTAAGCGTAATTTGAGTCGGAACCAAGCCTGACGCAGTTGCCAAAACTTACTGGTCAACATGGCCGCTAGTAGGTTGCGATTCTGGGTTAGGAGATCCTGAGCACGCTGGGCTTCCGCTTGGGCACGATCGAGCTTAACCTGGGTCTGCTCCAAGGCCGCCTGGGTAGTTTGCCAGCGTTTGGTTAAATGTTGTGTATAGCCTTCAAAATAGGTGCGAGTTTGCGTCAATTCCGTTTGGGTGTTTGCTAGTTCAGTCTGGGTTTCCTGGAGCACGGCTTCCAGATGCTGAACATAAGCTTTACCCTTAGCGATTTCTTCTAGAGGCGTGGCAATGCGATCGTTTAAGATCTCACTAACCCGCTGTTTAAACTCAGGGCTGGCAAAGCGATAATCGGGATGGTAAATAATCTTGGCACAGAGGCGATATCCCTCAACCACCGTTGCCCCAGCTTCAAAATTACGATTGGTCTGTTGATTCGGATGCAAACGGAACGTAGCCAGGGTGCGATCGATAAAACCAATGTGATAGCGGCTCATAATCCGTAGCCACATATCCACATCAATAAGATGCTTCAGCTCAGGATCAAAAAGCCCGACTTCAGTAAACACCGCCTTGCGAATTAAAACCGCTGTTGGCTCCCCAATTTTATTAATCGGTTCCTCCAGTAAATGGGGATCAGCCAGTAAGGCATCCCCCGGTTGCACTGGCGTTAACTGGGTCCAAGCCGCGTGAACGTCCTGACAGCCGTGATAGACAAATAAACAATGGGGGTCATCCTGCGCCGCTGCGGCCAGTAACACTTGACGCTTGGCAAAAACCAGCCCGATCGCGGTATCCTGCTCCGCTAGGGTAACCATTTCCTCAACACAGGTGGGGGCTAAAGTATCATCCTGAAAGAGGAATTTGATATATTTCCCGCTGGCCTTTTCAATACAGAAATTCCAATTTTCAACTAATCCCAACCGGGCATGGGGCAAAATCCGGAAATCAACCGCAGCACGGGACTCGAAGTCTTGCGCGATCGCCAGGGTGCGATCGGTGGAATCATCATCCGAGACCAAAATCTCCAGGTTGGGATAGGTTTGGGCCAGGGCACTCTCTAAAGCTTGGGCTAAAAATTCCTCCCCGTTATAGGTTGGAATGCAAATGCTCACCCGTGGTAATGTAGTTGCCGCTGTTGTCACAATAACTTCCCAATTTTCACCTATGCTTAGAAAGGAGAGTCTAGCCTACCGAGGGTGTTAAATCCAAGCGCAGTTTCCCGGTGCCCCGATTTCTCGCGATGAGCCATAGTCCTGATAGGGAGCATCCCAGTTGGGCAACAAGGCAGCCCTCAGCCTCCAACCCCTTCTCCCAGCCCCCCTAACCCCCCGTTTGCGGGGGGATGGGGGGAAGGGGAGCCGGATTGGTCAATTCCCTCTCCCAGAGCGGAAGAGGGATTTAGGGTGAGGGTAGCAAAAGAGGAATGCTCCCTCCCGTCACCATCCACGCTCCCCTTGCAAACGATAATTGTGCAGAGTCGATCGTCCCGAATTGCCAATGAATCTACCTACCTGCTCCTTGATTGTGGTCAACTACAATGGCGTCCATTACCTCAAGGACCTGTTTGCCTCTCTGCACGCCCTGGACTACCTCGCCGATTCGCTAGAGTTGATTCTAGTCGATAACGGCTCCCAGGATGAGTCCCTGTCCCTGCTGGCCGCCACGTTCCCCCAGGTGCAGGTGATCCGCAACCCCGTCAATAGCTTCACCAAAGCACTCAATTTAGGGATTCAGGCTGCCCAGGGGGATTACATTGGCTTTCTTAATAACGATGCCACGGTCGATCGCGCCTGGTTGCGCCTGCTAGTGGAGGACCTGGAACAACAACCCACGGTGGGGGCGATCAGCGGCAAGATCCTGTTCCCCGATGGGCGGATTAACAGCGTGGGGGTGGAGGAACAGCCCAATTTCTACTGGGCCGATCGCGGCTTTGGTGAGGTCGATCAGGGCCAGTACAACACGCCGGGCGAGGTGACGGCCCTCTGTTGGGCAGCGGTGCTCTTTCGGCGGGCCTGTTTGGAGCAAGTAGGACCGATCGACGAAGATTTCGTTATGTATATGGAGGATATTGACTACGCCCGTCGTTGCCGCGATCGCGGCTGGCGTCTGTACTACCTGCCCACGGCGATCGCCTATCACCAATTCCGAGGTTCCAGTCAGGGGGATACCCTAGCAGAATATTTCTGCAACCGCAACCGGTTTCTCTACCTCGCCAAGCATGAACCCCAGGCCCTCGCCCAGGCGATCGCCACTTCAGTCTTTTTCACGGAGCACCAGTACGACCTCCTGCACGAAACCGTACCCGCCCTGCTGAAGAAACTGTTCGAGCATCAGGAGACGGCCACCCTCAACCAGGTGCTCCCCAAGCTCCAGGAACTCTTGATCATCCTCTATGGTGTTGACAGCACCGATCACCTCTGGCAACGCCTGGAGGTGTTGCTGGGTTACCGCAAACCCCGCCTAGGCATCTATGACCACGGCCTGCACTTCATCGGCGGCGGCCAAAACTATGTTGCCACGGCAGCCGCCGCCATCCAGGATCTGTTCGACATTACCTTTATTGCCAATAAACCCGTCACGATCGCCCAGCTAGAGGAATGGTATGGCCTCGACCTGTCCCGCTGCCAGGTGAAGGTGGTGCCAATCCCGTTCTATGAGCAGCGGGGGGCACACCATATCGATTCCGGCCTAGTCAACGATTTGCCCGAAAATCCCTTTGATGTGATCGCCGCTGAAAGTCGCAACTACGATATTTTCGGCAACGCCAATATGCTGGAGAAGGTGAAACCCCTCTCGCCCCTGTCGGTCTTCTTCTGCCACTTCCCCGACACCCAGCGCGGTCCCTACTTCGCCGTCGATGACTACACCTTCATCCTGACTAACAGCGAATTCACCAGCAAGTGGCTGCGTAAACGTTGGGAACTCGAACCCACCTTCCTGCTCTATCCGCCCGTGGAAATGGGGACTGCCACACCGGATGATCCCCCCACTAAGGAAAAAATTATTCTCTCAGTCGGTCGGCTGGAACCGGGCGGCAACAAGAAGCAACTGGAGATGATCCAGGCGTTCCAGGATTTGGTCCGCGAGCACCCCAGTGAACTAGCTGGTTGGCAGTTTTGGGTGGTGGGGGGCAGTACGCCAGGGAATCCCTATCTGGAGAAGGTGAAGGCGTTGATCAAGCAGAGTGATGCACCGATCGTCGTGAAAGCCAATGTGCCGCGTCCAGAGCTACAGCAGATCTACGCCAAGTCCAGCCTTTTCTGGCACGCCTGCGGTCTGGGGGAGATCAACCCCCAACTCTATGAACACTTCGGGATGGCGACGGTGGAGGCGATGCAAAGTTTCTGTGTCCCGATCGTCACCGATGGCGGTGGGCAACAGGAAATTGTGGAGCAGGGCATATCGGGGATGCGCTTTAACTCGATCGCCCAAATGCAGGCCCAAACCCTGGAACTGGTGACCGATCCTGAGCGACTGCAAACGATGCAGCGGGCCGCCTACGATCGCAGCCAACGGTTTCGTAAGGCTCCCTTTGATGCCAAGGTGCGGGAGTTTTTTGAATTCGTTTGCCAGGAGTACAGCCAGATTCATCGTCCCGATCCCCAGGCAGTTGCCCATAAGCTGCGCCATAGCTAGCGCCTACTCAACCGGCACTTACTCGGAAAGCACTGTAGCATTAAGACAGGAGGCAAGCCTCCGATTGCTACACCTTCCCTAGCGTATGATGCAAGCAGGCTGGCGCATTGGTTCCCTCTTCGGGATTCCCCTTTACCTGGACCCTTCCTGGTTTCTCATTGTGGCCTTCGTTGCCCTCGTTGAGGGTAACCAGTGGTTATCCGACTATCCCCAATGGGGACCGGCGATCGCCTATGGCGCAGGGCTAGCGATGGCCCTGTTGTTGTTTACCTCTGTCTTGCTGCATGAACTAGGGCATAGCGTCGTGGCGATCTCCCAGGGGATTAAGGTCAACTCCATTACCCTGTTCCTATTTGGGGGGATTGCCTCCATTGAGAAGGAATCCAACACACCAGGACAAGCGTTTCAAGTGGCGATCGCGGGTCCCGCCGTGAGCTTTGGGTTATTTGTTGCGTTTTCCGTCCTATCCCAACTACCCAGCCCCAGCGAGGGACCCCTGCAAGTCTTAACTCAGAATCTAGCCTCGATTAATCTCGTTCTCGCCATCTTCAACCTCATTCCCGGTCTCCCGTTAGATGGCGGGCAAGTTCTGAAGGCTGCCGTGTGGAAGGTCACGGGGAGTCGCTTTGCCGGGGTACGTTGGGCGGCCCGATCTGGTCAGTTCCTGGGTTGGAGTGCGATTATTCTGGGTTTAATGGCTTTTCTGTCGAGACCGGGGATGGGGGGGCTGTGGTTTATGTTGTTGGGCTGGTTTGGGGTGCGAAATGCCAATACCTACAGCCGCCTAACCAATCTTCAGGAAATCTTGCTGGATCTCACTGCCAGTGACGCCATGACCCGCGAGTACCGGGTAATCGATGCCAATCTAACCCTGCGCCAGTTTGCCGATAATTACCTGCTCGAAGAAAACCACGTCCCCATGTATTTTGCGGCCTCCGATGGTCGTTACCGGGGGTTGGTGGCGATCGCAGACCTACGCAAAACTGAACGTAGTCAATGGGACCACCAGACGTTGCTCGATATTGCCCAGCCCCTCACCACCTTACCCAGTGTGGACGAAAAAACCTGTCTCGCGGATGTCATTAACCGTATGGAAGATAGCCAACTGCCCCGTATCACGGTCTTGTCACCAGCTGGGGCCGTTGCTGGTGTGATCGATCGCGGCGATATTGTGCGGGCGATCGCCCAAAAACTGCGCGTCCCGATCGCCGAGGCCGACATCCGCCGGATCAAAGAAGACGGCACCTATCCCCCTGGAATGCAACTGCAAGTCATTGCCCGCATGACCTCAAAACCTGACTGATTTCGCGCCCCATAACCCTGTACAGTTTTACCAAGGTTTAGCGTGATCTGGTTCTCAGACATTCCCTAACCCTCGGTGATTTCCTGTTCCCTGTTCCCTGTTCCCGCCTCCCTAACCATGAGTTCTCCCGCTACTGACCCTAACCTCTGGCCTGCCCTGCTTCAGCAACTTCTCGATCATCAATCCCTCTCACGTCAGCAGGCATCTGAGTTAATGAAAGGTTGGCTCGATGAAGCCATTCCAGAGGTGCTCTCAGGCGCAATCCTGGCGGCTCTCCAGGCAAAGGGGGTTTCCGGGGATGAACTGGCAGGGATGGCACAGGTGCTCCAGGCCC
The DNA here is from genome assembly GCA_964536415.1 of uncultured bacterium. GTDB lineage: Bacteria > Cyanobacteriota > Cyanobacteriia > B231 > B231 > Trichothermofontia. The sequence goes on from CAZHXN010000026.1 coordinate 17,575, forward strand.
AATCCCGCACGGTTGAGACGGATCTCCCCCTTCCCTCCCCGCTGATTGATACCTGTGGGACTGGGGGTGATGGGGCCTCAACGTTTAATATTTCCACGGCTGTGGCCTTTGTTGCGGCGGCAGCGGGCATTACCGTTGCGAAGCATGGGAATCGATCGGCCTCTGGGAAAGTCGGATCGGCGGATGTGCTGGAAGCGTTGGGGGTGAACCTCAGTGCGCCCCCGGAAAAAATTCGGGCGGCCCTGAATGAGGTGGGGGTAACTTTCCTGTTTGCACCGGGTTGGCATCCAGCGATGAAGGCGGTGGCTCCCCTGCGTCGTACCCTCAAGGTGCGGACGATTTTCAATTTGCTGGGTCCCTTGGTGAACCCGCTGCCATTGACGGGACAGGTGTTGGGGGTCCCCACATCCGCATTGGTAGCCACGATCGCCCAAGCCCTCGCCCAACTGAATTTACCCCACGCGATCGTCCTGCATGGGCGGGAAAATTTGGATGAAGCAGGGCTAGCGGCTCCAACCGATCTGGCTATCCTGTCCAGAGGAGACGTGCATACGGCCACGATCGACCCCCAATTGCTGAATTTAATGCCCGCCCCCACCCATGCCCTGCGGGGAGATGATGTCCAAACCAATGCGGCAATTCTCCAGGCAGTGCTCCAGGGGGGCGGCACCCAAGCGCAGCAAGATGTGGTGGCATTGAATGCGTCCCTCGCGTTTCAAGTGGGCGATCGCATTCCCCTGGAAGCGCACACGCAGGGGATTGACCTCGCCCGCGAGATTCTCAAGAGCGGGGCTGCCTGGGATAAGGTGCAGGCTTTGATCCGATTTCTTCAGGCATAAAGGGGAGATGACGGTACGGGGTTAAATGTAGAGGTGGACGCATGACTCACTCTCAACTAGAACCCAAGCGATACGGCTTTGACTTCGTTTAAGGACGATAATCCAATCGTTTCTCCAACACTCCCCTCGTTTACCTTATCTGCACAGCAGGTTTTCGCTAATTGCTAAGTGTTTAACAACTTCCAGCTTTTGAGAGTTTTTTGTTTTTAAGAGTATTTTTAAGAGTGACATTTTTAAGAGTAACATTTTCCAGAGTAACAAAAGAGGGTAATACTACATCTCCTCTCAATGAGGCACGCATGAACATTGCCATTAAGCATCAAGTCGGTAACAGCACCTCAGTAGTTCAGCAAATGTCTTACTGCTTTACTCACGGTGTAAATTCATACATAATCTCTATGATTTTACCTCGCCAATAAGGCTTAGCCCCGTCGGGCAATAACCATGCTACCTCGCCATTCAGTGGGACTTGCATTCCACTACGCTCTGTATAATTCCAGAAGTACCCGTACCAGGGTGTCGGAATAATTTTGCCATCCACCGTGCGACCTCGTGATTCTACCTCTACCCTCTCAATCAGGTCTTGATCATTAAACGTAAACAGCATAGTCAGGCAAATGGTACCATCAGTCATTGTCCCTTGAGCAGAGCGATCGCTAACGGCTTGCCAATGTATTCCCTGGCTGGGTAATAACGCTGTGGGGTACCAGGCTGATTCAGCGAGAAAACGCATGAGTTGACCTTCGGCAATCTCACCTGTACCGCGTATATTCACAAGTGAAAATAAACCAAATAACGCAGCATGAAGGATGCCTTCACCAGCTATATAAGCATCGTGTACCATAATGGGAACCCCCAGCAGCAGCCGAATATCAGCGTTCCAAACAAACCCTGGACGCTGAGTGACTACCCGTTGCTCGGACGTGAAAGGGTGCCATTTCTCTACTGTTTGGCTCAGATTAAATGTACCGCGATGTTGCATCTTTACGCTAACAACCATTGGTTGCCCATTTTGGAGCGATTTACGAAAGTACCGCTGTACCGGAGCAGGCAATCCATCAAGTTCTTCAAAGTTAACTCTCTGCGGCTGAACAGCAACATGGGTTGCTTGCAAGCGATTCCGCAATGTTTGAGTGGCTAATTGCCAATAGGAAAAGCTGCAAAGATTAAGGCCAATCAAGGTGGCTAAAAGGATGCATAAGATAACAACGGAAACTTTTATGAACATATTGTCTCCACAAACATCCCGTCTTCAGGCGATATCGTTATTGGTTCAGGTTTGGGGTTTAGCACCTTGGCTCTGGTTAAGATGGCGTCGTCCTAAGATAGCAAACACCAAGGTGCGTTGCTCTCGTCCCCGTAATTGAAAATTATTTACTGGTCGGGCAATATAATAATCATAAACGCAAGTTAAGGTTTCACCTGTTACCAAAATGTTGTAAGGATTGCCCACCGTAACTTCCTTGTTCATGGCTTCTAAACGGGCTGCGATATTCACTGTGTCACCTAATACTGAATAATTCAGACGCCGTCCTCCCCCTAAACTACCCGCAACTACTAATCCCGTGTGAATACCAATGCCCACTTTGATCTGTGGTTTGCCTTGTTTTTCAAATTTCTGATTGAGGGGTTTCAAGCGTTCATGAATAGTAATGGCTGCTTCAATCGCTTGTCGCGCATCCCGCTGGATTTCCACGGCCTGAGTGCGGGGAAACGGGACTCCAAAGACTGCCATCACTGCATCCCCAATATATTTGTCCACCATGCCGCCATGATCCATGATGCAATCGGTCATCATTTCTAAATAGGCATTCAACCAATCCAGGAGTAGGCGCGGGGCAATGTTTTCCGCGATCGAGGTAAAGCCCCGAATATCTAGGAAAAGCACCGTCACGACCATTTCCTGGGCTTGCACCTGCCCCGATTGAAAAAGTTCAGACCGTCGTTCCCAGATCAGGTCGGTCATTTCTGGCGAAATGTACTTGGAAAAGATCGAAAACAGCCACTGTCGTTCGTATTGTTCCCAGAGTTGCAACCCAATCCAGGTCAATGTAATCGTTCCGATCGGTGCAGCCATCGGCAGCCAAAAATTAGCGCCAGCAAATAAGAGAAACGTCCCTAGCCAGATGCCTGAGATCGCCGCCAATACGACGCCTAAACGCCGACGCGGGGGTTGTTGACGGCACCCCCAGGCCAACAGGAGCGCGATCGCAAGCAAGCCCAGGTCAACGCCGAATCCGTCTACCCGCCGCAGTTCACGTTGCCGTAGGAGATTATCAATCACCGCCGCATGGAGATAAACCCCGGACGTCGGCGGACTATGGTGAAAGGGCGTATACAGGGAGTCTATCCCCGTTGCTGTGGGGCCGACGAGGACAATCTTGTTGCTGAAGGCCCTGGGTGACACCTGGCCTGAGACCACAGCCGCAAAGGAGTAGGTGGTGATGCCCGATGTTGGCCCGATCCAGTTTACCCACAGCCAGCGATCGTCGCCTGTTGCAAGGGGCGGGGGAATCACGGGTAGGTCTGCTGGGGATCGATTCCCATCGGGGTGCGCCAGGGTTACAGTGTTCTGAAGACTTTGTTGATAAACTTCGAGCAAAGCGATCCCCAGGGAGGGATAACTACCCAAGTACAAAGCAAACTGGCGGGTAATGGCATCTGCATCGGCCCGGTTATAAATATGACCCTGATGGGCGACTTGGGCTAATTCAGGCACAATCGCGATTGGATTACCCTCAAAATCACCTCCAACAGCTAAAACCACGTTGCCGCTATAGGCGATCACCTCCGCAAAGGCCGCATCATCCGCAGTTGGTTCCGCAAATAAAATGTCAAAGCCAATCGCCACTGGCTGGGACACCGCCAATTTCTGCAAAAGATCAGTGTAACGCCGCCGCGGCCAGGGAAACTGCCCATATTGCTGCAAACTGGCTTCATCGATCGCAATGACCACAACCTCTTGGCTCCAGACTGGACGGAAGAGGCGCTGTCGCAGGACAACTGTTTGGTTATAGGCCAGATACTCCAGGGGTTGCCAAATCCCCAGCCGCCACAGAGCGATTGCGAATAACCCGACAATCCCCCCAATCAGCAGCGGGTGAGCCGTTTTCAAATATTGCCGCATCGATCGCCCCGCTCCCTCCAACCCTGACACCCAAGAGGCCACTACCCAATTTCCCCCTTCCCGCCAGGGAAAGCAAATCCGATCGCTGCTAAAACGCCAAGTTTGACCATACCTTCATAGAAGGCTGAGTCATTCAGGGACGTTGCTTCATAATCGCCAAAATTGATGCCCCACCTCCAAGTAATGCCGAAGTCAAGGCCATGCTAGTCGAACGACGCGATCGCCAATTGTGATCAATGCAAGTCCTTTTTGACACAAACGTTTTACTCGATGCCCTGCTAGCCCGTGAGCTTTTCCTTGCAAATTAGGCAAATTACTATCCTCTAAAAAAGAAGGAGCAGGGTAAAAACCCCGCTCCTCCCGTTAAGCCTTACCGCCTCAGGCAGCTAGCTCAATAGCGTCAATCCAGTGGTTTAGCCGAACTTACCTGCTGTCGAAGCAATCAGGAAAGCGGCATAGGTAACCACAAAGCCAGCCGTAAAGTGGGCCAAGCCAACCAAACGAGCTTGCACGATCGACAGGGCAACTGGCTTGTCCTTCCAGCGGACCAGATTCGCCAGCGGCGTGCGCTCATGCGCCCACACCAGCGTTTCGATCAACTCTTGCCAGTAACCCCGCCAAGAGATCAGGAACATGAAGCCCGTCGCCCAGACCAGGTGACCCAGCAAGAACATCCAGGCCCATACCGACAGGTTATTGGTGCCATAGGGGTTGTACCCGTTGATCAGCTGCGAGGAGTTGAGCCAGAGGTAATCCCGGAACCAACCCATCAGATAGGTCGAGCTTTCATTAAACTGCGCCACATTACCTTGCCAGACCGCCAGATGCTTCCAGTGCCAGTAGAAGGTCAACCAGGCAATGGTATTGAGCATCCAGAACATGGCGAGATAGAAGGCATCCCACGCCGAGATGTCGCAGGTGCCGCCCCGGCCAGGACCATCGCAAGGGAAGGAGTAGCCAAAGTCTTTCTTGTCGGGCATCAGCTTAGAACCCCGGGCATCCAGCGCACCCTTGACCAAGATCAGGGTGGTGGTGTGCAAACCGAGGGCGATCGCATGGTGAACCAGGAAGTCACCAGGACCGATCGTCAGAAACAGCGAGTTGCTATTGCTGTTGATCGCATCCAGCCAACCGGGAAGCCAAACATCACCATAGTTGGGCCAAGCCGTGCTGGCAATGCTATCCGGGTTAGACAGCAGCACATCGAAACCATAGAGCAGTTTCCCGTGGCAAGCCTGAATCCATTGGGCAAAGACCGGCTCGATCAGGATTTGCTTTTCGGGGGTGCCAAAGGCAACCACCACATCGTTGTGAACATACAGCCCCAGCGTATGGAAGCCGAGGAAGAGCGAAGCCCAACTCAAGTGAGAAATCAGAGCTTCCTTGTGCTCCAGCATCCGAGCCAACACATTGTTCTTGTTAGCTTCGGGATCATAGTCACGGACGAGGCAGATCGCCCCGTGGGCAAAGGCACCCACCATCAAGAAACCAGCGATGTACTGGTGATGGGTATAGAGCGCCGCCTGGGTGGTGAAATCCTGCGCCAGGAAAGCATAGGGCGGCATTGAGTACATGTGCTGGGCCACCAGGGAGGTAATCACGCCCAGACAAGCCAAGTGCCAACCCAGTTGGAAATGCAGAGAGTTGTTGTAGGTATCGTAGATCCCCTTGTGGCCTTCACCGATCATGCCACCGAAGGGCGTACCCTTAGGCGGATTGTGGGCCTCTTGGATTACCTTGATGCTGTGACCGATCCCAAAGTTGGTCCGGTACATGTGGCCCGCAATGATGAAGATCACCGCGATCGCCAAGTGGTGGTGGGCAATATCCGTCAACCAGAGGGCCTGGGTTTGCGGATGGAAGCCACCCAAGAAAGTCAGAATTGCGGTACCGGCCCCTTGCGAGGAACCAAATACATGATTAGCCGTATCCGGGTTCTGGGCATACACCCCCCAGTTGCCGGTGAAGAAGGGCACGAGACCCGCCGGGTGGGGCGCAACAGACAGGAAGTTATCCCAACCCACGTGCTGACCCCGGGCTTCGGGGATGGCGACGTGAACCAGGTGACCCGTCCAGGCCAGAGAGCTAACCCCAAACAAACCCGCCAAATGGTGGTTGAGGCGGGATTCTGCATTCTTGAACCAGGACAAGCTGGGACGGAACTTCGGTTGCAGGTGCAGCCAGCCCGCAAACAGGAAGATGGCAGACAGGATCAGCAGGAAGATAGCCCCAGAGTACAGATCGCCGTTGCTACGCATACCGATCGTGTACCACCACTGATAAACCCCAGAGTAGGAGATATCAACCGGGTAAGAAGCCCCTCCCTGCGTAAAGGCGTCAACCGCTCCTTGACCAAATTGCGGGTCCCAGATTGCGTGGGCAATTGGGCGAACATTGAGCGGATCTTTGATCCACTGCTCAAAGTTACCTTGCCAGGCGACGTGGAAAAGACTTCCAGAGGTCCACAGGAAGATGATTGCCAGGTGACCGAAGTGGGAAGCAAAAATCTTTTGATAGAGATTTTCTTCAGTCATGCCGTCATGACTTTCAAAGTCATGGGCGGTAGCAATCCCATACCATATCCGACGCGTCGTCGGGTCCTGAGCAAGGTCTTGGCTAAATTTTGGAAATTTGGTTGCCATAAACCTTCGTGAATGATGAACAACGAGTTCGAGATTGACTGTAGTGGACTAGTAGCTAAGCGACGGTTACACCAGACACGTTCCCGAAGTTTGGGGATACCGAGCCGTTGGCAACTGCCACCTAACCACTAGGTAGTCCACCTTAGCCAACCGAGATAATTCGCGCTAGGAAGAACGCCCAGGTGGTCACAATTCCCCCTAACAAGTAGTGGGCAACGCCAACCGCACGACCCTGGATGATGCTCAGGGCACGAGGCTGGATCGCCGGGGCTACTTTCAGCTTATTGTGCGCCCAAACAATCGACTCGATCAACTCTTGCCAGTAGCCACGGCCACTGAACAGGAACATCAAGCTGAAGGCCCAGACAAAGTGACCGGCCAGGAACATCAGACCGTAGGCTGACAGCGCAGAGCCGTAGGAGGTGATCACCTGCGAGGCTTGCGCCCACAGGAAATCGCGTAACCAACCATTGATGGTAATGGCGCTTTGGGCAAAGTTACCCGACGTGATGTGGGAAACGGTGCCATCTGGGGAGACAGTGCCCCACACATCCGACTGCATCTTCCAACTGAAATGGAAAATCACGATCGACAGGGAGTTGTACATCCAGAACAGACCGAGGAAGACGTGATCCCAACCCGAAACTTGGCAGGTGCCGCCACGACCCGGACCGTCACAGGGGAACCGGAAGCCGAGGTTGGCCTTATCAGGGATCAGACGCGAGTTACGGGCAAAGAGAACGCCCTTGAGCAGAATCAGTACCGTCACGTGAATCGTGAAGGCATGAATGTGGTGAACCAGGAAATCTGCCGTACCCAGGGTAATCGGCATCATCGCCACCTTGCCACCGACGGCAACTAGGCCGCCGCCAAAGGCATGGCTAACAATTTCACCGGCATTGGGAGCCGTGTTACCCGGAGCCAGCGCGTGCAAGCTTTGAACCCATTGGGCAAAAATCGGCTGCAATTGAATCCCAGTATCCGAGAACATATCCTGGGGACGTCCAAAGGCACGCATGGTGTCGTTGTGGACGTACAGCCCAAAGCTGTGGAAGCCCAGGAAAATACACACCCAGTTCAGGTGAGAGATGATCGCATCGCGGTGACGAATCACACGATCGAGCAGGTTGTCCACGTGCTGCGAAGGCACATAGTCGCGCACCATGAAGATGGCCGCATGGGCGGCAGCACCAACGATCAGGAAGCCGCCAATCCACACGTGGTGGGTGAACAGCGACAACTGGGTCGGATAATCCGTCGCAATGTAGGGATAGGGCGGCATCGAGTACATGTGGTGGGCAACCAGGATCGAGAGCGAACCCATCCAGGCCAGGTTCCACGACAGTTGGCAATGCCAAGAGGTCGTGAAGATCTCGTACATACCCTTGTGGCCTTCGCCCGTGAAGGGACCCTTATGGGCTTCGAGAACTTCCTTGAAGCTGTGACCAATCCCCCAGTTGGTGCGGTAGTAGTGGCCAGCCACGATGAACAGCACGGCCAAGGCCAAGTGGTGGTGAGCCGTATCCGACAGCCACAGGCCACCCGTCACCGGGTTGAGACCTCCCTTAAAGGTGAGGAAGTCGGCATATTCAGCCCAATTCAGGGTGAAGAAGGGGGTTAAGCCCTTGGCGAAGCTAGGATACAGATCCGCCATCAGACTTGGGTTCAAAATCCACTCGTGCGGCAAGGGAATGTCCGCAACGGTTTTGATCACCTTGCCACCGATCGTCAGCGGACTACCGGCATCGATCGCATCCAAACAGGCGTTGATCGGCAAGGAGACGTGGATTTGCTGACCGGCGTAGCCCAAGCAGCCGAGACCCAGTAAACCCGCCAAATGGTGGTTCATCATGGACTCAACGTTTTGGAACCACTCCAGCTTCGGTGCCGCCTTGTGGTAGTGGAACCAGCCCGCAAAAAGCATCAGGCCAGCCATGACCAGGGCACCGATCGCGGTGCAATACAACTCGAAGGAGTTGGTGATCCCATTGGCCCGCCAGAGTTGGAACAGACCAGAGGTGATTTGAATACCGTGGAACCCACCGCCAACGTCGGCGTTGAGGATTTCTTGGCCGACGATCGGCCAAACCACTTGGGCGCTGGGCTTGATCCCGGTCGGGTTCGTCAGCCAAGCTTCGTAGTTAGAAAAACGAGCGCCGTGAAAATATGCGCCGCTAAGCCAGATGAAGACAACAGCTAGGTGACCAAAGTGCGCACTGAAGATTTTGCGAGATATATCTTCGAGGTCGCTGGTATGACTATCAAAATCGTGAGCGTTGGCATGAAGGTTCCAAATCCAGGTGGTGGTTTTGGGTCCCTTCGCAAGGGTGCGATCGAAGTGACCGGGCTTACCCCACGTCTCGAAGGACGTAGGTACCGGGTCCTTGTCAACCACAACCCTTACTTTTGCCTCGCGCTCCGGCGGACTAATTGCCATGGAGATTCTCCTCTCGCTAGACAAGGAACGAGGCTGCTACTGTCCCATGACTCCCATGAACAGTTTTGAGTACTGTACCCTTTTCCCGGTCATCCCCGTAGAAGCTGCGATACAAATTTTGGGTCAGTTGGGTTAAGACCCATCAGCCAAACGGATTGACTGAGCACTCGCATCATGCCTGCCGGGAGAGCGGGGTCGGTATCCCAGCGCTCAGCAAGGGCCAAGCCGAGAGGACACACGTGGACTCATGGAGCAGAGTTCTTTAGAGCGTATTATAAAGGTCGGTTAAAATCCCACAGGAAACCCGTTAACAAAAATCAAAACTTGATCATCGAACATCGGTAAAAAAACATAAATCTGAAAGAAATTTCCAAATATTTACACTTTCAAATATTTGTTTACAAAAGTTAAAATTAACATAAGCCTATTCTATGCATAGGCTTAAGGCATAGATCCGTTCCGCGATCGCCCGTCGCCGCAGGCTGGGATGGCCCCAGAACTGATCGTCTTACGGCATAGACGGAGCATGTCCCCATACCCCTAGGGAGTTGGGTCCAATGCTGGATAACGGCTGGTTTACTACTCAAGACCATCCCTTCCAAACTCGGAGGGGATGGTCTTGCTGCGATCGGGCTTGGACGGGATCGTGCCAAAAGGGTTGCGACACACGATTGCGCGTCAAGCGCTGTCAAGCTTTGGGGAAATTGAGGAGATTGGGTTAAGCACCGTGCGACCCAATCGAGTGAGTGTGTTGGGTCTGGCAGGCTCGACACCAATCTAAGACCGATTTCTGCCAGTACCTACCAGGCCAGACCGGGGGGACGGGTCTGGCAGGCTCGACACCAACCACCGATTACTTTGAGTATGGACCAACAGTATTTACCAGGCTAGACCGGGTGTTTGAAGAGCGTATCGAGATAGACACGGGCTGCCCGCCGATCGCAGTCGCCGTTTTGTAACAAGAAAAGAGACAGGGCGGCGGCAAATACCCGATCCTGGTCCCAATCCGGGTGGGCCTCCAGGTAGGTCTTCAGGGAATCGTGAAGGGATTCGGGGATCTCTGCCAGAATGCTGACCATTGCGTTCATGGAAACCTCGCTTCCGGGAATAAATGAAGGATAGGATGGTCACGACTGGGATGTCGGGGATTCTCCGAGGGAGACGCTCCGCGAACAGACCGATGGGGACTGCACTGGGCTGGTAACCCATCAAACCGGATTGACCAGAATTTTAGACAGCCAAAACATCCCCCAAGCCAGCGTGACAGGGGGTTAGACCGTTCCTTGATGGCATGACGGGGCATGACTATCGAGGTCGGTCGCATCATTTTGCGCTATGGGGGGGTGGGGTTGTCAACGCTGCGAAATGTTGCGATCGCATCACTCGAAAAATGACCTGAACGAGATTACTAGGGTTTGCAGCGTTTTGCCGTTACATTCCTTTACATAAAAACCTGGGGATCGTGGGGGGAAGGGGGAAGGGGCAATATCCCCAGAAGATTCGGCAAAGACTATTAACAGCGTCGGAGCCTGTGGAAAACTTTTCAAAACCTGTGGAAAACTTGGGCACTCCCTGGGGAAAACCTGTGGAAAGTCTGGGGAAAAGTTTGGCTCAGAATAAGAATTGCTAAATTTTGGGGTCAACGGGGTGGGATCATCCTGGATCGGGCCTAGCCTTGGCCATGACGACGGCCTAGTTCGTAGACGGCACCGCTGATGCAGGCAATCAGGCCCATGCTAATGGCCCAACTGGTCCCTAACCCCACTTCAACCCCGTAGTTGCAGAGGCCCCCGATCGCCAGGAAGGGCACAATACTCAGCAAGGAGGCATTAAAGGCATTTTGGGCTTCGCGACCGCGCCGGGTGCGTTCAAATTCTTCGGCAGAGAGGTAGAGAGAACGCTCGGCAAAGTTAAACCAGCGCTGAAGTTGCTCAGTGACCCAGTCGCTAACGGGGGAGAAGCCCCAGTAGAGGGCAAGGGACCAGAGGCTAGCGCCAGCAATCGTGGTGGCGTTGAGGTGAATCGGAAAGGGGAAAGGGATAAACTCCATAGGATTTTGGGGAAGTCCTGGGTAAGGGAACGGTGGGTCACTCAACCACAAAGACACAAAGGACACAAAGATGTCACAAAGATCTTAGTGTCCCTTGGTGCCCTGCGTGGCTGGGTAGGTTTGAGCGGTGGTGCCGTGCTTACAACTGGAAGACCAGTTGCTCCTTATCGGGAACGTCGGCATACTCAGACACAATCCGCCGGAATTCTTCGCCTTCGATCGTTTCTTTCTCGATCAACAGGTCAACCAGGCGATCGATGACTTCGCGGTGATCCCGGATCATCTGGCGGGTTTGGTCGTAGCAGTGTTCGACGATCGAACGTACTTGGGCATCAATCCGGGCAGCAATTTCTTCGGAATATTCCGATCGCGTCATCCAGTCTCGTCCCAGGAACACTTCCCCAGATTGACTTTCCAGGGAGAGGGGACCCAAGTCGGACATTCCAAAGCGGGTGACCATTTGGCGGGCCATATTGGTTACCTGTTGCAGGTCATTGCCAGCCCCAGTGGTCACCTCGGCATCGCCGAAGATCACCTCTTCTGCTGCCCGTCCACCGAGGGCACCGCAGATCCGGGCCAGTAGTTGGGCACGGGACACTAACATCTGATCTTCTCCCGGCATGAACCAGGTGAGGCCCCGCGCTTGGCCCCTGGGGATCAGGGTGACCTTTTGCACGGGATCGTGATCCTTGAGCAGGGTCCCGACGATCGCGTGACCAACTTCGTGGTAAGCAATCAGACGCTTGCTCTTACTGTCGATTAACGGCGTGCCTTCCATGCCCGCTACAACCCGATCGACCGCATCGTCAATCTCATGCATCGTGATTGCCTCCTTACGACGACGGGCGGTCAGAATGGCGGCCTCGTTTAGCAGGTTGGCAAGATCCGCGCCGGTAAAGCCAGGACTCCGACGGGCGATCGCTTCGAGGGAAACCTCTGGAGCCAGCTTCTTATTGCGGGCGTGGACTTTGAGGATTTCCAGGCGACCCTTGATGTCGGGAGTATCCACGGTGACCTGGCGATCGAAACGACCGGGGCGCAGCAGGGCAGAATCCAACACATCAGGGCGGTTAGTTGCCGCGATAATAATGATCCCCGTGTTGCCCTCGAAACCATCCATTTCGGTCAACAACTGGTTGAGGGTTTGCTCCCGTTCATCATTCCCGCCACCGATGCCAGCGCCCCGTTGCCGACCCACGGCATCAATTTCATCAATAAAGATAATGCAAGGAGCATTTTCCTTCGCCTTCTTAAACAGGTCGCGGACTCGCGAGGCCCCCACCCCGACAAACATTTCCACAAACTCGGAGCCAGAAATGCTGAAAAAGGGCACTCCCGCTTCCCCCGCGATCGCCTTGGCCAGCAGAGTTTTCCCGGTCCCCGGTGGCCCCACCAACAGCACCCCCTTGGGAATGCGGGCACCCACAGCGGTAAAGCGCTCCGGTTTCTTTAGAAAAGTGACAACCTCCTGGAGTTCTTCCTTAGCCTCTTCAACCCCAGCCACGTCATCAAAGAGCACCCCGGTTTTCGCCTCCATCTGGAAGCGGGCGCGGGACTTGCCAAAGTTCATCGCCTGTCCAGGGCCGCCAGGAACGTTACCGGAACGCCGGAAAAGGAAGAATAGCCCAGCAATCAACAGGATCGGGAACACCAGATTACCTAACAGGCCCCAGATCGCACCATCATTACGGGGAGGATGCGTATCGATCCGGACATCCGACTCGCGCAGTTGGGAGATCAGTTCCGGGGCATTCAGGGGCAGATCAACCCGCAGCCGTTGGATATGATCCTCAATATCAGGATCGGTCGCTTCGACGATCGCCGTGCGGCCCCCTTCGTAGAGATCAACACTCAGGACCCGTCCCGCTGCCAGATAGTCGAGGAAACGCCCATAGGTCATGCGCGTACTGGCGGTATTGCGGCTCATCATGCCGTTGGCCGAGGCAAACGTCCCCTGCCAGATAAAGAACCCCACAATTAAGACGGGCAATGCCCATAAAATGGCCAGTCTCCAGGAAAATTTCATATTGCTTACTAACCTCTACACAATAGTGCCGCCGGAAGTGCCGCCGGACCCAGGCCCTTGAAGTCGTGGCCCCCTGAAGGTTTCGACCCCTGGTGTCTGCACCCGACTGACGGCTAAGCGCTGCAAAAACGAAGCTGAAAATTTCAGTTTAGGCAAGACACTTTGACAATTTCTTAACTAAATTTAACTTGATTCTCAGATTTGGGGCAAGTCATGGGGCAAAGTCGGTTAATAGGGCTACCCCGCGATCGCGCCCAGATCCTATAGTTGATTTAAGCTAGTTGATTTAAGCAGCGGGCGTAGACAGGATGGGCCTATCCCACCCCCAAACCCCAACGACACGAAGGCACAAAGTGATCCTTGACCCTTCACCCTGCCTCCCTTCACCCTTACCCCCGGACAGACGCGGTGAACCTGCAAGATCCTCAGTATTTCTTCAATCGTGAGCTAAGTTGGCTGGAGTTTAACTATCGGGTCCTTCAGGAGGCGCTCAGTTCCCGAACGCCCTTGGTGGAGCGGCTCAAGTTTCTGGCCATTTTCAGCAATAACCTGGATGAGTTCTTCATGGTGCGGGTCGCCGCCCTCAAGCAACAGGTAGAGGCCCAAGTCCAGAAGCGATCGCCCGATGGCCGGACCCCAGAGGAGCAGTTAGCGGCGATCTCGGAACGGTTGCGGCCCCTCCTGCACAAACAACACCATTATTTTGAGCAAACCCTGCGTCCCAAACTTAGCCGACATGGGGTATACCTTCTGGACTATGGGGATCTGAGCGATGCCCAACAGGACTATCTCCACAGCTATTTCGAGGAGCAAATTTTTCCGGTGCTAACGCCGCTGGCCCTCGATCCGGGGCATCCGTTTCCCTATATCTCCAACCTCAGTCTAAATTTGGCCGTGCTCGTGCGGGACTTAACCACAGGTGAGGAACACTTTGCCCGTGTCAAGGTGCCCAATGTCTTGCCCCGTTTTCTCAGTTTGCCGGAGCCGCTGCGAGTGCGCCGGAAGGGCCAGGTTGCTGTCTGGACGGGGGTGCCGCTGGAACAAGTGATTGCCCATAATTTGGAATGCCTGTTCCCCGGCATGGCCATTCAGGAATATTACCCCTTTCGGATTACCCGTAATGCGGATCTGGAAATTCAGGAGGACGAGGCGGCGGATTTATTACAGGCGATCGAACAAGAGTTACGCAAGCGACGACTGGGGGGATCGATCGTGCGGCTAGAGGTCCAGGACTCGATGCCAGAAGCCGTGCGGGAAACCCTCATGCGGGAGATGGGCCTACAGGCCAGTGATGTCTACGAAGCCCACGGATTGCTTAACCTGGGGGATTTGATGTCCCTCATGGGGTTGCCCTTACCGGAACTCAAGGACCCACCCTGGTCATCGGTGATTCCCCCCAGTCTGCGTCCGGCCAATGAACCCAGCCTCAACGTGGGGGTCATGGAGGGAGAAGAACGGGAAGATATTTTTAGCATTATTCGGCAGCGCGATGCGCTGGTTCACCACCCCTACCATTCCTTTACGGGGACGGTGCAGCGTTTTCTTACCCAGGCTGCCTATGATCCGGGGGTGCTGGCGATCAAGATGACCCTGTATCGGACGTCCGGAGATTCCCCGATCGTCCAAGCCCTGATTGCGGCGGCGGAAAATGGCAAACAGGTGGCGGTGCTGGTGGAACTGAAGGCTCGCTTTGATGAGGAAAACAATATCCAGTGGGCACGGAAGTTAGAGCAGTCGGGAGTCCATGTGGTCTATGGGCTAGTGGGTCTGAAAACCCACACTAAGATTGCGATGGTGGTGCGGCGCGAGGGGAGCAAGATCCGGCGCTATGTCCACATTGGGACGGGGAATTACAACTCGAAAACGGCGCGACTCTATACCGATTTGGGATTACTCAGTTGCCGGGAGGAACTGGGGGCAGATTTGACGGATCTGTTTAATTTCCTAACGGGCTATTCGCGACAGCAGTCCTATCGGCAATTGTTGGTCGCCCCGGTGAATTTGCGCGATCGCATGATTGCTCTGATCGATCGCGAACGTCAACACGCCCAGGCCGGTTACCCCACCCGCATTGTGGCCAAGATGAATGCCCTAGTGGACCCCCCCATTATTCAAGCCTTGTATGCGGCATCCCAGGCGGGGGTGAGTATTGACCTGATTGTGCGGGGGATTTGTTGTCTACGACCAGGAATCGAGGGGGTGAGTGATCATATTCGCGTGATTAGTATTGTGGGGCGCTTCCTGGAGCATTCGCGGATTTTCTATTTCCACAATCGTGGTGAAGAAGAAGTTTACATCGGCAGTGCCGATTGGATGCCGCGTAACCTGAATCGACGGGTGGAAGCCGTTACCCCGATCGCCGATCCTTCCCTATCCAAAGATCTGCAAGAAATTCTCGGTATTATGCTGGCTGATAACTGTCAGGCGTGGGAACTTCAGCCTGATGGCAGCTATCATCGTCGCCAACCCCAGCCCGGTTGTGCTGAACAATCCGCCCAGGTGATTCTGATGGAATTGGCCCGCCGATCGCTGGATGGAATGGCATGAAAATCTTAACGGTTATTAAGCCTTCCTGGTTTAAGCGAGCACCCCAACAGGCAAGTGATTTGCCGCCGCCAGCAAAGCTAGCCGTTGCGGCGGGAATTGGTCGCGATCGTCCATACGGCCAAATCAGCCATCTCGCCCGTGGAAGACTTCCCCGAACCCTGCACCAGCATGCCCCCGGCCATGTATGCCGCGCCGAGCCTACAGACCCGCCAAACCCTAGCGACGCTCAATGTGGGCACCCCCACCTGGATGCGGGCACCGGGGGAAACGCCGGGGATGTGGGCCTTGGAGTCAGCGATGGACGAACTGGCCTGGAAATTGAACCTCGATCCGGTGGCCTTGCGGCTGAAGAATGGAACCCAAACCCACCTGCGTAGCGGCTTGCCCTTTTCCAGTCAGCATTTTGCCGAGTGTTTACAAGTCGGGGCCGAAACCTTTGGCTGGGCCGATCGCTCCCGCCCCCCCGTAGCCGCACGCGCAACGGCGAGTTCATCGGTTGGGGGATGGCGGCGGCAACATTTCCGGCAATGCGTGGGAATACCTCGGCCAAGGTGCGCCTGCTGCCGGATGGACAGGTGCAAGTGCTGACCTCAGCCAATGATATGGGGACGGGAGCCTACACCATGATCGCGATCGTGGCGGCGGGAACCCTGGGAATACCGGTCGAACGGGTGACGGTGGAGATTGGGGACTCCCTATTTCCCAACACCGCTGCCGATTTTTGGGGCTGGGGATGACGCCATTCCCGTAGTGCAGTTGGCCAAATAAGTCGGCTGGCAGGTCACGGTTCTCGATCATCGACCGGCCTTATTAAGCCGCGATCGCTTTCCCCTCGCGGATCACTTGCTCACCTACACCCCAACGCAACCGCAGACCTATCGATCGCAACTGACCCCCTCAACCGTGGCCGTGGTCATGACCCACCACTATTCCACTGATCTGGCTTTGCTGAACACCCTCTTGCCCACACCCCTCCGGTATCTGGGCGTGTTAGGTCCCAAACGGCGGATGCAGCAATGGGAACATGACCTAGCGGCCCAAGGTATCACCCTAACGCTGGCACAACGCCAACGTCTTTATAATCCCATTGGTTTAGATATCGGGGCAGAAACTTCAGCGGAAATTGCCCTGGCGATCGTGGCGGAAATCCAGGCTGCGATCACCGAGCGAACCGGCCACCCCCTGCGCGATCGGCCCGGTCCGATCCATCTTCCCCTTCCCACAGCGACCCAAGCACCATGTCTGGCATGGCAACCCTCCGGATAGAATTAGGCGGCGATCGTGCTGTAGTCAAGCAGCTTCTGGTCGTTGGAGTGGGATTTACTCAAAGTCGGCTCCCAGTCAAACATCCCGTATAGCAGCGATAGAGATGTTCAGGATCAATATCCTGCATTGACATACTCTCAAAATGAGAGTATTCTATTTAGAATAAACAACACAATAATCTGTAGAAAAATCATAAGAACTTTGACAATAAAAACTTCAGCATGGGGCCAGCTTCTCCCCTGGAAGTGCTTCTTCACCTGATGGAAAAAAATGAGATAAAACAAGCTGATCTTGTTGGCAAGGTTGGCTCTAGCGGCGTCGTATCTGAAATTATCAATGGGAAACGTGGTATTAGTAAGGCACAAGCTAAAGCTTTGGGGGAAATCTTTCACGTGTCTCCTAGTGTATTTATCTAGAGGTGTATTTATCTAGAGTTTCCACCCGCTGGGGAAACTCATTAAAAAGCCATCTTGTAACGAGTTTGCTTAATTTTCTGAATCCACAAGTTACAGGATAAAAAAAGGGCAATCTAGCCTGAGATTTAGTAATGGACAGGATCGGCGATCGCAATCATCAGCGGGTGACAACTGTTATTGGAATAGGCATCCTGATTCTGGCTGCTGGAGCCTCCACTCGCTTGGGCTACCCCAAGCAATTGTTGACCTACCAGGGTCAGCCTTTCATCCGCCATATTGCCGAAGTCGCGATCGCGGCATAACACCACCTGTATATAGCCGTAAACCCACAATCAATCGCCGTTATTTTGGGAGCCAATACTGACCAAATTTCTCCCGCCTTAGGGAATTTAGATCTTCAGATCTTGCAGAACAAAAACGCTGGGTTTACCGCACCGACTCCGGCAACACTGTACAGTTCGATCAAGCTGCAAGTCGATAGTGTCAATAAGTAGGTGGTCTGCAGTAAATTGAAGATGTAGACGCCCTAAGGTCTTGTCTAGCTGACCTTAGGTAATCATTTCTTAGCGTTGGGGCAACGTTAAATACCCTGCTGGGTAGCCGTAAAGAAACCATTCAGATTCTGCAACGAGGGGTGTTCATTAACCTAACAGCGATGTTGCTAACTCTGGTTGGCATTCAAGTTATTATTGGAGTACTCCTTTGCAAGACTTTATCAGTTCCTCAGAGAGCAGCTGTCTATCGAACAGGGCAATTAATTGAACCGATCGATATTTTTGTAGTTCAGGCGAATATCAGTATGATTGTAGCCCAATTTATCGGGATTGCGATTCCATTCTGGTTGGTGAGTCGTGTAGAACATCATTCCTAGGGAGAGATAGTAGTGTTTCCCTCACCTAGCAGGTGTGAAAAAAGCAGAGTAAATGTACTACCACAAAACACTATTACCCTAAGACTGAAGACACACATACCCATATACACATACCCATATACAGGAGAGAGGTCAGGTGTAAGTAGTATAAGTACTTAGTCTCTCTTTTGTTGCATTAGGCAAAATTATACCCTATATAGGTTGGGATTATTGGATGGGGTTAATGGTGCGGTTATTGCCATAGTCAATTCATAGTCAAACACCATAGTCAATAGTCAAATTTATCTACCTGTTAATGAGCCAAATAACTCTACCTGTTAATGAGCCAAATAACGTGAAACCCTTGCTGTATTTAGGTTTTATCAAAGCTGGTGGAGAGACTCGAACTCACGACCGGCTGATTACAAATCAGCTGCTCTACCAACTGAGCTACACCAGCATTTAGCTCCCTACAGGCATCAAATGGTTGCCACTAATGGGGTCTAGACTTTGATCATAGCGTGATCAGTCGCTTCCGGCAACGATCGCGATCTCCCGGTTCCCCTGTCCGTGTGACCTAACCCACGTGATCGCGGCTAAGGTTGTTGAGGCCGGAAGAGGTGGTCATGTTCAGGGTGGTACAGCCGAGAGCGGCCCCCCATCGCCTTTAAGGCTGGACTGATCACATAGAGCGTTGTGCGGATGAGATCCTCTGCTGCGGTAACCTGGGCCATCTCCGACAGCGGTACCACCACTACCCGCTCATCCGGCCAACCCAGACGATAACACACCGCAACGGGCGTATCCGGAGGGTAGTGGGTGAGTAACTGGGCTTGGGCCGTAGTGACATGGCGGGCGCTGAGATAGAGGCAAAGGCTGGCTTGATGGGCAGCAAGAGTGGCCAACTCCTCCTGCTCTGGTACCTGGGTGCGTCCGCCGATGCGGGTCAAAATAATCGTCTGTACCCCACCGGGAACCGTCAGTTCCACCCCTAAGTGGGCAGCGGCGGCTTGGAAGGCGCTGATCCCCGGTACCACTTCAAAGGGAATATCGGCAGTCACTAGGGCCTCGATTTGTTCATGAATCGCACTGTAGAGACTGGGGTCTCCCGACTGAAGGCGCACCACCGATCGCCCGGCTCTGACGCGATTGATCATCAGGGGCACGATCGTCTCCAACGTTTGATTGGCCGTGCGCACAACCTCAGCATCGGGACGGGCCCCCGCTAGGATCGCCGGTGGTACCAACGAATTGGCGACCACCACCACATCAGCCTGGGCAATGAGGCGTTGGGCTTTCACCGTGAGCAGATCCGGATCACCCGGACCAGCGCCGACCAAATAGACCGCAGGGGCGAGGGGCGAGGGGGGGGTGGTAAAGGACATGGAGGTTCACAAGCACAATAGGGATGGACTGCCCGTAGCCTAGCAGGTTCGGCATCCCCTAGCAGGGCAATAGTAGTCCAACTGGTCAAAAAAATAGCTCTCGCGATATCGCCCGTTTTCCGGATCAGCCTGGGGCAATCTGGTAAGGAGGAGTGGTAGATGCACCCTGATGCAGCCCTAGAGCAACCCTCTAGGGTTTCTTTCTCCTCAGCCAATCTTTAGCCAATCTTTTAACTAATCTTTTAACTAATGGGATACGGACAAATCAGGTTACGATCGCCCCATTAGCACGCAGCGATCGATCCAGCTTTCCGCTATGGTTGAAATACACGGCGGATTTCTTCATCAACCTATGCAGGCGCGATCGTCAAACTCGTCAAAATCATTGCCAACATGGCCCCCAAAACTGGCAAATCTCAGGCGTATCCTGCTCCAGATCCTGGGGGTATCGCTCCTGGCAGTTCTATGGGTACTCCTATCAGCTCGTCCGGCTTGGGCACAGGATAAAACTGTGAACTATACCTATGGCGAACTTCAGGGGCGGGATTTTTCCAACCTGGATCTGCGGCAGGCGGTGTTCGCAGCAGCGGATCTGCGCGAGGCCACCTTTGCCGGGTCCGATCTGACGCGGGCAATCTTTACCAAGGCGACCCTGTTACACACGGACCTCACGGGGGCTAACCTCACCGATGCCCTCATCGATCGCGTCAACCTGGAGGGCGCGAACCTAACCAATGCCCAGCTTGTGGATGCGATCGCGTCCCAAAGTAGCTTCTATCAGGCCACTATTACCGGAGCCGACTTTTCCGGCGCCCTCCTGGATACCTACCAGGTGATCCAACTGTGTCAACGGGCCGAGGGCGTCAATCCAGTTACTGGGGTAGCTACCCGCGAGAGTCTGGGGTGCCGCTAGGGCAGCGTGCGGGCTTCCCCTCCCCAGGGGACTGTTAAGCTTGACAGGGTGCTAGCCTTGTCCTGAGTTGATTGGTTGAACACTATTCTTCAAGTGGCATTCCCTATCGTGCTAACCCAAAGTATGCAATCCAGCAGTCAGCCCCACTCGCCCAATCAGTGGCAGTGGCGATTTGTCGTGAGTCTGCTGCTGGTTCTCCTGGGAAGTTTTTGCTTAGCCAGTCGTCCAGCCCTAGCCCAATCCCTCAAGCCGGAAGCCGTTCCCACCACGGTGCGTTCAATCCAGCCCTACCTCGATCGTGTCAGTCGCAATATCACCGAGTTTCGTCTGGATAATGGCATTAAGTTCATCGTGTTGGAAAATCACCAGGCACCGATTATTTCCTTTGTGACCTATGCCGATGTGGGTGGCGTCGATGAACCGGAAGGACAAACGGGCGTGGCTCACTTTTTAGAACATCTGGCGTTTAAGGGAACACCGAAAATAGGCACTAAGGATTATGCCGCTGAACGCCCGTTGTTGGACCGATTGGATCAGCTATTTGACCAGATCCAGACAGCTAAGACCAACGGTCAGACTGAGCGCGTGAAAAGCCTGGAGCCAGCATTCCAAACCTTGAAAGCCAAAGCCGCTACCTATGTACGCCAAAACGAACTAGGGCAAATTGTCGAACAGGCCGGCGGCGTGGGGCTGAATGCAGCCACCTCAATGGATGCGACTCGCTACTTTTACAGTTTCCCGGCCAATAAGCTGGAGTTGTGGATGTCCCTGGAGTCGGAACGGTTCCTGGAACCCGTGTTTCGCGAGTTTTTTGAAGAGAAGGATGTCATTCTCGAAGAACGGCGGCTGCGGCTGGAGAATGATCCCATTAACCGAATGCTGGAGGAATTACGCACGGTGGCGTTCCAGGTGCATCCCTATCGCCGATCGCTGATTGGCTACCAGGCGGATATCGAGAACCTGACACGAGCCAATGTCCAGGACTTTTTTGATGCGTATTACGTGCCAGCGAATTTAACAATCGCGATCGTCGGCGATGTAAATCCCCAAACCGTCAAACGCATGGCCCAAGCCTACTTTGGTCGCTATCCAGCGGCCCCGAAACCACCGCCATTGGCTAAGCGCGAACCTGAGCAGCAGGAACCACGCGAACTCAGCCTGACTCTACCCACCCAACCCTGGTACTTCGAGGCATACCACGCCCCAGCAATGGCCGATCAGGACTACATTGTCTATGAACTTATCAGCGATCTACTCAGCAGTGGTCGCACGTCACGCCTCTATCGCACCTTGGTGGAGCAACAGCAGATTGCCCTGGCTGCACGGGGATCGGTGGGCTACCCGGCAAACAAGTATCCGAACCTGATGTTGTTTTACGCCCTGAGTGCCCCCGGCCACGACCTGGATACCCTTGCCAAGGCGTTACATCAGGAGTTGGAACGCCTGAAAACAGAACCAGTGACAGCGGATGAGTTAGACCGGGTGAAAACCCAGGCACGGGCGAGTTTGTTGCGATCGCTGGACTCAACGATGGGGATGGCATCGCTGCTGGTGGACTATGAGGTGAAAACAGGGAGTTGGCGGAATCTGTTTAGCGAGATCGATCGCATTGCTGCGGTTACGCCTGCTGATATCCAACGGGTTGCCCGTCAAACCTTTCGACCAGAAAACCGGACAGTGGGTCGCCTTTTGAGCAAGTCAAGTGAGTGATAGGTGATCGGGAAAAGGCCGAGCGATCGCAACATGGCTGCAAGTCTGGGGGTGGGATCGTGTCCACTATAGAAGCTGGTTAAAATGCACTGAGTCATCTGCGAAATAATGCACTGAGTCATCCACGAAATTGCGATCGTGACTCAACCTCACTAGGGGTAATCATGACCTTTGTACACCCTCAAGTACACATGGAAGAAAAGTAAGGTCAGTGCATCTCGGCGCAGTGATTGCCGATGTGCTTGAAGATTCAGCAGGCGATACCCCCAAGGCGTACTGGGGATACACCGGCAAGCGGGGCAGTAACTGCCAACCCGCCGCCGCCAACTGGGTTTGTAAAGTCGACACCGACGGATGGGGATAGTCAGGGTTGACCTCATCCTTGGGACCCAAACCACCCAGATCACGGGCACCGGCTTCGAGACAGGCGATCAGGAAGGTAGGGTCTGGCAGCAGGTTCGGGGGGACCTGGATCGTAATGCTGGGTGGTAGGATTTGACGGGCATCAGCAATGATCTGGATAAAGTCCCTGGGTTCTAAGTCGGGACCCACCCAGGTTTGGGTGTGACCCTGACGATGGGGTTGGAGGATGACCTCCTGAATATGACCCCAACGTTCGTGAATCGCCGCAATCGCCGCTAGCGATTCCCGCCGTTCCGCGATCGTTTCCCCAATCCCCAGGAGGACCCCCGTCGTAAACGGAATCCCTAACTCCCCTGCCCAGGCCAATTGCTCCAGGCGCTTTTCGGGCGCTTTACTAGGGGCGTGGCGATGTACAGTTGCCAGCAGTCGCGGCGTGACCTGCTCCAGCATCAATCCCAACGACGCGTTAACCGTTTTCAGACGGGCCATTTCTGCAAACGTCAGGGGACCAGCATTAGTGTGGGGTAGAAAGCCCAAGCCAAGCGCTAGCTGGCAGAGTTGATAAATATGCTCAAACCAGGCTGCCCGTCGTGGACTATCAGGATGGACTTCCCCACTCAGGATCAAGATTTCAATGACCCCCGTATTTTGGATCGCCTGTAGACGATCGCGGGCAACCGTTAACGGCAGCCACTCATCCTGACCCGGATCAGTACGAAAGTTGCAGTAGGCGCAGCGGTTGAAACATTCATAGGTCGGCACAATCGTATAGGCCGGACTATAGGTAACAATGCGATCCATCGTTCAGTTTTGAAGTTCAGTTTTGAATTTTGAATCGCCAATTCAAGAGTGAAGTGCAACACCTAGGGGTCTAGCCCAAAAGGACCCATAGGAGTAGTCTGAAGTTTCATCACTAGAGATGGCGATCGCTAGTTTCCTGGATAAGGAGGCATTAGAGTCTGCCGATTGCAAACCGGGACGAGGACAATAAGATGAGGGCAGATCCTCCTGCATTGAGTATACGAACGGGATACAACGATGACAGGAAGGGTTTCAGTATTCTGTTAACTGGATTTAATAACGAGGTTGACAATCAGAAAAATTCAAACACTCACTATCCAGAAACCCAGCCAATGCCATCTCTAACACTGCCTCTACCGGATACTCAATTTCAGCCGCTCGTCGTTCAAATGCCTCCCGAATTTTATCAGGCAGCGCTGCTAGAATCATTCGGCCTGCTACCGGGCTAAGGTGTTCGATCGTCGCCTCTGACTCAACCGCAGATTGCATGATTAGTCCCTCATCGGTATACGAACATTAAACGGTGGTTCCGTAGTCGTCAGGATCATTCGCTCTAACTCTGATGATAATGCCCGCCACTGGATGAAGTCGAGCGTGTAGGTTGCAATTGCAACATCCCGGTGATCGTAGTCTGCCAGCCATGCCCACGTCATCGCTTTGTGTCCTCCCCGGAACCGCTCTCGAATATCCTGAGCCTTACCAACATAAAGTAATCCTTCTTGCCGATGACGGACAGCATAAATTCCTGGCTTGGTCGTCAGCCCTGAAAAGTCTTTCGTGATGGGAACGCAATGCAGCCATTCTGTCTAGAGAAGGACCTGCAAAATTCTCCGGGATTGCGTCTCAACATCGCGCATGGGCACTGATGTCCCAGCTAGGCAGCCAGGTAGGAGCGTTTTTGGGATAAGCAAGACAGACAATGTGAGTGCAATGTGAGTGCATGCTCTGTCGTCAGCCAGATAGCCATTCCTAACCCTAGGATAGTGGCCCTATTTGACGGCTTCAAGCTTTGCCCAAGGCCCAAAGTCTGCCTCACTTATCCAGTGCAACCGATGAGATTGAGTATTACTCGATCGCGGCCAACCGCAACCTAAGCACTCACCGCTACCTTCTCGCTCACGCGATCGCTGGCTTCTGGGGTATCGGCTTCCGAGGGCGGCACCACTTGCCAGAACAGCGGTAAATAGTGGGACCAGTTGTCCAGGATTTGCTGTGCCTTGGGGCTACCCGTGCGATCGCGGTGGCGCTGGATCAGATCCCGCAATTGGGCCTCACCGGCGGCGGTTTTCACCCGTTGCCACTTAACGATCTCCGAATTCACCTTGGCGGGGAAATCCCCTGCCTCATCCAGGAAATAGGCCAACCCACCCGTCATCCCGGCCCCTACATTACGACCGACAGGACCCAGAACGACGATCGTACCCCCGGTCATGTACTCACAACAGTGGTCGCCTGCGCCTTCGATCACGGCCTCTGCCTTGGAGTTGCGCACAGCAAAGCGTTCCCCAGCTTGACCATTGGCCAGGAGTAGTCCCCCCGTGGCCCCATAGAGACAGGTATTGCCGATAATCACGTTCTGAGATGGGTCGTAGGTGGCCTCCGGCGGCGGCACGATGATAATTTCGCCACCATGCATTCCCTTGCCCACGTAGTCATTGGCTTCCCCCGTCAGCCGCAGGGTCATCCCCGGCAGAATAAACGCACCAAAACTCTGACCGGCGCTGCCCCGGAAATGCAGGTTGATCTGGCCCTCGAAACCAGAATTGCCATACTGGGCGGCGATCACCCCGGCGACCCGTGTACCGACTGTGCGATCGGTGTTGACGATCGTCGTCTCATAGGTCACCGTGCCCTGATCACGAATCGCGGCCTGGATGCGGGCATCGGCCAACAGCTGATCATCCAACACGGGACCATTGCTGTGGACGGTTTCGTGTTGCAACCATTGACGGTTAACGCGGGTATTGGGTAACTGGGTGAGGCAATCCAGGTTCAGGCGTTGTGTCTTGATTAGCTTGGCTTCAGGGCGCACCTTGAGCAAATCTGCCCGACCGATCAGCGCTTGCAGCGATCGATAGCCCAACCGCGCCAGAATGCTCCGGACTTCCTCGGCAATCAGCACAAAGAAGTTGACCACGTGTTCGGGAATACCGGTAAACCGCTGACGCAGTTCTTCCCGTTGCGTTGCCACCCCCACCGGGCAGTTATTGGTGTGGCAAATCCGGGCCATAATGCAGCCCTCGGCAATCATGGCGATCGAGCCAAAGCCAAACTCTTCACCGCCCATCAGTGCCGCCATCACCACATCCCAGCCCGTCTTCAGGCCGCCATCTACCCGCAGCAGCACGCGATCGCGCAATTGATTTTCCATCAACACCCGATGCACCTCGGTCAGCCCCAACTCCCAAGGCCCCCCCGCGTGTTTGATCGAACTTAAGGGGGAAGCCCCAGTGCCGCCGTCGTGACCTGAGATCTGGATAATATCGGCATTGGCCTTGGCCACCCCCGCCGCAACCGTACCGATGCCAATTTCCGCCACTAGCTTGACCGACACCTGGGCCTGGGGATTGATCTGGTGCAGGTCAAAAATTAACTGAGCTAGATCTTCGATCGAATAAATATCATGGTGCGGCGGGGGGGAGATGAGCGGCACCCCTGCCTTCGATCGCCGCAGGTAGGCAATATAGGGACTCACCTTCTTGCCGGGTAACTGGCCCCCCTCACCCGGTTTTGCCCCCTGGGCTACCTTGATTTCCAACTGTTGGGCGTGCATCAGGTACTCCGGCGTCACCCCAAAGCGACCGGAGGCCACTTGTTTAATCGCTGAACTAGCCGTATCGCCATTGCGCAGGCCCTTGAGGTGGGGGAAGGTCGGGGAATGGCCCTCATGATCGACATCATCCAGCACCCGGAACCGCACCGGATCTTCGCCGCCCTCGCCAGAGTTGGACTTACCCCCCAAACGATTCATCGCGATCGCCAGGGTTTCATGGGCCTCACGGGAAAGGGCACCCAGAGACATCCCACCCGTGCAGAAGCGTTGCACGATATCGGTGACGGATTCGACTTCCTCTAGGGGGATGGGGGCGCGATCGCTCTGGAAGTCCAACAGATCCCGCAATGCCGTCACCGGGCGCTCCTGCAAATAACGCTGATAGAGATCGTAGTGATCTACCACCTTGGGATCAGCGACCGCCTTGTGCAGGTATTTCGCCATTTCCGGGCTGTTCATGTGGTACTCGCCACCGGGACGGTACTGCACAAAGCCAAAGTTTTCCAGCTTGGTGCGGGTTAACTCTGGGAATGCCCGACTGTGGAAACTCATCACCTCCTGGGCCAGTTCCGCGATCGTCAAGCCGCCCAGGCGCGAGGCGGTCCCCCGGAAGCCCAAGTCAAGCAGATCAGGACCAATGCCGATCGCCTCGAAGATCTGCGCTCCCTGGTAGCTGCTTAACAGCGAGATGCCCATCTTGGACAGGATTTTCAGCAAGCCCGCTTCCGTTGCCTTGCGGTAATTGACCTGGGCTTGCTCCAGGGTAAGGTTGTCCAGCTTGCCCCGCTCCATCAGACTGCGGGTTTTGGGGCTGGCCCACCAGCGCCGCACACTTTCCAAGGCCAAGTAGGGACAAACCGCACTGGCCCCATAGCCAATCAAGCAGGCAAAATGGTGGGTACTCCAGCACTGGGCCGTATCGACCACGATCGCCGCGTGCATCCGTTGCCCTTCCCGGATCAGGTGATGGTGAACCGCACCAGCGGCCAACAGCGGCGGAATATAGGTCGTCTCGGCACTCAAGGCAGGGGTCGTCTGGCGCGTAGAACCGCCCGGTAACACGCGATCGCTCAAAATCACGATCGTATTCCCTGCCCGTACCGCTGCCGCCGCCTGTTCGCAGAGCGAGCGCACGGCTTGCTCTAGCCCCGCTGGCCCATTACTCACTGGGAACAGGGTCGAAAGCGTGGCTACGGGGAAACCAGAGGTCTCGATCGCCGCCAGTTCCGCATCGTTGAGGACAGGGGAATCCAGCTTCAGCAGCTTGGCATGGTCCGGCGTCACGTCCAGGATATTGCGCCGCGGTCCCAGTTCCATTGTTAGCGACATCACCAGGCTTTCCCGCAGGGGATCGATCGCCGGGTTGGTGACCTGGGCAAAACGTTGTTTGAAATAGTCGTAGAGAATATGGGGCCGCTCCGACAGCACCGCCAACGGCGCATCATCCCCCATACAGAAAGTCGGCTCCTTCCCCTGGCTGGCCATCGCTTCGATGATCATTTCCACATCTTCCGCCCCGTAGCCAAAGGCGGTTTGGTAGCGCACCAGGGTTTCCGTATCCAGGGTGACGGCTTCTGGGAAGGGGTGGGGTGCCAGGGTTTGGCGATTTTCCAGCCACTCACGGTAGGGATGTAAACGGGCGACCCGCTGCTTGATCTCCCAGTTTTTCAGCACCTCATGGGTATCGAGATCCACGGCAATCATCTGCCCCGGACCCAAACGCCCCTTCTCAACAATCTCGGCTTCGGGAATATCCACGACTCCGGCTTCCGAGGCGACGGTTATCAAACCATCACGGGTAATGCTGTAACGCGCTGGACGCAGGCCATTGCGATCGAGGGCCGCCCCCACCACCTTGCCATCGCTGAAGACCAGCAGCGCCGGACCATCCCAGGCTTCCTGAATACCGTTATAGAACTCGTAGAAGGCCGTAATCTCCGGGTGATCTTCCAGGGCTGGCTGGTTGCGATAGGCTTCCGGCACCATGATCATCAGCGCTTCCATCGGCGTCCGTCCGGAGTGCACCAGCAGTTCAAAGCTGTTGTCCAGGTTGGCCGAATCGCTGTTTTCGGGGATAACGATCGGCGACAACTCCGGTAGGCGATTCTTCTCTGGAGACGCTCCGCGATCGACCCAGATCGGATGGGCCAGATCCGGCGTCCGTGCCCGCATCCAGTTGATATTCCCCAGCAAGGTGTTGATTTCGCCATTATGGCCCAGCAACCGCATCGGTTGGGCAAGGGGCCAGCGGGGCATGGTATTAGTGCTGAAGCGACGGTGGTAGATGGCAAAGACGCTTTCGTAGGCGGGATTTTGCAGGTCGAGATAGAAATCACCCAGAACAGCAGAGCGCACCATCCCCTTGTAAACGATCGTGCGATGGGAGAGGGAACACACATAGAAATTCTCCCGTTGGGCCACAGACAGAGACTCCCCAACTGCCCGCACGAGCCGCTTGCGCAAGAGATATAATTCCCGCTCCAAGGCATCCCCCTCATACCCAGGGGCATGGATGAGGACCTGTTCAATTTGGGGTTGGGTCGATCGGGCCTGGGACCCCAGAATGGCTGGATTAACGGGGACTTCGCGCCAGCCCAAGACGGTTAACCCTTCCAGATCCGCTGCGGCTTTCACCAACTGTCGCACGGTGGCGGCTGCCGTCGCATCCACCGGCAAAAAGACCATTCCCACCGCGATCTCGTCTAGGGGAATCTCGCCAAACCCACGCTCGATTAACCAGGGCCTCAATAACCCCCAGGGAATTGCCGTCATCAGTCCCGCCCCATCACCGGAGTCGCGATCGGCGCTACAGGCCCCCCGGTGTTCCAAACAGGTCAATGCTTTGAGCGCTTGTTGAATCAGGGGATGGCTGGCTCGCCCCTGGAGATCAGCTAAAAAGCCCACCCCACAGGCATCTCGTTCTTCCACTAGCCAGCGTTGCCCTGCAAACGGCTTGGCTTCCGAGACAACCCCACCCTGATCGGCTTCCCGATCGCAACTTGCATTGACACTAACCATGAGACGGCTCACCTTAAATTCTGGCTGGGCAAAATCCTTAAAGAAGGATTAAGGAGTAATAATTTTAGCGTAGTTGCTGGGAAAGACGTTGACCTTAGTTACCGTTTGTAAACCTGCTGTAACCATTGTCCCTAGCATTTTCCCTGGCATGATGGCCCCCAGCGGTTGACGGCCACTTTCAGGGTTATGTGGCTCATGTGGCTGACGGCAAAGATTCGGATAGTCCCCCCCCGCCACGCCCTCAGCACGATCGTTCCTGTGAGATCCAGTTGTCATCCAGTGTACTCCCAAACCGTGGGGGCACCAGCGGGGCGTGGGTCCATTCGTCATGGGTTGGTTACGTTTCTCGTCAATGGGGTGGCTAACGTTCCGCTTTACCCGCCGCTAGCAACAGGTCGTTCTCAACCAACCAACTCAATCCGATCGGCCTGCAAGCGAGATGTTAGGTTGCGGCAGTTTTAAAAGTTGGTTTTAAAAGTTCCCATGTGGATGCTCCCGAATGACAAGATCGGTTCTTCTGGGTTTATGGTGGGGGTGCGTAGCGCCCCACCATAAACCCAGCATTTTAGTTCTTGAATTTGTAGCTTTTTGTTTTTTTTTTCCAAAATCTCAGGAGAGCCGTGGAATCTGCAATCTTGGATTCAAAATAATAGCCTGGGAGAGGGCAGAATCAGTAGCAGGGTAGTGCCTGAGACGGGTGATGATTGCTGTCCTGTCTGGTCTCTGCTGCTTAGAAGTAGGTGAGGACAATGTGTCTGCTCTGAGCAGCAGGCTCCCCTCGCGGGGGATTCTCTTGGCTTAGATGAGACCCTATCTCTCTAAAGACTCAATTATTTGCGGTGCTCATAGCTTGAAGTTACCTAACTCCGGTTGCGGGGACGATCCCAGCCAGCTTGACTTCGTGAACGATTATTGCAACTCTCCCCATTTCAGGCCGTTTGTTGCTGTTATGGAAGGTACGGATTTGGCCAAAGACTCAAATCTTGTGGAATGGCCGTCTGAGTGTATCGAAGCCTCAGCAGTCAGGGATTAGCAATTGGGAGGGCGCATGAACTTTCTCCGTTGGCAGTGGCCGGTTGCACTGGGGCGATCGCTCCGGTTCATCAGCCAATACCGCACCGTTTCCCCCTTCCTACTGCTCCTGCTGGGTATCACCCTAATGCAATTGGGCAAGATGCTGCCCGTTCGGGCTGACAAACAACCCCCCCCATCCCCCGCGCTCCTGAGTCAGGGGCGACCAACCTTAGAACGTCAGGGCAATCGAATTACGCTCAATGGCCGCACCTATCCCATCCCCTGGGGACAATGGCGATCGCCCCAGGGCGGTGATGCCCGGTTAGGTATCAGTGACGCCGGGTTAATGCAACTCTTCGGGGTAGACCTGCTCGATACCAACAACCCCAACCAGCAGCCGGTGCAGTGGTTCTCAGAGCCGCAAACAACCCCTCGGATTTTAGCCACCTTCCTCACCCCCCAGTATCGCTATTTGGATATCACCGATTGGGTACAAGCCAGCCAGTGGCAGATTGCCGTTACCGGTCCCACGCTGGAAATCCAAACTCCAGGGGCTAACCTCCAAACCCTGCGCCAGGGACGACAAGCCTGGGGCCAACGGCTGGTAGTGGA
>CAZHXN010000027.1:0-8296 GCA_964536415.1 uncultured bacterium
CTTGTTGGTGTACCGCCTGCTCTAGGCGATCTAAACTCTCGTGCATTTGTCGCCCTTGTTGGTGTACCACCTGCTCCATGCGCTCAAAGCCTTGCTCCATGCGTCGGCCTTGGGCCTCGGACTCTAGGCGCAGGGCCGTGATCGACTCGGTTAATTTGCCAATTTGCTGGGTTTGGATCTCCAGGTGCCGAGTGTTTTGCTGTGTCGCCCGCACCAGATCAGCACTGAGGGCCAGCAACTCTCGTAGCTCGATCCGGTTTTCCTCCGTTGATTCCGCCATCGTCTTTCTCCATCGGTGCTGCCAATAACAGGGCGCGATCGCTGCCTGCTCCTAAGCTCAATCATAGGACACACTTCCGGGCGAAATTACCATGACACGCCAGGAGCCAGCCCCGCCAGCCCCCACCATCCTGACTCCTGACTGGGGATCTACTCCTTCGCCGCCATTGCCAGCATCAAATCAATCATGCGTTGGGAATATCCCCACTCATTGTCGTACCAAGACACAACCTTAAAGAAATTCGCATTCAGTTCAATCCCGGCTCCCGCATCAAAAATACTGGAGTGGGCATCGGTGATGAAATCACTGGAGACAACGGCATCCTCGGTATAGCCCAGAATTCCCTGCATCGGTCCTTCAGCCGCCGCCTTCATCGCGGCACAGATATCCGCATAGGACGTAGCTTTTTCCGTTTTAAAAGTCAAGTCCACAACGGAAACGTTAGGTGTTGGCACCCGGAAGGCCATCCCTGTGAGCCGCCCCTTCAGAGCAGGGAGGACCAAAGTCACCGCCTTTGCGGCCCCTGTGGAAGCTGGAATGATGTTCTGCGCGGCCCCGCGTCCCCCGCGCCAGTCTTTTTTGCTGGGACCATCGACCGTGGGTTGGGTGGCGGTCATGGCGTGGATCGTGGTCATCAGCCCTTCCGCTAAGCCAAAGTTGTCGTGGATCACCTTGGCAACGGGGGCTAAGCAATTGGTCGTACAACTGGCATTGGAGACGATCGTGTCCGTCGCGGGATTGAAATCCTCATGATTGACCCCAACCACAAACGTGGGAACCTTGTCCGGGTCCTTAGTCGGTGCCGACAGAATAACGCGACGAGCACCTGCTTTGAGGTGATTGGAAGCGCCTTCGTGGCTGGTAAACAGACCCGTGGATTCGATCACGTACTCGGCTCCGAGTTGTCCCCAGGGCAATTCTACTGGATTGCGCACGGATAGACAGGGAATAAAGCGATCGTTCACCACAATCCCGTCTTCCTTGGCGACCACCGTCCCCTGGAAGGGGCCGTGGGTGGAGTCGTACTTGAGCAGATAGGCAATATTATCAGCAGGAACTAGGTCATTGATGCCGACAAACTCCAGGTTAGGATTGGCGATCGCGGCGCGAAAAACCAACCGACCAATCCGGCCAAACCCATTAATTCCAACTTTCAGAGGTGCCACTATCCTTCTCCTATGCAGTCAACAACAACAGTTTCAGAAACAGTCTGTAATATCCCTTTGTGGTTTTCAACACCTATTTAGCAAAATTTCAGGATTACCCCGATCACTATGCTATTCTTGCCTCATTTCTAAATGTTATCCTGCTAACATTCCAATAAAAAGTATCCCCTTAAACGCGAAAAATTCTAAAATAAAAATAAAGAAATTGGCGCGCATTACCCCTTTATTCTAGATTGCCACTTTCAAGGTGTTTTAGCCAAGCTGGGACGACCCCAGATGCCGCAATCATACTAAAAGTAGTCTACCGAGTTAGGAAATCTTCACCATCTCTCAAGCTTGGATCAGTGATGGCGCATCGGTCGTAGTCACGATTGGGTAGAAGCGATGGGTGTTGATGGGGAGGACACCCCTTGGCTGCTGCGATCGCAATATTTTAGATCGGGATGTTGGAATTAGATAACATTTAGACTTGCAAAAAGCCAGACATTAGGCTTTAAGATAAAGGCATAATTGTGGAATGCTGTTTTGTCTAGCCAACTCTAGACTGGTCAGCAGAAATCTTTAGGTTTGTAGGCTCTCCTGGTTTTATGGTGGGGGCACGTAGCGCCTCTACCATAAAACCAGCGTTTCGGCTCCTTGCTGTGTAGTTACCTATACGGTTTACTCCATAAACTCAGAAGATCCGGTTTGTATAATTCCTTTTGTGAATGTCATTGTGAATGTCATTCTGTATTCTTGTGAACGCAATACTGTCATAGTAACTTTGTCGTAGTAACTTTGTAGTAGTGTCCTGGGTAACGATCGATGACGAAACGAGTTGGCATCCTGACGAGTGGCGGCGACTGTCCGGGTTTAAATGCAGCGATCCGGGCCGTGGTGAGTCATGCCACCTTAACCTATGGCTGGGAAGTGTTGGGGATTCCCTATGCCACCCAAGGGCTGATTGAAGCCAAAGCTTCGCGTCTAACGGTGCATTCCCAGGACCTACGGGGGATTGACCCCCTACTGAGCCTCGGTGGGACGATTCTAGGTTCGGTTAACAAAGGCGATACCGTTGCCAATGCCGATGCGATTATTGCGGGTTACCACAAGTTGGGGCTGGATGCCCTGATCGCGATCGGGGGTGATGGGAGTTTGGCTATCTTGCATACCCTGGCTGAAAAGGGGAATTGGAATTTGGTGTCGATTCCTAAGACGATCGACAATGATGTTGCCCTGACTGATCGCTCGATCGGCTTTGACACAGCGGTTAATACGGTGACCAACGCCCTCTACAACCTCTCCTGTACGGCAGCCAGCCACGATCGCGTAATGGTCGTGGAGGTCATGGGGCGGGCATCAGGGCATTTGGCTCTTAATGCGGGCCTTGCGGGTGGGGCTGACGTGATTTTGATCCCGGAAATTCCCTATACCATTGATAGTGTCTGTCGCAAGATTCGTGAACTGCGGGAACGCTGGGGACGGTGTTTTGCGATCGTGGTGGTGGCAGAGGGAGCACGCACCCTGGAAGGGGGATTCGTTGCCGAAAAGGATGCGGAAGGCCATCTTCGCTTCCACGGCATTGGGGACTATATTGCCGATCGGGTCTGTCGTTGTAGTGAGGGTAACCTGGAAGCACGCGTAACCGTCTTGGGTCATGTACAACGGGGGGGGATTCCCTCCGCCCTCGATCGCCTGTTGGCGACCACCTTTGGGAAAGCGGCTGTGGATCTGGTGGCGGCGGGGCGTTTCAATCACATGGTGGCCTGGCAACATGGCGAACTGGTGAGCGTGCCCCAAATCGAAGTGTTTGCCAAGAGTCCAACCTTTGTGGACCCCAACCATTTCCTGGTCCAGACGGCCCGTGCCCTCAACGTTTATATTGGCGAGTTTGTGAACGAGACAATGGTAGGGCCGGGTACAGGGTCAAGCCTCATTCCCCCCTTGGCTCCCCATACTGAGTTAGTCCCGCAATAAGTGTCGTCCGTCCATTGCCCTGCATCCGGTTATGGTGCATTTTCCCGCAGCACTTGGTAGTGACTTTGCACAAAGCCGCAGGGATAGCCACGGGTGGCGATCGGTTTCAGGGAGAGATCTTGGGGCAAGGGGCCAAATAGGGGGCGGCCCATCCCCAGGGGTACTGGAATTTGGGTGATGATTAGCTCATCGATCAGGTTCGCAGCCAGGAAACGCTGAATCGTGACGCCGCCCTCGATATAAAGGGGGTGTTTGCCCTGATTGGCTAGCTGGGTCACCCATTCGGTTGGGGCTGTATCCGTCCAGAGAACGGTGGCGGGGACGCTGGGGGGTAAGGCTTGCTGACGGCGGCTGAGGACGATCACCGGGAGTTGGCCATAGGGCCACGGGTCAAATGCCTGCACTGACTCAAAGGTTTGGCGGCCCATGACGATCGCATCCACCGTTGCCACAAAAGCCCCGTAGCCAAAATCCTCCTCTGCTGGGACCCTCGCATTCGCGGCTTCTAACCAGTCAATGCGGCCATCGGGGCGGGCAACGAAGCCATCGAGGCTCGTGACAATGAAGGCAGAACATTGAATCGGCATCGCGATCTCCAAGCATGGATAGCTTTCTTCAGATTAGGGCGTTCAATCTCTAAGGCGTAGGGCGTTTTTGAGGGTGTGCCATCACCGTACCGCCCAGTTCGGACCAGCACGTGGCAAGATCAGGGGCAAACCTGCTGTTCAGAGAACCTATGCCAGAGTCCCAGCCTGTCCAACCCCCACCCGATCGCGGCGCAACGCCACAGGCGTCTCGCCCCACCCACCTCACCGCTGAGCAATATGCCCGCCTTAAGGCGGAAGCGGCGGCTCCCTATCGGGGCCTGCGCTTGTTTATCTATTTGGCCTTTGCCGCATCAGGCACGATCGGAGCCTTCATTTTTTTGACCCAACTCCTGGCGGGCCATAACGTTACCAATCTCTTGCCCAATTTGGCCCTGCAATTGGGGGTTATTGCCCTCATGATTTGGCTCTTTCGCCTAGAAAATCGGACCCCACGGGATCGCTAAGTCCTGCAAGTGCATATCGCCTTAGGGCTGTCTTTGCCCATTTGCCTGGACGGCTAACGGGTTCCTGGCGACGCGTAAATATACTCATTCTGGGATTACAATCGTCCATATTTTGTTGCAAAAGTTAAAGATGGGCCACATTCCGACAAGAAAATAAAGAAAGTATTACGAAAACAGAAATAGGTGAAAGATTAGGGGGAGGATAATACCAATTCAGATGGAGCCGCCTTGATAAAGGCTCTAACCAATAAAACCTAGGATTTATGGCAAACGCGTCAGCCTCACTGTCTATAGAGGACTGGCGTGTTTGCATTTTGGCTCACGGTTTGGCTGGCAGCGGGGTGGGTGCTTAGATGGCCCAGTTTGGGCGATCGCCATCGGCATCCGATAGACTAGCCGACAAAGGCTGATCTCGCTATCCTTGCCCTGCATGGTTTCCCCTGTATGACGATCGTTCTCCGTTTGCGTTTGCGCCCATCTCAGGATAAAAATCGGGCTGCTGTTGGTTTACCGCTCTGGCCACGGCTGCGCTTCCGAACCGCTTGGCAGTTAGTCCTGGGGGTTGCCTGGGGGGTGGCCCTAGGGCCGATCACCCCGACGCTGGCCTATACCGAGCCAGTGCTCCAAGTGGGGATTGTCCAGCGATTTAGTAGCAAGCCTGACGATCACCTGATCCTGCGGGCCTTACCGGGCGATCGTCTCACCCTGCGATTTGAAACCAATGGCCAACCAGAGACTTTAACCGCAACCCAGGTGCGCCTAGAAGCCACCCGCCGTTCCCTCATGGCTCCGATGGTAGAAGAGCGACTAGTCCTCAGTACCCATCGCAGTTTTGAAAGTGCCGAGGATAGTGCCAACCAATGGCAGGCCCGTGGCATTGCGATCGAAGTGGCTCAACCGGGGAATTGGCAGGTGTGGGCTGATCGCCAAACCTATCGCACGCCCCTCTTGCGGCGCTGGTTACTCCAGAGTTTGCAATCCCAGGGCCATACCCTGCCCCATTTGGACACTCAGGTGCTCAACAGCCAGCCCGGTTTGTCGTGGATTGTGAACGGCTACCGTTATAACCGCGATCGCCTGGAGATTGCGACGGGCACGGGGGTGCTTCAGGTGGAGCAACCGCGTCAGGAAACGCGGCGCTATGGAGGAACCTTTCGCATTCAACCGAATGCCTATGGCACCTATACCCTCGTAAACTGGGTGCCGATCGAAACTTACTTACGGGGCGTGGTCCCCCATGAGATTGGGGCAGGAGCACCGCGATCGGCGGTGGAAGCCCAGGCTATTTTGGCGCGGACCTATGCGTTGCGCAACCTGCGTCGGTTTGCGATCGATAACTATGAACTGTGTGCGGATACCCAATGTCAGGTGTATTGGGGGCTGAGCGGAACCGCCACCGCCACGGATCAAGCGATTCAGGCAACACGGGGGTTGGTGTTAACCTACCAGAATGAAATGGTGGATGCTCTTTATTCTTCGACCACCGGTGGGGTTACCGCGGCTTTTCAGGATGTGTGGAATGGGTTCTCCCGACCCTATTTACGCAGTGTGATCGATTCGGTCAACCCGGTTTGGAATTTGGCCCAAAATAGTCTGGCTCAGGAGCAAAATGTGCGAGCCTTTCTGAGTCAAAAACAGGGCTTTAATGAGGTCGGCTGGTGGGCTTTTCGTTGGCGCGAGGAAAGCAGTCTAGCGGCACTCAATCAGGAGTTACGGCGCTATCTCACCAGTAAGCAGCATCCCCTGGCCAATTTCCAGACGATTCAACAGATGCAGGTTACCCAACGGGCACCGGGGGGGCGCGTGTTACATTTGACGGTAACCACCGATCGCGGCCCGGTTGTCCTGGAAAAAGACGAAATTATCCGTGCGTTTGAGGCACCCAACAGTACCCTCTTTTACCTAGATCCCTTGATGGGGCAAGGAGGTCTCCGGGGCTATGCCTTTATTGGGGGTGGCTTTGGGCATGGGGTAGGCATGAGCCAAACCGGGTCCTATCACCTGGCTGAGATCGGCTGGCCCCCCGCACGGATTCTCAGTTTTTATTATCCCGGTACCCAACTTCAGATGTTGAATCCTGAGATCGTACTGTGGCAAGGGGAAACCCTGGCCCAACGGGCGCGATCGCTGAATCCCCCGCAACAGTAATCCATGCCAGAGATCGATCGCCTCTTGCCGGTTCTGGGAGAAGGGGTTGGGAGATGAGGGCTGCCTTGTTGCCAACCTAGGATGCTCCCAATTAGCTCGGTCTAGTTATGAGGATCGCGAAAAATAAACATCCTGGTTTGCTAACCAACCTAATCTGATTGGTTAGGGCAGTTGAACTGCTCCATCCCAATTATATCGATGTGGTTCTTTTGGGTTTATGGTGGGGGGTTTATGGTGGGGGGCGCGTAGCGCCCTACCATAACCCCAGCATTTTAGTTCTTTAATTTGTCGCTTTTTGCACTATTACACCAAAATCTCAGGAGAGCCATCGATGTACTCTTAGGTAGGGGAAAAGGTCAGCTTAAAAATAGTAGGATTACGATATTGGATATCTAAGTGGCCGGAGAGTTGCGATATTAAAGTTTGTACTAACCTTAATCCCATAGATTGAATATTTTCCCAGGCAAAATCAGCCGGAAAGCCAACGCCGTTATCCCACACAGTTAAGGTAAAACTGTCAGCCACAGTAGTATCTAGATGAATCCCAATCTGATGCGATCGCTCTGGTAATAATACTGCTTCTGGAAATGCGTGTTGTAACGCATTGTTAATTAATTCGTTCAAAATCAGACCCAGGGTAACACTTGTTCCCAGGTGAATGCTTGCTTCTGGTGAGATGTCAATGTCATAATTAACTCTCTGGGCTAAGGGAGCATAACTACTAAAAATACTCATGACCAGACGCTGAACATACTTGAAGAAATTAATATGGGTTAAATCCTCAGATTGATAAAGGTGTTCATGAATTAAAGCCATCGTACTAATGCGGTTACGGCTTTCAACCAACGCTGAATAAATCGTTTTATCCTGAATACGATTGGCTTGCAAGGAAAGTAAACTAGATACAATTTGCAGATTATTCTTCACACGATGATGCACTTCTGACAGTAAAATTTCCTTTTCCTGGAGCGATCGACGCAGCGCTTCTTCTGTTTGTTTAAGATGAGTAATATTCGCACAGGTACCAACCAGACGATAGATTCTACCCGTGTTATCCTTCAGGGGGGTTAGGCTCGTCTTCCACCAGTAGTCCTGACCTTGGAATGGCAAGAGTTCTTCATAGGTAATAGAGGTGCCAACGGCAATACAGTGCTGGTACTGTTGTCGAACCCAGGCCGCCGCCTCTGGAGGAAAGATTTGTTCCGGCGTCTGGCCACAGAACTCTTCTGTACTCATACCGAGTAACTGGGACTGGGCTGGATTAATGCTGATATAGCGGAGATCGCCATCCGGTAAGACATCCACAACAAAAATGCCGTCATGGACATTTTCATAAATACTCCGTAAAAACTGCTCTTGTTCTAGGAGGGCCAACTCAACCTGCTTACGATCGGTGATATCTTCGGCAACACCAATAAACCGTAGCACTTGCCCACCATCGCCCCATACAGAGGTAATCCGTGCCCGTATCCAGCGGATCGTTCCCTCTGGCTGAATAATGCGATATTCGCGATCAACCCGATCACACTCTCCCTTAAATTGGGCCTGGAGAGAAGCCTGCACGATCCCTAAATCTTCTGGATGGACCGCGTTGAGCCAATCTTCAGGATAGGTATACAGGTGCTCACGGGAACGGCCCCACAGATTTTCATAGGCAGGACTGACATATAGGAATTCGCCCGTAATGGCACGAAT
>CAZHXN010000027.1:8306-29722 GCA_964536415.1 uncultured bacterium
AAAGACTTGACTAATAATACTGGTGATCTCATGGAGTCGAGCTTTGGTGTTTTGATGCTCAATGTCCACCTGGGCCTGTTCAGTCAGTTGCTGCTGTAACTTTTGATTACGTTGATAGAGGTAACGTGGGGTAAAGACGGTGAGGAGATCGAGGGATTGGATGATACCTGCCAAGGCTCCTGTTTCAGTGAGAACGGTAAATGCTTGCGGTTGTCCCGGTTGAAGCATATCCCAAATGGTGGTGAGGGATGTTTGGCAGGGAACCGGGTGGGGTAGAGCGGTCATGGCGGTTTCTGCCACCGCCGACGGATCAGTGAACCAGGTTTGCAGGAGATTGCGAGTTGTCACGATACCGAGCAGGTACTCCCTATCCACGGGAGGCTCCCCCGATCGCGAGTCCGTCGTCACTCCCGTCAGGTTCTCAGCCGGACGGTAGGAAGCCACCACCACACTGCACTGGCCGGGATAGGCCATCATTAGGTAGGCTAATTGATGCAAGGGGGTCTGCGGCGCGACCGTCAGTGGCAGCAAGGGCATTACATCGGCTAGGGTGGCATCTGTGCCCTGAATAAGGTCCCCCAAGTGATGCCAAAGCCGATCGCAGCTAATAACCCCAAGCAGTTGCCCACGATCGTCCTGGGCCAACAGGTTACGGCTGGCGTGCAGTTGCATCCGCTGCACAATACTGAAAACATCAATCTGCCCGGTACGGGGGATAGGAATCACCGCGTGAGAGAGGCAAGTCGTAACGGTTAGGTGAGTGCCTATTAGCTGGGCGTTTGGCGGGTGTGACGGATTTACCTGAACATATTCCTGCTGATTCTGAGCGTGATTCTGTTGGTCCCCAGGAGCCGTTTGGGCGATCGCCTGCACCAAATCACTGGCGGTCAGGCTACCCACCAGCCGAGTGCCTGCGACGATCGGGAGAATGGGCCAAACCTGCTGTTGCATGAGCGGGAAGACCGACGCCAGCATCGTGTCAGGTGATACGGTTAGATCACAAGGGTGCAGGATCGCATCAACAGGGATGAGCATCGTGAGTATCCTCAGCTTTAGCTTTTTCACCACTGAGCACTACGCAAGGGTAAGGACCTGCTAAGCTCTAGGGCAGGGGAACCGGCACAGCAATGGCACTTCCTTACCCACAGAAGGGCCGACTGTCCGGTTTTTGATGGTCGTTCGTGCAGAATAGGAGTGTAACCTCCTTGGGGGCGGGGGATGGCTTGATTGCCATGTTTGACTGTGGTGCAGCCCTGCGCGATCGCTGAGGTGGCAAAATCGACTGATCCCTAGGACAACATTAAGTAACTTAACTTGAACCGTCAAAGCGAGTCATTAAAACGAGTGATTAAGGTCGGTCATTGAACTCAGGTGTTAAATAGTAAACCAGCTAGGTAGTTAGGAGTCATCCAATTGAAAAGAGCTTACACAATCGACGATTCCACCCCACCTAGTCACATCTTATCATACTCTGATCATACAAAAAAAGGCTCTCCTGAGATTTTGGTGTAATAGTGCAAAAAGCGACAAATTAAAGAACTAAAATGCTGGGGTTATGGTAGGGCGCTACGTGCCCCCACCATAAACCCAGAAGAACCCAAAAAATGACTTCGCACGACGAGAATGTTCCCTGACTATGGCCCATATCCTAATTATTGATGATGATCCCGTTATTCGGCTATTGCTACAGAAAACGCTTCAGAAGCTAGGACATACGATTTCGCTGGCGGCGGATGGGATAGAAGGGCTGGCGCTAATTCAAGGGCTCCAATCTGCTCCGGATTTAGTCATCTGCGACTGGATGATGCCTAATATGGATGGGCTAGAGGTTTGTCGGCGATTGAAGGCGAATCCAAATTCAGCCGCTATCTTTTTTATTTTGCTCACGGCTAAGGGAAAGATTGCCGATCGCATTGAAGGGTTAGATGCGGGGGCTGATGACTTTTTGACCAAGCCGATCGATATGGGGGAAATGACGGCTAGAATTCGGGCAGCCTTGCGCATTCGGGATCTCACCCGTGATCTTCAGGAGCAGAAACAACTTCTGGAAAGCCAACTGGCCGAAGCAGCGGCCTATGTGCAATCGATTTTGCCATCACCCATGACTCACCCAATTCAAATTAACGCCCAGTTTATCCCCTCAATGCAGTTAGGTGGAGATTGTTTTGATTATTACTGGTTAGATCCTGACTATCTGGTTGTTTATCTATTAGATGCATCTGGGCATGGAATTGGTGCGGCTTTATTATCAATTTCAGTCCTCAATATGCTACGTTCCCAATCCCTGCCAGATGTAAATTTTTATCAACCGGCTAATGTGCTGGAAGCCCTGAATGAAAGTTTCCAGATGGATAAGCATGGCGATCGCTACTTTACCATCTGGTATGGTGTGTATAATCGTGCCAAGCGACAGTTAACCTATGCCAGCGCTGGCCATCCTCCCGCAATCCTTATTTCTGATCATGCTGACCATGAGTTGGAGGTACAACGACTGAAATCATCGGGGATGCCGATCGGGATGTTTCCAGAGGCTAAGTTTGAGAATAGCTATCAACTGATTGCGCCTAATAGCTCACTCTATATTATGAGTGATGGAGCCTATGAGATCATGCAAGCGGATGAAACTATTTGGGGCTTGGATAAGCTGGTGGATGTCTTAAAGCTCTCTAAAACTTATAAAGAACGTGATCTTAATTCAATTCTAAACAGCATCCAATCTGTCAATCTACTTCAAAACTTAGAAGATGATCTTTCATTAATACAAATTAACCTAGATTAGTCTTAATGATCAGACTTTGATAAAGTGTGCGATAAAAAGATCATACTTAAAAATACCAAACAAGAAGGCAAACGCGATCATGCACTGGTTTCTCGATCCCCTGAACTATGACTTTATGCGCCTTGCATTGATTGCAGGGATTCTGGTAGGTGTTCTATGCCCGATCGTGGGTAGTTTCCTGATTGTACAACGTATGGCGATGTTGGGAGATGTGGTGGCCCATGCGATCTTGCCCGGTTTAGCGATCGCTCATTTTTTGGGAATTAATCTGCTCCTGGGTGCCTTCCTGTTTGGGATGATGAGTACCTTTATTATTGCCTGGGTACAGTTGCAAAGCCGGATTAAGATTGATACGGCAATGGCATTGACGTTTGCGAGTTTTTTTTCCCTAGGTGTCACCCTATTAACGCTTTTCAAGAGTTCACTGGATTTAGAAGATCTGCTCTTTGGTAATATCCTCAGTATTACCCTAGGTGACATTCGAGAAATTGTCACGATCGGCATTATTATCCTGGTTGCGATCAGATGCTTTTATAAAGAACTTCTATTTTTTACCTTCGATCGCCAGGGAGCCGAAGCGATGGGACTCCCCGTACAGGTGCTTAATTTAGGGTTGATGGCAGGGATTACCCTCACCATTATTGCCAGCATGAAAGCAGTGGGTGTGATTCTGGTGATTGCCCTGATGGTGGGGCCAGCCGCAACGGCCTATTTGTTTGTCAAGGAACTGCACTGGATGATGATTTTAGGCGCGGGGTTAGGCGCGATCGCCAGCTTGGTGGGCCTATACCTCAGTTACTATCTGAATGTTCCTTCTGGCCCTGCGATCGCGCTCACGGTATTTGGCGGGTTTAGCCTGGGGTGGAGTTGGACCGTGTTGCAATCCCGGTTGAAACCCAGGGGAGCCGATGCGGAAGCCAGTTAAGGAGGGCTGCCCTGGGACGGTCGGATAGCGGGTGTCCTCTAGGAGCGGGACACTTGTAAAAGTTGCCCGATCGCGATCGGGAATGGGCCATAGATCGGCATGATGGGGGTATTGCTGTCCAGGGCTAATCATCATGGCTTCCCAGTCCGATTCCCGCCGCCGATACCTGGAAATTTCGGTTTCTACTTCCCATCCGCAACTGTTGGCTGGTTTGGATGATTGGCTGCAGCGGGGGCTGATTTCCGATGCAACCGTTCGTCGCCTGTGCCAGGAAAGGCTCACCTGCCGCCTGCCGACGCCCGCCGCGCAACCGACTAGCCTCGCTCCTGGACCGGGGATGCTTCCCCCAAGCATCAGTCCCCAGCCGGTTGCCACTGGTTCTCCAGCAGCAGGGGTCTCAAGCTCTCCCAGCATTCCCCACCCGTCCCCCGTTCGCGATCGCTCCGGCCCATCCCCAACGTCCCGGTCTACTGACCTGGAACCTGCCCTTGGCCCGTTCCCACCGCGTCCCCAAACGGGAATGGCCCGCTTCCTGCAATCACTCATGGCGGAGTTGAGTGTGCTGTGGCTGTTGGGGTTGGGTGTCGTCTTGGTCGTGGTGTCTTCCGCTGTCCTGGCGGCCAGTCAATGGCAACAGTTTGCACCCACCGGGCAATATGCCATTCTCTGGACCTATACCCTGGTCTTCTGGGGGGCAGCCGTTTGGACCGCTCGACAACCCAATTTGCGATCGACGGCCTGGATGTTGCACTTGGTCACCCTCTTGTTGGTAGCCATCAACACCTGGGCAATGGATGCCTTACGTCTCTGGGCGAGTCTGTCAGGGTGGCTGCTAGGGGCGATCGCCAGTGGTAGCCTGACGGCGATCGTCCTGTCCCTGCTTCCCCATGCCCCCAGTCTTGCCTCTGAGGCCGGTCCCCCCCGATCGCGGTTGCGGGCCTTTAACTATCTAGGACTAAGTTGCTTGCACTGGGGGTGGGCGATGGCTGGATGGCCGCTGCTCGCGGTCTATAGCGGTGTCATTGCCACGATCCTGATCACCGGGGTAGACCAGCGCCGTTCTGGCTTTACCCAGCCCACGTCGGCAAATCCTCCTCGCGCTCCTTCAGCCTTATCCCTAGAACCGCTCTCGGAACCCCCACTCCTGACCCTGGGGGCGGCGCTCGTCGCCTATGGTCTGGTCGTACTGCTGGTGCGGGCGGTGTTTAGCCAGGGGGTCGCGATCGGTCAAGTGGGGCTGGCGATCGGGGGCTGTGGATGGCTCTTAACCGAGTTGGCGCAACGCTGGGCCACGGAAGAGGCAACCCGCGCGGCCTCTAGCATAGCCACAGCGATTGCTCCGCAACTAACCCCCGCACAACTCTGGGAACGGACAGGGGGAGTATTACTCATTCTGGGTTGGTTAGCCGCGATCGGTACCCATCCCGGTCAAGCGCTGGTGGTGAGTGGCCTGATTCTGAACCTCTGCCATCGACGGTTCCGGCGCTCCGGGGAAGCGGGGGATGGTTGGGTGCTGTTTTCCATCGGCCTACAAGGGGGTTGGCTCCTCTGGCGGCTGGTCCCAGATGCGTTCCAACAGGCCCTGATCACCGACCTCTTGCAATGGACAGGGGCGCAAGCGATGCCCAGTGTCCTGCTGGCGATCGCGGGGTTGCCCTACCTGATCGGCATAGTGGTTTATAGCCATTGGCTACGACGGCAAGGACAGATCCAGGGGGCCACCGTTGCGGAAAGGATCGCGTTCCTCTTTGG
Organism: uncultured bacterium; assembly: GCA_964536415.1. Taxonomy (GTDB): domain Bacteria; phylum Cyanobacteriota; class Cyanobacteriia; order B231; family B231; genus Trichothermofontia. The sequence goes on from CAZHXN010000027.1 coordinate 13,763, forward strand.
CAGCCTGCTCACCCTGATCAGTTTGGCCAATCCCGTGGTGCGATTGCTCAACCTGGGTACGTCAACCTTGGTTTTAATCGGGGTATTGGTCCGTCGGCCCACCCCAGCACGGGCGTTAGTCTATCTCACCCTGACGGCGGGGATTGCGACCCTCTGTGCCGCAATTGACCTGCGGTTCCCCCAGATGGATGCGTGGCACTGGGCAGGGGTGCTTCTGGGGCAAACCCTCGGCTTGTGGGGGATCAGTCTGAGTCGGCTGGGGGATCGCTGGCGACGAAGTACCTGGCATTTGGGACTGGGGTTGGCCGGGCTGAGTTATGTCCTGTTGCTGGGGGTCCGTCAGGCAATGGGCATGGGCCATGCGGTCATGGCCGATCGCCCCGGTTGGCCCCTGATCTGGCTGGTGGTTCCCCTGGGACTAACCGTGATGACGCGACGGGCAACCCCGGCCCCGCCAGCAGTCACCGTGCCCTTAACGGTGGTTACTCTATTCCTGGCGCAAGTGCTGACCCTGCCGGACTTCCGGGTGCGGTTATTGGGGTTAGGGGCAGCGGCAGTGCTCATGGTCATCAATGCCTACGATTGGCCAACCCGGTGGACAACCGCGATCGCCCTTGGCTTTGGCCTTGCCAGTGGCGTTACCCTGCTGTGGGAGGGGTGGCCTGGTTTGTCGCCGTTGTCGTCACCGCAATGGTTACTGGCAGGCGCACTGGCGATCGCCCTACTGTGGGGACTCTATCGCTCCCTCAGCCAGAGGGTGACGGTTTCCCCCACCACTGAGCCACCCACAACGCGACCCCCCTTGTCCAGGCTCTATGCCCATGCGGCGGATTTTTGGGCGATCGTCCTCTATGGGGTACAAATCCTGGCACTGTTGCTCCAGGTCATAGCCCGCTATTCCCCCCTCAGTCTGGGTTTTGACTTCGCGTCCCCGGCAACGGGGCTGGTGCTGGGGGCGGCCCTCGTAACGGCAGCGGCGGTGGCCCTGCGCCGTTGGCCGATCGCGGACGACCCCAGCGTGTATGGAATCGCCGTTCCCCTGGGTTTAGCCCTAGCCGAAGCCGTTTGGCTAGCGGGGGGCGGCGGCTTAGATCTGGCGGTTGCCTATGACCTCACTGGCCTACTGCTGATGGCTTGGGGCCGTTGGCGTTGGCGGCGGCCCTCCCCCTGGGTACGCTGGTTGCCCCTAGTGGTAGCCCTGTTGGGCTGGACATTGCGGTTGGCGGTGATCACAGCCTGGACGGGGGGGCTAACCCTAGTAACGGCGATCGTGGCCTTGGGAGTGGGAGGACAGCAGCCCGCATGGCGACCTGTACAAATCATGGGATTAATTGGCTTATCCCTGGGGATTTACGAAGGAGTGGGCTACCAACTGGCCCAGATACCGGGGGGCAATGTGGCCGATGGCCTGATCGTTCTCGCGGGCACAGCAGCGGCAATGATGCTGGTTTGTCGAAGCGGGCAGTGGCTCTGGGTTCGGTTACTGAATCTTCCTGCTACCCCCTTTGATCTCTGGGTCAATTTGCACTGGGGCTTGGGCATTTTCCTCCTGCTCTTTGCTACCCTCATCAGCTTGTTTGCACCGCCAACGCTCAAGGAACTGGGGTTGGCGATCGCGGGCTATCTCTGTCTCTATGCGCTGCTGCGGGGACGCCATGCAACTTTACCTGAAATAGCGGGGATGTGGGTCTATGCGGGCCTTTGGCAAGGGTTAGTGCTCCTAGGCTTTGCCCGAATCAGCTGGAGCCAGTTAAGTGTAATCGATCAGTGGCTGGGCTTTGTCGCTTGTGGCCTCGGTGGGGTTTGGTATAGCCTGCCTTGGCAACGGTGGGGCTGGCAACCGCAACCCTGGCGACGATCGGCGATCGGGCTGCCCCTGGTTACGGCCCTGATGACGACCCTGGATTGGTTGCATCCGGGTAATGCCCTGATCGCAGCGGGTTACTATGGCTGGTTAGCCTATCGATCGCACAATTTCCGACTCACCTATGTCAGTATATTCCTCGTAGATTGGGCGATCTGGCGCTGGTTAGATTGGCAGGCGATCGATGATCGCCTCCTGACAACGCTCCCCCTCGCCCTGACCTTGCTCTATATCGCCCAATTTGATCCAGGGGTACAACAACGGGAGCAGCGGGATAATCGCCACTGGTTACGGTTAGTGGGATTGGGGTTAATCCAGGGGGTTATGTTATTGAGCGATCGCTGGACTGGCTTAGCTGTGGGGATTGTCAGCTTACTCTCAATCTTGGCGGGGTTAGGCTTAAAAATTCGTGCCCCCCTCTATGTTGGAACAGTCATTTTTCTAGCAGATGTGTTTAATCAATTGGTGATTCTGAATCAGATTTATCCCTTAACCAAATGGATTGTTGGCCTGATTGCTGGCAGCCTCTTGATCTGGGTAGCAGCCACGTTTGAAACCCGCCGTCTCCAATGGCGATCGCTGGTACAAAGCTGGTTCGAGATCCTTGATCTTTGGGAGTGAAGCCGCTCAGAGTTCAGATTAGGACAAGGGGCTTAAGCCCCTTGCTGATTCCAATCTTTGAAATGTCCTAATAATCAGGACTGCCGCTATATTATAAATGCTCACCTCGGATCGCCCGATCGAGCAACTCGATCGGATGCCAAACCGGTACCGTTTGCCCCTGTTCCCGCAAGTGCTTCTGTAACTGGAGCGCACACCCTGGATTCGCCGAGGCAATGAGATCCGGTTGGGTGGCCAACAAATTCTTTACCTTTTCTTGCCCCAAGGTCGCCGCCACTTCGGGTTGCAACAGGTTATAAACCCCTGCACTGCCACAGCACAGGGCGGCATCCACCGGTTCCCGCAGCACCAAGTTCGGGATCTGACGCAATAACTGGCGGGGCTGCACGCTAATCCGCTGCCCGTGAAGTAGATGACAGGCATCCTGATACACCACCGTTAAGGGCTGTTCCCGGAGCGGCTGGAGGGGCACCGTTAACCCCACTTCGGCCAAAAACTCCTGGACATCCCGCACCTGCTGCGCAAACGCGATGGCGCGATCGCGATAGACCGGATCATCCTGCAACAAATGCCCATACTCTTTCAACGTATGCCCACAGCCCGCCGCATTGATAATCACCGCATCCAAATTGGCATCGGCGAAACAATCAATCATCTGACGGGCGAGCGCTTGAGCCTGCGCTTCCGCCCCTTGGTGATAGGGCAGCGCGGCACAACATCCCTGCCCCGATGGAATCACGACCTCACAGCCATTAGCCGTCAACACCCGCACCGTTGCCGCATTCACTGGGTCAAAAAACAACCGCTGCACACAGCCCAAAATCATCCCCACCCGATACCGCCGTTTGCCCTGGGCAGGAATCACCCCCGTAGGCGGCACCGGCACTGGCCCGGTTAAGCGGGGCAAGAGAGAGTCCATCGCCGCCAATTGGGGAGACACCCATTTGAGGAGTTGGCTTTTTTGGACCCAATTTTGCAGACCCGATCGTTGATAGATCTGGAAAAAGGGTAGGAACCAACGCAGGCGCTCAGGATAGGGAAACAGTTGAAAAATTAAATGGCGGAGCCAGCGATCGGCCAGGGGGCGATCGTAATTCCGCTCTACCTGGGGCCGCGTTGCCGCAATCAACTGGTCATACTGCACCCCTGACGGGCACGTACTCACACAGGCTAAACACCCCAGGCAACTATCAAAATGCCCCACCGTTGCTGTTGTCAGACTGGCTTGCCCTTCATTAATCGCATCCATCAGGTAGATCCGTCCCCGTGGCGAATCCGTCTCCTTGCCAATCACCCGATAGCTGGGACAGGTTGCCAGACAAAACCCACAATGGACACAGGTATCGATCAACTGCGGGTCAGGCGGATGCTGGGCATCAAAGGGCGCACCGTCCTGGGGGAAGGGTGTCCCGGCTAGGGGGGATAGGCTGGCGGGTTTGAGCGTGGGCAGCGGCACGGTTGGCTCGATCGGCGTTTTCATTGCGTTTGCAGGGTGCGTCTATCGGTAGTCGGCATTCAGGTTCCATTGTGCCGCAGAATTAGGAACCCTCAGGCGCATCAGTAGCCCCCTGTAACAGCGTCAGACAATGGCGGATTAGGGCGATCGTCAGTTCCGGGGCTTCGAGTTGGGGCGTTAGACCGATATCCGGCAGGCGTTGAAACAGTTTAATGGCCTTGGGATTCAGATCCGCCAGCCGTTGCCCCAGATTGGGACCCGTAAACTGGGATTCTTCCCCCCACAGGATGGCCGTCGGCGTGGTCAGGTCAGCGATCGTTAGGGATAAATCAAAGCACAGATCCCCCCGCACAAACGCTAGGGCGCTGTATTCCGCATTGGGTTGGGTGGCCGATGCTAAATAGGCCGCCACCAGTTCCGGATAGACGCGATCGGGGTTGGCAAATTGGCGCGTTTCCAGGAAGCTGCGGATACCGCCCTCGGTGGCAATGGCAAAGCTATAGAGCAAACGATCGAGCACCGGTGTACCGACTAACTGGGCAAAGAAATTGCGCCGGTAGTCTTCCCCAAAATCCGAAAGCCCAGCCGGGGTAGTGAGAATCAGGGCTTGAAATAATTCTGGACGGGCGATCGCCAGACGAATGCAGAAGGCCGCTGTGAGCGAGGAAGCAATGACGGTCACTGGCCCGCTACAGGTTTGCTCTAGAAATTCAGCAATCGTCGTCAGGTAATCGTCAATCCGGTAGTCACGGGCCGGATGTTCGGAGCGCCCCCACCCCAGCAGATCAGGGGCGAGGATGCGATAGTCGGTGACAAAGGCGGGGTAAACTTTGGACCACTCGTAGGCCGAGGAGCCACCTCCAAAACCGTGCAGAAAGACCAGGGTGGGCCAAGGTGAGGTGTCTGGTTCAGGAGTAGGTTGGGCGGATGCAGTAGGTGGGTCGGCTTCTGGCTCAGGCTCACGCGGGGGAGCCAGATTCTCCAGCCAGGACTTGGGGTCGGCGGTATCGTAAACGATACGTCCGAGGGAAGTCACGATCGAGGTTTGCTGAAAGCCAAGGGGTTGAAACATGAGAAGGGTCCAGGCAGGGGGCTAAGGGAACGGGGTCACTCAGGTCAAACGCCGGATAAATTCTAACGGTAGACCATCTGCGTCGGCCAGGAACAGCACCTCATAGACGCGATCGCCAATCATTTGCTGTTGGGGTTCCAGGAGTACCGTCAGGGGAGACAGTTGATCGGGCTGACTCGCTGCCGCCTGCTCAAATTGGGTCCGCAGGGCCGCCAACCAAGTGGGCAGATCGATCGCACGTTCGGTCAGATCATCCGTCAGATCAAAGGAGAGGTGGTAATAGCCGGTGTAGTGTTCGTCACTAAAGGCATCGGCAGCCGGTCGCGGTTGGGGAATCTGGATGAGTTCAATGCGGCCCCCCAGTCCCTCCAGCCAGCAGGCTAGGGTATAGCCCGTCGTGAAACGCTCCTGGACGGTAAATCCTAATTGCTCATAAAAGGCGATCGCTCGGTGGATATTAGCTGTCCGAATGGAAGCGTGGTGCATGGGTCAAGGCTACCGGATCAACGAATACGAAATACCCACCCTTACTCAAACAGCCGGAAGTAGGGGTAGCGAGTCGGGGCACCCGGTTCCTTCTCCAGGTCAAAGTTGATCACGTTCCAGCAGGGTTCCTCTGACGGATCGGGACTAAAATCCACCGGCAAGCCGTATAACCGGGGCTTCGCCACATCCCCCTGCCCCCGCCAAGGTGTACTGCGATCGAGGTAAGTGCTGATCAAATCCCGGTAGCGCTGGGCAATAATGACGCGGGTGGCCTTGTAACCCTGGGTATAGAGGCGATCGAGGGCTTCATGGATTTCAAAGCGAATGCCGTCCGGATGGGTATGCTGGCGATACCATTCATTGTTCCAGCGCCGCCAATGCCGCCCCGACTGAAGATGCACCAATTCCTCCGTATCCGGGTTAACCTCAAAAGCCCCGTGTCGCGGGCACAGGTAGGTATCCGTCAGGGTCAGAGCCGGAATTGTTTGACGGCAATGGGGACACTGAATGTCTGGGCCAAAGATAGGGTATTGCTGGAGGGCTAGGTTCATGGGTTGGGCAGGCGTAAAGCGTCACCGACTTCCACTCGATCAGTGCCAGCCCTATTATAACTAGGGAACCCTGGCTCTAAGCGTTAAGAAGGGAGGATTTCTCTGTGACCGCCGATGCCCATCCGTCCCCTCTCCCCGATCGCGATCCGCCGTCTCCCTCTGGCTGGTCTGTGTGTTTAGATACCCCGGACTGTTCTGCGGCAGCCTTTGTGGCGGCCACGGCGACGGTCGTGGGTCAGGTGACTCTGGGGCGGGGAGCCAGCATTTGGTATGGGGCTGTGGTCCGTGGCGATGTGGAACGGATTGAAATTGGGGCCAATACCAATATCCAGGATGGGGCGGTTTTACATGGTGATCCGGGCCAACCGACGATCCTGGGTGACCATGTGACCGTGGGGCATCGGGCGATTATTCACAGTGCCCAGCTTGAGGATGGGTGCCTGATTGGTATGGGCGCGATCGTCCTCAATGGGGTCCGGATTGGTACCGGGAGCATTGTGGGCGCGGGGGCCGTGGTGACGAAGGATGTCCCTCCCCGCACTTTGGTTGTGGGAATGCCCGCTAAAGCTGTGCGATCGGTGAGCGAGGCGGAAGCCGCCGAACTGATTGAACACGCCCACCACTACCAACAATTAGCCCTAGCCCATGCCAGGAAAGGCGGTTAGAGGGGTATTTCACCCCTAAAATTGGGGGCGGTAATAGACTGTCAAGCCTAAAATAATGGGTCGTAGGTTGGTGTCGAGCCTGCGAGACCCAACACACTCACCAGCTTTTCCCCAACAGCTTAGACTTGCCGCGCCAGTAGGCCGCACTGAGTAGGTTGACATCGAGTTGACGAGACCCAACTAGCCCCCTGATTAGCCCCATTATTGGCCAGTAGCCTCCCGACTGGCGGGCAACTGGGGCACCAGCAAGGGTTTACCCGCCTGCATCTGGATGGCATAACTCAGACGACTTTCTCCGGATGGGCAACAGAGGGCATCGGCTGGAGAATAGCGAGCAAACGTTGCACTTAGGAAATCATCACGATACAAATCACGGCTCACCAGGCTGCCATCGCTGCGGGCATCCATTGGCTGCGGCGACAGGGTTCCAGCAAATTGGCCATTGTGGAAGACAAAGACCTGATACTGGAGCGGACGGCACATCCCATCCGCGTTCGCCATACCCATGACCACGGTAGTTGGCCCATGTAGGTAGGCCGCCCCGGTTAACGTCCAGCCCGCCGCCGTCACCAAGGCATCTTCGGGTAATGCCGCCGATCGCCGATTGTTGGGGCAGTTGGCCAAATTACCGCCACCCGCTGGCCGGGGTGCTAGGGGTACCGAGGCACCCGGTCGGTTCCAGTTCTCAGCCCGATCGAGCCAGCTACCGCCCACCGGACGATCGGCACGGGCGATCGGAGTCAGGAGCACGAGAGCAGGCAACAGTAACAGGAACCAGTAGGAACGTATCCTAAGTCTTGAAATCATCAGGTCACCTTTTGAGCAAGCCGCCCCTATCCTTACCACAAGGCGGGAATCGCTTCCTGGGCTGGACCTTGGTAGGTGGCCAGGGGAACAAAGGCCAACACGCCGCTACCGGCTTCCGTCTCGTAGGTCAGATGCAGATGGCCTTGGGGGGTAATTGCATAGGTTTTCACCCCACTCAGCGCCATGAGAAATTGGCTTTCTTGCTGAGAGATCGGGTCGGCGCAAGCCTTCATCGTGGTGGCGGCTGGCCCCAGTTTCAAGGCGGCCCCTTCGGTGGTAAACGAGGTCGTGTAGTTGTTACAGCCCGTTGAACCGAACAGCCGATCGCCCATAAAATGAGCGGTCACCTGCGTACCTGCGACTGGCGGCGTCAGATTCGCCGCGTCGCCCCAGCCCAACAGTACCCACTCACCTTGTAATGCGGTTGATACTTGGGCCACTTCCAGGGCCGCTTCTGTGGCGATCGCTGGAGTGGTCATACCATAGCTGCCTAGAAATGGGGAGGCCAGGGTTAAAGCTAATACAAGAGATTTCATAATTTGTTTAACTGGGATCAGTAATTCCGTTGAAAAGGTTGATAACCTGGGAATACTTTACCACCTCGATCAATATCACGGTATTACTTACTAACATGAGTACAACCATGAGTACAACACGATTGCTATAAAAGGCATAATATTGAGGCTGCAAAGCTGACTTGGGAGCATGTTAGTTATGTTTGAGTAGAGATGCTTAGGGTCAGTATTTCTATTTAAGCATAGGCGAGATTAAGATAAGCGCAGCGATGCTTCAAAACTTGCGCAAGATTATGGCGATGCCATTGAGGACCAGATATTTTAATTCGATGCCCAATCTGCTTAATGGTTGATTCAACAGCACCAGAGCCAATCGTAATTCCCTGAGCTTGATAAGTGTGGTAATCGGGAATGCGTAATCGATGTCTCTCAAGATAAGATAAAAAGTTTTTCACTTGCGGGATATCCCAATTAGAAAAAGCGCTCATCGCTGCCTCGATGTTACCCTGCCAAAGACTCGTCTCAACTTGCCGTAACCGTTGCTGATAACTGCTAACCTTATAAAGATTCCCTTATAAAGATTCCCTTTGAGATGATACCAGTCTAAGCCCTCTCGCCGTTGTGATGCAGTCGCAATATCTGTCATTACTTTCCATACCCCGGTATGACCATCTCCCAAACAAGTGATTGGTTTTGATAAAGGTTGCTGGTTGACCAAAGCTACTAAGTTATCGCTGTCTTGAAAGAAGGCCGCACACCCTTGATTATGCAAAGTTACGACTTTGTAATCTCGCCACTCACTCGCTTCATCTGGGTCTGTCCGTAATCTGGCTTTACCACCATCAATACTCCGAGTTGTTACCGCTTCGGTGCCTTGGAACTCCGCAAACTCCTGTCGATGTACTATTCTCTTTTGGGTACTATGATCAACATAAATTCCAGTGAATTTCTCTAAGTCTCTCGCGGCATTGGCGTAGGATACGTTCGCACTTAGCAATAGACAATTGATCTCTAGTTGGGGACTCAAGTGACTATGTTTTTTTAAGCCCAGTTTTTGGCTTTGTTTTTCACTCACTTGCCAGATTCCTATGCTCGTCCGAATTTTTCGCAGCCTCCCCACGGCAGGTTCACGGCTGCTTAAAAAAAATTTTCCAATCGCTGGTGTTACTTCTTTAATTACGTGCTCTCTCACTGCCAGTTCAATACTAGCAAAGTCTTTGAGTTGCGCTTCGGTGTATTCTTGACTAAGATGGCTGCGGTAGCTTTCAGATGTTCTTGCGAGCTTTGGCTTTCTTCAGGTGTCATGTTCTTGCTGTTTTACGCTCCCTTCTATTCTCTCATACTTCCACCTCTAAGCATTTCCACTCATGGTATAGCTCTAGATCTTTCTACTCATTGCGAGATGCTCCCAACTGTGGTTACAATTACGAGATATGCGCAATGATATCGCCCACACAGAAATGCGACAAAATTCCCTCTCAGCTTCAGATATGACTCGGGTTGTACGGGAGGAGTTGATCACTCGTTTAAGAGAATTTTTTGAAGATTTGAACTAAGCAGGAACCTAAGCAGAACCTTTATGAGCCTTTACTTTATGAGCCTTTATGAGTAAGTTGCTGTGACTATGCAAACCATCATCATGACCGTAGGCACCTCCCTACGCACCAACGACGATCGCTCCCTGCCTGACCAGTGGGCAACCTGAGCCGAAGTCTTTCAGCGCTAGCTTACCTGAATCCGGGCGATCGTGCGATCAGGTTATCCAAGTTCAGGCCGATAAACAGGGACACCACCGACCTAAAAGTTGGAAAAAGGTCGCAAAAATTCTCCAGGACTTACCCTGGGTCGATCTGGTTCGCTTCGACCAAAATGCTTTTTCCGCTCCTAAAAATGGCGTGAAAGGGTCACCCAGAGATCTTCCAGATGGACGTAAAGTTCTGTGGCTACACTTGCACGACAGTGATAAAGCATGCATTGCCGTCTCTGTTGAAACAACCGGATATACACCTGAACACCTGTCTGCGGCAGCCGCAGAACTCAGGGAGCGAATTGGACGACTTTTCTAGCCAATCTGCTCTCTTACCCAGGCTCTCACGGCTCGCCGTAGAGCCAATCGCCCCTGTTCACGATATGCCGCGATGAGCTGAGGCAACTCCTGCACTTGCAGAGCCGGGAAAACGGTACTCTGGTCTGCCTGACGGTATTCACCTGCTTGCAGCCGGTAAACCATGAGTTGTCCTTGATCGTAGCACTAAATTTCTGCCACTCCCAGACGTTGATAGACTGGGAAACGATTGAGAGATTTACTCATGAGGTCAATTTCTAGCACTAGATCGGGCCGGGGATCTCGATCCAGATCAAAGGTGAGTTTACCCCGCACACGAGCTTCATTCTGGAAGTAAAAGCAATTATCAGGTTTTATCCCGGCTTGCTCTGCTCGCTTTCTCCAAGTTGTAGGGCCATAGCTTTCATAATTGATCTCAAGTTCCTCACTGATATCCTTGAGAGCATCACTGATGGTTTCTTTGAAATACTCGTGCTCTGGTAAAGGTGCCATAATTTCTAACAAACCATTATCGTAGGCGATGCGTGTGCTGCGATGATTTTCCATCTCCGCCAAAATGCTCTCAAAGTCTGACCAACTCACATCGTGGAGCAACAGACGAGCAACAGACACTTTCCAGGTGGTACTTCCAATTGGCGCAGTTGAAGTGTGACCATTGGCGTTGACCCCGACAAATAAATAGTTCTCATTCAATCATAAACCGGAATCGGAACCCCACCTTTCTGGCATCACAAGCCAGTTGAGGGAGTTTGGAAGAGGATATTTCCAGTGTTCTGCTAGAGTGGCATTGTTCCGTAGAACAAGGATAGTAATGGCAGCAATCCAGCTTATAGTCATCCCCCACCAAACTGAGACGGGGGCGATCTATCAGCATCTGCGGTTCACGTTAGTGACTGCCGATGGCATTATTGAACCCGAAGATCTCAGGGGACTATCCTTGCCCTCATCCCTTGATTTTGGACAAGGCATTGTCATCGAAGGAAAGGGACCCATCTGGTTGTACGGTTATCTGGTCCATCAGTGCCATCCAGCGGCCTGGGTGGGTTGCTATGACCCGCGTTTAGGCGCAGTGGTCGTGGCAACCCATACCCATGCGGTGACGGTAGGTCAGGTCCTACCCGTGCGTTTGCCCTAGGTTGTGTGTCTGTTTAAGGAGACAAGGATGTGTGAGGTAACCCTTCAGCCGATCGCATTAAAATTAGGGAGATCAGACGCCCAAGCGATTGCAATTTCCCTGGCGACGCCTTATGTCACCCCTGCTGCCCTGGGGACACTAACCCTACCCGCAGATCTCGATCCGACAACCGGGGTTGTGCTCTATGGACGGGCACCCGTTTGGTTGTATGGTCATTTGATTGATCGTCTAGCGGCGTTTCCGTGGGTAGCCTGTTGTGATTTGCGTTGTCGGGCAGCGATCGTGGTGAGCAGTCAGGTGGCGGACCCGGCCCCTGGCGATCGGATAGCTGTGACAGTACGAGAAACGCCAGGGCCAGCCGTGTTAATTGGGGGACCACCCAATAGTGGCAAAAGCGTCCTTGCGAATGCCCTCCGGCTCGCCTTGACCAAGGCGGTACCCCAGCGGAGTCATTATCTATTTCGGGCGAACTGGGATGGTGAGGGCAATCATACCTTTGAAACCCCTGATTCCGCCTTGGCAGAGCAGTTGCGATCGCACCATAATCGCCGCTTACATCATCAAGAAGACGCGCCAGGGTTAATTGAACGATTTTTTCGCGATCGTGCCCAGGAGTTACATAATATTCGCCAAATGGTGGATCTAACTTTAGTAGACGTAGGAGGTGTTCCGGATATCATCAAATTACCGGTAGTGGAACAATGTACGCATTATTTAATTATCAGCAATGATTTGGCTAAGATACAGAAATGGCACGATCTTTGTGATAGTTTCTGTGGTCAACCCCTTGAACCACTAGCTGTGATTCATAGTGTCTTAGCGAATCACATTGCTGTTGTTCAGGAGGAACCCCTGTTGGCCTTAATTGCAGGCCCTTGGCAGCGAGGTACCCCTCCAGACATTCCAGACATTATGCGCGATCGACTATTATCATTATTGGACTAAGGCTATCTTGCCAAGAATGGCTAACCTCGCATGGTAGTCGTGCATTCTAATGGAGTCAGCCACGGCAAACTGGGAGTTCCAGCCTGTGATTACCATTCCTGTGCATCACTCCTAGTCCCCTAGGTGTTGCACTTCACTCTTGAATTGGCGCTTGAATTGGCGCTCCTCACGAGGGGGAATAGAATTCTCTGACCGCCGTAATCGGCCAGCGGGACTGGGGCACCAGGGTTAAGGGCGAAGTATACCCCCGATCGAGATGTTCCACTGCCGCCGCCGCAATCATCGCCGCATTGTCCGTACAAAACTTCATTGGAGGGAACAAGACCCGCAACTGGTGTGCCGTCGCCGCCGCCTGGAGTTGCTGGCGAAGTCCCCGGTTAGCAGCGACCCCTCCCCCCACCACGATCGTCCCCAGGCCATAATCCTGCGCACAGGCGATCGTCCGCCGCGTCAACGCCCGCACCACCGTCGCCTGAAAACTCGCCGCCAAGTCCGCCACCGGCAACACCGCCCGTTCCGCCCGCACCTGGGCCACCAGCCGTTGCATCGCCGTCTTCAAACCGCTAAAGCTGCAATCATAGGGATGGAAGCCCCCCTGCGGCAGAGAAACCTTACCCTCCGGCAAAGGAAACGCCTGGGGATCACCCACCGCCGCCAGCCGATCGATCACCGGCCCGCCGGGATAGCCCAACTCCAACAGCCGCGCCACCTTATCAAACGCTTCCCCCGCCGCATCATCACGGGTTTGGCCCAACACCGCATACTGGCCACAGTCCTGCACCTGAATCAAGCTCGTATGCCCTCCAGACACCAACAGACACAAGAACGGCGGCTGGAGGTCCGGTTCACTCAAATAGGCCGCATAGATGTGACCCTCCAGGTGATGCACCCCCAGAAACGGCTTCTGATGCAACATCGCCAAGGTTTTAGCCGCTGTCACCCCTACCAGCAACGCCCCCACCAACCCAGGCGCACACGTCGCCGCAACGCCATCGATCGCCCCCCAATCCACCTGCGCTTCCGCGAACGCCTGAGCGATCGCCGGATTGATCCATTCCAGATGCTGCCGCGACGCCACCTCCGGCACCACCCCCCCATACTGGCGATGCAAATCAATTTGCGACGCAACGATACTACTCAAAACTTGACGATTCTTTACAATTGCGACCGCTGTTTCGTCACAACTTGTTTCAATTGCGAGGACAGTGCCCATTGGCTGGTAGTTTTCTGATATAGAAGTGCTAATAGCAGCTTAAACTGAGCGGGAGCGATTCAGGTTGCTCCAAAAGGATATCCTTGCTGGGGTCCACTGTTAGTCCCCGATCGGTTTTAGCTACGTCGTCTCGATTCGTGACGCAGCCGCGCCACCTCTCCATCGGAGAACCCCTTAGGGAATCGAGATTTTGTTTTACTGAGGGGAAACCTGTAACCATAAGGAATTCGTTTCATGCGAAGACTATTTGCTCTTGTACTGGCAATCTTTCTGTGGGCTGCCGTTGTTCCCACTGCATCCGCTGATGTGGCTGGACTCGTTCCCTGTAGCGAGTCCTCTGCATTTTTACAACGGGCGAAAAATGCACGACCAACGACTGCCGATCCGGATTCCGGCAAAAAGCGTTTTGAGCGTTACTCCGAAGCTCTTTGTGGGCCAGAGGGGCTACCCCATCTCATCGTCGATGGTCGTCTCAGCCGTGCTGGCGACTTTTTAATTCCCAGTGTTCTCTTCCTTTATATTGCGGGTTGGATTGGTTGGGTTGGTCGCGCCTACCTCCAGGCAGCGAAGAAGTCGAGCAATCCTGAAGAGAAGGAAATCATCATCGATATTCCCTTGGCAGTTAGCCTGTCCTTGACCGGCTTCATCTGGCCGTTGGCTGCGCTCAAGGAATTTGCCTCCGGCGAATTGATCGCCAAGGACGAAGAAGTTTCCGTATCGCCTCGCTAGCCCTCATTCAAATCGCTAGGTGGCTGATATCCCAGTCTATCGGCGATTCTGCTTGATGTAGACCCCTAAATAATTTGGAGTCATTTTTTATGCAACGATTTCTGGCTTCGGCTCCCGTGGTTACAGCCATTTGGCTAACGATCACGGCGGGAATTCTGATTGAATTCAACCGTTTCTATCCCGACCTCCTCTTCCATCCCCTGCGTTGACCCTTAACCTGAGAGTGAATTAAGAACTATGACTGCAACTCGTCCACTCATCGGTCCTGCCAATGGGGACCCCCAAATCGGTAACCTGGAGACCCCGATCAATTCCTCCGGGTTTAGCCGTGCATTTATTAACAACTTGCCCGCCTATCGCAAGGGGTTGTCGCCCCTGGTGCGGGGGTTGGAAGTGGGGTTGGCTCACGGCTACTTTGTCATTGGCCCCTGGGTTGAGCTAGGTCCCCTGCGTGACTCGGATGCCGCTGCCTTGGGCGGTTTGGTTTCCGGCATTGCTCTGATCTTGTTGGCCTCCGCCTGTCTAGGTGCCCACGGTCTGGTTTCCTACAAGGGGGATGAGCCGTCCGATTCTCTCCATAGCTCACGGGGCTGGAGTGAATTTACCGGTGGCTTCTTTGTCGGTGGCATGGGGGGAGCCTTCGTGGCCTACTTCCTGCTGACCAACTTTGATGGGATTGATGCCATCTTCCGGGGCTTGGTGAACTAAGGGCAATAATTTCTTGTCCTGAAGGCCATCCCTAGACTGTAACCAGACTTGTAAGGAGAGTTTGTCATGACTGGCGACTATGCAGCTTCGTTTCTGCCCTGGATTCTGATTCCCGTGGTTTGCTGGCTGATGCCAGCCGTGGTGATGGGCTTGCTGTTCATTCACATTGAAAGCGACGCCTAACCCAATCCCCAGGTTTTCCACCTGGGCAACCCTGTGCCTCGATGAATGAAATTGTTGAGGCATCAGGAGGACTCAACAGTTACGTTAAGCATTGTTTATGTATTGCTGCGATCGCGGTGACCCTAAGCCAGTTGCCGCGATCTTGCTTTTGCTAACCTAGGGAATTATTGGGGCATTGTGTTCCTATTCAGTCGATTCACGCTATGCAACTGTTGACCCCCCGATCGCTGCTATGGGGATGTTTGGGGTGCCTGGTGGGGCTAGGCATCTTCCTGACTAATGTCCCTGCCTCCTTGGCGCTCACGCCTCGCCACTATACCGACCTGGACTTTGCGCCCCTCCCGACCCTGCAACTGCCTGCCACGACTCACTTTACCCTGGCGAATGGGATCAGCGTCTATCTGATCGAAAACCATGATCTGCCTCTGGTTAGTGGGTTGGCCCTGTTCCGAACAGGGGAACGCCAGGAGCCGGTCGAGCGCGTCGGGGTTGCCGATCTCACGGGCACAGTCCTGCGGACAGGGGGGACCCAGCGCCACAGTGGAGATGCGATCAATGCGCTGTTAGAACAGCGAGCCGCCACGATCGAAACCGACATCAATACCGTATCGGGTTCGGCTAGCTTTAGTGCCCTGAGTGAAGATCTCCCCTGGGTTATGTCCCTATTGGCGGAAATCCTCCAGGAACCGATCTTTGCCCAGGATAAGATCGACTTTGCCAAGGCCCAGTTACGAGGCGCGATCGCCCGCCGCAATGACACACCAAGGGAGATTAGCCAGCGGGAATTTGGCAAGCTGCTCTACGGGGCAGACAGCCCCTATGTGCGCACCCTGGAGTATGCTGATCTGGATCGCTTGCAGCGCCAGGATGTCATCACCTTTTATCAGCAGTCGTTTCGCCCAGAAAGCATGATTTTGGGGATCGTTGGGGATTTTGATGTGGCCC